>CAIMUX010000014.1 GCA_903844735.1 Candidatus Eiseniibacteriota bacterium
CCCCCCCCCAGGAGACCCCGCGCGGCCCTTTCTTGACCGCCTGAGATTCGGGCTTCGGGCTTCGCGCTCTCTCCGAATCTCAACTTGATCACCGGCCTTTTGACCGCCGGCCCGGCGTCCCGTATCCTCACCGAGTTGTTTCCCCGCACCCTTTCAGGCGGGGAACCCTTACCGGAGGAGGACCCGATGCAAAGAGAGGCTGCGCGCACACCCAGCCTTGCGGAGAAGACCGCGGCCCGCACGACTGGCGTGGCTGCCCGAACCGCCGGCACCCGCCTTGCTCCCGCGCTCGCCGCTCTTGCCGCTCTCTTGCTTGCGGGTATCGTGTACGCCCAATCGCCCTCCGAATCGCTCCTCGAACCCCAACAGCCGCCACACGGAAAGGACCAGACCCCACTAGGTGAGTCTACCGCCTCGGTCCCGTCCACGCCGTTGGAGACTCTCGTCAACCCGGACACCTACCGGCTCTTTTCCGGGGACGAGCTGCAGCTCGGCATCTGGGGCGAAATCCCACGCACCTTCTTGCTCACCGTGGGACCCGAGGGCGACGTAGTGCTGCCGGGCAAAGGACCGCTCCGCGTGGGCGGACTCTCGCTCCGCGCAGCGGAAGAGACCGTCGTCGCGATCATGCGCCCGCTCTACGGCCAGGCCAGACTCACCCTGCGGCTGACGCGGCAGGCGAGGATTCGCATCATGGTCACCGGGATGGTGGCTAAACCGGGCATCTACGAGGTCACCGGCGCGGACCGTCTCTCTTCGCTGCTGGAGATGGCGGGAGGTGTCCGGCCCGGAGGGAGCGTCCGGCGGATCGTGGTGCGCCTATCCGATGACCCTAGCGGCCGCGGAGCGCCACGCGAGATCGACATGCTCCCCTGGTCCCTGCACGGAGAGATCGACTCAAACCCGTTCTTAGAGCGCGGCATGCGCGTCGAGGTTCCCGCGCAAGGGGCCGCGGTGCGCGTCCGCGGCCCGGTCTTCTCTCGCGGAGCGCTGCAAACTCCGGTCGTCGCGGCGGTCCGCGTCGGCGACCGGCCCGAGGAAGAACCGGATCTGCTCATCGAAATGCGCATCGGAGACACCGTCGGATTGCTCCTCGATCAAGTGGGCGGACTCTCTGACCGCGCCACCGGCCGCGGCACCCTGCAACGGGGAAATGAGCCGTCGCGTTTGCTCGACCTGTCCTCCCCGGATGGGCGTTCACTGCTTCTGCGCCCTGACGATACCCTGGAGGTCGAGTACGCCATGCGCTGGGTCTTCGTCACCGGGTCGGTCCGCTCGCCGGGACGGTTCCCTTACCTGCCGGGGTTAGGCGCGCACGACTATGTCTCCCTCGCCGGCGGGCCGACCGAAATCGGGCGCACGTCCGGCTGGACGATCGAGAGTCCGGATGGAACCCGGCGGCCGGTCAAGCACGCCGGTCCGGTGCTGCCCGGTTCCACGTTGCGGGTGCCGGAGCAGCGGTCCTACAAGACAACGACCTGGCTCTCTCCGCTGAGCACCGCCACGGCGCTCCTCATCTCGATCGTCGCTCTGACCCGAAGGTAGCTCGGGCAAACGCCGCTTCCCATGCCGCCGCCGTGTGGTCCCACGTGTGCCCGGCCTCGATGAACCGCCGTCCGGGGCCCTGTCCCTCGAGCCAGGGCCAGTCGCAGAGCGGTTGCCCCGCACGCCGCCACTCCCCCATGTGCGCCCGGATCGCGTCGGCCCAGGCCCCGGTGTCTCCCGCCGCGACGAGGGTGACCGACGCAACCTCCCGCAACGACTCCAGCCCCGGCGCGTCCGTCAAAAGGAGCGGGCGGTCGCAGGCCAGCGCCGTGAGGACCTTCAACGAGCTGGGCCCCCCGACGATGCGGGCATAGTCGTCCGCACGATACGGGGCGACCACCACCTGCGACGCCTGCAGGTGGCGGGCCGTCTCTTCCTCGGACAAGGCGCCCAGGAACTCGACCTGCGCACCCAGGCTCCTCGCGTGTTCCTCTAGGGCCGCGCGCTCAGGCGCATCACCGATGATCCAGCCCCGGATCGAGCCCGGATACGCCAGGGTCAGAACGGTGAGAAGCAGATCGACCCCCTGCACCGCGTTCAGATTTCCCGCGAAGGTGACTAGGAACTCGGCCTCGCCGACGCCATGCACTCGCCGCAGGTCCGACGACGACGATCCCAGCGACGGCGGGATCCACGCCCCGTTCGGGACACAGAACAACCGGTCCTCTGCGACGCCGTACTCGCGGGCGTGGCTGGCGGCCAGCGCGGCGGTCACCGCCCCCACGGCGTCGGCGGCGCGCAGCAGTCGGCCCTCCCACGACGCAAGCCAGGCCACCCGCGCCGGTGATGAAAGCGCGGAAAGCGCCACTGCCGGCAGCGACGAGTTCGACTCCACCACCAGCGGCACGGGCCGCCGCCGAGACGTCATTCCGGCAAGCCATGGCGCGACGGACAGCGCCTCCTGGCGCACCAGCAGCAGATCGGGCCGAAAGCTCCGCAATTCCCGGCGCAGCGCCCCGGCCAGCGCCCACTCCGAGGCGAAGTGCCGCAACCGTGGCAGGAGGAACGCATCCGATCCCCCTGGGAGGACGAGGCCTCCGTTTGGCCCGGCCCAGGTACACTCCCGCTTGGGTCGATGCACAAGAAGCCGCACCTCGTGCCCACGGCCCTCGAACGCCGCACAGATCCGCCGCACGTGCACCGCCTGCCCGCCGGCACGGGATAGATCCACCGGTGCTGCGTAGAGAATCCTCACCGTGCGTCCCGGGGCGCCCAGGCCACAACAATCCCCGCCGCCACCCACACCCACTCGTTCACCCAGATGTCCCCGCTGAACTGTGCATTGATCAGGGCGAAGAGCAAGACAGCGCCGACCGTGCGGTGCAGCGCCGTGTCCTCCGACGCAGCGAGTGACTCCGGCCGCGCGCGCAAGTGCCGTTTCCAGCCTCGCCAGCGCACGAAGACGGCGGTCAGAAACCCGAGGAACAGCAGCAGGCCGATGAGTCCGTTCTCCAGCAACACCTCCAGGAAGATGTTGTGCGGGTACTGGCGATCATCAGGAAGGTGGAACAGACTCGGGAAGCCGCCGGTGCCGAGGCCTTGCAGGGTCACTCCCGACAACGCATGGACCGAGACCTCGATCAGGCGCGTGCGCACGAAATTGGATACCCGCCGACCGGCTGCGAAGAGCCCGGCGATGCGCTGTGCCATCATAACAGCGCCGAAAACCGCCATCCCGGCCCCGATCCATAGCGCGCGCGTGAGACCTAGACTGCGCCGGGCGCGCGGCGCCGTGAGCGCCCAATACCCCAGGATCACAGCCACCGCAAGCAAGGGGCCGCGTGATCCGGTGCGCAGGAGAACCCAACCGAACAGCACCAGCGCGGGGACCAACACCGCGAACCGCAGCCTGCCCATGGCCTGCAACCCGAGGAGCACCACGATGCCGAGCCCGGCGTGCCGCGCGCTCCAGATCGGATTCATCCCGAGGGTGCGCAGGCGATCATCGCGGAACATGTAGAACCGCGTGAACCAATTCCACAGGGCCGTGAGCGCGATGGCCACCTGAAGCCAGAAGAGCGCCCGCAGGAACTGCGGTGCGGCCGCCGGAATCGATACGGAACCGGACTCCCGACCGAGCGGCCCGTCCTCCCATTGCTCCCGGCCGAGGTAGAACGCGGCCCCCGCATAGAGAAGCAGGTTCACTCCGAAGTACATCTGCGTCTTGAACGCGCCATACCAAGGCCCCGGCGTCCAGGCGAGCCCGCACATCAGCCACGCGCCCAGTGCCGCGGCCAGCCAGGAGGCCGAGTCTTGCAACACCGGACGCAGCGAGGGACCGCCGCGCGAGCCCCACAGTCGCCCCCAAGCCAGAGCCATCCCGGGCAGCAGCACGAAGAGGATCAGTGCAACGAAGGTGGTCCGGTCATCGCCCGAGGCTTCGCCGACGGGATAGAGGAGGGGCATCCCAGCGGCAGCCACGGCGAGGGAAACAGGTGAGCGCCGCACCATCCAAACGAGCGCGACCAACGCGACCGATGTCAGCGCTGCCCCGGCGGCCCGGGGCAACAGAGCCAGCAGCAGGGCGTCAAGAACGAGGATCGGGATCCAGAAGAGGCGCGCCGGCAGCGCACGCCCCGGGTCCGCACAGGACGCGTCCGGGAGCGCGGTCATCGCTCAGAGCCGTTCCAGGGCTCGGGCCAAACCGAACTCCGCGGCCAAGCGGCGCAGACCGGCGAACCGCTCCGGATCCTCGCGTCGAATCCGCGCAACGGCCTCAAAGCCCGAGGCGAGCAGGAGGCTGCCGAGGAATGCCAGGCCGGTCGCCGTGAGGCAGATTAGCCACCGGATCGGCCTGACCTTCATCGTGGCCGGCACCGCCGTGTCGAGCACTTGTACGGTCGGTGTCTCGCGGTCTTCCTGGATCCGATACCGCTCGTACTGCTCTGTGAGCATCGCGTAAAGCATCTCTTGTACCTTCACCTCGCGAGAGGCGCGCAGATAGGCCACCGTGAGCGCTGGATAGCGGTCGAGAGGCAGGGCAAGCGGCCCGGGGGCGGCGCCCGGCCGGACCTCCACCTCGCGGATGCGGCGGCGCAGCGCCTCCACCTCTCGTTCGGTGGCGCGCAGTTCGGGGTTCTCCGGTCCGACCTGGGCGCACAGCACCGCCAGATCGGTCTCGCGCAACACGAGCTTAGCCTGCAGTTCGGACGCGGCGGTGATGATCGCCTTCAACTGTTCCTCCGGCACCAGGACACCGGTCCGTTCTTGCAGGGCACGCAGCGTGTCCTCGGCGGCTGACATGTCGGAGCGATTTTGTGCCAGCCGTTGCTCCAGGAAAATGCGCGCGGTCCGGGCCGATGTGTGCCGCTTCTCTCGGTTCACGCGGTCTAATAGCTCGATAAAGGTGTTGGCGATGGCAGCGGCCCGGGCCGGCTCTCGGTCGAACACCTTGACCCGAACCACCCCCTCACCCCCAAC
This sequence comes from Candidatus Eiseniibacteriota bacterium, assembly GCA_903844735.1. Lineage (GTDB taxonomy): Bacteria > Eisenbacteria > RBG-16-71-46 > CAIMUX01 > CAIMUX01 > CAIMUX01. The sequence goes on from CAIMUX010000014.1 coordinate 4,966, forward strand.
GCTGACCTGTAGGTGCTTCCCGAGGACCTTCAGGGCGTGGTCCATGTCCGGGGCCTTGTAGACGCGCAGGAGGTCGTGGCGGCGGATCACCTCCTCGCACACCCCCCTGCTCTCCAGCACCACCGCGAGGATGTCGGACGGGCTGGCCAATACCGGGAGGTTGGAGCGACCGATCCCCACGGCAACGAGAGATGCCAGCCCGGTCGATGCCCCAGGAAGAAGTAAATCTTCGTCAGGCGGGAAAACCGACGCTGTCGAGCAATACCACTTGGGCAGCAGAAGCGCCACGACCACGGATGCCGCGGCCACAAGAAGGGTATTGGCAAAGATGAGGCGCTTCCACCGGAGGAGCGCGAGGCATTGGTCGAGCATCGTCATGACCCGCACAGCCTAGCGGTCGCCGAGGCGTTCGGCTACCTCTTATCTCACCAGCATCATCTTTCGCTGCAACACTCGGTCCGTCGCCGCGAGGTGATAGAAGTAGGTTCCGTTGGCGGCCTGGACGCCCCGCTGATCCCGGCCGTCCCACACCACGGCATGGGTCCCGGCATCCTGCACGCCTGACACCAGCGTCCGCGTCAGCCGGCCGCTTACATCGAAGATGCTCAGGGTCACCGGGCCGCTCCGGGGCAGGGCGTACCCAATGACCGTTTGGGAACGGACCGGATTCGGCATGTTCTGGTCCAGCGCCAACGCTGCCGGCAGCGCCCGCTCCGGGGCGCTCGATATGGCGGCGGGCTGGATCTCCAGATTGTCGATCATCCACCCCCAGCCATTCGCCGCCCCGTCAGCGTACAACCGGAAGCGGATCAGCACGGTCTCGTCCGCGGCGAAAGTACCGAGCAGATTGATGGACCGCCTCCGCAGTAACGACGGACTCGGGGAGTTCGCGTTGTAGGCAGTCTCCCATTCAGGATACGCCCGACAATCATACCCCGGTGCCAACGGAATCCACGCAGCGCCGTCCCGGCTCCCTTCCACGACCACGTAGTCATAGAAGTTTGCATCGCCGAACACGCTTCCCGCCTCCCCCGGCTCCACCAGAGCCAACTCGTCAAATGCCAGGTCGGCATTCAGGGAGGCAACGCGGATCGGCACCGTCAGCATGTAGGTGGGACTTGAGCTATCGCCGTACGGGTGCAAGGAATGGATCGCGCTCCCCGTGAACCCTGTCTCGGACCCGATCCGGAATAGCGAGCCGTAGAAATCGTCGGTAGATGTCTCGAAATCGTTCTGGTAAACATACACCGGCGTCCGGGATGCAAACACATCCAGAGACTTGGTTACTGACGGATAGACCGCGCCCCCCTTGAAGGCATGCAGCACAACCTGCTTCGTACCGGCGGTGGCAACCGGGATCTCGACGGTCTGCCCCTGCCGCGCCGCGTTGGCCGGGAACGTGGTGAAGACGACGCCGTCAACCAGCACCCGGGTGGAATCGTATTCCGAACGGAGGTTGAAGTCCGCCTTCAGAAAGCCGCTTGGTGCCTGGTAGAGCTGTTCGATCAGAGGCTTGAATGTCTTTCCCGCGACCAGGTCCGGCATCGTCACGCTCCAGACGCCCCGCCCGTGCGTAGCGACCACGATCTCGTCCTCCACTTCGGCCAAAAACCAGATGGCCACGTGCGGCAAGCCATTATCGGCGATGGCCCAGGTGGCGCCGCCGTCCAGCGATTCGACGATCCCGACTTCCGTGGCAGCCCAGAGCCGGTTCGTGTTGTTGGAAAATACCAATAGGTCGTAGACGGCTATGTCCGGAAAGCCGCTCGTGCTCGGCGAACCGCCCGTAAAGCCGGTGATGTCCTGCCAGTTGGCGCCGGCGTCCGTCGTGCGGAGGATCTTCGGGCGCCCGGCAAAGCCGAACAGCACATAGGCGGTGTTGGCATCGGTCGGGTGCGTGGCCAAACCCGAGATGCCTCCCATGGTCACCGTCGTGTAGTTCGGCACCGTCGAGAAGGTCGCGCCACCGTCCGCCGAGCGGTGAATCATGCCGGTCCCGCCCATCCGCGCACCACCCCAGACTACGTTGGGATCGGCCCGCGATATCTTGACGCAATGGAACGAGCTGATCGCCCCCCATGTCGCGGAAGGAATGGCGGCCAGGGACCAGGTGGCACCGAAATCGTTCGATCGCCATACCCCCTGCACTCCCGCGGCGCAGAGGCGTTCGGGATTGATCTGGCTCTTGGCGATCTTGGTGATAAACGGCGCATTGCCGGAACCATTGTCGATCGTGCCGGCCGGGCTGACACTCGTAATGGCCGAGGACCAGGTGGCGCCGCCATCCGTCGAGCGCTGCAGGCCGTTGTACTGGTACCCGCCGATCAGTTTCGTCGGATCGTCGAAGTTCCACGATGTCTCGTAACCATCTCCGCCGATGCAGAAGGTCCACGGAGTCGTCGAGGCGGGGTCGATCGGCGACAGCCAGGTGCTGTTGTCCTGCATGCCGCCGACGTAGGCGCTGGCCCCCGGACGCTTGTCGATGCCGTAAAATTGGGTGGTCACCATGCCGTCGATGACCTGGTTGAAGCCGGTGTCGGTGCTGGTCGACACTGCGACGCCGCCGTCGTTGGTGTCCAGAATTCGCCAGCCACCCGGCGCATTGATGATGGCCAGACCGTGATGATCCACGTGCGGGCCGTTCAGCCAAGCGTACGTGCGCGACGTGGTACTGGTCATCGTTAGGCGCGCCAGGTAGACGCCCCCGACATACACGATGTTCACATTCGTCGGGTGACAAACGATCGTGTTGTCGTACCAACCCTGGGCACCGAGCCAGTTCGGTTCCCCGGTGGAACCGACAGTGTGCAACCAACCGGTCCCGCCGTTGGTGGTGACCCAAAGTTCCGAGTGACTGGCCCCTTCGGCGGAGGCATACAGCCGGTTGTGGTCGACCGGTGAGATGGCGAGCTCAAAGCGACCGCTGAGATTGGTGATGCCGGTGTTGATCAAGGTCCACGTCTCGCCGCGGTTGGTGGACTTCAGAACCCCGGCCTCGTCCACCGTGGCGTACAGAATGTTGAAGTCCGTGGGGTCCGCGACCAGTTGCAGCACCTTCTTGACATAACCGTTGGCGCCGATGGTGGTGCTTGCGTACTTCTCGGTCCAGGTGATGCCGCCGTCGATCGACTTGTAGATGCTCGAGCGCGGACCCAGGAACTCCTTGTACCGCCCGTTGGTCGCGGCGGCGAGAACCAGATTGGGATTCGATGGATCCACGATGATCCGCGCCACGTTATTGAAGGCCGCATTGTCCACGGTGGAAGCCAGATGCGTCCAGGTTACCCCGCGGTCGGTCGATTTCAGGATGCCGTTACCATTGATGGCGTCAACGTTGTAGAAGCTCTCCCCGGTGCCGACGTAAAGGACATCGTGATTCGAAGACGCCATGGCGATAGTACTGGTAGACAACACCGGGAAACCGGGCGTGAGCCAGGTCCAGGTCGCACCGCCGTCGGTGGTCTTCCAGACGCCGCCGCCGACGGTGGCGATGAACCAGGTTTGGTTGGTGGCATCGTCGGGATCCACCACGATCCCGCGGGCCCGGCCCGCCACGTTGCCCGGACCGCGACTGACCCAGGGCAACGCCGTATCCGTCGTCGACTTCCCCCGGGCCCGCAGCGCCTGCTGCAGCTCCCGATTCTGGTAGCCAGGCACGTATTCAGAGACAGTCCGATCGTCCGGAATCCTCATCTCCGCCAGGATGCGGGCAAACTCGCCCGGGTTGTCGAGCTGCGGCTTCCCCGCGACATAGGCCCGAATCCGGTCAATCTTGCGTTGGAATTTGAACGCCTCAGCGGAACCGGAGCGCGCGTGGGCCCGCAAGCGCTCCAGACGGGCGATCTCCTGCGTGAACGGCGCGGATGGCGCGGTAGTACCGACGGCGAAATGAAGGATCGCAAGGGCGATGGTGACCGAAAACGCTGCGGACGCAAGGATGAAAGACCAACGGCGCATGTGCATAAATTCCCCCAAAGGTTGTGTTTCATTCTAGCACAAAGCCTGCCGCCAGTCGTGGAATGATTCTCCGTAGAGGTGGAAGTGACTTCCCCTACTGGGGTTCGGACAGGTGAACTCCGGAAGGACGGGCCGGCTATCTGCGTGGTTACGCTGCATGTTCCGCCAGCCGTGATACGATCGTCGCCAAAGCCACGGGGAGGACCGTCGGATGGCCGACCACGAGCAGTTCCGAGCCTTGGTGCGCGGCCGGGTGCAGGGAGTCTGCTTCCGGTCCAGCACCGTGGATGAAGCCCGGCTTCTCGACCTCGCGGGATACGCCCGCAACCTCGACGACGGGAGTGTTGAGGTGGTCGCGCGCGGTCCGCGAGAAGACCTGGCACGACTCCTCGATTTTCTCCACCACGGCCCGAGCCTGGCCCGCGTCACCGGTGTCGAAATCGAGTGGGGGAATCAGTCCGCGGCGCCAAGCCCCTTCGACATCCGCTTCTGAAGAAAGATCCCGGCATCTTCACCCGGACCGTCGGAACGCGGAGCCGCTAGACCCGGAGTCGATGAATCCCGAGACGCCGATCCTGGAGGCGCCGGACCCGGAGACGCCGACCCCGATCGTGTCGGCATCGCGCGGGGTGCGCCGCCTTGAGCAAACGTCTCGGTGCCGCCCCCCTTGCCGCCGCGCGTCGCGAGCCATTCCCGGAGCCATTCCCCCGCGTGCGGGGGTGGGCCGGCGGCCTCGGTCCACGCCGCGCTCCGCGCCGCCACCCAGACCTCACGCTCCCCCTCCGAGCAGCCCGCCAGGACGACCGCTGTTCCCGACGCCACGAAACGCGAAGCCAGTGCCCGCAATTCGTCCGGCCCGGCGTCCCCTCGAAGGGGGCCGCGCCCCCCATCGGAGAAATCCTCCAGCCAGATGCCGAGCAGCCGCACACCGCCGGATCCCGGCTTCGTGGCGAGGAATAGCCGCTCGGCCTCTTTCTCCCCGCGTTCGGCGCGCAGGCGGCGCACCTCGCGCGTGAGCTCCGCAATCTCGGCAGTCCACGCGCGCGCAGCCTCCGCCAGGCCGTCCCACCGCAGCGAGTGCGCTCGCGCCGTGTCGTCGAGCACGCGGTGGGCGCGGGAGAGGTAGCGCAGGGTGCGCCCACCCGCGAGGAAACGCACCCGCCAGAGGCCGCGGACCTTTTCCACCCCGAGAAGATGGATCGCCCCCACTTCTCCGGTACGTTGCGCATGGGTGCCGCCGCAGGCCGACCAGTCCCACCCCTCAATCTCGATGAGTCGAAGAATCTCGTGCTCCGCGCCCGGATCGCGCCGAAGGGGGTATCGATCCAGTTCCTCCCGCGGTACCTCATGGATGCGAATCAGCCGGTCGGAGAGTACACAATCGTTGGCCGCCGTCGCGACCGACTCACATAGATCGCTCGGTGGTTTGTCGCCGTCGAGGTCTATGGTCGATTCCTCCGCCCCGAGGTGGAAGCCACGTGTGTTCCGCGCTCCCTCGCGCACGAACGCCTGCGAGAGGATGTGTTGCCCGGTGTGCTGCTGCATATGATCGCGCCGCCGCGCGGCGTCGATGAACCCTGTCACCACGTCCCCCGGGACGAGCCCACCCTCCGTCACCGCGTGCCAGACCACACAGCCTTCGTGCCGAAGGCCGAGGACCGGCCGGCCCGCCAGCACACCGTGATCCGCTGGCTGCCCACCCGACTCGGTGTAGAAGGCGGTTCGATCGAGTGCAATCTCGCAACCGTGCTCCAGAGGCCGCACCGCGGTGACTGTCGCCTCGAATGCGAGCAGTCCGGTGTCTTCGTGGTGGAGGAGCCGCGTGGGCTTAGGTCCGGCTTGGTCCATCATGAGGACGGCTACTCCGCTGCCGGTGGCGACTGGTCGGACCGCATCCGTTGCAGCAGGTCCTCTTCCGAGTAAGAAAAGTGCATCTGCATGATCATCCAGACGCCGTCACGTTTCTCCAGGACGCCTGTCCAGCGGACGTTCTCCCAGTTGGCGAGCTTGCCGTTCCAGGTGTTGCGGTCAGCGAAATCAGTCCGATGGTACTTCCTGCGCCGCGGAAGTCAACGGCCGGAAAAGATCGGATCACGTCCGTCTCCCCCGTACTCCGCGACTATTGCATCGACGATGAGTTCCACCCAGGTTTCTCTGGGACGATGGTTTCCGACCGCCCGGTGGGTCGCCTGATTTCGAGGGTAGACTCGTTGTGCGGGGGCCATCGGTACGCCGGACCATGTAGCGCCGAATCGTGTTCGCCGAGTGGTGCATTGCCAACCTGGTGGTGGACTACGAGGTCTTCGCGGACCACGGCTCGTTGTCTCAATGTCAGGTGCGGTTTCCGCCGCCAGCACGAAATCCGGCGAGACGTCGCCTTCCACGGAACCATTGGGATTCTCGGGATCAGGGCTAGTTGGCCCCAGATCCGGCATCGTTCCTGCAGGTTCCCGCGGCATGCGTCTGCTATTCGACCTCGGCACGGTTATTCTCGAAGACCCACCCGAAGAATTCGATCCTCGCCGGTTTCCCGGCGTCGTGTGGGATAACCGGGTGGGTCTGTTCCGCGCACCGGGGTATCGATACCGGCAGCTAATCGGCGAGCTGACGGCGCGCCGGATTCCGTTCGAGGATCTCATCAGGCAAGTGCCGGCGTGGCCTTTTCGGCCGGTATCTTCCTGGGCTGCGTCTTCGGGGCCTGCCTCTTCTCGGCCTACATCATCTTGGCCGGTATCCCCAGAGCGGTTCCCTGTCGGCCCGGCGACGGCGGCCGGGGATTCATGGGAAAACATCGAACTTCGGCCTTACCAAGCCGCGGCCCTTGCAGCCTGGGATCTGGCTGATCGACGCGGCCTGATCGTCCTTCCCACCGGCAGCGGCAAGACCCGGCTGGCTCTAGCCGCGATGGCGGCGGGAACAGCGTCGAGGGCAGAGACCGGAGCAGAGTCGGCGGCTGAGTCGGCGGTCGAAAAAGGGGCGAAGACCGGATCCCCCCGCCGCGCGCTGCGTTGCCTGTGTCTCGTCCCGACTCGCGTGCTTCTCACCCAATGGCAAGCCGAGATCGCCCGTGTCTACCGGGGACAGGTCGGAATCTGGGGAGACGGCGCACGCGAGGTCGCCGCCGTGACCGTCATCACCTTCGAAAGCGCCTACCGTCACATGGACCGCCTGGGAAACCAGTTCGATCTGTTGGTCATCGCCGAAGCGCACCACTTCGGTCTCGGACCTCAGGACGAAGCACTCGAACTCTCCGTGGCCCCATACCGACTCGGCCTGACCGCGACTCTCCCCGACCATCCCGATCGGCTCCGACGACTTGAGCATCTCGTCGGACCTGTTTTGTACGAGTTGGCCGTGGGGGACCTGGCGGGTCTGTTTCTCGCCCCGTTCGACCTGGTCACACTCACCACTCCCCTGACACGCAACGAGCAGGTCGTGTACCGCCGCGAGGTAGCGGGCTTCCGCCCGTTCTTCCGGGCGTTCTTCGGGCGATCGCCGGGAGCGGGCTGGGAGGATCTCTGCCGCGAAGCCGGTCGTTGCGAGGCGGGGCGCCAAGCCGTCGCAGCCTGGCGCCGAGCCCGGCGACTCGTCAGCTTTCACACACACAAAGCGGATATGGTTCACCTCCTATTGGAACGACATCGCGCGAACAAGGTCTTAGTCTTCACCGCAAGCAACGAGGCCGCTTACACCATCGCACGTCGTGAACTGATCATGCCGATCACCTGCGACATCGGCCGTTCGGAGAGGCGTTCAGCTCTCGACCTCTTTGCCGCCGGGAAGTTGCGGGCGCTGGTCTCCTCCCAGGTGCTCAACGAAGGGCTCGACGTGCCGGATGCCGATGTCGCCGTGGTCGTCGGGGGCAGCGGCAGCGAGCGGGAACATGTGCAGAGGATCGGCCGCCTCCTGCGACCGTCCCCGGGAAAGCGAGCGGTGATCTATGAGCTGGTCACGCGGGGAACCTCGGAGGTCGAGCAGGCGGTGCGGCGGCGAGGGATTCTGACGCGCCGAACGGGACGGCTGTCCCCGGAAGTGCGCGGTGCCCCTATCCCATGACAGGTCCCTATCGCATCTGCGACGACCTCGTCGTGGCGGAGTACTTTCAAGACACGGACCGGCCGTGGTTGCGCTGCGTCCTCGATGAATACGCCCGATTCGTGGACCGTCCACGCCGGGAACTAAGGCGGCGTTGGTCCGAACCGTTGCCGGTTCCCTGCCCTCCGACCAAGCGGCGACTCGTCATCGCCTACCTCGACCGCCTGGGTCGAGACCGCACGCGCACTTTCGTTCCACCGCGCCGGATTCGGGAGACGGTCTTCCTGGCCCGGGCCGCGCACGCGGGACCAAGGCACGTCGGTCTCGAAACCGCTGCCGGAAGTCTCGGCATGACACCGGACGTCGCCATGGCGTTTCTCTTCGCGGACTTGCCCGAGGAGCGCTCCGTCGGTCTACTGCCGGGTGCTCTCACCCCCACCTCCCTCATTCCCTTGGCCAATCTCGAGGTGGTCCAGTTCCTGCTTCGGCGCACGGTCCGCTTGACGCTCTCCGTCGACAGCCAAAGCCGCACCCTGATCCGCGCGGCCCGCCTGCGGGGCCTCATTTGTGCGGTACACAAGAGCGCACCCTTCGAGCCCGCCGTCCTGAGCCTGTCGGGTCCGCTGGCCGTCATCCGTCACAGCACTCTTTACGGCCGTGCTCTCGCGGGCCTGGCCCGGTATCTGCCAGAGTGCGGACGGTATCATCTTCACGCAAAGTGCCTGATCGACGGGCAATTGTTGATCTACGAATTGCGGGCCGGAGAGGTCGATTTTCCCGGCTTAGAACCCCGTCACTTCGACAGCCGCCTGGAGGAGCGGTTTCACAAAGACTTTCAGCGCCTCGCACCGGACTGGGATATCCTGCGCGAACCGGAGCCGGTGGAAGCCGGCCGCCATCTGATCTTTCCGGACTTTCTCCTTCGGCACCGTCATGACCCAGAGCGACAATGGTGGCTGGAAATCGTGGGGTTCTGGACTCCGCAGTACCTGGAGAAGAAGCTGGCCGGACTGCGGCAAGCCGGGCTGCGACGCATCATCCTCTGCGTGGACGCGGATCGGGCTTGCAGCGAAGAGGAGCTGCCGCGAGGGGCGGAGTTGGTGCGCTTTCGTCGGCGGATCGATGTCGCGGAGGTGCTCGCCGTGATGCAGGCTTGAGGCGCCGGCGCGCCGTCAGGGCGGCGACTTCCCCCCGTACAACTCCGCCGATGTATGCCACCTCACCTCACCCTCGGCCGCTGCCGCGCGCGGCCCGGAACCTACCCCCGCACTGACTCCAACTCATCCCACCGGATGAACGCCGCCTCCAGCTCCCGTTCCAGCTCTTCGAGCCGGGCACGCAGCCCCGCCACCGTCGCCCCCCCGCTCCGATAGATCTCCGGAGCGGAAAGAGCGGCATGCAGTTCTTCCCTCTCCTTCTCCAAGGCCTCGATCCGCGACGGGAGCGCTTCCAGCTCCCGCTCTTCCTTGAACGTGAGCTTGCGAGGTTTGTCAGTTTGGCGTCTCGCCTTCTCGGTCGGCTTCTTCTCCCGCGCCGGGGTGCCCCGCGCCTCCGCCACAGCCTGCGCGGCAACCTGCGCCTCGGCTTGCGCGACCCGAAGCCAGTCGTCGTACCCTCCCGCGAACTCCCGCACCGAACCGTCGGCGGCCACGGAAAGCGTGCTGGTCACGGCGTTGTTCAAGAAATCGCGGTCGTGACTCACCAGAAGAAGCGTTCCCGCATACTCCATGAGAAGATCCTCCAGGAGATCGAGAGTTTCCGCATCCAGATCGTTGGTCGGTTCATCCATCACCAACACGTTGCACGGCCGGGCGAAGAGCTTGGCCAGCAGGAGCCGGTTGCGCTCCCCGCCGGAGAGAATGTGCACCGGTGTATGCGCCCGCTCCGGGGTGAAGAGGAAATCCTGAAGGTAGCCCATGATGTGGCGGGGCTCGCCGTTGACGGTCACCGTGTCGCTTCCCTCGCCCACGTTCTCCCATACCGTCTTGTCGAGGTCGAGCTGTTCACGAAGCTGATCGAAGTAGAGCACTTCCAGGCCGCCGCCGAACCGGATTGCGCCGCCTTGCGGCGTTAGATCACCGACAAGCAGTCGCAGCAGCGTGGTCTTGCCTGAGCCGTTGGGACCGATGATCCCCACCTTGTCGCCTCGCATGATTGTGGTGGTAAGGTCCCGAATGCTCCATCGCTCGTCGTACGCGAACGACACCCCCTTGGCCGCAACCACGAAGCGACCGGACTGCTCGGCCCCGGAGATCTGCAGCCTGACCTGCCCGGTCCGATCCCTCTGTTGCCGCCGCTCCTCGCGCAGCGCCTGCAGCGCGCGTACGCGCCCCTCGTTGCGGGTCCGGCGGGCCTTGATTCCCTGGCGCACCCAGGCCTCCTCCTGGGCCAGTTTCTTGTCAAGCAGTAGCAAGCGCACGGCCTCCGACTCCAGCAACGCCTCCCGACGCTGCTCATACACCTCGTACCCGCAGGCAAAAGCGAAGATCTTTCCCCGGTCCAGCTCGACCACACGGTTGGCCAGCCGTCGGGCGAAGGCCCGGTCGTGGGTGACGAAGAGGACCGTCTTGACCTGCTTGAGGAGAAACTCCTCCAACCAGACGATGGTGCCGATGTCCAGTTGATTCGTCGGCTCGTCCAGCAGCAGGATGTCGGGGGCGGCTACGAGAGCCCGGGCGAGGAGCACGCGGCGCTTGGTGCCGCCGGAAAGGCTGACAAACTCGGCATCAGGATTGAGCGAAAGCCGCGACAGGATGCGCTCCACCTCCTGGTGCAAATTCCAGCCGCCGGTGTCCTCCAGCACCTTGTGCAACCGATCCAGCCGGGCCAGCAGCACATCGCTCGTGCCCATCGAGGCATCCGTCTCGGCATCCACCGCAGCATCCGCCGCAACACCCGTCGCGGCATTCGTCCCAACACCCATCGGCGCGTCTGTTGCCGTCTCCGTCGCCAAGTGATGACTCACGCGGTGGTATTCGGCCAGGACCTCGGCCGCGTTTCCCATGCCGGCGGCAACCACGTCAAACACCGTCCCGACCAGCGCGGGGGGAACATCCTGAGCCACGAGCGCCACGCGCAGCCCCTGTTGCCGGGAGACCTCGCCCGTGTCCGGCAGGAGTTCGTTGTTCACCAGCCGCAGCAGGGTTGACTTGCCGGACCCGTTGCGCCCCACCAGACAAAGCCGGTCACCCGGCTCCACTTGAAGGTCTACGCCGTCCAGAATCGGCGATCCGCCAAAGGCGATGGCCAGGTTGCGGAGGGTGAGAAGCGCCACAACGACTCCAATCGAAATGGAAACGGGAAGCGCCGGGACTCTTCCACCCCCGCGTTCCCCTGCGCCGAGATCCGCGACAGGTAGCTCCCCAGGAGCCGACCGTAACGCAGACTACTACAATACATGTTTCGTGACGACCGAGGTAGACGGGATTCAGGAGTCAGAAGTGTCGAGTCGAGGGAGTGATAGAGACGGGCGATAGACCTCCAGCGCAAACAAGTCGACCCTGCTCCACACTACTACGTTTTCGCGTCTCATCGAAGAGCGTCCTCATCTTGACTCCTGGACTCTGACTCCTGGACTGTGACCCTTGGACTCTGATTCCTGGATTCTGACGTCAGCGCGAGCGTCCACTCGACTTGTATACTACATCTGCCCACCAGCACCACTTTGGACATCTCCAGGGCGACGTTCTTCCAGCCGCCATGTGTACAACTTTTATCAAGGCCAAGGAAGCGGCAGGAACCGCTACAGTCGGCCAATCAGGTTGCGACGGCTTTCTCGATGAAGGTCGGTCGCATCACAGCCATGGTGTCTCTCCCTCTCTTCTCGCACCCTCCCCGCAAGCCAATCCGGACCGGACGTTCGCTCGACCATCGCGACAAGCAAACCGAGATGCTGTCCCTGTATCCCAACGAGTGTCCGTGCGGGATCCAAACCACCGGACCAATTGCTGAACTCCCTGCGCCACTGATAATTCAACGACTATCGAACCGCGGGTACGTCGCGCGGATCTTACTACCGAAGCCGACGCCGGTGCGGCATAACGTGATGTTTTCTGCCGAAATGTCTCTTCCCGTCTTCACATCGCGCGCCTGCTGTCGAGATGGTGACCCGCAAAACTGCGGACCGAAGGACCTCTGGGCCGAAGTGCCCGTTCGGGCGAAGTGCAACGTTCTGCCTTCCGGCGATAGCTGAGCGAGTTAGGCAAACGACCATCTCGTCTGGGGGCGGGCGTTCGCTATCTGAAACAAGTCGGGGCAACAACAGACCCGCATGCACGGACTTTTTGGAGCCACTCCCAAAACAGTCGAAGCTGAGCGGAAAGCGGAGTCTTCACCGAACGGTAGAACGTCTATATGTCGTGCAAGGCCCAGTGCTCATCTCCGGTGGAGGAATCTCCTTGACACCGCATGCGGGCGATCTATGATCCCTGGTGCGGCGAGCGGGGCTGCCGCAGAACGGGAGGGCGTCGTGACAAGGGGCGAGACGGTTCTCCATTCGTGTAACTGCACACTGGACGGTGTGGTGAGGTGGAATCCTCCCGGCGTGAAGCTGTACTTTGAGGGAATAGAGGCGCCGAAGGATTCCGCTTCGTGGATTGAACGCAGCCTGACGTTTTCCATCGAGACATGTGCCCGGCGATATCTCGGCTCGGCGGACCCGTCGGCCGACCCACTCGCCGACCTCGCGCGGTTGATTGCCCGCGTCTGCCGGGAGCATCCCATCTTGCAGGTGGGACCGTGCTTGTGGGTGTATTCGGAGCAAGCTGAGGTTCAAGCCTGGGAGGACGCGGCACAGTCTCGCGTACAAAGACAGCGCGACCGCTCGCCAAGCACGTATCCCGCCCCCCCCCTCTCGGTGATCTCGGAGGATCTAGTCGAAGCAGGGCTGGGATCATCTTTCCCGGTCTATGTATCGGCCCCCCGCTTGTCGATGCGGATGCCGGTCATGTCCGGACCGAGAGCAACAGCGATCATCCGGGAGCACGAGGCAACCGCACTGAACCGGCAGGGCGGCGGGGGTAGTGAGGAGAAGGACCAGGCGGGCTGAACCCGCTCCTCACCCCCGCACGGTCTCTACTGCCCGTACTTGCCGATGATCCCCTTCTTGTCGAGCCCGAGAATGCCGTGCTTGGCCCCGACCTTCTTGAACGCCGCCAATGCCCGCTCCAGCATCGGCCGGTCGTGGTCGGCCGACATCTGCGTGCGGATTCGGGCCTGCCCCGCCGGTACCACCGGGAAGAAGAACCCGACAGCATAAATCCCCTCGGCGAAGAGATCGCGCGAGACATCCTGCGAGAGCTTGGCGTTGAAGAGCATGACCGGGACGATGGGGCTGTCCCCTTCTTTGACCACGAAGCCGGCCTCGATCAGACCGTGGCGCCAAAACTTGGCGTTCACCTCCAGCTTGTCGCGTCGCACGGTGGAACTGCTGAGCAGGTCGAGCACCGTGATGGCCGCGTAGGCGATCGGCGGCGGAACGGCGTTGCTGAAGAGATACGGCCGCGCCTTCTGCCGGCAGAGCTCTACGATCTCTTTGCGGCCGGAGACGCAGCCGCCGCTGGCGCCGCCGAGACCCTTACCGAGGGTGGTGGTGATGATGTCGATCTTCCCGAAGACCCCCTTCGCCTCGTGCGTACCCCGGCCGGTCTTGCCGATGAAGCCGGAGGCGTGACTGTCGTCAAGGAAGACGAGGGCGCCGTACTGCTCGGCCAGGCGAACGATCTCGTCCATCGGAGCCAGGTCACCGTCCATGGAAAAGACGCCGTCGGTGATGATTACCTTGACCCGCTTGTCGGCGTGCTCCTGGAGTTTTTGCTCCAGGTGCTTCATGTCGGAGTGTTTGTAGGTGTCGTGGATCGCGTTCGTCCCCGCTTTGGCGAGGCGGATGCCGTCGATGATCGAGGCGTGGACCAGACGGTCGGAGATCATGATGTCCTGGGGCCCAAGGATCGCCTCGAAAACGCCCGCATTGGCGTCCATGCAGCTCGGAAACAGGATGGTGTCCTCGGTGCCGAGAAACTCGGTCAATTTCCTCTCGAGGGTGCGATGCACGTCCTGCGTGCCGCAGATGAAGCGGACGCTGGACATGCCATAGCCGCGCTCGTCGAGACCGCGGTGCGCTGCCGCCACCACCTCCGGATGGCTGGAGAGCCCGAGGTAGTTGTTCGAGCAGAGGTTGATGACCTCCTTGGGTGCCGCCCCGGCCGGAAACTCGACCATGATGTCGGCCGCCTGCGGGGAGTGGATGAAGCGCTCTTCCTTGTAGAGGCCGTCGCCGCGAATCTTGTCCAGGTCCGCCCGCCAGGTGTCCTTTACGGTTGTAGGATAGGCCATGGCTCACCCCTTCTTTGCGACGTGCCGATTGACCAGCGCGATGATGCTATTGACGGTGTCGAACGCCTCGGGCGAGGCCTCCTCGTCCGGGATGCTGATGGCGTACTTTTTCTCGATGAACCGCTTCAGGCTGACCATGCTGAAGCTGTCGACGATGCCGCCGGAGATCAGCTTGGTGTTCTCGTCCAGTACAACGTCGTCGTCATCGTCGTCGATGTACTCGTTGCGAATGTAGTCGAGGATCATCTGCTTCATCGTGCGTTCCTTCCGCGGGGCGCTGCCACCCCTCGCCTTTGCCTGGCCCAGGCCGAGGATCTCCCCGACCACCCTTCGGCGCCGCCACTGCGGCGAACCCCGCGCCGGAGCGAATCACTCCGGCAAGACCTTCGTTCCCACCGAGGCGATACATCCGCCCCGCCGGCGAATCTACGCGCTTCCGAGGCGCTGCGCTATCCGGTCAGCCAACCGCTGCATCACCGCGAGGTAGCCCGCCGCGCGGCCGAATACCGCTTCCGCAGTTGCAACCTGGTAGGTGTGGGTCGTGCGATTCCGATCGTCCGTCATTCTGAGGCAGAGTTCGGTTTCCTCCGCGTCCAAGAGTCCGACTCTCATCGCCTCCCGGAAGCAGGACTTGGGAGAGTTGCAGATACTTCCGTCCTGCTCCTGCAGATAGGCGTGAGCCAGCTTCCAGACCGCCTCGAAGCTGTACTCAAACCGCTGGATGCCCGCGTCGCGCACGATAACGCCCGGTGGTTCGAGCAGGATCTCGTTCAGCGTGAGAAGCGCCTGCCGGGCAGATTCCAGGCGAAAGCTCAGGTCTTCCACAACAGGATCCCCTTCCTGTTCACCTGCTCGATCAACGCCACGGACGCTTCCCGAAGGTCGACCAGATCGACCACGAACGGGATCGTCGACTCATCGAGTTCCTCCCGCGCGAACCCCAGCTCGGAGGAGATGTCTCCGTCGGCCCGGACCGCAAGATCGAAATCGGACACCGGAGTGGCTCGCCCGGTCGCCCGGGAGCCGAAGAGCCAGACGGAACAGGAGGCATCTTCCAGCGCCCGTCGTACGACCTCGACGATCCTCGGGAGGTACGCCCGCGTCTGCGCATCGAGCTGGTCGAAAGCGATCATGGTATCTCCGGCTACTGGTTAGCGCCGCTCAATCGTCATCCAGCGTACTCGTATCCCCGATCTCCTGCCCCAACTCCTTGGCCTTGAGCAGCCGCCGCATGATCTTTCCGCTGCGGGTCTTGGGCAGCTTATCGACGAACTCGATTTCCTGCGGCATGGCCAGCGGCGAGAGCCGCTTGCGGATGAAGTTCATGATGGAAAGATCGAGGTCGTCGCTGGCTGTGAAACCTGGCTTCAATGCCACGAAGACCTTCACGACCTCCATGTTCACAGGGTCGGGCTTGCCGATGGCGGCCGACTCGGCAACCGCCTCGTGTTCGAGGAGCGCGCTCTCGATCTCGAATGGCCCGACCAGATGCCCGCCGGTGTTGATGACGTCATCGTCACGGCCGGAGAACCAGAAGTAACCGTCGGCGTCGACGCTGGCCCGGTCACCGCAGATGTACCAGCCATTGAGGAACTTCTTCAGGTAGGTGGCCGTGTTGTTCCAGTAGGCCCGCATCATCGAGGGCCATGGCGGCTGGATCGCGATCATCCCCACGCGTCCGACTTCGGTGATCCGCTCGCCGGTGATCGGATCGACCACCGCCGCGGTGAGGGCCGGAAAGGGACGCCCCATGCTGCCCGGCTTCACCGGCATCCCCGGAAGGTTGGTGATCATGATGGAGCCGGTTTCGGTCTGCCAGAAAGTATCGTGGTAGTCGAGGCCGAACGCCTCGCGCCCCCAGTGCACCCCCTCGGGGTTCAGCGGCTCGCCCACGCTGCACATGTGGCGGAGCGAGGAGAGGTCGCGCCGCTTCACCGGCTCTATCCCGTCCTTCATGAGCATGCGGATGGCGGTGGGTGCCGTGTACCAGACGGTCACCTTGTGCTTTTCCATCGTCTCGTACCAACGGTCGCTGGAGAAGCCCGCGTCGACGACGACTTGGGTCACGCCCAGAGCCCACGGGCCGATGATGCCGTAGCTGGTGCCGGTGACCCAGCCGGGATCGGCGTTGCACCAGTAGATATCGTCATCCTTGAGGTCGAGGACGAGCTTGCTGGTAAGCAACTGCGCGAAGATGCTCGAGTGAACATGGAGCGCCCCTTTCGGCTTCCCGGTAGTGCCGCTGGTGTAGTGCAGCACGCTCGGGCTCTCGGCGTAGGTCTTGAAGATCGGGAACTCGGGGATCCGGTGGGCATCCATGTCGAACCCGACCTCTCCCTCCGCCTCGCGCAGGCGCTTCTTCGCGTCGTCGTGGTCGACCACGATGACGTGTTTGAGGTCGGGCAGCCGGTCGCGGATCTTGCGGATCTTGCCGAGGTGCTTGTGCTGGGTGATCACGGCCACCGCGCGGCTGTCGTCGGCCCGCTGGAAGACCGACTCCTCGCCGAAGGCGGAGAAGAGCGGCTGGACCACGGCGCCGGACTTGAGCACGCCCATGAAGCCGATGTACAACTCAGGAAGGCGATCGAGGAAGATGCAGACCCGGTCGCCCGGCGCGATCCCCTGTTTCCCGAGGAAGTCGGCCCAGCCGTTGGTCAGAAGCTGGAGGTCATGGTAGGTGTAGTTGCGGATTTCCCCCTCGTGGTTCTCATGCACAAGCGCGAGCTTTTCCCCTCGACCCTGCTCGACATTGCGGTCGACGCAGACATACGCGAGGTTGATCGTGTCGCCGTCCTTGTACCCCAGTTGCTTCTTCGCTATGTCCCAGGAAATGTCCCGGCGCAGTGTCTCGTAGTCGAAGGCCATGATTGGCTCCCCTCCCCCCTGTCAGCCCCTACCCGTCTCCGCCCGCGGCGGAGATCCTTCCAGCACCACCATGGCCGCCGCCAGGCTACCTGCCCGCGCCAAGCCCAGAAACACGCGCCGCACCCCGAGGCCGGCCGCGATCCGTGCGGTCTCGCCGCGGAGATCCAGCCCCGGAGCCGCCAAGGATCCCGTGGATGCCGCGGATCCCGTGAATCCCTTCATCTCGGCATCCAGCCAGGAGACCAGCCCGATCCGCCCCGTGCCGAGAGCCTTGAAGAGCGCTTCCTTGGCCGCAAACGCAGCGGCACAGGCGGGGAGGAAACGGGAGGACCGCCGGAACCGGTCGATCTCCCCCTGGCTGAGGATCTCCGTGAGGAAACCCTCGCCGTAGCGGGATACAGCGCGCTCCAGCCGCCCCACCTCCACCAGGTCCACTCCCACCCCCAGGATCATCTTGCGTCTTGCCTTGCCTTCCACGGCTTCCGGGAATGCGGGGCGCCGAAGAGGGAGTCTAGCAGAAGAACCGGGGGCGAGAAACCTACAGAAACAGCTCGGGAGTGGTAGACTCCTCGCAGTTGTTTCGCCCGGCCCATCGTTCCCAGCGCGGAGCAGATCGCTCTCTTCCGCGACTGCGGCGCGGACACATGTGGGCTGAGCCGGGTCGGTTCCCCCGAGGGAGGTTCCTGGCGATGGACGAAGGAAAGGAAGCGCCGTCCCGCATGCGCGCTCGCCCACGGCACGCGGAGCAGGACGGCCCGTTCCCCGTCGTGCGATCCGGGGCGGGATCCCGCTCCGTCTTGCTCGGACCGCGTTCGGGTCTCTGGACCGCTCTGCTGGTGACCTCAGCCCTGGTGTACCTTGTCCTCACCATCCACGCGGCCCGCATCGAGACTCCAACCGTCGATGAATTCGCGCACCTTCCCGCGGGAGCGGCCTACTGGAGACACGGTGACTTCGACCTGTATGCGAAAAACCCGCCCCTGCTCAAGCTCTGGATGAGCGCCCCGGTGGCTGCCGATCCCACCGTATCGGTGCCGCGGCCCACACGACACGCCGATGCGTGGGCCCCCTGGGACTATGGCACGGTCTTCATGAACGCGAACCGGCCCCACTACCTGGACATCTTCTTCCGAGCCCGCCTCATGGTGATTCTCCTCGGTCTGCTCACCGCCGGCATTCTCGTTCTATGGGCTCGGCGGTTGTACTCCCCACCGACCGTCGCGACGCTCGGCTCTCTTTTCCTCCTCTCTCCGACGATTCTGGCCCACTCCCATCTGGCGACCGTCGACATCGGATGCGCTCTAACCGTTCTGTTGTCGGTTTGGACCCTGCGCTGGGCGTTGCAGGCAGGGGCGCGTCAGCCGACGCGATCTCCGGCAGAAAAGGCGAAGCGCTCAGCACGGCGGCAGCCGGGATGGTGGCGCATGGCCATCGCGGGGGGGGCCATGGGGCTGGCTCTATCGGTGAAGTACACCGCTGTGCTGCTCGTGCCGGTCGTGATCGCGCTCGTGCTTCTCACTCACGCGCGCCGGTCGGGGTGCCCGGCCGGATCGCGAGCAAGATCCGCCATGCGGGATGTCGGGATCGTTCTGCTGGTGGCGCTCCTGGTCGTCAACGCCGCGGCGGGGTTCGCCGGCTGTCTTCGATCACTTGGGGCCTACGAATTCTCATCGGCCTTCGCCGGGGAACTGCAGTCGCACCTTCCGGCGTGGCTGCCGGTGCCGCTTCCATCGTCCTACATCGCCGGGTTCGACTCCCTGAAGCAGGATGCCGAGAAGGGGGAGTATGGAAGCTACCTCATGGGACGATGGTCAGAAACGGGCTGGTGGTACTACAACCTGTTCGCGCTCCTGGTGAAGGAACCGGAGACGTTTCTGATCGTGCTGATCCTGACCCCGCTGTTCTTCGTTCGGTTCTGGAGGAACCGCGCGGATCGGGAAGATGCGTGGTTTCTTCTGATTCCGGCGATCGTGCTCTTCGTCTCGCTCTCGATGCTCAGCCGCCTCAATTTCGGACTCCGGTACGTGCTGCCCGCCATGCCGTTCTTGTACCTGCTGATGGGGCCGGCCGTGGAAGCAATGTTTTTCCGAGGCGGCAAGTGGCTGGTTCGTCTGGGCACCGGACTGCTGATCGGATACTCCGCCGCGGCGGCGATCGCCACGCACCCGGGACATCTGTCCTACTTTAATCTGATCTCGGGGGGACCTCGAAACGGCCCGAATCTCCTCTTGGACTCGAACACCGACTGGGGTCAGGATCTATATCGGGTGCGGGGTCTTTCCTCACAGCTCCGAAGCGGCGAGAGGCTCGGTCTCCTGTACTTCGGTCACGTGGATCCCGGAATCTACGGTATCGAGTATGACCCCGTCCCGCCCCAACCGGTGCCGGGGCTTCTCGCCGTGAGCGTGAACTTCCTCTACGGATACCCGTACTTCACGCCGCTTCCGGGGGGGCAACTCGGCATGGTCGAACCCGAGCATCTCCAGTGGCTGCGCTCCCACCGACCGGTGGCAAAGCTCGGTTCGATCTGGGTCTTCGACACGCGAGAGCCATAAGGTTTCTCCGAAGGTCCGGCCTCGTGAAAACCACTTACGCTTTTCTGTGCTAGACTGCGTGCATGAATCGTCGCCCGCCCGACGTGATCGGTCAGCTCGGAGAGCTCGCCCTGGCCAGCAGGCTACGGCGGCTCAGCGAGCGGTTATTCCGGGACATGTCCCGGGTCTACCATGACCTCGACACCGAGTTCGAGGCGCGGTGGTTCCCGCTCCTGCAAACGCTGCGAAGACATTCGCCGCAGGGAGTGACGGAATTGGCGGCCATCCTTCGCCTCACCCATCCGGCGGTGTGTCAGTTGGTGGATGCCATGGAGGCCAAGGGGCTGGTGCGCAGACGGCGCGATCCACACGACGAACGCCGACGACGTATCGAGCTCACGGCGGCGGGGCGGCAGATCGCGACGACGCTCGATCCGATCTGGGAGGAAATCCGGCTCGCCAACAGGGAACTCCTGGGGGAGCTCGCCGCGAAAGGCCACGATTTCCTCGCCGCCCTGGGGGACTTGGAGTCGCTGCTCGATCATCGCGATATGCACGAGCGCGTTACCGGCCACCTTCGCGCGCGCCGCGCCCTGAGGCCCGACGCCACGGGTCCGCGCGAGAGGCTGGAAATTCTTCCGTACCGCCCGGCGTGGCGGCGCCATTTCGAGGCGCTGAACCGTGAGTGGCTGGAGAAGGGGTTCGCCGTCGAGGCACCCGACGCGGCGCTCCTGTCCGACCCACACGGAAAGATCGTCAAGCCGGGCGGCGCCGTTTTTTTTGCCCGGCTTGACGGACGGATCGTGGGCACCGGCGCCCTGATCCGCCACGGCGAGGGGGTCTACGAGTTGGCCAAGATGGCGGTCACCGAGTCCGAACGCGGCCACGGCATCGGCCGGCGGCTGGCCGATGCTCTGTTGGCCGAGGCGCGACTGCGGGGAGCCACGACGTTCTTCCTGGAGACGAGTCCCCGCCTCGTGGCGGTGCGGCGCTGGTATGAACGGATCGGATTCCGTCGGGTTGCCAGCCATCCCCTCGGCACTTCCAAGTATGTGCGGCGTTCGTTCGCGATGGTGATGGACCTCGGCGACTTAACCGGGGCCACAGAGAGCGGAGCGCGGTCGTGAACCCAGCGGTCCCTGCCGCGCAGGCCCGATCGCGCACCGAAGGACCCGACGATTCAGGCTGCCCGCTGCAGGTCTCCCTCGGTCTCCATGTAGAGAATACGGATCCGTTCCTCGATTTCGCGGCGCGTCGTCAGCACCGGTAACACCTGCAGGTGGGTGACCTGCTCGACTTCCTGCGTCGCGGGCAGGTCCTGAGGACGCCAGAGCGCCAGAACCAGACACTTGTCGCGGCAGGCCACGGGCACGATCCCCCGTGTGACACAGAACGCGGCACCGACAAGCTTGGCCAGTTCAGGCGTGACCGGAATGCGATGGATAGGGATGCAAGCGATGCCGGTCTGTTCCGCCAGCCCTTCCGCGAGTGCCCACGGGTCGATCAGCCCCAAGCGCAGGAGCACCTCGCCGACCATCTCCTTGCCATCCCCCTCACACATGGCGCGGTGCAGATCGGCCGGCCGGAGCAGCCGCCGGAGGATGAGCAGTTCACCGATATGAAGACGACACCCGTGCCGGTCTAGGAGGGAGAGGAGCCGTGCCTCGCCGATGTGTCCCATGCGCACGGCGAGGTGGCCCACCGGCGTGCGTTCTTCCAACGGTAGAGCGCGCTGGCTGCGGATGAGACTGCGAAGCTCGTCCCGGCGAAGAATTCCTTCCTCCACCAGGATCTGGCCAAAGAACGCCGCACCGGACTTTTCGGCCAGCCCGGCCCGACGGGGTAACGCCGCGAGCGAGGGTCGATCGTTGTTCCTTGTTCCGCTCACATCGCCATCATCGGCCGCCCCGGGCCGCTTGTTCAGTCGGAACTGCCTTCCCGCACGCTTTTCATGCCCGGAGCCGTGACCCCCAGAGAGGCCGACCGGTCCGCCGTGCCCATGTCTGCGGGTGGAACCCGGATCCCGACCGGCTCCTCGGTGCGAGGCAGGCCGCAAGCCTCCTGATAGGCAGCCTCTACCACACTTGCGATCCGTTCCCAGCGCAAACCGGCAGCCTTGCGCCGCCCCGCCCGAACGAGCCGTGATCGCAGACCCGGGTCACCCAGGAGATAGTCCATGGCTCCCGCGAGCGCCACCGGATCTCCCGGGCTGACAAGTAGACCGTCCACCCCAGGGTCGACAACCTCGACATAGCCGTCGATGTCCGAGGCAATGACCGGCACGCCAGCGGCCATCGCTTCCAGCAGAACCATACCGAAACTCTCGCGCCCCAGGCTGGGAGCACAGAAGAGATCGGCGAGAGAGAGACAGGTGCGCAGGGTCCGCCGGTCGCACGACCCCAGGAGCCGGACTTCGCTGCGCAGCCGTTCCGGCACGGCGCGGCGCACCCGCTCCAATAACGGGCCGTCCCCCGCAACCCAAAGCTCGAGCCCACGGCGCCGATCCCTCAGAAGGCCGTATGCCTCCAGCATGACCGGTAACCCCTTGCGCGGGACGGCCGCTCCGACGAAGAGGATGCGCTGCGGAGAGATCCCGCCCTGCTCGCAGCGCATTCCCGGCACCGGAAAATCATCGGGAATGTCGACCGGGCAGGAGATGCTGGGGCGATCCGGCGCGGTCGGCCTAGCTCCGGCGAAAAAGTCGAAGTCCACCCCGTTGGGGATGATGCGGTAGTTGCCTGGAAAGAAAGGCTCCACGGCACGGCGGGCCGATCCGCTCACCGGCAGTAGCAGGCTGGCCCGATCAAGCAATCCGCGAAGCGGTCCGCGGAAGATCTCGGCAAGACGATCCCGCGGGTAACCGCTGTGGAGGGTCGCCACCACCGGACATCCTGCGTTACGAAGGGCGAGATACGGCAGCGTCGGCATGAGCGGGTTGTGCAGGTGCAGCAGGTCGAATCGACCGTCTCGGAGGGTACGTCGGACCGCGTGCCCCAGCCCGACCCCGATGGTGACGCGAGAGACGCTTCCGTTGTAGCGAAGCGCCACGCTGCGACCCAGCCTCACGACCGGCGGGCCCGGCTCCATCGGGCCTGCGGGCATTCCGCCGGTGATCACGGTCACCGAATGCCCGCGCCGCATCAACGCCAGCGAGAGCGAGCGGACATGCTCGCTGATGCCGCCGCGATGCGGGTAGTAGAACTCCGTCACCATGCCGATGTTCATGCCGTGGCCGCCTTCCCCTGGACGGGCAGGATCCGCGCAGGCAGCGTGCCGGGCGCGGAGGAGTGCAGAGGATAGAGGAGACAGTACTGCGCCGCAAACAATCGAGCCTCCGCCCCAAGGACGCGGGCAAAGGCGACGACCGGATCCTCCCACCGGGGAAGCTCCGGGTGAATGCGCAGGCGATAACCGTTCTCTTCTCGCACGAGAAAGACAGGGACAAGGGAAGCACCGGCACGGCGCGCTAAGTCCATCCCTGCAGCGGGGAACTCCCGTGTGCCGCCCAAGAAAGGTGCCGTCCGCGAGCCCGCTCCGAAGACGCGGTCCGCCACGATCCCGGCGTGCCCACCCCCGCGCAGGTGCCGATATAGGCGCACGCCGCCCCGCTCCGCCGCGATGACGACGCATCCGGCTCCCTCCCTCGCACGCACGAAGAGACGGAAGAGCGCCGGTGGCTGCAATTCTTCCGCCACGACCGCGAAGCGCGGCAACCGCCGGGCCACGAGACGCGCCGCCATATCCCAGTTGCCGAGGTGCCCGGTGAAGGCGCAGACCGGGCCACGTGCGGCGGCAGCGCGCAGGTGCTCCTCTCCCTCCACATGGACGGCGAGGCGGTCGAGCCGCTCCGGGCGCGCGGTCAGCGCCAGAAGCTCGCCCCAGTAGCGGCCGTAGGCGGCGAAGACCGACGACGCGCGAGGCAAGCGGGAACATCGGGGAACCGAGCATGGAATCGCATCTTCACGGAGGTCGCCCGGGATCCACGACTGCTCACTGCCGTCCCCCGTGGCCGCGATGGCCCGCAGATTCGCCGCGACGAGCCTACGGTGAGGGGCAAACCAACCGGCGAGCCACCCACCCGCCGCCCCGCCCGCGACGCAGACCCGAAAGGGCAGCCAACGGGCCAGCCCGATGCCGAGCCGAAAGAGTGCAACGGTGACCATCCCCTTTGTCACGCGCCGATCCTCCGTGCTGAACGACAGGTAAGCCGCAACTCGGCCTGCCAGCCGGCGCGCGTGCGCATCCCGGAGCGGTCCACTCGGGCCAATCGTGTCTCTGCGTCGAGGACGAGCCCTGCCGCCAGGCGAAACCCCTCGCGCCGCCACTCAGCGGCCAGAATCCTTTCCTCCTCGATCTGGCCGGTGATCCAGCGCTTATCCTGCTTGCGCAGGCCGAAGAAGCCGAGCTCGGTGCCGCGCCGCCCGTCGATAACACCCCAGCGCGAGCGCTCAAACAACATGGCGGCGGTGCCGAACCGCGCCCCCACCGGCATCGCCAGGCGAGCATGGAACGAGTCGGCATTGGGCCCGAGCCAGTGACCCAAGATCTCTCCTTCCGAAAGGAGCGCCAGGCCCGGATCGTGATCCTTGTGGAAATAGACCTCCGGATCGAGATGGGCGTATTCGAGGTCGAGATCGGCCCCCCCGAGTCCGAGCGGGTTGGCGAGGCGCAGCCCGACAAGTTGGGCCCATGTGGTCGCATCGCTATCCGGCCCGTGATCGGCATCGAGAGTGACGATGCGGTTGATGAGCAACTCGCCGTAGAGCGAAACGGGTGCGATATCCGCGGCGAAATCAAAACCGATGGTCTTCTTGTCATCGATGTTGGCACCCTCGGCCGCAGCGGCGCGGTCGAAGAGATCCTGGGTTACCGCAAGGAGAAACGCCACGGGATTGGCGTAACCGAGATCGATCCCGCGGCCGCTCCACGCCACCGCTTCGTAGATGCCAAGGCGCACGGGTCCGGGTGGACGCACCTCAATCCGGTGCGCCGCCAGCCACGCGTCACCGGTGGTCACGGTGACGGGCGGGTCTGCTTTGGAGTCCGCCACCGTGACGCGGTCGTTCCCGCGGCGTCGTTGAGCCAGCAGACTCGACCCCGCGAGAAACCGCGTGTCGAAGCGCGCGGAGATTCCATCCAGCGGGAACGGGTTCTCTGAGAGGAAGAGGGTCCCCTGGTGGCCGGTTCCCCAGCGCCGATCCTCGCGGCCGAAGCGGATGTCACCCCACTTCCAGCCGGCGCCGATCACAGCCCGATCGTTGCGCGCACTCGGGGCGGTCACAAGGCCTCGCAGGTTCAGCGGTAGGTTATCGGTCCACCGGTCGCCGCGGCGGAAAGGGGTGAGCCGGTCGTAGTCCTCATAGGCGCGCCATTGCAGAAATGCCGTGGCGCCCACGGCCGCGTCAGCCGAGAGCATCACGAACTGTTCACGACGCGACCGGCGGTCGAGGTTGGCCAGAGAATCGAGATCGGACGCGTTGCCGACCATGCTGAGCGAGAGCGAGATCTCGGCTCGGGCGGGAGGATCGTCGCTGGATTCCCCAGGCGGCACGGCCAGGGTTGACGCAGCTCCGGGCGGCACGACCGGGGGGGCGGCGGGCACATCGGCGACAGACACAGGGGTGGGCATCTGTCCTGCCACCATCCCGCGGCCAGGAGCCCCGCGGGCCGCCCACCCGGCAACCGCTTCTTCGAGCCGGCGCAGGCGCAGCTCGTCCCGAGAAGAAAGACGGTGCTTCCCGGTGGCGGCGCGGATGGACGCCGCGGCCCTCGTGAAGACCCGGCGACGGATCGGCCGCATCTCCAGGCTGCCCCGCCAGAAACCGAGCGCGCGGAAATGCTCGATGTCATCGTAGAGAGGGCTATCGAGCGGGACGGCGAGGTAAACGGCGGCAAGTGCAGGCTGGCGCGAAGTCGAGGAGAACGAGGCGGCGACGGAATCGACGGGAGGCGGCGCGTCGGAGAGATTCCGGACGGTAGCCAGGGCAGGGAATCCCCAGCCTATGAGGAAGACCGATGCCACGATGTAGATGGTTACGCGCCCGCCGGCGAGTCGATGCCTGCGTCCCCTCAACCGCGATCCCTCCCTCACTGCCACCGCGCCGAGGCGAAATTGTAGGGGATTGGCGGGCGCCGGGCAAGAGACGGGCCTTGCCCGCGATGAGGCCAAGCATGGGCGCAATCGGCTCAACATGGGCCGGCGCGATGCCACCCGAGCCTCGGAGAATCGGCGATACCGCACCGAGGATGCTCTGTGGATGCTCGCCATCAGGCCACAATTCATCGCGTCTCTATTCGTCCAGGAACATGGCCGTGAGATGCGCTTGGAGATCCAGGTCGGCCGCGACTACCGGGATGCCGAGTTCCGCGTACATCCGAGCCAGGTGGTACACGAGCGAGGTCGTCCCCACCCCACCGCTGTTGTTGAAGAAGGCGATGGCTCTCATGCCGACCCTCGGGTGGTGGCCAGAAAGTGGGTCAGCTCAAACGTGAAGGAAGCCTCGGGGTTGCCGTTCTTCCTCAACGCCTCCTGAGCACGCAGGACACCACGGCCATAGCGGTTGACGTATCCAAGTGCGGCCATGGCCTCGGAGACCACGGGGTTTCGATAGTCAGTCTGACGGGGGAAGTTCTCCGGCAAAGCCATGCCATAAAGACCTCCCGGATTCTGGATCTCGATCCGGTCGGCAAATCGGTGGAACCGCATGGGAGCGTTGGAATCGTAGGAGCGGTGCATGATCGCGTTCATCAGCAGCTCGCGGATGGCTACGACCGGGTAGTCGGCCACCCTCCCCTCGCGCAGGACCGTATCCTGGACGGGATAATCGTGCAGGATCAGGGGCAGAAACGCGTCAAGATCCCTCAGCACGGTCAGGAGATCGCCCGTGAATCGTCTCTCGGCTTCGGGCGGGGCCGCGACCGGGGGGTTCCACCGAAGCTCACGAAATGCACGTACGCAACGGGTACCCACCGCAACGGGTCCCGGCCGAACAGGAGAGCGCCGGCATTCGTGGGGCAATCATCACGAAGGTCGAAGAACCGCAGCGACGCAAGCTGTTCCTTCGGCGTCGAGGTCCATGATAGGCACTGGGGCTGTTCGATTCCAGCAGCGTCCATCCCTGGCTGGTCACGGCGCGGCTGTGGATCCCGCCGTGTCCCTTGCGGGGGAGAATCCGAAGAACACTCCCAGCAGGGAGTTGTGGAAGGTAACCCAACGTCCCGCGGTCGCTCCGGGCGGCCGCGCCGGGGTCGTGGAGAGCGGGAAGCGAACGAATGTGCACCGTGGTCTGTCGGCGTGCGGTTTCGACTTGGCGGAGGCGGCTCGGGACATACGTAACCGCCTCTTCTGTGATAGAATTGCCAGAGGGGTAGGAGGCTACCCAACGTACTGGCGGCACCGTCGAAGGCTTTGGCGGCTTCCAGAGTCGAGTTTGGATGTACGGAGAGGCCTCATCAATGTGGAAATCATTTCTCCTAACCCTATTCCTTGGAAGTTTCGTGGGCTGCCCTATCGTCTCGACGGCGCAGGCGGCGCCTCTGGCTTGGTACTCGGTGGATGGCGTGGTCACCACCGTAAACAGCAGCTTCTGGTTCGAAGACCTCGGCTACCACTACCTGGGGTACGCGGTGTCCAACTCCCAATTCAGCCTCACGGCGTCGGCCACGGGCAAGGTTGATCCGTATCTGTCCTATGATTTGACCGTGGCCAACCGGACTGGCGAAACCCACTCCTATGCCTTCGGGGTCAGCACGCCCATCACGCCCATCACGACCCGGAACGAGGTTTCGTCTTTCTTTGCCGGAAGTATGACGGATGCCTCGGGCGACGGGGTCACCGTTGCCCCCCAAGGGCCGGACTACGATCTTGATGGCGTGGTGGAGATGCAGGCCAACTTCGTCAACGGCTTCCCCATAGGCTTCCCCAACCCCACCGGCACAAACATGGGTATCGACGTGGGCCTTGGTTACAGCCTACCGGCTGGGCTACAGGGCCAGTCGGTCGACATCGGTGGGATGGTGAGCGGACCCCAGCCCGGCCTGCTTGGCGAATGGACCGAGCTCGGCTCCGTCATCTCGTTCTCGCTTACGGGCCAGAGAGACCACGTCACGCTGAACGGACAGGTCGTCATCAACCCCGTGCCGGAACCGGAAACCATTCTCTTGCTGGGCTTGGGTCTGGTGGGGATGTCGGCAGCACACAGGCGGCGTCGCCGCGTCTGAGTTTCGGGCATCACCGCCATGAGTCACGGCGGCGCGAAGTGCTGGTCTTCGTCCCGTAGTCCGCGAAAATCCCGTAACCCAGTGCCCATACTGCTCTATCGCCCACCCATACCCACGCCCGCTCTACCGATATTTCTGCCGAAGGAGGTTCAGCGCCGAGCCGGCCTTGAACCAGCCGATCTGCTCCGCGTTCAGCGTGTGCCGGAGCTGGATCTCCTCCGTGGACCCGTCGCCGTGGTGGAGCTTCGCGGTGAGGGCGTGGCCGGGGGCGAGGTGAGCAAGCCCGACTAGGCTCACCTTGTCGGTGGCCCGCACCCGATCGTAGTCGGCCGGGCTGGTGAACGTGAGCGGCAGCATCCCCTGCTTCTTCAGGTTCGATTCGTGGATGCGGGCAAAGCTGCGCACGATGATGGCGGCCCCACCGAGGAAGCGGGGCGACATGGCTGCGTGCTCGCGGCTCGACCCTTCACCGTAGTTCTCGTCGCCGACCGCGACCCAGCGCAGCCCCTTGCCCTGGTACGCGCGGGCGATGGCCGGAAGCGGCTGCTCGGTCTCGCCGGTGAGTTGGTTCACACCGGTCCCGGGTCTGCCTGAGAAAGCGTTGACCGCGCCGGTGAACATGTTGTCACTGATGCGGTCTAGATGCCCGCGGAGGCGGAGCCACTTCCCGGCCGGCGAAATGTGATCCGTGGTGCACTTTCCCTGCGCCTTGAAGAGGACCGGCATCCCGGTGAAATCCTGCCCATCCCACGGCGCAAACGGGGCGAGGAGCTGAAGTCGCTCGCTGGCGAGGTCCACGAGAACGGACACGGCCGAGCCGTCCTCCGCCGGCGCCACGTACCCGGCTGTGTCACGCACGAAGCCGTTCGGCGGCAGTTCGGGTGCTGTCTTGGGCGGCGTGAGGCGAAAGCGCTTCCCCCCGGCCCCCTCGATCTCGTCGGTGAGCGGGTTGAAGGAGAGTCGGCCGACGAGCCCGTAGGCCATGACGATCTCCGGAGAAGCTATGAAGGCCAGTGTCTCTTTGTTCCCGTCGTTGCGGGCCGGGAAGTTGCGGTTGAAGCTGGTGAGGATGGAGTTCTTCTCACCGGGCTTGAGCTCCTCGCGTTTCCACTGGCCGATGCACGGGCCGCAGGCGTTGGCCAGCACCGTCGCGCCGACTTTCTCCAGGTCGGCCATCTGCCCGTCGCGGCGGATCGTGGCGTGAATCGCCTCCGAGCCCGGGCTGACCAGAAGCGGGCAGCGCATGGTGGCGCCATGGGCGGCCGCCTGTCGTGCCACATCGGCGGCGCGCTCGATGTCCTCGTAGGAGGAGTTGGTGCACGAGCCGATCAGGGCCACCGAGATCATATCGGCATACCCCTGGGCGGCGACATCGGCGGCCATCCTGGAAACCGGCCGCGCCAGGTCCGGCGTGTGCGGACCGACGATATGCGGCTCCAGCGTCGAGAGGTCGATCTCAACCACCCGGTCGAAATAGCGTCCCGGTTCTTTTTCCACCTCGGGGTCGGCGGTGAGCAAATGGGCGTGATGTCGCGCCTGCTCGGCCAGTCCGCCGCGTTCAGTGGCGCGAAGAAACGCCTCCATCCGCTCGTCCCACGGGAACATCGACGTCGTGGCGCCGAGTTCCGCTCCCATGTTGGTGATCGTCGCCTTGCCTGTGCAGCTTAGAGAGCGGGTGCCGGGGCCGAAGTACTCCACCACCCGGTTGGTACCGCCCTTCACGGTGAGCTTGCCGGCAAGGTAGAGGATGACATCCTTCGGCGAGGTCCAGCCCTTCAGCTCGCCGGTGAGGCGGACACCGATCAGCTTGGGGTACTTCACTTCCCACGGCAGGCCGGCCATGACATCCACGGCGTCGGCGCCGCCCACGCCGGAGGCGAACATGCCCAATCCGCCCGCGTTGGGCGTGTGCGAGTCGGTGCCGATCATCATCCCGCCGGGAAAGGCGTAGTTCTCAAGAACCACCTGATGAATGATCCCGGAGCCGGGTTTCCAGAAGCCGATGCCGTACTTCCGCGAGGCTGACGCGAGGAAGTCGTAGACCTCGCGGTTGTCTTGGGCCGCCTGCACCAGGTCGGACGCCGCGCCGGTGCGGGCCGCAATGAGATGGTCGCAATGGACGGTGGTCGGGGCCGCGGTGCGC
The DNA here is from genome assembly GCA_903844735.1 of Candidatus Eiseniibacteriota bacterium. GTDB lineage: Bacteria > Eisenbacteria > RBG-16-71-46 > CAIMUX01 > CAIMUX01 > CAIMUX01. Next base: position 35,053 of record CAIMUX010000014.1, read on the forward strand.
GGGATCCCGGCGCTCATGAACTGGAGGATCGCCATCTGAGCGGTGGCATCCTGCATGGCAACCCGATCCGGCCGCAACTGAAGGTAGCTCTCCCCCGGCGTGAGTTCCTGCCCCGACGGGTCGTCCAGATGCGACAGCAGCACTTTCTCGGCGAGTGTGAGGGGCCGACCCAAGCGGCGGCGCACCATCGCGAGACGCTCCTCCATCCGCGCATAGACCGTGGCCACGAATTCGGGCGTGCTTTCGATCGTCTTCATGGGAGGCTCCTTCCGCGAGATTTCCCGACGTCTCCGAGGCTTTCCTAAAGTCAGCCCAGCGCCAGCATCCGCTCGATCGGCACGAGCGCCTGCACCCGGATCTCCTCCGGCACCGTCACCTCGGGCGTGCCATCACGCAGGCATAGATAGAGCTTTTCCACCGTGTTTCTTTTCATGTGCGGGCAGACCGCGCACGCCTCACAAGCCCCCTCGATGGGGGCGGGCAGGAAGATCTTCCCCGGCGACGACCTTTCCATCTGATGGATGATGCCCGGCTCGGTCACGATGATGAACTCGCGCGCCGGGTCGTCCTGCACGAACTTGAGGAGGCTGGAGGTCGACCCCACATGGTCGGCCACGTCCAGCACCCGCTGGTCGCACTCAGGGTGCGCGGCAACCTTCGCCCCGGGGTGACGCACCTTGAGCTGGACGATCTTCTTTTCTGAGAAGACCTCGTGCACCTGGCAGGTACCGGGCCAGAGGATCATGTCACGGCCGGTCTTCCTGATGATGTAGCGGCCGAGGTGTCGATCGGGCGCGAAGACAATCCGCTGCCCCTCGGGGATGCTCATGACCACACGCTGTGCATTCGACGACGTGCAGATGATGTCGGAGAGCGCCTTCACTGCCGCACTACAGTTGACATAGCTGACCACAGCGGCCCCGGGGTAGTTCTCCAGCCAGCGGGCGAACGCGTTGGCGGGACATCCCTCGGCGAGCGAGCAACCGGCTTCACGGTCAGGGATCCAGACGGGTTTACTCGGGTTTAGGATCTTCGCCGTCTCGGCCATGAAGTGCACCCCGCAGAAGACGATCGCCTTCGCGTCGGTGCGGGCCGCGGCCTGGGCGAGCTGGAGCGAGTCGCCGACAAAATCCGCCAGGTCCTGAATCTCCGCGTCCTGGTAGTAGTGCGCCAGGATCACAGCCTGCCGCTCGCGACGCAGGTGGTCGATCTCAGCCCTCAGGTCGATCGCGGCCCGCGAATCGATCACGGCCCGCATGCCGATCGCAGGATCCGCGCTCCTTTGGTCCGCGTCCATCAAACCGTTTCCCTCTCTCCTCTTGCCGCCCCGAACGACACGAGACCGATCGGCGCCGCTTCTCGTCCGGGCTCCTTCTCCGGTCACGGCGCCGCCGAGATCCCCGCCATCCCGCCGGATCGCAGCAGGATAGCCCACCCCCCCCGGTTCGGCAAGGGGCACCGCCCCAGCCCCCCATGCGGTCTGCACGAATGCATTTGCGCATTTTGCTAAAGCCGCTCCTCCCACCGGACGAACTGTGGACTGTCAGGAGCCGGAGTGAACCGGTCACTCCGCTCTGGGCCACGAAGGCCCAGGGGACTTAGGACTCGACAAGGGAGTGAGCGATGGAAAGCGGAAACCGGCAGCCGATCGCCCCGACTCGGGCGCGACAGACTGAAGCCTACTCAGCTTTCCCCGGGAGTTCAAGGATGAATCGTTGGAGTTGGATCGTGGTGCTCTCGGTGTCGGTGCTCGCGGCTTCACTGATGACGACTTCGTGCGGCATCAGCGGCAAGACCAATGGCAAAGACCCGGACAAGAGCGAGCTCGCCATCCTCGACCTGCGGGCCGACCCCACGGACAGCTCGGCGGTCATCACTTGGCACACCCCGATGCAGACGGTGGGCACGCTCGCTTGGGGACTGGTCGGCGGCGCGCCGGGACGCCCCTTCTCCTCCACGCCCACCGGACAGCACCTGGTCACGATCCCCGACCTCAAGTCGGACACCCGCTACTGGTATCAGGTGACCGCGGCCTCGCCACTGGGCGCGCGTGTGACATCCATGCCCGACACGTTTCGCACCCTGGTGAACCCGGACATTTACGACACCACGCCACCGGTCATCACGGGCCTGGCGGTGGTGGGCGTCACGCCGAACAGCGCCACCGTCGTCTGGAACACCGATGATCGGACCATCGGGCTGGTCTTCTACGGCTTCAACGCCGGGACGTATGGCAGCACCGCGACAGACTCCGCTGCCTACGCCAGACCTCATACCGTGACGCTCACCGACTTGACGGAAAACGAGGACTACAATCTGCTGGTCCGGGCCACGAACCGGGCGCGGCTGACTACCGACAGCGACAATCTGACCTTCCATACCTCGGATCGGCCATGGGTCGAGGTCGTGCCCGACACCGTCCACGTCGTCGGGAACGGCGATTTCGAATTCGATATCAACCTGCGCGGCGCCCAGAACGTCGCCGGGCTCACATTCATGCTCTCCTACGACCCCTCGGTCATGGAAATCATTTCGGTCCGCCAGGCCACATGGTTCGGCCAGACCGAGGGCCATATCTTCATCAACGAAATGGACGATCCGTCGCGCGGCCAAACCAAGTGGGACGCGACCTGGACCGTGATCTTCCAGAACGGTCTTCCGGTGGGCACTCTCGCGAACGGCGGGGGCGAGGTTGCCCACATCCGTGCCCGGGCCAAAGGCACCGGCACCAGCAGCCCCCTCCGGTTGGTCGACACCGATTTCGACGGCGACGGCAAACCGGAAACCCGCCTTCTCGACCACAACCGCCGCGACATTCCACTTCACGTGCGCGGTGGCGTGGTCATCAGGGTGATGTAGGAGGTTGCCGCCATGTCCAAGGTTCGGTCTCGTTCGATGTCCGCGCAGGCTCATTCCGCTCAGCAGAAACGGCAACGCGACGGTCCCCGGGGCTCTCCTCCCCGGGAGCGTGCGTCGCCAGGGACGAGCCGCCTGTCGATAGCAAGGTTCGGTTGTACCCAGGGAGGAAGCCCGGTGCAAGGGCTCGCAAGCAGGGATAGCAAGAGGGAATCGCAAAGGAGGACTGAAATGTCGAGATTCACAGGCATCCTGCTCGGGACGTTGATCGTCCTGGCGCTGGGTGCGATCACGGTCGCGAATGCGGCGGTGGCCTATGAAGCGATCCTGGAGTGGAACGGTCCGTACTTCAAGATCATCAACAACACGGCCGTCGATCAGATGGTCAACGATCCGGTCACGGACATCCCGTTCGTCCAGCCGACCTCGGTGGCGGCGGTCGAGCACGTCCCGGGCGGTGCGCTGTTCCGGGACGTGGTCTACGTGCTGGACTCCGGCCACAACCGGGTGCAGGCATTCGAGGTAAACGGAAGCTACTACACCGACACGTTCGTTGCCGCCGACTTCGTCCTGGCCGGAGCGAACGCCGCGGGCTCCTACGGCACCGCTGACATCTGGCTCACCCAATACGTCACGGGGCTCGCCGCTGTCGGCGACAAGTACCAGTTTATCGTGCCCGGATCCGAGTCGGTCATTGTCGACGGGACGGTCTGGAGGCCCGTGGCGGACCTCACCGGGTTTGTGGCGGCGGACAAGGTCTACAACATCTCCTACGCCTACGCCGGGACACCGACGGGCGTCCACGAAGGAGGGCCGACCATCGACTTTCCGGCGGCGTCGCTGTCGGCGGCCTCCTCCATCAGCCTGCGGTACGCCCTGACCGACTACCAGGGAACCTGTGTGCCGGTCACCGACGACTACCTCCTCGGCGCCGGCGACGTGGACTACGGTGTCGACGCCGGCGCCGGAACGAAGGTGCTGGCGGAAATCGACGAGTCCGTCGCGACCGGCCCGTCCACCTGGGGGTTGGTCCGCTCCATCGCGGCGATCGCCAACGAGCCGCTTGCAACCAGCGACGACATCTTCCTGCTGGATGCGACCGATCTCACGGAGCAGTTGTTCTCCTACAAGGTCACCTCGGCCGGCGTTGTCACCGCGGTCGAGAAGTACGACGACCTGCTGACCACGCCGTATGACGTGGCCGTGGCGAACGGCGGCCCGACGGAGGTGACGGCGGATGACGGTCTGACGGGTGTCGTGGTCATCGCCACGGCGTCTGTCTATGACGCCAATCAGGTCACGGGGCACATCTACGATGTCGTGGGGGCGGCTGGAAACATCACGATCACGGACAGAACCACCGGCCAAGCTCTCGTAACCAGCACGCTCTTTGCCAATATCCCCGCCGCCTGCTTCGCCATCCCGGGTCTCCAGCTCGACAAGGCGGTCGTCGGAGCCGCGACGTCCGTTCTGACCACCGTCAAGCAGGTGCCCGACCGATACCTCTTCGTCGCCGACACCGGGAATGACCGGATCAAGGTCATCGCCGCCAGCGACGACACGCCAACCGCGACCGACACCTGGTTGCCGGGTGATGTGCGCACCGTAGAGGCGCAGCCCGCCGTCGCCAACTTGGTGGGAGCCACGGTCGGGAAGGACTACGCCCAGTTGTACACCATGCCCGCCTCGGTTCCCGAGGACTATGCGCTCCACACCCTGGTCACCCCGCTCAAGGAGGGGACGCTTGCGACCATGACCATGTCCCTTCCCGTCGGTGGGCCGGTCTGGACTCGGATCGATGACCTCGCCACCGCCGGACCCACCGACAGGGTCTACACGGTCGACTGGATGACCGGGACGATCACCTTCGGCGATGACGTCCACGGGAAGATCCCCACGGCCCTCGCGGTCCCTCAGTTCACCTACACGACGAGCCCGGACGTTGTGCGTTACGGTTCTTCCGGCACCGGCCCCGGCCGCTTCTCGGCCCCGCGCGGCGTCACGGCCCGCTGGAACTCCTCGCTGGGCGTGTATGACGTGTATGTGGCCGACACCGGCAACAACCGGATCCAGAAGCTCGCCTTCACACCGGCCAATGCCGGTCTCAATCTGCCGGCCAAGATGGACTTCGTCTGCGAGTGGAACGGCGCCAGCTCGGCGGCCGACCTGCTGAACAACCCGGTCGACATCGCCGTGGCGAAGGACGTGAACGGGGCCGCCACGGGCAAGGTCTACGTCGCGGTGTCCGACCAGGGCAACAACCGGGTCGTCACCTACCAAGACCTGGCGGCAACCAGCGGCGGCGGCACCACCGCGCCGGCCTTTGACGCGATGGCCGGCAGCCTCGGCAATGGCCTGGGCCTCTACACCCAGATCGACGGCCTTTGCTTCCTGCGCAACGGCAACGACCTCGACCTCTTTACTTGCGACAGCCAGCGCGGCGTCGTGACGAAGTACGAGGAGTCGGTGGCGCCGGAGCTTCTCCTCAACCTGACCAACCTCAACTCTCCGGCTAACCCGTGCCGCCCGCAGAGCAGCAGCTACACCTTCAACTTCACGACCACGAATGCGCCGGTCGGCGGCCACATCGACTTCTACTACGACACCGTCGGCACCTTCGACCCGCTCACGGCGAAACGCTGCTTCGCCGCGGACGCGATCCTGTCCACAGCCACCACGGCCGTGTGGACATTAGCGAACAGCCCGGACGGTGCGCCGGTCGACCGCTCCATCGCCGACGGTGGTTACTACCTCTTCGCCCGCATGAAGAACAGCGCAGGAACCGTGGTGGCCTATGACCAGAGCGCCAGTGGTGTCCCCAATGAACTGCTTTGCTTGGACTCCACCCTGCTGCCGGGCTTCCGGGGCGTCGATCGGATCGACGGCGACCGGACGCTCTACCTCCAGAACGGTCTTGAGCGGGTGGTGGACCTGACGCTGGCGTTCCCGCAATATGTCATCGGCGTCGCCATCGGCGGGACCTTCCCGGACAGCATTCTGCAGGTGACGGCGATCAACCCGGGAAACGGCTGGGACCCCACCGGCTACATCAACCCGATCTTCAACCAGGTATTCACGACCGGCGACCCCGATACGGTGAATCCTGGGGTCTTCCTGATCAACTCCTCGATCACCGGCTCGCCCTTGGGCCTGACCGGGTCCGGCCCGTTCGTCATGGCTGAGATGACGGTCAAGTCGAACGCCGCCGTCTTGACCCCGACCCGGAGGTTCCTAAACGGCACGATCGCCATCCTGCAGGCCAACTCTGACATGGTGGACACCCTGGGCGCCTCCCCCGCCTCCGCCTTCTGGACGACCCGGAATGTGAGTCTGCGCTGGGGCTACCTCGGTGACCTCGCCACCAGCGGAGTCGGGGCCGATTCGACCTTGCCGGCCCTCGTGGTAAAGCCCGACGGACTGATCAACTTCGAGGACCAGATGGTCCTCACGCTCGGGTGGAACGGCGTGGGCAACGTTCAGGACCCCATCGCTGACATCGGCCCGACCGAGGGCGAGGTGCCGAATCTGCGGCCGATTCCGGACGGGAAGTGGAACGTCGACGACCTGCTTGCCTTCACGGTGATGCACTCGTGGGCCGCGAGCGAGGGCTACTACAAGGACGCCTCCGGCCTCAATCGGACCAACGAGCCGCGCCCGGTGGCGCTCGGGGCGCCGGTCCTCGGCCCGGCGGCGGTGCGCTCGGTCAGCGTTCTCGAGATGCCGAAAGCGGGCGAGTTCATGACCGTGGACCTGAACGTCGACGGCGTGCGCAACCTCAGCGGCGCCTTGATCAACGTGGGCTTCGACCCAGCCCGCCTCGAGCTGGTCTCCGTGGAAAACGGCGGCTTCCTCGATGGCAAGAGCGGCAGCCTCTTCTTCAAGAAGAGCGGCCAGGGCTGGCTTGAGGTCTCCACCACGCGTCTGGACCAGGAGCACCCGGGGGTGAGCGGCAGCGGCAGCGTTGCCCGCGCCACCTTCCGGATCCTGGACGAGAACGCGGGTGACCTCAGCGTGCAGTATGACCTGCGCTCCTCCACCGGCAAGGTTCTCGGCCGCGGCACAAGCCAGGCGGGTGCCTACACCGGCGGCGCAGTTGGCTTCCAGCTTTACGCCGCGCATCCGAACCCGACGCGGGGCAGCGCGAACATCGTCTATTCCGTGCCGACGGCCACCGCCCTGTCGCTCAACGTCTACGATGTCACCGGCCGCCAGGTCCGCTCGCTCTTCAGCGGGCGGTGCGACGCCGGTTACCACGTGGCGCAGTTCGACGGACGCGATGACGCCGGCAACTCGCTCGCGGGTGGTATTTACTTCTATCGCTTGCAGGCGAACGGCAAGACGGCGACGCAGAAACTAACCCTCAGCCGTTAACGGCGACGGTGAGGCCGGGGATGGGTGCCGCCCGAAAGCGGCACCTTCCCGGCCCCCGGAGCCCTTCTTCACACGGGACCGCCTTCCGGGATGACCGGGGGGCGGTTTTGTTTGGGGCTTTCCGTCGGGTTGAGCGGGGCCGGTCAGGATCCATCCGGGCCGGCCGGTTCTTTTCCAATCAGCCCCTTCGGAAGGCGCCCCGACGGCGTCACGCAGCCCGGGCTTCCAGGCCTGACCTTCCGGCCATCGGAGGGTCGCAGCCGACTCCGCCGGGCAGTTCTTTCCTCGACGCGGCAAGGATTTCCGGGCGCGGCTCCTCGCTGAGTGACTTCGCACCCGGAACCTTTGACACCCCAACGCCGCCCGGGGCTCGCCGGTGGTACGCGTTTTGCACACGCACCCCTGGGCCGGTATGGCTAGCCCGCCGGAGGCGGGAGGACCGAGGACCAGGAAGGACCTTCATGATGGCACTGAAGTGGCGACAACGGGCCATGAAACCGCGGATAGCCATGATGGTCGCGGGGGCACTTGCCCAGCTCACCACATCCGCCGGCGCCGCAACTCTCATGGACGCTATCATCGAGTGGAACGGGCCGAACTTCCGGGTCCTCCACGACCCCACCGTCGACCAGCTCGTCGACTCGCCGCTTCCCGGCTCGGCCACGTCGTTCTCAGGGCCACAGGGGGTGGCGGTGCGCGAGCACGGCGCCGGGCGGGATGTCGTGTATGTTCTCGACACCGGCAATTCCCGCGTGCAGGCGTTCGAGGTGAACGGAACCCGGCTCACCGCACACAGCGGGTCGTTCACCTGGTGTCCCGAGGGCGTCACGCCGCTCGCCTCGGAGTTTGACGACGACCAACTCCTGCTGCCGGAGTGGAAAGGAGCAGCGGACCGCTGGATCGTCCCCTACTCGGAAACAGTGGAAGTCGACGGCGCAGCCTGGCGCCCGGTGACGGACCTGACCGGGCGCGATCCGACGGACATGGTCTACGCCGTCACCTACAACGATGTCGCGGACGCCCCGGAGATCCGCTTTCCCGCCGGATCGCTGACGTCAACGACCGCTTTCCGGCTCGAGTATCTTCTCACCGACAACCAGGGGCTGGTGCCAGACGCCTTCGGGGTCGGGGATGTCGACTACGGTATCTCCAACGACGTCACCAAGGTCTTGGTGGAGATCGATCCGACCTCGGGCGGGCCGGACTCGTGGCAGACAGTGCGCGGCATCGCCCTCGCACCGCAGGACGCGACGCCCACCTCCGATGACCTTTTCCTCCTGGATGCCGAGGACAATTCCGCGGGGCAGAACCAGGAGTTGTTCTTCTTCACGGTCTCGCAGGCGGGAGGACTCGCGTATCGCGAGGCTTATGACGACGCGCTCACCACGCCGTGGGGTCTGGCGGTGGCTCGCTCGGGCAATTCCGCCGCGGCAACTGTCGTCCTCAGCGGCGACAACGGCCCGTTCGACTTGGCCGGCGGCACCATCCGCGATGCCGGCCAGGTGACCGGTCGCACGTACGCCGTCACAGTCTCCGGGGGGAATGTAACCGTCGCCGACCAGACCACCGGTCGCGTCCTGGTCGACACGGCTCCGTTCGGCGACCTCGCCGACCCATTCCTCGCCATTCCGGGGATCTCGCTGGTTAAGAACGGGGGGGTGGGCACCGACATCACGATCGCCACTACACGCGCAACGCCGAACCGCTTTCTCTTTGTTGCCGACACCGGCGCCAACCGGGTAAAGGTGATCTCCGCCCACGGGGCCACGCCGAACGCCACCGACGACTGGCTCCCGGGAGATGTGCATACCTCGGTCCACCAGCCGGTGGGCGCGGGGGTCGGCGCCGACGACAACGAGGACTATTACCAGTCGACCCCGGCCATGGTACCACCGAACTGGTCGGCCTGGACCACGACCTTTCCACTCGCCGAGGGCACCCTAGCCACGCTGATTCTGGATCCGGACGGAACACCACAGGTGTGGAGCCGAACGGACGATCTTTCCACGGCCGTGCCGGGAGACAAGTTCTATGAGGTCGACTGGCAAATGGGGCGGATTCTTTTCGGGGACGGCACGCGCGGCGACATACCGCCGGCGAGCACCGAGATCTCCTTCACGTATACGACCACCCCGGATGTCATCCGCTACGGATCCACCGGGGCCGGGGTCGGGCAATTCTCATCTCCCAAGGGGATTGCAGCCCGCTGGAACGCGGCGCTCGGACAGTACGATGTCTATGTCGCCGACACCGGCAACGACCGGGTGCAGAAGTTCGCCTTTCTCCCGACCAACGAGGCCCTCAATCTGCCCGCGCGGCTCGACTACATCTGCTCGTGGACAGCCGTCGCGGCCGGGGGCCGCGCCCTGCTGGCCCCGTTGGCGGTCGCGGTGGCGGCCGACGGGCAGAGCCCATCGAGCGTATGGGTGGGGGTGGCCGACACGGGGCACGATCGGATCGTCCTCTACGAGGATACCGCGGCCATGGCTGCAGGCGGCACCGCGGCACCCGCGTACCTGGACAGTCTCGGGGCCTCGGGCGTGGAGCTGGGATTCTTCGGTGAGTTGAACGGCCTTGGCTTTCTCTCCCACGGGGACGGCCTGGATCTCTACGCCGCCGATCGCACGCGAGGCGTCCTCATGAAATTCGAGCAGCCCGCGGTTCCGTCGATCGCCCTGGATCTCTCCGGCGAAAGCCTGCTGCCGGAGTGGTTCCCGCCCAGCAGTGCGTACACCTTCCGCTTCACCACCGCGAATCCCCCCCTCGGCGGGCACATCGATCTCTACTATAGCACCACCGCGATCTTCGACCCCGGCACGGCCAAGCTGTGCGTCCCGGCCAACACGGTCGCCGCCACCGCCTCCTCGACCACATGGTGGTTCGCCTCCTCTCCGGCGGGCGCAGCCGTCCCGGGAAGCTACTACCTCTTCGCCTGGATGAAGGACGCGGCGGGGACGGTCGTGGCCACGGCGCAGACCACGGGGCCGCAGCTTCTCAGCCTCGATGCTGTGATCGTGCCGCGACTGCAGGGAGCTGACGCCATCGATGGCGATCGCACACTCTATCTGCAAAACGGAGTCGACCGCGTGGTGGATCTGCAGATCGCCTACCCCGAAAGCGTGATGGCTGCGGGGTTCGGCGGCGTCTTCGACACCTCGCTGGTGCAGATCACCGGAATCACGCAGGGCAACGGCTGGGACAACACCGGTGCAATCAACCAGATCTTCACGTCATCGTGGAACGACACCGCAGGCACGTTCCGAGTGACCACCGCCATCACCGGATCGCCGTGGGGACTGAACGGAAACGGCCCGTTTACCCTCGCGCGCGTGGCCGTGCGCGCGAAGCCGCACGCCCTGAAGACCGCCTTGAGGACGACCCCGGTCGGTGATCGCTGGCGCAACGGTACGCTCAATATCGCCGCGGCGACCTCCGGGATCAGCATGCGAAGCGGCTCAAGCCCGGCAAGCTGGACCACCCGATCGACGAGCCTGCGATTCGGCTGGCTCGGCGACATCGCGACAACGGCCAGCGGCGCCGACTCGATCACGCCGCACCTGATGCCGAAGCCGGACGGGAAGATCGATTTCGCCGACCAGATGGCGTTCACCGTGGGCTGGAACGGCGCGCAATTCGTGCAGGATCCGATCGCCGACTTGGGTCCGGTCGAGGGCACGGCACCGGATCTTCTCTCCAATCCCGACGGTCGGTGGGACATCGAGGACATCCTCGCCTTCACCTCCATGTACTCGTGGGCGTCGTCGCTTGCGTTCTCCAAGGAGTTGGCACTCGGCGACGATGGCGACCGGGGCGACGATGGCGGCGGGACCGGCATGGCCGACACGGCCGCAAAGACCGGCACGACCGGCAACGCCTGGGCGCGCACACTCAGCCATGCCGGCGACCCGCGCGCCGGCGGTGAACTCACTGTCGACTTCCTGGTGGAAAACGCCGTCGATCTCACCGGAGCCAACTTCGCCCTCACCTACGATCCAGACCAGTTGGAGCCGATGTCGCTGGAGAGCGCGGGCTTCCTCGAGGGCGCCGACGGGAGCCTCTTCCTGCGCCACGAGTCGCCGGGCTACCTCGAGGCTGCCGTCTCGCGGCTGGACCGGAGAGATCCCGGCGTGGACGGGAGCGGAACGGCCGTGCGCGCCACCTTCCGCATCCGGCATCCCGAGGGCGCGCCGCTCTCGCTGTCATACGATCTTCGCTCTTCGCGGGGCAACGTGATCGGCCGGGGAATCTGGGGCGCAGGCGCGTTCACGGGCGAGGCGGCCCCCTTCACGCTCTTCCCCGCGTGGCCAAACCCAACACGTCAGTCGACGCGGATTCTCTTTTCCCTGGACGGGGATCGCGCGGTCTCCCTGCAGATCTTCGATGTAACCGGACGCCGGGTGCGTTCCCTCGTGGAAGAGATGCTGCCACCCGGCTACCACGCGGTGCCATTCGATATGCGCGATGACACGGGAGCGCGATTGCCTTCGGGCGTGTACCTCTGCCGACTGGGCAGCAACGGGCGGACGGCCACGGGCCGCGTCGTCCTCACGCGCTGACACCACTGAGATGGGGGAACGATGAACCGGGCCACCAAGCTGCGGAACACGGAAATGGCACCCATCCATCGGGTGACGGCGGCCGCCCTGCGCTGGAGCCCGGGCTTGCGGGCGCCAATTCACCGTGTCACGCCACATCCACCGGCATCGGAGCCAAGGCACGACGAGCTGGAGCGGCAGATTCTCGAACGCGCGGGCGTCCGGTCGTTTCGCGCCGGGACCCTATCGTTCGCCTCGTTCTTTCTCGCGTGGGCCGTCGCTATCGGCATGCTGGGCGCGGGGACCGGCTCGGCAGGGGCCCAGGTAGGCTGGCTCAATGCCGAGGACGGCGAGATCCTCAATGTCTCCACCGCCGACGGGCCGCCCGCCGGGAGCCCGTTCATACAGGTGCGCCGCAGCACCGAGCGCAGCACCCAGCGCGGTACCATGATCATAGGCCGCCTGCGGATGCTGTATGGCGTCACCCCGGAGGTCACAGTCGGCGTCTCAGCCCTCCACCTCGAACAGCAACTGGGTGACTACCACAAGCGTGGTCTGGGCGACACCAACCTCTCGCTCAAACTCCACTTTGCCCCGTGGCCGGATCAGCCGTTCCGCATCGGCGTGCGCCAGACCCTGAGCCTTCCCACCGGCTATGAAATGGAGATGGACGGCCTGGCGCCGTTCACATCGAGGCAAAACGACTATACGGCCCAGCTTCTACTGCAGTACATGACCCCGGAATTTGCGGCCTACGTCAACCCGGGCGTCGTGCTGCCGGGGGGCAAGGCCGATAGTTATTTCACGGGCGGCCTTGGTCTGGCATGCCGGCTGCCCCTGGGGCTCGACGCTCGCGGCGAGTACTACGCGCGCTGGAACATGGTGACCCGCAAGATCGAGTCGGAGGCCTATCTCGGCATGCGCCGCCATCTCCTGTTCGGAATCGGGGTACAGGCCGGCATGCGTCGCCGCCTGCTGCAGAACGAGACCGTCGATCCGGAGTTCCAACTCGGCCTCACGCTCGGGCGTGACCGGAAGCAGGAGGGACAGCTCTACGCTTTTCGCGAGCGGGCCGACACCGGACTTCTCGTCCACCCGGTGCAGACGGCCATCCCCGATCCGTATGGCCTTCGGCGCGAGTTCGCCGAGAGTTTTCGCACGGAGCCGGTCGTAGGACGGACCCAACCGGCTGTCTATGTTTCCTCGGTTGGCGCAAACACGCCGGCGACCGGCGGGATCGTCCTCCCCCGGGCGTCGGAATGGGTCACCACCTTGTCCACGCCGCGCACCTACGAGCTGAATGTCAGAATCCTTGAGATGCGCGACGCCGAGATCGGCGGACTCGATCTTTCGCCTTTGGCGCGGGTGTCGCGCGCGCGGACCACGGTGGTGGGACAGTGCGAGCTCATCGCTCCCGACGGTTACTCGGTGCTCACCCGCCGACTCTACCAGGGGATCGCCGGCAAGCTCTTGAGCCTGCAACTGGCGCCGGAATCCGGGTCTCTCGCGGCGACACAGGCCCCCGACGAGGTGCGCAGCCGCCTGCGCCAACAGGCCGTCCGCGACCTCGTGCGCCAGGTGCACGCCGACGTCATCCACACGATTCAGATGAGGGACTACCAATGAAGATGAAAATGAATGTCGCGAAGGATTTCCCCGGCGGGCTCGGCCTTCTCGCGGACATGGCGTTCCTGCTGCTTCTGGCCACGATCCTCGTGCCGGTCTCCTGCAGGTCGACGGCACGTCCGGAGCCGGAGCCGAGCGGCGGGATCACCGTGTCGGTGGACGCCGTGCCGCTACTGCTCAAGGCCGATTCCAGCGCAATTTCGACCATCTGGGCAACGGTGCTGGAGAAGGGCCAGCCGGTGCAGGACTCGACACGGGTCAACTTCGTGACGACCGTGGGCACGATCTCGGCCGAGGCACTAACGCGCGACGGCCTGGCGACGGCGATTTTCAGCCCGAATGGTGAGGCCGGTCTCGCGGCGATCATCGCCCAGGTGCGGGCGGTCCGGGACACCGTGATGGTCACGGTGTACTGATCCGCTGCGGGCGGAATCGTGCGGCCATGCCGGGTCGGTTCATCGACCGCAATCTTCGGGCGGATTCGGGCATCTATGGAAAGTGACGCGAGCCACGGTCCGAGATAGACGCCGCACACAGACATCGTGTCGGAAGAAGGAACCGGTTGTCAGAAAACACCGGTCGTCAGAAAACACCGGACCGGGGCTCCCGCAAAGTACTTGAGAGCTGAGAGCACCGGGTTGTGTCCAGGTTTGAGTGGGAGGGCGGCTACACGCTTGCCTCACGACTCGCCGAAGCCCCCGCGCTTTCGGCTCTCAATTCCTTAGGCCGGTCGGGCGGGTGACGGGCTCTCCCCTTCCCTGCCGACAGCGCTTCCCGTACCGTTTCCTCTGGACGGAAGAAACACATTCTTCCCCAAACCGAGGGAGCGCCCCATGTCGGAATCGGCCGCAGTCAGCCACCCGGGTAACCCTCGTCGCCGCCGTACGCGTGGCGTGCGCGTAGGGACACTCACCATCGGCGCCGGACACGCAGTCGTCATCCAGTCGATGACCGTCTCCGACACTTTGAACACTGAGGCCGTGGTGGCCGAGGTGACATCCCTGGTCGCCACGGGATGCCCCCTGGTGCGCCTCACAGCTCCCTCCCTCCGTGACGCCGAGAACCTGCGCGAAATCCGCCGACGGCTCGACGCCGAGGGGATCCGCGTGCCGTTGGTCGCCGACATCCACTTCACCCCCAACGCCGCCGTCGCCGCGGCGGCAATCGTGGAAAAGGTCCGTATCAACCCGGGAAACTACGCTGATCGGAAGCGGTTCGCAGCGCGCGAGTACACCGACGTGGAGTACGTTGCGGAGGTAGCCCGCGTGGCCGAAACGCTGCGTCCCCTCGTGGAAACCCTGAAGCTGCATCGCGCCGTGTTACGCATCGGCACCAACCATGGATCGCTCTCCGATCGTGTGATGAACCGCTTCGGCGACACCCCGGCGGGGATGGTCGAGTCGGCGCTGGAGTTCGTGCGGGCCTGCGAGTCGATGGAGTTCCGTGAGATCGTGCTCTCGATGAAATCCTCCGTGCCCGGTGTGATGATCGCCGCCTACCGTCTGCTCGCAGCGCGGATGGATGAGGCCGGGATGGACTACCCGATCCACCTCGGTGTCACCGAGGCGGGTGACGGGCTGGACGCGCGGGTCAAGAGCGCGATCGGCATCGGCTCTCTACTCGTCGACGGGATCGGCGACACCATCCGGGTCTCGCTGGCGGAGGACTCGGTGCACGAGATTCCGGCCGCGAGGGCGATCCTCGCGGCGGTAGAGGAAGAGACCGGGGCGGGAGTGGGGGCCGGCCACGACAACCTCGAAGGCCCCGAGGACAGCGCCGGTTCGGCCTGGTGGAAGTCCCGCACCGACCCGCAGCCGCGACGCCCCAGCCAACCATGGGTTCTGGGCGGACTCGGCATCGGAGGAGCGTTCCCGGTGCGCGTCGAGGCCCGGGTGGTGCTGCCGGTGGGCATGCCCGTCACCTCGTCGCCCGCGACGCTGCTCGTCGAAACCCAGGGGGAAGCGCCCGAGTTCGTCTCGGTGCAACCGGCCGGCGACGCAGAGACTCGCCCCTCCGTCATCATCGAGGCGCTCGACGCGTTCCGCCTCACCTTCGGTCCAACGGGGCCCGCGCTGCCGCTTCTGTTGGAGTGGACTTTCTGCGGCCAGGGCGAGGTGCATCTGCTGGAAGGCGCTCTTCCTTTCGTCGACGGGCTCAGCCTCACCATCACCCGGCCGTCCGGGCAGCGGGACGAGGACCGCTTTCGCCTGCTGGCGCGGTTACTGCTGCGCGCCCGCAAGCCGGTCCGCTTCCGTCTACCCGCGTCCGCGGCGGCACCCGGCGCGATCGCAGCTCAGGTGGCGTCGCTGTGCCGCGGAGAAGGGCTCGACACCGTAGGATTCCTCTGCGCCCCCGGCCCGCATTGGATCGAGCGCACGCGTGATCTGACCCTCGGGCTCACCGAGACGATGGACCCGATCTTTCTTGAAGTACCGCCCGCCGGACCGCTCGCCGCGCTCCGGGCGGGCTCGATGCTGCTCGACGGGATCGGCGACGCGCTGTGCCTCGATCCTTCGATCCCGGCAACCCCTTGGCCCGCGGGTGGCCGCACCTGGAGCGAGGATCCGGTGCGCTCTGCGTGGACCATCCTGCAGGCCTGCCGCTTGCGGCTCACGCGCGCCGAGTTTATTGCCTGCCCCTCGTGCGGACGCACACAGTTCGATCTGCAAAGCGTGACGGCGAAGATCCGCGCACGCACCGAGCACCTCCGGGGCGTCAAGATCGCCGTCATGGGATGCATCGTGAACGGCCCGGGCGAGATGGCCGACGCTGACTTCGGCTATGTCGGCTCGGGCCCAGGCAAGGTCGACCTGTATGTCGGGCGAGACCGCGTGCGACAGGGCGTGGCGGAGGCCGAGGCCACCGAACGGCTCGTCGAGCTCATCGGCGAACATGGGCGATGGGTCGAGCCGGGGGGCTGACCGGCGACCAACGGTGTAGTCTCCATCCCCGTGGTTCCGAAGATCGTCCCGAGCCGGCCCAGCCCCGAGCTCCGGAATTTCCCGCTCCCCCCAAAAAGCCCAAAGTCCGAAGCCTCCAAATATGGGGTCGAAACTTGCCGCTTGACACGATCAGGGCCCACCTCAATCATTCGCCCGGTGCCGAATGGGAACCATCCGGTGCCATTTCGGCAGCTTGCGGGGTCTGGAAGGATTCCAGGCCCGTGCGTCATCGTCATCGATGGCCAGGGAGTTACTTGAAGGAGGTTCACGTATGAAGCGGTTTGTCCTTTGCCTGATTTGCCTTCTGTTCGTCGCCTCGATGGCCCAGGCCGCAGAGGTCAAGACCAGTGCCGGAACCAAGGCGATGGTCTTCCGATTCAGCGGCTTGTCCAGCCTGGGTCTCTCTGGGTATAGCAGTCTGCCGGACCTGGGTGACCTGGAGGTCCCCGTCAACGTCGGGGCCGCCGTGCGTTACTACATCAGTGACGGCCTGGCTATCCGCCCGGGGCTCGACATCGGGGTGGCGAGTTCCTCGGAAAAGGGATCCGGGGGCTACACCGACGACAAGACGAGTGCCAGCGTGATCGGGGTCAGCGCGGCGCTGGAGAAGCACCTGCCTGGGCCGGCAAGCGTGTCACCCTACATGGGCGCCGGTTTCGGATTCACGATGCTCAAGGCCACGTTGGAGCCATCCCGGTCGCTCCCAACCGAGCCTGGCGAGATGCTGAAGCAGACCAGTAAGGCCACCGTTCTAGGCGTCTTCGCCATGCTGGGGTTCGAGTGGGGCTTCACCGAGTCCTTGACCCTGGGAGGGGAGTATCGACTCGGCCTTGACTCTGCTTCCGGATCATCCGAGGCGGAGCGGCAGAACCAGCCCACCGTCAAAGGCAACGAGATCAGCGGGACACGTCTGGGCTTCAGCACGGCATCGGTGTATCTGTCCGCAAGCTGGTGACGAGCTCGAGCCGCGAGCCGAGTCATCGAAAGTGACCGGAGCCGACGACGGCAGAGTGAGAGGCGGGCTTCTTGTAGGCCCGCCTCGTTTCTTTACGCTCCCCCGGACTCCGCTCAGAACGACTCCACCTGACCTCGGTGCCTCGGTACCTGTCCATGGGCATTCCCGAACGGGGCGGCATTCAAGCTCGGGCGAAACCTGGCAGCGGCCAAATCGGTCGCTAATAGGTTCTTGATTGATTGTGCAGACATGTCGGCTCGGGCCCGGGCAAGGTCGACCTGTGTGTCGGGCGAGACCGCGTGCGACAGGGCGTGACGGAGGGCGAGGCCACCGAACGGCTCGTCGAACTCATCCGCGAACATGGGCGATGGGTCGAGCCGGGCGTCGAATCGTCGCCCCATGTCTGTCCGCCGACGGCCACAGCGCCCGCGCGCTCCCTGCGTCCGTGCCGTCCTGTCAGAAGTAGATCCGGCCCATCGCGGTGATCAGGTTCGTCGACTCGACCTCGGTCATGATCAAGTGGAAGCGGGCGTCGAAGCCGAATCGCATCGGGCTGCGCGAGGTGCCGAAGAGAAACCCGCCGCCGAAGTTCAGCCCGAGGTCGGTAGTCGTCAGATCGAGTGCCCTCTGGCCGAAGGCGCCACCGATGCCCGCCTCCTCCGAGTAGTTTAGCTTGATTGGATAGAGCCCGAGCCCAACCGCCAGGACCGGCGTAGGGCCCTTCAACTGCGGGAAGTAGTAGATCTCCGCCATGACCGGGATCGACGACCACTTGGCCGTCTCGGTGTAGTAATTGCCAAAACCGTCAGAGATGGAGTTCGTCACACTACCCAGCATCAAGTACCCGATCTCCGCGCCGATCCCGACCCGGGGACTGGAGGGGATCCGGTAGATCATCCCGGCCTCGAGGCCGAGAGAGCCTCCGGGCGCACCGTCATTGATGACTTTGCAGTAGCCCAAGCCGGCGTGAATCAGATACGGCTTCTCCTGCGCGGACGCGCCCACCGGCTGGCTGAGCAGCGCCACGGCCACGAGCAGGACAAGGGGAAGATGTCGCATGGGGGTTCCTTTCTTATGGCTTGCCTATCTTTCTGGCCGTCGATCCGGCGATCCCGGTCGAGATGGCCACCGGGAGTATCAGGAAACCCTGCCGGGCTGTCAACCGCGGCCTGCCAAACTGAGATTCGAAGCATTCGTTCCCTGCTCTGTAACTCAGTGCCGAACGCCCCATCACGTTCTGAATGCCGCATTCCCGATCCGCCATTTGGGTCGGTCATCCCATGACTCGTCGACAATACAGCGATTGATCGATCCCTTCGGTCGCTCTTTTTGATTGAATATGCTGCTGTCATCCGATATCTATAACGCGGATCGCGCAATCAACGGAGATCACGAAGAAAGGAAGGATAACCGAATGGTAAAGAAAGCAACCGACGCGACGTCCCGACGGGGACCGGGTTCCCGTGAAGAGCAGCTCACCCGCCTGAAGGAGATTGTCGGCCCGAAGGGGGAGGCCGAGGCCCGCAAGATCTTGGAGACCTACGAGCGGGATGTGATCCGCTATGCGGCCAAGCTCGACGACCGCCGCGCGGCGGTGGTCCGAGACGCTCTGGGCCGGCGGGAGAGGGAGGTCTTCGAGAGCCTGAAAGCCGATCTGGGCATCGAGGAAGCGGAGAACTGGAAGCGTCTCACTCTGGCAGGCAAGAAGGCTCGGAGATCGAGGGGGTAGGTTTCGGGCTCGGGGCACCGGGGAAGGTCGCCGCGTGCGCGCCGCGCACAGTAGGTCGGCGCGCACGTGGCGGATCGGGGTTGATCACATACACAGCGTCGACAGCAGCGACTGGGCCTGCTTGCCTGCCAGGCAACGCCAACGGCCACGGCCCAGCAGTCGATCCGGGCACGCATCCGGGGCGCCCGAGTGGAATCCGAAACCAGCCCGCAGTCAGAACGCGGAGCGCGAAAACCTAGAGGACCCCGGACCGCACCGCTGTGACGAGTTGCGAGGAGCAGGCGGCTAGGACATCAATCCGCCACCGCCATCGTCGTCGGGGCCTAGGCCAGCGAGCGTTTCCTCGATCGGTGTGACCTTCAATTCCGGGCGTTCCCAGTCCATACGATCGTTCATGATTCCTCCGAGGTGGCTTGACTGCACATGACAAGTCCTGACCCGTACTACGATCGGCCGATTCCGGAAGTCATGCAACATCTTTTTTTTCGGCTTTCACCTCCGGATCCGGCCCGCCCAAAGAGCCATGCCATCCGAGCAGGAAGCGCCCGACGCCCAGCCCCCTGGTGAGAACAGTGACGCCCTGAGCCGTGCCGTCGGAATCTACCCGGATCTGCAGTGCGTGGAGAATTTGGCGCATGCGCGGCAGGTCGAGGCGTTCCCTGCAGGCGGCCGATTGGTCCATGGAATCAAGCCACCCATGGCAAGACTCAGCCTGAGCTCTGAGGCGATGGCCCAGATCCGCGGCCTGGAGGCCTCGTCGGTGGTTCCACTGGACCTCGGAGGGCAGCAAGCCTTCCATGGCCCGGCGATTCAGCCAGCGATCCTGCCCCCGACGGGTGAACTGGTCATCCGGGGTTCCGAGGCAGAACTCCAAGAGTCGCGAATCCGCCGTGGGATCTCGAACCTCCAGCCCATAGGCGGCCCCGGTCTCATGCCAGATGGCACCAACGATGCCACCGCCCTGTTCAAGAAACGCAATGCGTTTGGCTAGCGAGGGCAGGCCGCCAAAGCGAGGATCGTGCCCCGCGGCCCTCATGAGCTTCCCCAAACCCAAGCGCCGCGCGAAGGCGGGATGAATGGCGGAGTAGGGTTCCCAGACCGGCCTGAACGGGTGGCGAAGAAGACGCCGCCGAACCCACAAAGGCCGAAGAAGCGGGCGC
This sequence comes from Candidatus Eiseniibacteriota bacterium, assembly GCA_903844735.1. GTDB lineage: Bacteria > Eisenbacteria > RBG-16-71-46 > CAIMUX01 > CAIMUX01 > CAIMUX01. The sequence goes on from CAIMUX010000014.1 coordinate 55,227, forward strand.
AGGATCTGGCTCTTGAAAGCGGCCGTCCAGGATCGCTGCCGTGCTTGCTTCCAGGCAGCAAGTTCTCGGGCGGCACCCGTGAGGTTCCCCGACCAGAACTCATCCCAGACCCGAGTTGCGCTGCCGGTCCAAGACACCGCCAAGTTGCCCATCTGACCTGTGAGCAGAACCCCCAGGCGGTGATCCCGGGCTGACTCCAGCAAGGCCGAGATCCAAAAGAAATTGCCGGCGGCATGCCCAGGCTCGTCGGCCATCCACAATTGCCGAGCAATGCCGTCCAGGGGGGTGGAATGAGCCGCCGAGACGGCTAGATGGGTAATGGAGGGCCACCGCGCGGCCACGGCCTGGGCCAGCGGCCATTCGTCCCCAAGACGATTGGGTCCTGCCCCGTCGGGTGGGTACAGAGGCACCGAGGTGAAAGCGATCAAGGGGGCGCCCTGCGCCTGGAGCTCGCGGGCGCTAAGAACCGTGACGGAGCCGCTGTCCAGACCGGCGCTAAGCGTGCTGCCGACGGGTCGGACGGCGCGAAGTCGGGACCGGACCGCACGGGTGTAGAGCTCAAGAAAGGCCTCTACATACGCATCGTCTGAACCCAAACGGATGTCCGGTGCGTTCTCCAAGCTCCAGTACTTCTCGACGCGGATCCTTCCATCCTCCCACCGGAGAAGGTGCGCCCAAGGAAGGCGGCGGATGGCCCGATATGCGGTGGCAATACCGTCTCCGGGCCACGAGGTTAGGATCTGGGCCAGCCGCAGCTCGTCCAGATCCCGGGGCAGATCCGGGAGGGCAAGCAGGGCCTTCTGGCAGCTCGCGAAGGCGAATCGGCCGGGGGTGGAGGCGTAATACAGGGCCGTCTGGCCACAGGGGTCCCGGGCCAAAACGAGACGCTGATTCCGTGGATCCCAGAGGGCGAAAGACCAATCCCCACGGAGGCGGGGAAGAGCACGCTCGTCCCAGCGAAGCCAGGCCTTCAGGAGCAAGGTGGTATCCGGAGTCGACGCACGCTCTGCCTGGAGCAGATCGAGGGCATCGCAGAGCTCATCGCGATCATCCAGGCGGGCACTGGCTGTGAAGACCAACCCGGAGCCGGGATCCTGAATGGGCAGATGCTCGTCCACAGCCTCCGGAGTGGCAAGCAACTTGAGGTGCCCGAGGCCTGCGGTACCTTGGGCCCATCCTCCGCGGCCATCGGGGCCCCAGTAGGCCATGGCCTGCTCCATGGCCTCCAGATCCGTCCCCACAGGGACGCCGTGCAGGCCGATGGTTCCGAAGATCCCGCTCAAACCGCCTCCTCCGATTTCCGCGCATGGTCCGCGAAACAAGCGACCGCTGTGAACCCCGCCTGTTCCTTTCCGCCCGTGACCATCAGGGGGCCACTCCGAAGCCAGGCGTGGGCGTTGAGTGCCCTGGGGTCGGAGGAATCCGGGGTCACCCCGAGATAGAGGGTGCCCGAGATACCCCGGCGATGCAGCATCGCGTGGCCCGCCAACGCTCGGACGAGGCATGTGCTCTGCCATGGCGTACGCCGGGCGGCAGCGCCCAGCGCCCAGGTGATCTGCCGGACTTGATCATGAAGGGCAGGAATCAACGATCCGGGGCTCTCCTCCTTGGGTACACCCAGGAACCGACTGATCCGGCGAAAGCACACCAGGAGGATCGCCGCGCGGGCGATGCCGAGATACAGATACGCCTCCGCGAATCGGCACCAGTCTCCCGGAGGGTGTGCGAGCATCCGCTGGAAACGCCGTCCCTTCACCGATGGGATCACTCCACCCGCACGATCAACCGCTCCTGCCAAAGCTGCTGGAGAAACGGAATGGTGTCCTCCTTGCAGGTCGCCTCGTCCACCTTGTACTCCTGTTGCAGCCGGGCACACAGGCTCCCGAAGTCGATGGGTTGAGCCAACAGTTCCCAGATCCGGCTACCGACACGACCGAACCCGTAGTAACAGTTGGTCTCCAGACTGATGACCACGGTTTCGTCCTGCACTTGCGTCGCGAAATGCGTGTCCTGTCGTACCCATCGAATGTCAGGGCTCATGAGAAACGGAGCATCCACGATGACCTCGTTTCATGCGGGTGTGGTTGGCAGGGCTTCGAGTCTGAGGATGAGGTCCGCCAGCGGGCGGAGGCTGGAAAGGTCCTCCGGCCGCTGGATTCGAAAGAGACGGGCGGAGCGGGCGACTGCCGCGACCTGCCGGAAATGACTCTCCAGCCGACCCATGGGCCGAAGATAGATGGGTCGATAGGTGTTTGCAGCGATCGCCACTACTTTCCGCATTCCCGAAAACTCCTCATAGCAAGGCTGATCCACATCCGCGGATTCTAACAGGAAAATCGTTTTCAAGGGGGCAGCTTCCCGAGGGAAGGAAGCATGGACATCCATGGCGTACTTCTCGATGGCCTTTCGAGCAGGCCTCAGCGTTTCCGCAGAGGCCCCGACCTCGTCGAGCACGTCAGGGCAAAGATGAAGCCGGGGATAGGCGGGGTGGAGGAGCGGGGGCGAGTCGGGCGACAGTGAGACGGCGCATACATCATCCGAAAGGACAGGCAGGCCACGGGCGTGGAGGACAGCAGCCAGGGTGGATTTCCCGATACCGGACGCGCCAGCAAGCACGAAAGCGCCTTGGACTCCCAGGAGAGCGCTCCCGTGAAGGGGAAGCCGGCCGCGTTGATGAAGCAACGCCCCGAACGCGGAACCAAAGAGATAGATCCTCCATCGACCGGAGTCAGCTTCCGGGGTGGCATCCACCGTGATCTTTCGCCCATCTTCGACGAGGAAAGAAACCCCATCGGGAGTTCGCATGAGGAAACGACTCCCGTCGACTTCAAAGAACCGGCAATCTCCGCCGAGCTGGAAAAGATGCCGCGGAACCTCACCTCGGCGAAGCAACACATCCCCGTCTCCCGAACCGACGACCAATTCGGGGCAGTCCACCTCCGAAGCGATTTGGAGTCCGAAGGCGGAGTAGTGGAATATCCGGTGACTTGAGGTGGGGTTCAACACGAGAGACATAGGGTCTGTTACGGATTGCCGGCGGGCCCTCGGCCCGAATGACACCAAGCCGACGGATTTGGCCTTCTCAATCTGCCCTCCCGGTTCCCGGAACAACAGCTTGAGTGTAATCACACGGCGGGGTCGAGGGGAGATAAATCGTTGTCCAGACGAACCGTTGCCCCCGAGCTGCGACGCTGCCAAGGGCTGGGCGGCGGCTCCGTGAGAGTCGTACCTGGGGTTCGGTGTAGGCTTCGGGCTTCAGGCTTCAGGTCACACGGAGCCGCTGCCAATGCGGTGACGAGTCGCTCTTCTCTCATCCGGCCGACGATCCGAGCCGCGCTCCCGAGATCGATTGTCACGCCGCGTACTGATCCGTCTCGTCCTCCTCCCCGCCCGCGATTTGCTGCATGCGGATCGCCACCTTGAGGACCACACCTTCGGCAAGATCATCCGGGGTCAGCTCCAGAGGCACGATGATCTCCCGTGGGCGGCGGCGGCGCGGCGGCGGCTGGGTCGCGCACGCCGGCGGCGGCGCGAACGAAACCAACGACGGTGTCGGCCGGGGAACGGGCGGGAGTGGCGACCCGTCCGTCCACGAGCCAGCCTCCGGCGGCGGCGTCGACGGGCTTGTCACCTCCGCGATCGTGATCTGAGAGATCGCGGACGGCTGTGCGGCGAGGGAGGGAACCAGGACTTCCGGCGCCGTGGACACAGCAACCACCGGGTCTACGACCGCCGGTTCCATGATCGTCAGCTCCGCGACCGCCGGTTCCACGATCGCCAGCTCCGCGACCGTCGGTTCCGCGACCGCCAGCTCCGGGACCGTCGGTTCTTCCGCACCCACGAACTCACCGCGCGGTGAAAACGGGCTCAGGTCCGGTTGAGGCAACGGCGTGGGCATCGACGGCATCTCGGCCAAGACAGTCGGGGCCGGTGGGGGCTCGGCCATCTCCGGCCCACGGGCACGCAGCTCGGCGGCGGCAGCGTCATCCGGCTCCGGCGACCTCGACAGCCAGCGTCGCAGCCGCTCGCCCACGGAAACATGGTGATCGGACTGCTGGTCGTCATCACCCCGAGAGGCCCAAACCGACGTGTCATCCGACCCGGGCCGGCGCATCCGCACCGGCTCGGCCACCGGGGGAAACTGCGCACGGGGATCGGCAATCGCCGTCTCGCGGGCGGGCGGGAATGAACGGTCCTCACTCACAACGAGCGGCTCTGCCTCGAATCGGACAGCCTGAGGAACGACGTCCGCCTCCGCCGTCCAAGCCGAGTCCGCGGCATACACGGTGACGGGGGCGTCAGGAACCACCGGGGCCGGGGATGCCCATGCCGGGGCGGCAGAATCCTCCGCGAACACGGTGACCGGAGTCTCCTGCACTGCCGGTGCCGGTGAAGCCGCGCCCCAATCTACAGGAGCTGCAGGAACGACGGCGATCGGCGGGGCGATCGGGTTCGCGGCGACGGCGGCAGGCGCCGGGAGACTCGCCTCGGCTTCCACCGTCGATGCCACCACCGGCACGCCGACGTCCTTGGCCAGTTTCCGCAGCAGGAGGCGCGAGACCCCCTTGAAGGTCTCGACGACGCCCACGCCGGTACTCGCCACCCCTTCGTAGGCCGGAACGCGGCCCGGGTTGAGCACCGCCTCCAGCTCCTCCAGCGAGTAGATTTCGGTCAGATCCCGCTTGTTGTACTGGATCACCCAGGGGAGCCTATCGAGGGTGAGCCCGAGGTCCTTCAGGTTTTCCCTCAGGTTTTCCAGGCTCTCCACGTTCTCGTCCATCTTGCCGCGCTTGGAGTCGGCCACGAAGACGACCGCGTCGACCCCCTTCAGCACCAGCTTCCGAGTGGCGTTGTAGTAGACCTGCCCGGGCACGGTGTAGAGCAGAAATCTGGTCTTGAAGCCCGACAGCTCGCCTAAGTGGACGGGCAGGAAATCGAAGAAGAGCGTTCGCTCCGTCTTCGTCTTCATGGAGACCATCTTTCCTCGTTGTCCCTGAGGGATCGAGCTGTAGATGAACTCCAGGTTGGTGGTCTTGCCGCTCAAGCCCGGCCCGTAGTAGACGAGCTTGGCGTTGATTTCCCGGCCCGAGTAACTCACCAAAACCATGCTGCCTCCGGGGCGCCCGCTTTCGGGGCCCGCGTTCCGGTCGCGTCGCCGCACGCCTGCCGCGGAACGCGGCAGGGCAGGGGGACACACATCCTTGGTGAAGATATCGACCGTCGACGCGCGGGTCTTGACTGTGGTGTTGCTGGAATCCGGTCCGCTCAGCCGACTTCGTAGAGACGCATGCGCGCCCCGTAGAGGTACTGCACCAGCGCGCGGAGCTCGGCGTGCTCGGGAGCGGTTAAGTCGGGGTCTTCGGCGAGGATCCGCTCGGCCTCGGCGCGGGCGCGAACCGGCAAGTCCCTGTCGCGAACCAGATCAGCGACTCGGAAGCGGGGCAGGCCGCTTTGGGCTGTCCCGAGGAACTCCCCCGGGCCCCGCAGGCGGAGGTCTTCCTCGGCCACTTGGAAACCGTCGGCGTGACGCACTAAGACCTGCAGCCGCGCGTGCGCCGGTCCCTTCGCCGACGCCATGAGGAAAAGGTGCGACGCACCTCCCCCGCGGCCGATACGCCCGCGGAGCTGGTGGAGCTGGGACAGCCCGAAGCGATCGGGATGCTCGATGACCATGATGGTGGCCCGGGGGATATCGACGCCGACCTCGACCACGGTAGTCGTGACGAGGCAGGGAACCTTCCCATCGCGGAAACGCTGCACCACGAGGTCTTTCTCCGGTCCTTTCATCCGGCCGTGCAGGAGGCCGATCTCGATCCCGGCGAAGGACGGATGTTGCTTGAGTTCCTCGACCGCACTCGTGGCGTCGCGCAGGTCGACCAGCTCCGACTCTTCCACGAGAGGGTGGACGAAAAACGCTCTTTCTCCCTCGCGAAGTCGGTCGGCGATCCAGCGCAGCATCGGCGCTCGCCTGCGGTCGTCGACAAGCCGGGTGATCGGCGACACCCGTCCGGCAGGCATCTCGCGCAGAAGCGAGACGTCTAAGTCACCGTAGAGCGTGAGCGAGAGCGTGCGCGGGATCGGCGTGGCGCTCATGACGAGACAGTGCGGGCTGACCTCACCGGCGGCAGCGGCGCGTTCGCCCACGACGGCGCCGTGTTCACCCTTGTCGCGAAGCCGTTGCCGCTGGAGCACGCCGAAACGGTGTTGCTCGTCCACCACCACGAAACCGAGCCGGGAGAACTCCACCCCAACGCCCAGGATGGCATGCGTGCCGACGAGCACGGCAATCTCCCCCGCCGCCAAGGCAGCGTGGAGGCGCCGCCGCTCCGCCGCCGGGGTACGCCCCAGCAGAAGTGCGCTCTTCACGCCGAGCGGACCGAACCACTGCTCGAAGAGCTGAGCCTGTTGGGCTGCCAGAATCTCGGTGGGGGCCAGGTAAGCGGATTGCACCCCAACCTCCGCGGCCGCGAGAATCGCCAGTGCTGCCACGACCGTCTTACCCGAGCCGACATCGCCCTGCAACAGGCGATTCATCGGTCCCGGTCGGGCCATGTCGGCCAGAATCTCGCTAAGGACATGCTCCTGTCCATCGGTGAGGGCGAACGGCAGTGCGGTCCGAAGCTGTTGCTGGAGCAGGCCGGCTGGGCACAGCGGAATCGCTGCCTCCGCCCGGTCGCGGCGCCGCCGCGCGAGCCCGAAGGCGAGCTGCAACGCGGCGAACTCGTCGAAGGCGAGCCGGTCGCGCGCCTTGTCCGCGTCTTCCGGGGCAACCGGAAAGTGGACCCGTTCGAGGGCCCAGGACAGGTCGGGCAGGCAGAGTCGTTCACGCAACGCCGGGGGAAGAGGATCGCGGAGATGAACCGCCGCCTCATCGAGGGCCGCACGCACCAGCACGCGGAGCATCCGCTGCGTCAGACCCGCCGTGAGCGGGTAGACCGGCACAATCCGCCCGCCCGAGAGCGCGTCGTCGGTGCCTCCATCGGCCAGGATCTCATACTCGGGATGCGTGAACTGACGCGCGTCTTGATCGACCCTGACCTGTCCGCTCAAGAGCAGGAATTGCCCGGGGCGGATCCTGTCGGCGAGAAACGGTTGATTGAACCAGGCGGCTGAGGCATGCCCGCCGTCACCCTCCAAGTCCGCCTCGAAGATGGTCATCCCGCCGCGCGCGCGGCGGAGTCGGGCTGAGCGCACCATGGCAACGGCGGTCTGCTGGGCACCGGGAACGAGCTGCGGCAGGGGCGTCAAACGGCTGCGGTCGAGCCATGCCCTGGGAAGATGCCAGAGCAGGTCCCGGACGGTCTGGACTTCCAACCGCTTCAGGAGAGACGCTTTGCGCGGTCCGACTCCCTTTAGGTATTGGACCTGCGTGTTGGGATCCATGGAGTTATAGCCCCCGGGGTGACCGCAGTGAGAAGAAAGGAAATCCTGCTTGCCAACTGCCCCCCGGATCGATAGTCTCGGCTTTCGTCTTGACCCAGGAGGAATCGATGTCCCGCGTTTGCGAAATCTGTAGCAAAGGAATCCAGTTCGGCAATCGGCGTAGCCACGCTAACAATGCCAGCCGCCGTGTCTGGCAGCCGAACCTGCAAAGGGTCCGGGCGGTGGTGGAAGGACGTGCGACGCACCTGAAGGTCTGCACGTCGTGCCTGCGGTCCGGCCGGGTAGTCAAGAATCCCCGTCTGCCGAAGGGCGAGCCTACTCCGACCGAGAGTTGACCAACACCGGGTTGACGCCCCGCGACCTGGCGTGCGAGCGCTGACGACAAGTCCAGGGTGAACCCGTGCTGGGGTCTTGGGCTGAGCCACGGGACTGCGATCTGAACGATCTCCAGGCGATCGTCGAGGAGCGCCACACCCACCGAACCCCCACCGATCGCGTAATCGCGATGCACGAGTGCGTTGGCCAGAGCCTGGCGCGGCGCCTCCACGGGCAGCGGGGGGTGCCTTCCCGATCCATCCGGCCAGGCACGATGGCCCACGCCACGGGCATCGATTCGATCAGGAAGCGCTCCAGGCAGTTCCGCTCGGGACGGCCCACCCGGGAAAGACACATCCTCGCGGGTCCGACCCCGGCCAAGCCGGACAGGGCTCGCGGTCGGGGCTGTGCCGGTCTCTCGCTTCCCGTAACTGGCCATGCCCGAGTTCCTTCAGATTGGCGGCGATGGCACCCCGATCCGGCCCCTCTCTCTCTACAGCCCCCTTGGCTCGTTCAGTCCATCCTCTTACGCATGAAGGTCGGCTTGTCCAGCGGGTGGTGCTTCCCCAGCCGCGGCTCGAGACTGATTTCCCGACGCCCCGGGAAAGGAATGACACGGTCCGCTCCCCATTCCGGCTCGCGGCCCGCGGCCGCCGCGGCGCGCGGACGATGGTCCGAAACGGGCCGTGCGATACGCCCCGTCTCCGGCAGGCCCGGCCCGGAACCAAGTGTCTCAGCGCGGAACGGATCGGAGCCGAGTGGCATGGAACGGACAGAATCGGCACCGAACGGCACCGAACGGCCGGGCTCGCCGCGGAGCGGCTCGGAACGGACAGGCGTGACAGGAACGGGCTCTGCGTGGCCCAGCTCGGTTCGCTCCGGGGCAAGGAAGATCTCTGCCTCGATGTCGCGCTCCCAGCCAGCCCGCGACGGGCGGGTCAGATCATCGAGGTCCAGGTCGTCGCCGATCCCGACATGCACCGGCTCGGCTTCACTGCTCGGCAGCGAAAGCGGCGCGGCGGGGATGGCTGGAACGGACGGTGGCGGCGAGACGGGGCCGCCGGACACGACGGTCGCCGGCGCCACAACCGGAGCGCCCACCGGCACCGCGCCGACGATGACTCCCTCCCGCGAAAGGATGGAGGCCTGGCCCGCTCGGGCGAAACCCGTTGCGATGATCGTCACGCGCATCTCGTCCCCGAGCGTCGGATCGATGACCGCACCCCAGAAGACATCCGCTTCCTCGCCCACCCGCTCCGAAACGAACTGCGTGGCCTCGGCCGCCTCGTGGAGCCCCATGTCAAGGCCACCCTGCACATTGATGAGAACCGCCTCGGCCCCGTGGATCGGCATCTCCTCAAGCAGGGGGCTCGACACCGCCGCCTGGGCCGCCTCAATGGCGCGGTTCTTTCCCGAGCCGATGCCGCAGCCGAGAATCGCGTTGCCCCGGTCGTGCATGACCGACTTCACGTCGGCGAAGTCGAGGTTGATGAGGCCGTGCCCGGTGATGAGGTCCGAGATGCCGCGCGTGGCCTGGAAAAGAACCTCGTCGGCCACCAGCATGGCGGCGTGAAACGGGGTGCCGGGCTGGACGATGTTCAGGAGCTTCTGATTGGGAATGGCAATCAAAGTGTCGACGTGCTTGGAAAGCTTTTCCAGCCCGGCGGCCGCACGCGCCGCCTTCTTCTTCCCCTCGAAGAGGAACGGCTTCGTCACGATCGCCACGGTGAGGATGCCCAACTCACGCGCTACCTCGGCCACCACTGGCGCAGCACCCGTGCCCGTGCCGCCGCCCATGCCGGCGGTGAGGAAGAGCATGTCGGTGCCCCGAAGGACATCGGCGATGGCGGCCCGATCCTCCTCGGCCGCGAGCCGACCTACCTCGGGGTCACCACCGGCACCCAGGCCGCGGGTGACGGCACGCCCCAGCGGGAGCCGGTTTACACAGGAGGCGTTCTCCAACGCCTGTAGATCGGTGTTGGCCACCCAGAAGTCCACGCCCTGCAATCCGGCCTGGACCATGCGGCTGACCGCGTTGGAACCGCCTCCCCCAACGCCCAATACCTTGAGGCGGGCCGGTGACGTGCGGTCGTCGATGATGTCGAGCATCTGGGATCCTCCCTGCACCCCGGTCGCCCACGGGGTTCGTTCCTCCGGATAACGTCTCGCCAAATGGCGGATGGCGCACGCCCTTAGCACCGCCGTGCCGGCCACCCGCGAGATCTATGAAAAGTACTCCTGCACCACTTCGCGCCACGGTCGGCGTCCGCGACCGAAGAGTCCGCGGCGCACCTTCTGCGTGCAATTCTCCGCCACGGCATGGCGCACCAGGCCGATCGCCGTAGCCAGACGGGGGTCGAGGGCCAGGTCGGTCACGCCGGAAAGGCGGTGCGGCACGCCGACGCGGGCTGGTAGCCCCAGGACTCTTTCGGCCAACTCGGTCAGCCCGCGCATCTGGGAGGTCCCTCCGGTCAGAACCACACCCGCGGCCAGGAGGGAGGGATCGACGACCCGCTCCACTTCGGCAAGGGCAAGGGCGAGGATCTCTTCCATGCGCGGTTCGATGATGGAGGCGAGGACGCCGGCGCCCACGCGCCGCGCGTCGCGCCCACCAACGCCCGGAACCTCCACCGAAGCGCCGGGATCGACCTGGGCGGCTACCGCACAGCCGTGCTGGAGTTTCAGTTTCTCGGCCTGCTCGATAGGCGTGCGCAGTCCGACGGCGAGATCGTTGGTAACCGCGTTGCCGCCGAAGCCGATGACCGCTGTGTGGCCGATGGTGCCGTCGAGGAAGACGGCGATGTCGGTTGTGCCGCCGCCGATGTCGAGGAGCAGCACGCCGAGCGCCTTTTCGTCCTCGTCGAGCACGGCTTCGGCGGCTGCCAGTGGCTGCAGCACCAGTGAGCTGACCACCAGTCCGGCACGGGTGATCCCGCGCCGCAGGTTGCGCACAGCGGTGGTCTGCACGGTGACGATATGGACCTCGACCTCGAGGCGGACTCCCGACATCCCCACCGGATCGCGGATGCCGCGCTGCTCATCGACGCGGTAATCGCGGGGCAAGACGTGGAGCACCTCGCGGTCTCCCGGCACCGGCACTGCCCTGGCCGCATCCAGCGCGCGGCGCACGTCTTCCACGGTGATTTCGTTGTCGCGACGCGAGACGCCGATCACGCCGGTGGAGTTCGCGGACCGGATGTGCTCACCGGCGATGCCGGCCATGACCGACTTGATGGAAACTCCGGCCATCTGCTCACAGGCCCGGACCGCCTCGGTGACCGAATGGATCGTAGCCTCGAGGTTGATGACCGAGCCACGCTCCAGTCCGGCACAGGGACGTTCGCCCACCCCCAGGATGGAGAGGGTGCCGTCCTCGCCCACCTCGGCCGCAACCACGCAAACTTTGGTCGTACCGACATCGAGTCCCGCGGCGATTTCACGATGTCTCATGCCCGGCGCCTCCCGCTTCGCTGCTCCACGTTACCCGCCGTCCGTCTCGCCACCCCGCCCACGCCCAAAGGGGGCCCGGCGGAAGCCGGCGCCGGCGCACTGTCCGCGAGCGCGGCCGCGGGGAGGTGCAACACAACCTGATCGTGGAAACGCAGGTCAAGGACCGCGTCCTCCTGCCCGAGTCGCTCCAGATCCGTCAGAATCGCGGGGATGGTCTTCTTCAGATCGCCGTTGACCCCGGCCTCCCAGAGAATGACGCGATGGCCCTGGCGAAGGAAGAGCTGAAAATCGCGACCTCCGTCGTACTGAATTTCCGAGATCTCGCGCCAGAGTCCCGGCTCGTCTTCAGCCAGAGAGAGGAACTCCTTCCAGGCATCTCTCGCATCCACGAAGTCGAGATGTCGGCGCGGCGCGAGGCTCAAGGGCAACGCTCCGGTGAGAAGCGGCAGGTCGGCCGGGTCGAGATCCTCGCGTGTTTCAAGGAGGACACCATCGCGAGCGACCTCCAGCGAAGGATCGCCCCAGATGCGCAAGAAACTCTCGCGCTCGCGAACGCGCACCATTACGTCGCGGGGCCACCGCCACGAGACCGTGATCTCTGCCAGCCGCGGCTCCTCGGCACGCAACCGACGCAGCGCGCCGGGCGAGACCCGCCACCACGACGTGCCCGGCCCGAGACCCAGCCGACGCAGCAGTTCCACCGTGCCCAGCGAGCGGTTCCCCTCCACCTCGACACGCCGCACGGCCCAGAGCGGACAGCCTGTGAGCCGCGCGTGCAGGACGAGCCCGCCCACGGCGGCCGCGATGAGCGCTCCCAGCAGGAACATGCCACCGAAGCCGCGACGCCGGCGCCGCGGCAGAAAGGCGCTGTCCCGAATGACACTGTCCCGGAATGAGCCGTGTCCGAGCGGGTCGCCGGTCATGCCCCGACCTCCTTGGCGCTTGTGGGCAACCGCGCCCCGGCAGACTCGGCGGCGAGACGCGCGGCGTACAAGCCCAGAATCTCCTCCCCCCAGCGCGAGACATCCCCCGCTCCGACGGTGAGGAGGAGATCACCCGGCCGCAGGAGTGCCGCCACAATGCCGGGAGCGTCCTCGCGGCCGTGAACGCGCACCACGTCCCGCGGGGAGATTAGGCGCAGAGCGTCGACGATCAGGTCCGCGCTGACTCCGGCGATGGGTCGCTCGCTCGCGGCGTAGATGTCGGCCAGCACAATGACGCCGGCGTCCTTCAGCACCTCGGCGAATTCCCGCGCCAGAGCCTTCGTTCGCGAGTAGCGGTGCGGCTGGAAGACGACCACGAGCCGGCGGTCGAACACCTCGCGCGCGGTGGCGAACACCGCGGCCATTTCGGTGGGATGGTGGCCGTAGTCATCGACCAGCACGACTCCCCCCACCTCGGCGGCCACCTCGAAGCGGCGGGCCACCCCCTCGAACTCCTCGAGAGCGATCAGGCACATGGCGGCTTCCACACCGAGCTCCAGCCCCACGGCGAGGGCGGCCAGGGCATTGAGAACGTTGTGACGGCCGGGCACGCCGAGGAGTGCCGTACCGAGGCGCACACCGCGCCACTCCACGACAAAGCTCTGCCCGCTCCCGCGCGCGCGAAGATCGAGAGCGCGGAGATGGTTGTCGGGGCCGAAACCGTAGGTCAGAACCCGCTTTCTCATTCGTGGCAGGAGCGAGTGTACGTTGGGGTCATCACCGCAGACCACCGCAAGCCCATAGAAAGGAATCCGCCGCATGAACTTCAGGAACGCCTCCTGGATCTGGGGCAGATCGCGGTAGTGGTCTAGGTGCTCGCGATCGATGTTGGTCACCACGGCGATGACGGGCGAGAGATCGAGAAAAGACCCGTCACTCTCGTCGGCCTCGGCCACGAGGTAGCGGCTCAAGCCCACACGCGCGTTGCCGCCGATCATCTTGAGCCGGCCGCCCACCACCACCGTGGGATCGAGCCCGGCAAGGGCCAGGAGCTGGCCCGCCATGGAGGTCGTAGTGGTCTTGCCATGGGAGCCGCCCACGGCGATGCCGTGGTGGAGACGCATCACCTCGGCAAGCATCTCGCCGCGTTTCAGGGTGGGCAGGCCAAGGCGGCGCCCGGCGCGCACTTCGGGATTCTTAGGGCCGATCGCCGAGGAGACAACGACGAGGTCGGCGCCTCGCACATGCCGCGCGACATGCCCAATGAAGATCTCCGCGCCCAGCCCGGCCAGGCGATCGGTGACTTCCGAACGGACGAGGTCACTGCCGCTGATCTTGTAGTCCATCCGTAGGAGAACCTCAGCAAGGCCGCTCATCCCGGTTCCGCCGATCCCCACGAAATGAATCCGACGCACCCGACCCGGACTCATGCGGCCCCCCCCTCGGGCCTCGTCGTCGCGCCGTTGCGGGGAGCGCCGCGCGCCCCCTCCACCCGGGCGCCGCCCTGGGACGCACCGCCGCTGGGGCGGCCGCCGCGTCGTGCAGTGTCGCTCCGCCCGGCGCCACTCCGCCCAGTGCCACTCCGCCCCGGGCCGTTCCGCCCGCTGTCGCGCCGCCCGCTGTCATTCCGCCCTCCACCACCGCGGACGTCACCCCCACCGGGCCCTCCTCCCGACGGCCGGGTCCCCGCCGCACGTGGGTCTTGTCCCTGCCGACCTGGCCGAGCCGTCCCTGCACTCGGTCCTGAGCGCGGGCCGCCGCGCCCCGCCCGCTCATCGCGCCAGTTCCCTCGAGGCGGGGGCCCCGGCGCCTCCACCGGGAGCTCTGACGCGGGCCGGTACTTCAGGAGCGCGTCGGCCACTTTATCCGCTGCCTCGGGTCGGGCCGCTCGCAGCGCATTGACCGACATTTCCCGCAAGCGGCGCTTGTCCGAAAGTAACTCGTCGACCGTGCGCGCCAGCTCGTCACCGTCGAGATGAGCATCGGCAATGATCACGGCCGCCCCGGCCTCGGCCAGCATTTCCGCGTTGTGCGCCTGGTGGTTTCGCGCGGCGTGCGGATAGGGGATGAGTACCGCCGGAAGGCCGCATGCCGCCAACTCGGAGATGGTCATGGCCCCCGCTCGGCAGACGACCAAGTCGGCGAGGGCGTAGGCATCTCCCATGTCGGCGATGAATCGCCGGGCCCACAGTTTCACCTCGACATCGCGGCAGCGCCCCATCACCCGATCGTAGTCGTCCTGCCCCGTTTGGACGAGAAACTGCACATCGGTCCGCCCGGTGAAGTGGGGCAACGCATCGCAGAACGCGTCGTTGATCGAACGCGCCCCCTGGCTGCCACCGAAGACGAGTACCGTCTGGCGGTTCTCCTCGAGGTGGAAGAGGCGGACAGCCCGGACGGCGTCTCCCGTCGTCACCTGTTCACGGAGCGGGTTGCCGGAGAGGCGCAGGTGGCCGCGGCGGGGAAAGAACACGCGCGCCATGGCAAAGGCAAGAAAGACCTCGGCAGCGAAGCGGCTCGCGACGCGGTTGGTCAGCCCGGGCACGCTGTTCTGCTCATGGATCACGACGGGGATCTTCTCCCAACGCGCAGCGGCCACCACCGGCGCCGAGGCATAGCCGCCGGTCGAGAACACGACGTTCGGTTTCAACTCGCGCAGGATCTCCCGCGCGGCAAAGACGGCGCGGCCGAACGACCACGCCGCGACCAGAGAGCGGAAACCGGGGCGACGCGGAAAACCGGTGGTGCTCAGGCCCCGGAATGGGAGCCCCGCCTCCGGCACCTCCTTCGCCTCGATACCTCGGTTTGAGCCGACGAAGAAGATCCCCGCGTCCCGTTGTCGCTTCTTCAACGCCTCGGCCACGGCCAGAGCGGGGTAGAGGTGCCCGCCCGTGCCGCCGCCCGTCATGACGACTTTCACGATACCCTCGATAGGGCGCCCGGCACCCAGGTCCGTTGCACAGCCTCCGTCTCGGGTCGGACGTGGCGCGAGATCGACAGCAGCATCCCCATGGCGGTGAGATGGACCAGAAGCGAGCTGCCCCCATGGCTGATGAAGGGCAGCGGCACTCCCGTGGCGGGTCCGACCCCGAGCACCACCGCCGAGTGGAGAAAGACATTCACGGCCACGCTTAGGGTCAGCCCCAGGGCGAGAAGACCGGAGAACCGGTCCGGCGCATGCCGTGCGATCCGCAGTCCGCGCAGAAAGACGATGCCATAAACAACGAAGAGCACCAGGACACCCAGAAAACCCGTCTCCTCGGCAACCACCCCGAGAATGGAATCGGTGTGGGGAAACGGGAGGTAATGGTACTTCTGCAATCCCTGTCCGATCCCCTTGCCGAGGAGACCGCCGGAACCGGCGGCAATGAGGGACTGCTTGAGATGATACGAAAGCCCGGAGCCGCCACCGCCCGTCAGCCCCTCCAGGAAACCAACGATCCGACGCAACTGGTACCCGCGCAAGCTCACCGCAACCACGCCGACCAATGGCACGAGGACGACGGCGAGCCGCTGCCACGGCTGTCCGGCCGACCACAGGAGAACAAAGCCGAGCATGCCCACCAAGACGGCCGAGGAGAGGTTCGGCTGCAGGACGATCAAGCCCGCGACCAACCCGATGGCGACGAGGGGCACGACCAGGGTGCGCCGATCGCCCCGCATCCGCTCCTCCCCCACCCGCGCGCCCCAGGCGGACAGGAAGACGACGAGGGAGATCCGCGCGAACTCCGCCGGTTGCACTACGAACAGGCCGAGGTTGAGAAAACGGCGGGTGCCACGCACCACCACCGCCAGGCCGAGGGGAAGCAGCAGCAGTCCGAGAAGAAGGATCGATCCCAAGAACGCCCAGACCGCGAAACGGCCCGCGAGAACGCGGTAGGGAAGGCGCATGAAGACAAGGAGCAGGCCCAGCCCGAAGATGAGTTTCCCGACCTGGGCGCGCAGATAGACGGTATCGGACTCGTTGGCCGCGCGCGCGAGGATGGCGCTCGATGAGTACACCATGATCACGCCGAAGATGCACAGGAGAACCACAGACACGAGCAACACCCCGTCATAGTGGCCGCTCCGCGGCAGCGGCTTCCCGAGCTGGTTCAACTGCACTCCTCTCGCAAGCGTGCGACCGCGGTCCGGAAGCACCGGCCGCGATCCTCATAATCGTGGAACATATCAAAGCTGGCGCACGCAGGCGAGAGCAGGACCACATGTCCCGGTCGGGCCATGGTGAAACCCAGGCGCACCGCCTCCTCCAGCGTGCCCGCACGCGCCATGGGAACGCCGGCCCAGTGCTCCGCCATCCGATCCGCCCCTTCCCCGATCAGGATGACCAGCGAGGCTGCGCGCAGGACCTGCGGGAACAGCGGGCGAAAGTCCTGCCCCTTGTCGCGTCCCCCGGCGATGAGGATCACCGGTTCAGCGAACGAGGCGAGGGCGACGGTCAGGGAGTCGGTGTTGGTGGCCTTGGAGTCGTTGACGAAACGCACGCCGCGCACCGTGCCCACCGGTTCGAGGCGATGGGGCAACCCGGTGAAGTTCTCGAGCGAACGAGCGATCGCTTCCGCGGAGACCCCGAGTGCGGCCGCGCCCAGGGCGGCAGCCAGGGCGTTCTCCAGGTTGTGCGGGCCGGGCAGGGCCAGGCGCTCGCGCGCGACCAGCGGCGTGACTTCGTTCCCGCGGCGGAGCACGAGCATCCCGTCGACCAGGAAAGCGCCGTCCCCACCCCGATCCTCACGGGCGAACCGGGCGCGGTTCCCCCGGCCGCGCCCCAGAGCCGCCGCCGCCAACGCGTCATCGGGTCCGACAATGGCGAGGTCTGAAGCCTCCTGCCGGTCGAACAGGCGCAGCTTCGTCGTGAGGTAGTTCAAGAGCGAACCATGCCGGTCCAGGTGGTCCGAGGTGAAGTTCAGCAAGAGAGCGACCCGCGGGCGAAAGGTCCGCACATCCTCGAGCTGGAAGCTTGAGACCTCGCAGGCAAAAGCCGCGTCCGGATCCTCCAGGACTCCCTGACTGAAGGGACGACCGATGTTTCCCACCACCTGCACAGCCAGGCCGGCCTCACGGAGCATGTCCCCCGCCCAGGCGGTGGTGGTCGACTTGCCATTTGTTCCGGTCACGGCGAGCACCGGTCCGCGGGCCGCGAGGAAGGCGAGCTCAAGCTCGGAGATCACAGCCACGCCGAGGCGCACGGCGGCGGTGAGAAAGGGAATGTCGGCGCGGATGCCGGGGCTCTTCACGAGAAGGTCGAGATGCCCCAGTGCGGTCGGATCGTGCGGGCCGAACTGCGGGATCGCGCCGGTCGCCTGCAGGGCATCCACCTCCAGTGCGTGTTCCTCCGGGACGCAAACGTCGAAAAGCTCCACCTCGCAGCCGCGCGAGCAGAGGAGCTGAGCCGCCCCCACCCCGGAACGGGCCAGGCCCAGCACGCCCACGCGAGGCACCCGTCCGCGCGGGACGATCCCCAGCGGACCGAGCGGCCAGGCCGCGATGTCGCCTGCCACCGCTGACTCCGTGGTTGCTCCCGCCATCACCGTTCCCGTCCCTCCTACTACTGCAGCTTGAGCGTGCTCAAGGTAACCAGGGCGAGCAGGATCCCCAGAATCCAGAATCGCACCACCACCCGCGTTTCCGGCCAGCCGAGAAGCTCGAAGTGATGGTGCAGCGGAGCCATCCGAAAGACCCGCTTCCCCCCGCGGTACCTGAAGGAAAGCACCTGAATCATGACCGAGAGCGTCTCGATGACGAAGATGCCGCCCACCACGAGAAGGAGAAGCTCCCGCTTCACCAACACCGCAAGCACGCCAAGCGAACCGCCCAGCGCGAGGCTGCCGGTGTCGCCCATGATGACCTGCGCGGGATGCGCATTGTACCAGAGGAATCCCAGCGCCGCACCCACCAAAGCTCCCGCGTAGACCGCAAGCTCGCCACTCTCAGCCAGAAAGGGAATATTCAGGTAGCGCGCGAAAATGGCGTTTCCCGAGACATAGGCGACCAGGCCGAAGGCGACGGCCGGCGGGATCACCAGACCGATGGCCAGGCCGTCCAATCCGTCGGCGAGGTTCACCGCGTTGGACGAGGCAGTGACCACCAGCGCCACGAACGGGACATAGAGGATCCCGAAGTCGATGATCACATTCTTGAGAAACGGCACCATGGTGACCGTGGCCGCCTCGTGCCCGAACGGGTGGAGCAGCAGGATCCCCCCACCCACTACCACACCGACCAGCCCCTGTCCGATCAGCTTCCACCGCCCGAGAAGCCCCTTGCGCTGCCGTCGCACGACATGCAGGTAGTCGTCGAGAAACCCCAGCCCGCCGAGACCGATGGTGGCGAAGAGAACCAGCCAGATCGACCGGTTCGCGAGATTCGCCCACAGCAGCGTGGGGATGACAACCGCGGCCATGATGAGAAGCCCACCCATGGTCGGCGTCCCCGCCTTCGACTGGTGCGTGGCCGGCCCGTCCTCGCGGATCCGCTGGCCCATGTTCCAGGCCCGGAGACGGGCGATGAACCATGGCCCGACGAGAAACGAGATGAGCAGTGCGGTCACCGTGGCGTAGGCGGCCCGAAACGTGATGTACTTGAAGACATTCAACACCGACCAGTACTCGCGCAATGGATAGAGCAGATGATAGAGCATGGGTCACCGGCTCCTTCGACGGTCACCGGGGCCGCCGTTTCCGTCATCTCCGCATCCGCCCACGCTCGGTCCGGACGGCGTGTGGCTGACCTCGACATCTTCCGACGGGAACAGCCGCGCCACGATCCGCTCGAGGCCGACCCGCCGCGAACCTTTCAACAGCACCAGATCCCCCGGGCGTAGCCGCGGCCGCAGCCACTCGGCAGCCTCGTCGGCGTCTTTGACCCAGGCCGCCGTGGCCGACGAGAGTGCCGCCGCCCGATTGGCGTCGAAGGCGGGACGGGCCCCATCGCCGACGAAGAGGACCGTCTCCACCGCCCCGGCTCGTTCGCCGAGCTCCCGGTGGATCGCTTCCGTGTGGGTGCCCAGCTCCCCCAAAGCACCGAGGACCAGGAGACGACGCCCCGCATGCGGAACCTCGCGGAGGAAACCGATAGCGAGGCGCGTCGACTCCGGACTGGCGTTGTAGCAGTCCAGGACCCAGTCGCCACCGCCCAGTCGGCGTGGCTCCATCCGAAGCGGGTGGCGCGCGGCGCACCCCAGGCGGGCAGCCAGGGCCGCCGCGTCGCCACCCAGCGCCTCCACCCCGGCCAGCGCGGCAAGGGCAGAGAGCGCACTACCAGTGCCAAGAAGCGACAGTGCCAACGGCCCGGCTTGCCGGGTCGCAAAGCGGGTTCCGTCAAGGGCCAGTTCCACCGGTCCATCCGGATGCCAATCGGCCGCGCGATCGAATCCGAAGGTGACGACGCGCCGACCTCGCACCGCCGCAGGCAGTCGGTCGAGCACCCACCGGTCATACGGCAGCACAAGCGGCGCCTCGGGTTCGAGTCCGTCGATGATCTCAAGCTTCGCCGCGAGGATCGCCTCGCGCGAGCCGAGAAAACCGACGTGGGCGGTACCGATGTCCGTGATGAGCGCCGCCCCAGGGGACGCCAATCGAGAGAGGAGCGAGATCTCCCCGGGATGGTTCATCCCCATCTCCACCACGGCGTAGCGGTGGTCGGGTCCCAGACCGAGCAGCGTGCGCGGCACACCGATGTGATTATTCAGGTTCCCCGCGGTGGCCAACACCGGCGCTTCGCCCGAGAGCATGTGCGCGAGCAGGTCTTTCACGGTGGTTTTGCCGCTCGAACCGGTGAGCCCCACGAGGCGCACTTCGGGGAAACGCCGCCGGTGCTCCGTGGCCCATCGCTGCAATCCCTCTGTCGTGTCGTCGACCAGCACTTCCGGAAGGCCGGGAGATCCCCCCAACCGGTCGACCAGGGCGCCACACGCTCCAGCCGCGTCGGCCAGGCATACGTGGTCGTGGCCGTCGTGGTTCTCACCGCGCAGCGCAACGAAGAAGTCTCCGGGGCGCAGGGTGCGGGTGTCTGTGCTGATCTGCGTCGCATCAAAGGCACGGTCCGCCGCCGCGGGATCTTGCAGCGTGCCGCCGGAGAGGAGGGCCACCTCGGCGAACATCCACGCGGGCGGGCGGACCGTGCTGGAATCAGCGTCGGAGCCGGCGTCGGAGCCGGGACCGAACCCAGTGTCGGATCCAGGGTCGGAGCCGGCGTCAAGGAAGGCGCCGTCCGCAGCAAACTCCCCGTCTCTCATGATGTCTCTCCCGCCGTGTCGCGAGACCGCCCCACGAGCAGTCGGGCCGCCACCTCGCGATCGTCGAACGGCAGGCTCTCGTTGCCTCGCACCTGGATCGTCTCGTGACCTTTTCCCGCGATCAGCACGGTGTCGCCCGCACGAGCCTCCTCCAGCGCGGCCTGGATCGCCTCGGCCCGGTCACCGATCTCGCGACAGACACCACCGGCAGCCTCGAGTCCCGCCCGAGCGGCAGCGCGGATCGCCGCCGGATTTTCCCGCCGCGGGTTGTCATCGGTGAGGAAGATGAGGTCGGCGCCTCGAGCTGCCGCCTCACCCATGAGCGGGCGTTTGGCGCGGTCGCGATCACCGCCGCAGCCGAAGACCACGATGACCCGCCCGGGGGTAAAGGGGCGCAGCCCCTCCAGCGCGCGATGCAAAGCGTCCGGAGTGTGGGCGTAGTCGACCAGCACCGGAAACCCCTGCCCGCAGTCGACGCGTTCCATCCGGCCGGGGATGCAGCGCACGCGGCCCAGTCCGCGCGCCGCCCCCCCCGGATCAATCCCGAGGGCGACGGCGGCCGCAAACGCCGCCAGGAGATTATCGACCTGGAAGGAACCGAGCAGCGGAGAGTCGATCCCGCACTCCCCGCCGGGAAAGGCCACACGCATACGGATCCCCGCGGGACCCGCTTCCACGGCGAGGAGACGTACGTCCGCCTTGGAGGAGCGCCCGAAGCGCAGCACACGGTCGTCGGATCCGCGCAGGATCGCGGCGGCCGCTGCATCGTCGCCGTTGACCACCGCGACGGTCGGCGGCTCCTGCGGCCCCCGTTCGGCGCGGCGAAAGAGCAGCGACTTCGCCTCGCGGTAAGCCTCCATGGTGCCGTGAAAGTCGAGATGATCCGCCGTGAGGTTGGTGAAAACCACGCAGGCGAAGCGCGTCCCGTAGCTGCGACGCAGCGCCAGCCCGTGGGACGAGACCTCCATGACGCCTGCGCGGACACCTCCACTGTGCCACCGGCTCAGTTCCGCCTGCAGATCGGGCGACTCGGGCGTGGTGTGTACGCCGCACCGCCAGGGAAGGGACGCGATCGCGGCGTGGGGAAACCGATCCGTGCCCGCAGTCGCGTCCGTGCCGGCGTCCGTGCCCGTGCCCGCGCCCGTGACGCCATCCTCTGCCGTCCCCTTGAAGGGGGCCATACCCCCGTTGGGGGGCGTCCCACTCCCCAGTGTGCCGAGAATGGCCGAGGAAATCCCCGCCTCCCGGTGCACCGCGTGGAGCAGATAGGTGAACGACGTCTTGCCGTTGGTACCGGTCACACCGGTGAGCGAGAGATCACGGCTGGGGTGGCCGTAGAAACCGCAACTGAGCAGCGCCAGAGCCGCACGCGCATCATCGACGCGGACGTAGGGAACCGGGTCGATAGGTGCCGCGAGATGGGGGGACTCGCCCACCACCAGGCAGGCCCCGGCCGCAGCCGCCTGGACGGCGAATTCGTGGCCGTCGTGTTTCTGACCGCGCAGGCAGACGAAGACCGCACCCGGCGCGACGCGGCGGTGGTCGTACGCTACCCCGGTCACAGCCAGGTCCGCGAACCGCGGCGCCGGCTCATCGCGGGGGTTCAGCAGGCGAATTTCCTGCAGCAACAGCCCAAGATGTGCGGCGTTCACTGTCAAGGAACTCCATGTAGGCCCGGCTCGAGTCCGGACCCAGGGTAAGGAGACACAGCGCGCCCGGCTCGAGCGGGGCCCCGGGATCGGGAACTTGAGACACCACCCAGCCGCCTCCTTGCGTCCGCGCACCACCTCCCGCCGAGTGCACGCGCAGGAGCGCGTCACGCAGAGGCAGACCACGGACATCGGGCATGGCGGACGCGACAAAACCGGAATCGCCGGGCGTCCCCGCGCGCAGGGTCACGACCGAACCGGGAAGGAGCATTTCGCCGGACGGAGGCTCCGTTTGCATCACCCGCACACCGGCACCGAGCAGCCGGGGACGAAAGCCTGCCTCGCGCACGATGCGCCCGGCCAGGGCGGGAGCGATTCCATCCACCGCCGGTACCGGGCGGCGCGCGTCGAGCTCGCGTTGCTTCCACACCACCGGCCGCTCTTCCGGGGGTGCTTCCTCCCCCGCGATGAAGGGCCAGATGTCCGACACGATCTCCTGGAAGATCGGGGCGGCCACGTTGCCGCCGTAGATCGAGCTGGTCGGCTCATCCAGCAGGACCAGGCAGAGCACCTTCGGCTCGTCGTAGGGAGCGAAGCCCACGAACGAGGCCACATACCTGCGGGTGCTATACGCCCCCTCCTCACGGATGAATTTTTGGGCCGTAGATGTCTTGCCCGCGGGGCGCAACCGCTCGATCTCCGCCTTCTTGCCGGTACCGTCGGTAACCACCCGGCGGAAGAGGTCGCGGAGCTCCCGCGCCGCATCGAGACGCAGCACGGGACGCACCAGTTCCGGCTGGATCGTGTCGCGGGGCGAGCCGTCGGCGTTGCGCACGGCCCGGACGAGAAGCGGCCGCATCAGATTTCCGCCGTTGGCCACGGCGCCATAGGCCATCGCCATCTGCATGGCGGTGACCGAGACTTCCTGCCCGAAGGCCATGGTAATGAGCGAACGCGCCGACCACTGCGCCGGCTCGGCGACGCGCCCCACCCCCTCGCCGGGCAGAGGAATCCCGGTTGCCTCGCCGAACCCCAACGATTTCTCCATGCGATAGAACCGCTCCGCTCCCACACGCTCGGCCAGGACGCCGGTCCCGATGTTCGAGGAGTGGGCCATCACCTCCCAGGTCTTGAGCACGCCGTACGGCTCGTGATCGGTGATCGGCCGGCCGCCAGGGCAGGGGCGCTTCCCGCCATAGCAGTTGATCGGCTCGTCGGGATCGAGCAATCCGGCCTCGGCGGAGGCCGCGAACGCCACCAGCTTGAAGCTCGAGCCGGGCTCGAAGGAATCGGTGACCGGACGCACACACAGATTGGGGCCGTTCCAGGTTTGGGGATCAGCCGGGTCGGCGGAGGGGACCTGAACCATGGCGAGGATCTCGCCGGTGGCGGGACGGGTCACGACGCACAGCCCGCGGGCCGCACCGGCGCGGGCGACGCCGGCTTCCATCCGACCGAGCACGATCTCCTGTATGCGGGCGTGGATGGTGGTCTCGATATCGGCCCCGGATTCCGGCTCGCGCACCACGGTCCGCTCGAATCCCTGAAACGCGGGGGCTGTGGCATCCGAGAGAAGAACCTCCGCGCCGTCCCGTCCGCGCAGGACCGCATCGTAGACCGTCTCCAACCCACCCAGCGCCGTTTGGTCGCGACCGACGAGCCCGGCGATGGTGCCGCCCGCACGCCCCATCGGGTAGAGCCGCTTGTCTTCGGTGCGCACGCTGAGCGCCGGGAAGCGCCGCAGCAGCACATCGATGGTCGCCTCAGAGAGGATGTCGCGGCTGACCCAGGCGAAGCGGCTCTCGGCATGCTCCTCAAGACAGCGACCGAAATCGGTCGCGTTCACGAGTCCGAGCGAGTCGAGGACCATGGTGAGGGCCGCCGGATCCGTCACCCGGGAGGGATCGACCGCCAGGGACCAGTTGGCCACGGAGCGGGCGAGCACGCCGCCGTCGGCCGTGCGGATCTCGCCCCGATGCGCGGAGATCGCCTGGCGTCGGCTCTGCGTCAGCAGCGCCTCGTGGTCCCAGCGGGCATGCTGAACCAGTTGGACCTGCGCGGCCCGCAGCACGAGGAACAGCCAGACCCCGCCCAGGGCCCAAGCCAGAAACTTGAGCCTACGGTCGGGCCCCATCGTCCAGCACGCGGCTGTCTCCCCGTCCTTGGGCGAACGCATCAGTCAGGATCAGGCGCGAGCCATGACGCAACTCGTCACCCAGTTGGGACCAGGCACCGGGCGCGGCGACAGACGCCGGCGCCTCGACCAGCACCGTGCGCAGCCCGACCGCGGAGGCAAAGCCGGCCCGCTCGGCGGGGACGAGAAGCGCCCCGTACATGCGGCGAAGATCGAGGTCCGACTGCGCTACCGTGAGGTCGGTGCAGAGAAGCTTGTTCCGTTCACGCAGCCCCGTGATGCGGCTTCCTTCCGAGGAAACCTCGGTGGAGAGCCAGATGCGGGCGAGGCCGAACGCGCACAGCGCCCCCATCAACAGCACCGCGCCCATTCGCTCGCGAAATCTCCCCCGGTCTTCCCGAAACCCCCGCGCAACCTCGGCCCGATTCTGGTGCCGGCCGTCCCGGTAGTCCTTGACGCCAATGTCCAACCCCATCGCCGCCATCTCAACCCCCCCCTTTTTCGAAGCAGCGAAGCCTCGCACTGCGGGCCCGGCGATTCCGATGCACCTCGTCATCGCCGGGCCGGACAGGGCTCCTGAGGAGAGGCCGAAACGCCTCCGGGGTTCCCTCCCCGCGCCGGGTCAGCCCCTTGACCCGGCGTTCCTCGTGACTCGCATAGCTGATGATCACCAGCCGCCCCCCCGGCGCGATCCAGTCGGTCACCCGCTCGAGAAAGTGATCGAGGCGGTCCGTCTCGTGGTTGACCTCCACGCGGATCGCCTGGAAGAGGCGCGACATCTCGCTCGGACCGGGATCGCCCGGCCGGGCCAGCAGCGCGCGCACAAGGTCGCCGGTCGTGCGCAGCGGACGATGTTCCCGCGCCCGCAGCAGGCGATGTGCGTAGAGGCGCGGGCGGCGCACCTCGCCGTATTCGGCGAAGAGCCGCACCAGATCCTCTTCGCTTGCTTCCGCCAGCAAGCGCGTCGCGTCGCGTCCGAGGTCGGGATCGAGATCCATGGTGAGAGGACCGTCGAGTTGGTAGCTGAGCCCCTTGCCGGGTTGCGCCAACGACCAACTGTTGAGGCCCAGGTCGAGGAGGATGCCGTCGAAGGCGACCAGCGATTCGCCCGCCAGCACGCTATCGAGTTCGGAAAAACTTCCCCGATAGAAACGAACCCGCCCACCCTGGTCCCCCAGTCGTTCCCGCGCGACCGCGAGGGGGTCGGGATCCTGGTCGAGGCAGACCAACCGGCCCGTCGGCGCGAGGACACCGAGGATGGCCTCAGCGTGTCCGCCCGTACCGACAGTGCCATCGAGGTAGACGCCATCAGGGCGATGAACGAGAGCCTCGACAACCTCCCGGACCAGAACCGGTTCGTGCCAACCGGCCACAGATCAAGCCCCCCCCCGGAGACGCTGACAAAGCAAGGGACAAGCCGACGGAGATTGCTCCAAACCGAGGAGACGGGCAGGGAGCCAAAGGGTCTGGAGATGCCCGGGAGCGCCCCCCGGTCGGCCTGATCCCCTGTGAAAACGAAGCCGCAGCGCGCGTCAGTTGGGCGAAGGGACGGGCAACCCCCCCGGGATGCCGTCACCCGCCGCGCGGATGCGCAGGTGTCCTGGAGTCGAGCCTTGTCGCACGGCGTTCCCCCGCGCGGTCGCCACGGACCACTCCCCTTCCAATTCGAAAATGGCCTCCCGGTCACGCGGTGATAGCGCATACCGGAAGATCTCCCGGCAGTAGTCGCTGAGCCCCACACAGCGCGTCGGCCAGAGGCCCGCCGCTCGCACCGCGTGGGCGAAACGCTGCAGGTCGCGGTAGCGGATGTGCCGCACCAGCGTGAAGTCAAGCACCGCAAACTGATCCGCGGGCGCCCGGCGAAGTTCCAGCTCGACACGCGCGAGAACCGACTCTTCCACCAGTGCGGGCAAACGCAGCACCCGCACTCCATTTCGCCTGCCCGATCTTTCCATCACCGCTCCCGGGTGTCGGGGAAGGTGCCGCGCAAGAACATGGAGGCGAGATCCCCCATCTCCATGTTCATGGCTTCCGGCTTCCCCAGGTGTTGCTGGTAGCGCTCCGGATCCCACACCTCGATCCGATCGAGGTTTCCCACCACCATCACCTTCCGCTCGAGTCCGGCGTACTGCTTCTGCTTGTCCGTGAGGCAGATGCGCCCCTGCGCATCCGGCGTCGCGGTGTTGCCGTAGGACGAGAGCTTCATGCGAAAGGCCCGGGCGAGCTCGTTCCACTCGGTTCTCTGCAGGCTGAGCAGCGCGCGCAATTCCTCCATGGAACGTGCGGGCACGATGTAGAGACAGGGGTCGAATCCCGCGATCACGGCGAGCGTGGAGTCCGTCTCTTTCAGACACTGCTCCCGGAAACGAGCAGGGATCGACAAGCGGTTCTTGTCGTCGATCTGGTGCTCGAACTCGCCGAGAAACAACGCCATTTAGACCATCCAAAAGCACAAACTGGGAAACTGTGGGGATCCGGTGCAACCAGGGTGCAAGTTACCCCTCCCTTGGACTGTCGTCAACAAGGATCTACCGAACAGGGAAGAAATCTGTCGGTGATCGCAGCTCTGTCGTAATCAGTTGATCTGCAACTGATTACAAAGTACTTGGACCAGTGATCGGTTGCCCCAAGCCGCTTTGAAGAGTTGTTTCTGCGGGTCCAGGCGAGCGCCGGTCGGCCTGGTAGTCACATGGGCGGCCATGGGCTGAGATGGGCTGCGGTGGGCTTAGGCGGGCTTAAATGAGTGCCAGGAGACTCGCGAGTGGTTGCCGATCTCGGAGAGAGGTCACTACGGAAGCTTAGCGAAGGCGCAGCGGAAACCGACCTGCTGGACGCTTACCCCAGGTTGACCCGGGCGGACATTCAGGCGGCGTTGGCGTATGCCGCCGATTCGCTGGCCCACGAAACGATCGTCATGCAACCGGACTGGATCGCGAGATCCCGTTGCGCTTCCTCGCCCGGGCGGTGACCACGCTACGGAGCGCTTCAATCACGGACAGCATGGGATCACGGGCACAGAGACCCGAGACAGCCGAGTTCGAGAGCCACCTGAAATGCCTCCCCGAACCGAACACGAACCTGTGCGCTTGCGGTGAACGCTCCCTCAACCGGACGCCACCGAGACGGTAGGTCCAGTCTCCGACCGTCGGATCGGGTTTCGCGGAGTACCGGCCCATGTAACCGGTCAGCCTCCGAGGAATCACTCCGCTGAGCGGGCTCCGGAGACATCAGTCCCGGTTCGCCATGGGTGAAAACCGCTCCCCAAGACGCTTTCGCGGCGTACGGGAGGGACTTGACACGAGGCTCGTATCGTGTCACAATTCCTCGGCACTTAGCCATGGAGACCGATGAATTGTGACAACCGGGACATCCACAGACCAGGCCCTGGTTCTGCTGAAGAAGGCGGGAATCGCCCGCTCTCGGGAGCTGGAGCGGGCCGGGGTCTCCCGAACCCAGCTCAGGCGGCTGGTAGAGCAAGGCCTGATCGATCGAGTCGGGCGCGGCCTGTACGGCCTTCCCGGTGCCGTGCTGACCGAACGGCACCAAGTCGCCGAGGCCGCGCGACGGGTACCAGGCGGGGTCGTCTGCCTGCTGTCGGCGCTGCGGTACCACGGCCTCACGACGCAAAACCCGTTCGAAGTCTGGATGGCCATCGATCGGAAGGCTTGGCGATCGCGGCCCGAGCATCCGCCGCTTCGCTTCGTCTACCTGTCGGGACCGGCCCTGCTGGAGGGGGTGGAGGAGCACGACGTCGGCGGCGTGACGGTGCGCGTCTTCAGTGCGGCGAAGACCGTTGCGGACTGCTTCAAGTTCCGAAACAAGATCGGCACCGATGTGGCGGTCGAAGCCCTGCGCGACTACCGGCGCCTGCACCCCAAGCATCTCGAGTCGCTTTGGCGCTTCGCCGAGGCGGACCGGGTGACGAGGGTTCTCCGTCCCTATCTCGAGGCGATCGGATGAGCCTGGCGCGGGCTCCGAAGAACCTCGGAGCGTCAGTCCGTGCACGGCTGCTCGAGCTCGCCCGCCGCCGGGGTGTGGAGTTCCAGCTCGTGCTCTCGGAGTTTGCCATCGAGCGCTTGTTGTATCGGCTCGGTGCATCGTCCCACGCCGAGCGGTTTGTCCTGAAGGGCGCCATGCTCTTCAAGCTGTGGTCGGATGACCTCCACCGCGCAACCTGGGATCTCGACCTCCTTGGGCGGGGGGCAAACACGGTCGCGGAGGTCATGGCCGCCATGCGTGAGCTCTGCGCGATCGATGCCGACGACGGCATCGTTTTCGACCTGGAGTCGCTCACCGGGGAGGAGATCCGCGCGGCGGAAGAGTACGCGGGGGTACGGGTGCGGTTCGAGGCTCGGCTAGCGGGGGCACGTATTCCCGTTCAGGTGGATGTGGGATTTGGCGACGCGATCGTGCCCACGCCGATTCGAGAAACCTATCCCACACTGCTCGCCCACGAGTCCCCGCGCATCCTCGTCTATCCGCGCGAGGCGGTTGTGGCCGAGAAACTCGAGGCCATGGTCACGCTGGGGGTCACCAACGGCCGGATGAAGGACTTCTACGACGTACATCTGCTTGCCTCGTCCTTTCCCTTCGACGGTCCGCTGCTCGCGCGCGCGATTCGAGCCGCCTTCGAACGGCGCGGGACGCCCCTCCCCGCAACGCAGCCCCTCGTTCTGACGCGTGAATTCCTCGGGGCTCCCGAGCGGCAGATCCTGTGGCGAGCGTTCCTGCGGAGGGGACGGCTCCAGGGGCCGCCGGATGCCGCACAACTCGCTGAGGCGTTGCAAAGGTTTCTGGGGCCGGTTCTCATGGCCCTCGCCCACGGCGGGCCGTTCTCGGCACGCTGGCAGACCGGAGGGCCGTGGGAGGTGGCGTCCCCGAGCCGGTCAATGTCCGCGTAGTCCCGAATCACGCCCGTCCGGATCAGCCCCTCGTACCGGATCGCCAGCGCCAGCAGCCGGGAGATCCGCGGGATCCGCCCCGGCGCGATCGCAGGCGTCGTCGGCCGCCCCCCCGTGCGCAGTCGTCGCCGCCCGCGAACGCCGGCCCGGAAGTGCACCGGGAACGTCACCGTGGGGCCTGAGGTCGCGTCACAGGCGGCGTCTTTGGCCGCCGCGGTCGTCTGGCGCGCCATCAAGCGGCTCCCTCCTCGGCGAGCGCCCTGATCCCGGTGGGCCTGAACGTGATTGCGACCGTCTCCTTCTCCCCGTCGTAGGCGACCCGCTCGACCAGCAGGTGAACGATCCGCGCCTGTTCCCGAGGCGAGAGTGTTTCCCACACCGGCACGAACGTCTCTATGGCGGCCGTCAACTCCCCCTCGTCCACCCGATCCTGCTCCAGAGCGGTCGCGTCGCGACGTATCTCGGCGATGCGTTGTTCCCCGGCGATGATCCGATCCTGCAGATCCGCCAGCCGAGCCGTGGTCGCAGAGGTCTGGCTCGCTCCGACGAGGCGCTTTACCTCCGTGGCGCATCGCCGCAGATCCTTCTCGACCTCCCGTCGCTCGCGATCGAGGCCATCGACCCGATCCTGCAGGTCGGCTCGGGTCTTCTTGAGAACCTCGGCCAGCAGCGTCGGGTCGGTGCCCATGCCGCGGATCCGATCGACCACGAACGTCTCGATCTCGCCAGCCGGGATTGACTTTGTCGGACATGAGTCCCAGCCGTTCTTCTGAGCGTGGCCGCAGACGTAGTACCGGTACTGGCGGTCGCCCCTCTGCGTGTACGTGTGATTCATCGCGGTCGCGCACGGGGCGCACCACAGGAATCCCCGGAGGAGCGCACCGTGCTTGTTCCGGGTCGCCCTACCACCTGCACGCCCGTTGCCGCGCAGGAGCCGCTGGACACGGTCCCAGATGTCTGGCGCGATGATCGCCGGGTGCTCGCCGGGATAGACCGTGCCCCGATACCGAACCTTCCCGACGAATGTCCAGTTGCCCAGCGTGTACGCCACCTTCGCCTTGTCCCACGGCCCACCGCCGCGCTCGACGCCCTTTCGGGTCGTCCGCCGCTTGGTCGTGATCCCTTGGCGGTTCAACTCGCGGACCGTGTCCAGCAGGGACTGCCGCTGCAGGTAAACGTCGAAGATCCTCCGCACGGTCTGGGCTTCGTTCTCGTTCACCAAGAGCCGCCCACCTGCAGGATCCAAGTCGTAGCCGAGGATCGGAGAGCCACCGACCCACTTGCCATTCCGTCTGGCGGCGGACATCTTGTCGCGGGTCCGCTCGGCGATCAGTTGTCTCTCGAACTCGCTGAATGAAAGTAGAATGTTGAGCATGAGGCGACCGGCCGATGTTGCGCTGTTAAACGCCTGCGTGATCGACACGAAGGCCACGCTCTGCTTCTCCAAGATTCCGAGGATCCTCGCGAAGTCCAGCAGGGAGCGGCTCAGGCGGTCGACTTTGTACACGATGCATGCATCGACACGGCCGGCCTCGACATCGGTCAGGAGCCTCCGGAGAGCCGGTCGGTCGATCGTGCCGCCGGAGAACCCGCCGTCGTCGTAGCGGTCCGGCAGACAGGTCCAGCCCTCGTGCTTCTGGCTGGCGATGTAGGCCTCGGCAGCCTCGCGCTGGGCGTCGAGGCTGTTGAACTCTTGGTCCAGACCCTCGTCGGTGGACTTGCGGGTGTAGACGGCGCAGCGAACATGCTTCGTCAACGGCGGGGTCGTCTGCCGGTTCTGTCGTGGCGAGTGGCAGGAGCTGATCGCCCGCTTTGGGAAGAGCGGAGTGAGTGTCCGGGAGTTCTGCCGGAAGAAAGGGCTGTCGGCGGCGGGCTTCCAAAGGTGGCGGGCTCGACTGAAGGGTCGGGGAGTCCGGGCGGACTTCATTACGGTGTTGCCGCCGGCGGCGCCGGTCCCGGTTTCCCGCTCGTGGTCAGCGGAAGTGGCGCTTCCCGACGGCACTCGACCGCGGTTCCAGGGCTGACCGGTGCGGTTGGCGGGAGAGGTATCGCGGATCCTGGCCTATCGACCGCCGGTGGACATGCGGAACTCGTTCGCCGGCTTGGTGGGGTTGGTGAAGAGCACGTTGGTCGAGGACCCTCTGTCATCTGGCGCGCATGAATATGCGGCGGCGGGCCATGAGCACACCTCCAGGCGGTTGGCGGCGTGGCAGCAGAGAAACGCGATCAGGAAGGTGCCGGGTGCCCACGGGCGCTGACCGCGTCGAACAGCCTCGCCAACTCCGCGGTCAGAATCCTTCGCTCATACCGAGCCGCCGAAACGACGGTCCGCCGCGGATCCGCCTCCCCGTCGAGAAGCCGCGCCAGCGCCTCCGCAATCTCCGTCGGACTCGACGGATCGACCGCGATTCCCGCATTTGTCTCGCGCACAAAACGCGCCGCGGCACCACCCCGCGGCACCACCGCAAGGATCGGCCGTCCCGCGCGCAGGTATTCGAACGCCTTGCCCGGCAGTACGAGCCGGCCCCGATCGCTGTCCTGCTCGAGCAGCAGCAACACCCGAGCGGAGAGCATGGCGGCCACCGCGTCGTGATGTGTGCGTCCGGGCAAGAACCGAACAGCGTCCGAGAGCCCCGCGGCTTTCACTTCCTCCCCGTGCGAGTCATAGCACGGCCCCAGCAGGAAGGTCATCGCCTCGCGGGCGGCGCCCGCATATCCCGCCCCCAGCCCACGCTCGCGATAGAGCCGAAGTCCCGCCAGAAACGGCCCCAACGGCCGATCCAGGTTGAGCTGCCCCGCGTGTAACACCGGGAACCCCTCCGCGGGAATCCACGCGCCCGCGCCGACACAAGCACCCGCCGCCCGCTCCGCGAACGCCGCCGCGAAGTCCTCCTCATCAAACCCGTTCGGAATGATGCAGAACTTTGCCGGATCGAGGTCACGATGCCGCGCCAGAAAGTCATCCCGCGTCTCGGGCGTGGTCACCACCACCGCATCGGCCTCGCGCAGACACGAACCCTCCAGCGCGAAATGCAGGCGATGGTGCAGCGGCGTCGGCGGCGCGTAGGAAAGCCGCCCCGTCCACGGGTCGCGGAAGTCCGCCACCCACGGGATGCCGGTCGCGCGCTTCACTCGTCGACCCAGCAGATGAGCACTGTCGGGTGAGGAGGTCGTGAAGAGCAGCGCACATGGATGTCGCGCGATCTCCTCTTCCGCCACCGCGGCGGCGCGGCGCGACCAGCCGACGTAGGTATCCGGCACCAGGAAGAAGCGCGAAAGACCCCGCAGGAAGCGAGTAGCCGCGCGCGAGCGGGTGCCACCCCGTCCACCCATGGCGATCAGTCGGCGGCCGCCGAAGGCCACGCGTAGCACCGCCGTTCGCGGCGGAACTTCGGCGAGGAGCGCTTCGTCGCGCATCCAATAGTCGGCCTCGGCGGCCAGGACCCGCGGCTGCCAGCCGTGGTCGGGAAGATAGCGGACGAACTTCAAGGACCGCTGGACGCCGCCGCCGCCCAGGGGCGGGAAGAAGAACGCGACGAAGAGAACATCGCGCACACCGGATAAAACCCGGCGATCGGGATCGACCCCGCCTCCGGACACAGGCCGGCGGCCGTGATCAGCGCCGTCCTCAGGCCCGTGCCCCCGCACCCCCGTGCCGATCGGTTCGTCGACGCTCAAGGTGCCGCCCCCGTCCCTACGGACAGGCGCCATCGAGGACGGCCACGCCGACGGAGCGAACTCCGCGCGCGGTCTGCACCCGGATCCAGTACAGCCCCGGTGCCACCGGTCGCCCGTGATCTTCCCCGTTCCACACCGGCAAAGCGGCGTCCTGTGTGCTGCCGCCACCGGCAGGAAACTCGGCCAGCACCTTCCCCGAGAGATCGAGTACGGTACCGCGCACCGCGCCGCCGGCGCCGAGCAGACGCACGCCGTCGGCGCAAGATGGCCGGAACGGATTAGGATAAGCGTCGACCTCGGCTTCCACGATCGGATCGGTCTCCCCGGGCGGAAGGAAACTGGCGAGCCCGCGCTCCGTGGCCAACCACAACGTGCGGCCGTCGGGTCCTAAGGTCATCGCCTCGATGGTGGGGTTGGGCAGGTCGGGCGGGCCGTACACTTCGTAGGTGAAGCCGCCACGGGAAAGCGGGGTCATTCGCGTGAGCCCGCCGCCACGGGTGGCCACGAAGGCGCCACCGTCGGCCATCGGGACAATGTCCATCACCTCCGCGGTGGGAAGTCGCCCGTCGGCGGCGACGTTGAAGAATTTCGGATCGGTGAAAATGGAGAGCCCGGCCGTGGTGCCGATCCAGATGCGGCCGTCCGAACCGGAGACGATCCGCTTCACCCGGTTCCCGATCAGCGGGTTTCCCCCCTCCAGCGCCTCCGTGAACTGCACCCAACGGTCGTCGGAGGTGAGCGGCTGCCGGTCGGCACCGAGATCCCAGCGCGACACGCCGTTGTCCGGATAACCGATCCACACGCGGTTCCCGTCCACCGCCACGGCGTTGAGCATGTCCGACTTCAACGCCGCGCCCGGCGTGCTGCCCACGACCTGGATCAAGCTCGCCGCATCGGGAGGGTAGAGGCTGGGATCAAGGCGATAGAGACCGAATGCATCGGTGTACTCTTTGCCGCTGGTGGCGATCCAGAGACGCCCCTGGCCATCGGAAGTCAGGTCGACGGCGTTGGCTACGGGCCAAGTCTGGAACCGTTCCCCGCCCTCGATGCGTTCGATGCGCTGCCCCTCCGCCTGCGCGCGGGTGCCGCAGCAGTGCGCCAGCCATATACTGCCATCCAACGCGAGCATTCGTGGCGTCCAGGCGTTCGACCGACCGCCTTCGTTTCCACGAAAGAACGTCCACGCCCCATCACGGTAACGGGTGATGAGCGGCGGAACACCCTTCTGGACCGAGGAGATCCACAGCGTTCCCTCTGCGTCGAAGGTAAGGCTCTTGTACCCCGCGAACAGACTGGGGCCATCGAGCCGGTGCTGCACCCAACGCGCGCCGCGCCGTTCCCAGATTCCGTCGCGGCGCCCCAGCGGGTGCGAGGCCCCGGCGTAGAGGCGGCCCGAAGCTGTGCGGGCGAGGCTGGTCACGGTGACGGTGTCGTCGCTAGCCGGCGCCCACGGTGAGACATCGCCGGCCGGCGACCAGGCGCCGCCGACCCGCTGGAAGACGCCGCCGGTCCCCGCGGCGTACAGCGTATCGCCGGCGGCCAGCAAGTCGAGGGGGACGAACCAGGACGGAAGCGACCCGCCACCAGCCTGGCCCCAGCGGCCATTGCGCCAGACCCACAGAGTCCCACCCGTGGATGGATCTGTGGCAACGTAGAGGCTGTCAGCGCGGGCGAGCCGCCGCGGATGCGCCAGGCCGAGGCCTTCGTCGCGGGGGCTGAGCGTGCCGTCGAAATCCTGCACCACCATGCCCGCCACCGCGGCACTTCCCGCCGTGGCAAGCCAAAGCTCCCTCCCCACGCCCACGAGATCGCGGACCTCGTGGCTGGGAAGGCGACAGCCGTCGATCCCCTCCAGACAGACCTTGCGCAGGTCACC
Source organism: Candidatus Eiseniibacteriota bacterium (assembly GCA_903844735.1). Lineage (GTDB taxonomy): Bacteria > Eisenbacteria > RBG-16-71-46 > CAIMUX01 > CAIMUX01 > CAIMUX01. Next base: position 89,769 of record CAIMUX010000014.1, read on the forward strand.
GTTGACGAACACGGCGTATCCCTGGGCAGCACCCACGAGCACTGTCTCGGCCGAGGCGGGGCCGGCCAAGCGCACACGCATGATCTTGTCGCCCGGAATCGGCTGCCTCAGGCTGGTGAACAGCGTCCAGAGCGTTCTCTGCGGCTCGAAGATAGAGATGCCGGCCGTCTCGGTGCCGGCCCAGACGCGATCGGCGGCATCGATCGCCACCGTCGACAGCGAGTCGCTCAGCAGCTCCTGCGCCGCTCGATTCCACTGCGACAGGGTGCCGTCGGGACTCAGCCGCACGAGCCCCCCCGTGGTGCCGGCCCAGACCTCTTCGCCCCGGGCGGCCAGAGCACGGACCTCGTTGCCATACAGAAAGACGCGCCAGGTGCCGGCCGCGGGCGCGGGCGACGCCGCCAGGGTCAGCAAAAAAACGGCAAGAGCGATGACCCCGAATGCGCCGACAGCGCGTCCTGCTTCACCCCGCGGCATCGCAGTGGTCGCGAACGAGCGGCACGCCGGGGCCCACGGACCGAACTGTCTCGTCTTCACCTCTTGCCTCCAGGGGGTCGGGATCGGCCCAGCAGTGCTCTCCAGAAGATACCCAAATCGCCCGCAGCCGACCAGTTCTCAGGGTAGTCCCGGTTCCAGGCGGCGAGACCGGCCAGGTCACACGGATTGCCGTTCCACGGACCCACGAGCCCGACCATGGCCTCGGGCGGACGCTCCCGGTAGGCGACATCAAGGGATGTCCACTCATCCTCGGTGAACGGACAGAGCCCGGTGAGGGCGACCCGCCCCATAGCCAGCGCGGAGAGCGCCGGGTACCAGTCCAGAAGCCCCCGGACGGCCGTGGCCGGGCGCCGCGCCCCCACCAGCCGACGCAGCACCAAGGGCTGCCCGCCGTCACCGCGCAAGCGCACTTCCTCGGTGACCGCGCGGCCACCAAGCGTGCGCGCCAGTGCGACCAGAAGCCACGGCAACAACCAGAGCAACCCGATGGCCAAGGAGGTACCGATCGCGCCCAATCGTTGCCCGGGACCCCCGCGCACCGCACTCGCCTCACCCCCGACCAGCACCGCCGGCCAGCCCATGAACTCCCCCAGGCTGCTGTGCAGCGGCAGCACGCTCCGCAGCCGCGGCACGATCCGCACCGGAAGACCGCGCTCCCGCAGCTCGAGCAGTAGCCCCGGCACGTCGCCCGGCCAGTCCTCGAAAAGGAGTACCTCCTGCGCCCGCTCCACCCGCAGCCGCCGCGCCCACGCCGCCGGGGAGGCTTGGTCCCCCGGCGCTCCGGTCAACGGCACCGGATCCATCCCGAACGTGCCGTGCGCCCGGAAGCGCGCCATGATCTCCTCCACCGCTTCGGGCGGCCCGAGAATGCAGAGCCGCCGCAGGTTCAGGTCGCGCCGCCGCACCGAGTGGACGGCCCGCACGAGGAGCGCCCGCCCCACGGTGACGAAGAGCACCGCCAGGGGGAAGAAGAGCACGACCATGAACCGCGAGAAGATCCGCACCGAAAAGAGAAACGTCGCGGCCATCATCAGAATCGAGGTCCAAGCGAGAGCCCGCGCCACCGGGAGCACCGTGTCCAGGATCGACGGCCGGAGCCGCTCGCGGTAGAGCCCAAAAGCGTGGAAGGCCGCCAGGGCCACCACAAGGGTAAAGGCCAGGAACCGCAGATAGAGCTCGAATCCGAAGAGCGGCTTGGTGAGCACCCCGCCCAGCACGGCCCGCAAGGCATAGGCGCCGACGAACGCGATGCTGAGGAGCACGAGGTCGCCCAGGAGCAGCGCGGCGTTGCGCAGGGCCCGCCCCCGCAGCTTGAGCCAATAGAGCAGGAAGCTCCATTTCTCGTAGTAGCGGAAGGTCGAGCCCAGATGTACCCAGAGTCCGCGACCGGGCCTGCGCGCGCTCTCCCTCCGCCAGTGGTGGACCATGCGCGAGACCGGGTGGTAGACGACCCGCCATCCGCGCTGGTGCATCCGGTAACACCAGTCGACATCCTCGAAATACATGAAGAACCGCTCATCCATCATCCCCACATCGTCCACCGCCTCGCGCCGCGCGAGGAGGGCGGCGCCGACGGCCCAGTCGATCTCACGGGTGGACTCGTGATCCCAGTCGAGCATGAGATGGCGGCGGATGGCGCCGGCGCTGGGGAAGAGCCGGCCGAGGAAGGTCCGCCGAAGGAGGAAGATCCGCACCGTGTAGAACGTGCGGCAAGACTCCTGCAACCGCCCGTCGGCGTAGTGCAGGCGCGGGGCGATGAGCCCGGCATCGAGTTCGCGGTCCGCCAGTTCCACCAGCGCGTCCAGGGAACCCGGACGCACCTCGAGATCCGGATTGTGCAGGAAAAGATAGCGGCCACGGGCCATCCGCATCCCCTGGTTGCAGGCGCGGCCGAAACCGACATTACGTTCGTTGGGGATATACCGCACGCCGGGACGGCCCGAGGCCACATCGCGGCAGTCCCCGTGGCGCGGGTCGTTGTCGATGACAAGGCACTCCCAGCGGAGGGCGGGCGCCGCGGCGGCCAGAGCGTCGAGGGCGCGCTGCAGGTGGTCGGGAGTGCGGTAAACGACGATGACGATGGAAACGTCGACCGAGTCTCGGTCCGGCCCGGCGTCCACCGGTCCGATCGCCGGAGGCGCGCTACTCAAGCCGCGCCCCCCGGGGTGGGTGGCGCCGCGTCGTTGCGAGTGCTCTTGCGCGTGCTCCGGCGCGTGAAGAGCCGGATGAGGAACAGACGCCACACCACCCAGGTCGCCTCGAAGATGATCCGCCGATTCATCTTCGAAATTCCCACGCGCCGATCGGCGAAGACGATACCGATCTCCTTCACACGGAAGCCTCGTCGCCAGCAAAGAAAGGTCAGCTCGATCTGAAAGGAGTAGCCGTCGCTCCTCACCTTGCCGAGGTCAAGTTCGGCCAGCACCTCGCGGCGGAACGCCTTGAAGCCCCCGGTCAGATCCTGCACAGGCACGCCGGTGAGAAGGCGACTGTAGGCGTTCGCCCCATAGCTCAGGACAAGTCGTCGTAGCGGCCAATTGACGACGGTCACTCCGTGGAGATAGCGCGAGCCCAGAACGACATCGGCGTCCTCGATCGCTTCGAGAAACGACGGGATCGCACCCGGATCGTGGGAGAAGTCGGCGTCCATCTCGAAGACCACCGCGTAGTCTCGCTCCAACGCCCAGCGGAACCCGGCGATGTAGGCCGAGCCGAGCCCCATCTTTCCGGCCCGCCGGAGCAGATGCACCCGCGGGTCGAGCACACCCATCTCCTCCACGGCAGTGGCGGTCCCATCGGGGGAGTTGTCGTCCACCACCAGGATCTCTAACGGATGGGGCAGCCTCAGCACGGCCGACACGATTTCGCGGACGTTGTCGATCTCGTTGTAGGTCGGAATGACGATCAGGCTTTTCCCTGTCACGGCCCCTCCAGGTGTCGTGGCTTACCCGTCCCTCTCACAGGCTCCGGCGGAACCACTCCACCGTCAGCCTCAGCGCCTCGCGCACATCGACTTCCGGCTCCCACCCGAGGGCGCGCCGCGCCAGCGAGATGTCAGGCTGCCGCACCTTGGGGTCGTCCTCCGGGAGCGCGCGGTAGACCAACTCGCTCTTGCTTCCGGTAATCTTCAGGATCAACTCGGCCATCTCCCGCACCGTCAACTCCTGCGGATTGCCTATGTTGACCGGCTCGTTCAAGGCCGACATGACGAGGAGGTGCAGTCCCCGCACCAGGTCCGTGATATAGCCGAAGCTGCGCGTCTGGGAACCGTCGCCATAGATGGTGAGCGGCTCACCGCGCAGCGCCTGCATGATGAAGTTCGGCACCGCGCGGCCGTCCTCCTTGCGCATGCGAGGACCGAAGGTGTTGAAGATACGCACGATCTTCACGTCCACCCCGTGGTAACGCTGGTAGGCCATGGAGAGCGCCTCGGCGAAGCGCTTCGCTTCGTCGTAGACCCCGCGTGATCCCACCGGATTGACATTCCCCCAATAGGTCTCGTTCTGCGGGTGGACTAACGGATCGCCGTAGACTTCCGAGGTGGAAGCGAGCAGGAAGCGGGCGTTTTTGGCTCGGGCCAGACCGAGCGCTTTGTGCGTCCCGAGGGCCCCGACCTTCAGGGTCTGGATCGGAAGCCGCAAATAGTCGATGGGGCTGGCGGGGCTGGCGAAATGCAGCACGAGGTCGACCGGGCCGTCAATGTAGAGGTAGTTGGTGACGTCGTACTGGATGAAGCTGAACCCGGGGTGGTGGATGTGGGCTATGTTGTCCACCGAACCGGTGAGGAGATTGTCGATGGCGACCACCTCCAGGCCCTGACCCAGCAAGTAGTCGCACAGGTGTGAACCGATGAAACCGGCCCCTCCGGTGATGATGGCGCGCATGGCTCTCCTTCTCTCAGCTTGGCTGGCTGTCCTCCGGGATCCGGGAGCGCACCGGATAGGTCGTGCGGCGCCGGCCCGGCGCATGGATCAGGGCTGCGAGCAACCCGATGGAGATGAACTGAACACCCAGAATGACCAGAATGACACCGAAGAGCAAGAGCGGTCGCACCCGCAGCCTCCGCTCGGTGATCCATAGCGCCACCATGTAGAGATTGATCAGAATCCCGCTCCCCAGGAGCCAGGCGCCCCACCGCCCGAAGACATGGAGTGGCGTCCGGCGCCCGCCAGCCAGAAACATCACCTCGAGCAGGTCGAGGAAGCCATTGAAGAAACGTGAAGGACCGAACTTGGAGCGGCCGAAGCGCCGGGCGTGGTGCCGCACCTCCCGCTCGCCGATACGAAACCCTTCACGGTTGGCCAGTACGGGGATGAAACGGTGCATCTCTCCGTAGAGGGTGATCTCCCGGCAGACTTCGCTCCGATAGGCCTTGAAGCCGCAGTTGAAATCGTGGAGCGGGATCCCGCTGGCCCGCGCGGTCACGCGGTTGAAGAAGCGGCTGGGCAGTGTCTTGCTCAACGGGTCGTGCCGCTTCCGCTTCCAGCCCGAGACAAGGTCGAGCCCCCCCTCCAGATCGGCGAGAAACGCGGGGATCTCCTCGGGATCGTCCTGCAGATCGGCGTCCATGGTGACCACGAAACGGCCCCGGCAATCCGCGAAGCCGGTGGCGAGAGCAGCCGACTTGCCGAAATTGCGGCGCAGAGCCAACGCCCGGATGCGGCGGTCTCCCCGCGCCAAGCCGGCCGATACTTCCGAGGTGCCGTCGCTGGAGCCGTCGTCCACGATCAGGATTTCGAAGCTCCGTCCCGCGCCATCGAGGACTCGGACAATCGCCGGGATCAGCTCCCGCAGCGACTCCGCCTCGTTGAAGGCGGGAATGACCACCGAGACTTCAGGCTGCTCGCCCGGGGGAAGGATCACCGGGACCTCGGGCTTGTCGCCCGGCGAAAGAGCCACCGGGACCACGGGCCGGTCGCCCGGGACGCTCCCCCCCCGTCTCCATGCTCATTCCGGCTCTCCCCGCAGGAAACGATCCATCCATTCAGCCATCCGGCCCAATCCCTCCTCCAGGCCGACTTGAGGTCGAAAGCCCAGTTGCTCCCGCGCACGGGCCGAGTCCCCGCCGGTATCGTGGGGGTCGCCGCTCTGGCCCCCAGACCGGACCACGCGGGCCGTCTTCCCCGTGATCCGCTCCATCATCCGGATCACCTCCAGCACGGTGATGCGGCTTCCGCCCGAAATGTTGTACACCCCGCCGGGCTCTCCGTGCTCCGCCGCGAGGAGATTCGCCTCCGTCACGTCCTCCACAAAAGTGAAGTCGCGACTCTGCGAACCGTCCCCGAAGAGGGTCAACTCCTGCTCGCCATGGATGGCCCGAAAGAAACGGTGAAACCCCATGTCGGGGCGCTGGCGCGGACCGTAAACGGTGAAGTAGCGGAGCGAAACAGTGGGAACACCGTGCGCCAGAGCGTAGAGTCGAGCCAAGTGCTCCGCCGCAAGCTTGGTCACGCCGTAGGGTGAGATCGGCCGCAGAGGCCCATCCTCGGGCATCGGGTAGATCGGCGCCTCTCCATACACCGAAGAGGAAGAGGCGCACACCAAACACCGCAGGCCGCTGCCGACCGCGGCTTCCAGCAGGCGCTGCGTGGCGTTGATGTTCTGCGAGGTGTACTCCGCAAAGGACCGCCCCCATGAACTGCGCACCCCCGCCTGCGCGGCCAGATGCCAAGCGGTGTGGACGCCATCGAGGAGCCCGTGGAGATCGGTGGTACCCAAGTCGACGCGCTTGAGCTCGAAACGCGGCTCTCGGGCCAACCCCGCGACATTTCGCTCCTTCTGCGCCGGATCATAGTAGCGGGTAAAGCAGTCGACCCCGCGGACCCGCCACCCGTCTTGCACCAGGCGCCGGCACAGATGCGAGCCGATGAACCCGGCGGCGCCGGTTACCAGGGCCAAACGTTCAACCATCAGGGCTTTCCTCCCGGCATCCCCGGCTTCCCTCCCGGCATCACAGGGACGGCGCCCAGCTCCTCCAGTGCCTGTGTCACTCGTCGATCGTTCGGATGGCGTCGCGCCCAGTCCCGCAGAAGCGCGATCCCGTCCTCGACCCGATCCAACTTCTGCCACAAGAGATAAAAGAGGTCGCTCAGCGAGTCGAAGTCGTCCGGCGCCAGCGCGATGGCCCTGCGATACTGCACCTCGGCCTCGGCCTGCTTTCCCTGTTCTTCGAGACTCCGCCCGAGCAACCTGAAGAGCCGCGCATCACCCCAACCCCGCGTGACGAGGCCCCGCAGCAGTGCCTCGGCTTCCTCCGGCCGTCGCATCTGAATCTTGAGCGCGGCCAGCATGTACTGAATCGCCCGTGACGTAGGGGCGATGTTGCTGCCCAGGCGCATGGCTTCGATGGCGGTGGGAAAATCCCCCTGTCGCGCCTTCTCCTCGGCCGCTTGCACCAGCCCGGCGGCATAATTCTGCGACAGCCGTCGCGCATTCTCGTCCTTGTACACAGAATCGTCGGGATTCCCATCGGGAAGGAGCAGGCCTCGGTACTTGTACACTTCCTCAATGTTCTTCAAGGTCGCGTCGGCATCGATCCGATCCCGCGCGCCCGAGAGCGGCTCCTGCAGCTCAAAGACGAGCCCCTGCATGACCAGAGCGTCCTCCAGACCCATGAGCTCCGGGACGGTCACCGCGACATAGATCGGCCGCTTTCCGTACTCCCTCTGCACGATGCGCGCCACCGCTTGGTCCTTGATGTACACGACACGCTTGCGCTTTTCGTCGTAGTAGGCACCGCGCGTGACCCGCGCGACCTCGGCGTCACTCCAACCCAGATCGATCTGCGGCGGGTTGTCCCGCAACTGCCTCATGTACCAGTCGGTGTTGAGCAGACTGAGGTTCGCCACCCGCACATCACGCCGGATCCCCTCCACCTCCTGGAGATACCACAGAGGAAAGGTGTCGTTGTCCCCGTTC
>CAIMUX010000015.1 GCA_903844735.1 Candidatus Eiseniibacteriota bacterium
CTGCTGCCCGAGAGCTGGGCGGCCACCCAGGTGGCAGAGTCCACGGAAGCGGCCCCGGTCAGCTAATCCCCCCTACCACTTGCCGCCATCCACAACGCCGGCCTCATACCGGCCGGGGGATGGGATCCCCGAGTGGATACGAAGATCATGCGATCCAAGCACTCTTCCTTAAGACTCCTCATGAACCGCTCCAAATGGGAATTCAAATTGGGCGAACGAGCGGGTAGGCGGACCGCTTTCACACCGGCGCCTTCGAGGATGGTTAGGAGGAGGTGCCAGGGCTGGAGGACGAAGTTCATGGTTGGTCCGATGCCCGAAGGGCAAATTGGAGAGCATCGGACACAGGAATCGAGACGTCAATCGGCCGAAACTGCTGTCGGTCGCTGGGCCGCAACCGATTCCGAGATCGAGAGTTGTAGTTCGGCTGAGTTTCTTGCCCATACGCGATCGCGGTGGAAAGCAGAAACAAGCACCAGCCCCGGGACGACGGTTCTGTGGGTCCCAGGGCTGGTCAGCGTTTCGTCCGCTCGCGACGCCTGTCGCTCCCGAACGTCGTCGGCTCCTACCGGTAGCTGGTCAGCACCTTCATATAGTTGGCGCGGGCGTAGGACGCCGGGTCGGCGACGTTACGTTGGCTCATGGAGCCCTTCATCTGCTTCACCGACTCGTACTCGTGGGCCGCCATCCACTCCCGCATCGCCTTCTCGATCTCGGCGAGACGCTTTGGCCCATGGGTGAGAATCGCCGAGCAGATCTGCACGATATCCGCCCCGGACATGATGAGCTTCACCGCGTCCTCGTGGGTGTGCACGCCGCCGGTCGCGGCCAGGCCGGCCTTCACCTTGCCGCAGAGGACTCCGATCCAGCGCATCGCGAAACGGCTTTCCCAAGACGTGGAGAGCACGAGGTTCGGCGTGACCTCCAACGTCTCGAGATCGAAATCCGGCTGATAGAAGCGGTTGAAGAGGACGAGACCGTCGGCCCCCGCCTCGTCCAGACGCCGCGCCATGTTGGCGATGGAGGTGAACTGAGAACTGAGCTTCACAGCCACCGGGATCTTCACCTGCGCCTTGACCGCACGGACGATTTCCAGATAGCGGCTCTCGACCTGCGCACTCCCCTCCGCCGGATCGGCGGCCATAAAGTAGATGTTGAGTTCCAGGGCATCGGCCCCCGCACTCTCCATCTTCTTCGCGTAGCTCGTCCAGCCGCCGGGGGTGACCCCGTTCAGACTGGCGATGACGGGGATGTGCAGCGCGCGCTTCAGCGTTGTGATGTGATGCAGGTACTGTTCGGTGCCGAGGCGGTACTCCGACGGCTCAGGGAAGTACGAGAGCGCCTCGGCGAAGCTGTCGGCCCCGGCCTCGGTGCGCATCACCAACTCACGCTCCTCGGCGCGGATCTGCTCCTCGAAAAGCGAGTGCAGGACGACAGCCCCCGCACCCGCATCCTCCAGCGCTTGCAGGCTCTCCACCTTTTCCGCGTAGGGACCGGCGGAGGGAACGAGCGGGCTGCGCAGGGCCAACCCCATATAGGTCGTGCTGAGATCCATGGTTCTCGTTTCCTTTCCGGCTTACTCCGCCTTCTCGGCGGTACCCGCAGCCTCTGCGCCATCGACCTTGCCGTAGTGCAGTTTCGCCATCTGCTCGTAGAACTGCCAGCGCGACCGGACATCTTCCTGCGCCAGGACGAGCAGCCGTGCTGCCTCCTCCGGCTTACTCTTGGTCAGCATCTTGTACCGGGTCTCCCGGTATGCGTAGTCCTTGAGTGAGATCTTAGGCGCCGGAGAGTCGAGCTTGAGCGGGTTCTCACCTCTCATGGCCGATTCGGGGTTGTAGCGCATCAGCACCCAGTAGCCGCTATCCACGGCCGCCTTCTGGTTCTGCATGCCGGTGGTCATGTCGATCCCATGGGCGATGCAGTGCGAGTAGGCGATGATGATCGACGGCCCTTCGTAGGCATCGGCCTCAAGGAACGCGGTCAGCGTCTGCTGGTCCCGTGCCCCCATGGCTACGCGCGCCACGTAGACCGATCCGTAGCTCATGGCCTGCAAAGCGAGATCCTTCTTGGCCAGGGGCTTCCCGCTGGCCGCGAACTTGGCGACCGCCCCGCGCGGTGTCGACTTGGAAGCCTGTCCCCCCGTGTTGGAATAGACCTCGGTGTCGAGCACCAGCAGGTTGACGTTGCGTCCGCTGGCGATGACATGATCGAGCCCGCCGTAGCCGATATCGTACGCCCAACCGTCACCGCCCACGATCCAGACGCTCTTCTTCACCAGGTAGTCGGCAAGCGAGGCTAGGTGGTTCGTCTCCCAGCCGGTCATCCCTTCAAGCCGCTTGCGCAGCGTCACCACCCGATCCCGCTGCTGTGCGATCCCCGATTCCGTCTTCTGGTCGGCGGTCACGAGGGCGGTCACGAGATCGTCGCCGATCTTCCCGGCCAGCCGGTGCAGCAGCTCGACGGCGTACTCGTGGTGCTTGTCGATCGTGAGGCGGAAACCGAACCCGAACTCGGCGTTGTCCTCGAAGAGAGAGTTGGACCAGGCCGGTCCGCGCCCGTCCGCATTAACGGCGTAGGGCGTCGTCGGCAGGTTCGCTCCGTAGATCGAAGAGCAGCCGGTCGCGTTGGCGATGATGGCGCGATCACCGAAGAGCTGGGTGAGCAGTTTGACATACGGCGTCTCGCCGCAACCGGCACAGGCGCCCGAGTACTCGAAGAGCGGCCGCAGGAGCTGCGAGCCCTTCACCTGATCGATCCGCACCTGCCCCCGGTCCATGTCCGCAAGCCCTAAGAAGAAAGCATAGTTGGCGCGCTCGGCGACACGCAGCGGTGACTGCTCCTCCATGTTGATCGCCTTGTGCTTGACCTCGCTCTTGCTCCGCGCAGGGCAGACGTCCACGCACAGGCCGCACCCGGTGCAGTCCTCCGGGGCCACCTGGTAGGTCAGTGACATGCCCGGATATTCCTTGCCCTTGTACGCCGTGTGCTTGAAGGTCGGCGGCGCCTTCTCCAACAACTTCGGATCGTAGATCTTCGGCCGGATGGAAGCGTGTGGGCAGACCAGCGAGCACTTGCCGCATTGGATGCAGATCTCCGGATCCCAGACCGGGATCTCCAGGGCGATGTTCCGCTTCTCCCACTGCGCGGTGGCGGTCGGGAAGGTCCCGTCCACCGGAAACGCGCTCACGGGCAGCGAGTCACCGCGGCCGCCGAGAATGGGAGCGATGACGTTCTGTACGAACTCGGGCGCCTCCGCCGGGACCAGCGGAGGTCGGGTGAGGGTGCTGGTAACACGTTCCGGGACCTTCACCTCGTGCAGATTGGCCAGAGTCTGGTCGATCGCCGAAAAGTTCTGGCGCACGACCTCCTCGCCCTTATTTCCGTACGTCTTCTTCACCGCGTACTTGATCGCGGCGATCGCCTCATCGCGGGGCAGCACGCCGGAGATGGCAAAGAAGCAGGTCTGCATGATGGTGTTGATGCGCACGCCCATACCGGTCTGCCGGCCCACCTCAAAAGCGTCGATGGTGTACAGCTTCATCTTCTTGTCGATGAGTTGCTGCTGCGTCTCCCGTGGCAGGTGGTCCCACAGCTCGCCCGGGCCGTAGACCGCGTTGACCAGGAAGATAGCGCCGGGCATGGCGTTGGCCAGCATGTCGTAGCGCTCGTGGAAGACCCACTGGTGGCAGGCGATGAAGCTGGCCTGATTGATCAGGTAAGTGGAGCGGATCGGCTTTGGTCCGAAGCGCAGGTGGCTGACCGTGACGGCCCCCGCCTTCTTGGAATCGTAGACGAAGTACCCCTGCGCCCAATTCGGTGTGTCCTCGCCGATGATCTTGATCGAGTTCTTGTTGGCACCGACGGTGCCGTCGGAACCGAGTCCGTAAAAGAGGGCCCGCACGACGTTGTCCGGCTCGGTGGAGAATTCCGGTGCGTACGGGAGGCTCGTGTGAGACACATCATCGTTGATGCCGATGGTGAAATGGTTCTTCGGCAGTTCCCGGGCCAGCTCGTCGAAGACCCCCTTGACCATGGCGGAGTTGAACTCCTTCGAGGAAAGACCGTAGCGGCCGCCGATGACCCGCGGCTCGACCGCGAACGGCCAGTTCCCGGAAACACGGGCCTCGGCCAGCGACGTCACCACATCCTGGTACAGCGGCTCGCCGGAGGCTCCCGGCTCCTTGTGCCGGTCGAGAACAGCGATCCTCTTCACGGTGGCCGGGAGCGCCCGGAGCAGGGCCGCCGCGTCGAAGGGACGGTAGAGCCGCACCTTCAGCACGCCGACCTTCTCGCCGCGAGCATTCAGGTACTCGACCGTCTCGTGGGCCGTCTCCCCGCCCGAGCCCATCAGAATGATCACCCGTTCGGCGTCCGGGGCACCCTCGTAGTCGAAGAGGTGATACTGGCGACCGGTGATCTTCGCGAATTTGTCCATCGCGGCCTGGACGTGGCCGGGACACGCAGCGTAATAGGGGCTCAGCCGCTCCCTGGCCTGGAAGAAAACGTCGGGGTTCTGCGCCGTGCCGCGCAACATCGGGCGATCGGGCGAGAGGGCCCGCTCACGGTGGGCCCGGATGTGCTCCTCGTCCATCATGGCGCGGAGATCCTCGTCAGCCAGCTCCTCGATCTTCTGCACTTCGTGCGAGGTGCGAAAGCCGTCGAAGAAATGGAGAAACGGCACCCGCGAAGCCAGCGAGGCGGCCTGCGCGATGACGGCGCAGTCATGCACTTCCTGAACCGAATTGCTGGCCAACATGGCAAAGCCGGTGGGGCGCGCTGCCATCACGTCGGAGTGATCGCCGAAGATGGAGAGCGCGTGCGTGGCCACGCTGCGGGCCGTGACGTGGAAGACCGTCGAGGTCAATTCCCCGGCGATCTTGAACATGTTCGGGATCATGAGCAACAGGCCCTGGGACGCCGTGAAGGTCGTCGTCAACGCCCCGGTCGTCAGGGCCCCGTGCACGGCGCCGGACGCCCCGCCCTCGCTCTGCAATTCGACCACCGAGGGGACCGTTCCCCAGATGTTGACCCGCCCCTCGGCGGACCACTGGTCGGCCCACTCCCCCATGTTCGAGGACGGCGTGATCGGGTAGATCGCGCACACTTCGTTGATGCGATGGGCGGTCGAGGCGGCTGCCTCGTTGCCGTCAATCGTCACCATCTTGCGCTCTGACATACAACTGCCTCCGTAGGAAGACACACAGCGGGATCAGCCTCCGCGGCCACCCCTCCCGGCCGCCACCTGGACGGTCCACACGGCACGCCGTGCTCCGCAGGACGCTACGCCCTGGCGAGGCATAAGGGCAAGGGGTCATTCGTTTGCTGAAAGTGGGGGAAAGAAGCCAAGGACAGGGCTTGCGCCTGACGCCGTTCAACCCGGGCCTGGATTGGGACGGCCTCCACACCCGCGCGGTGATCCTCGTCTATCGTTACTCGGCCAAGAACCGGCTCAGCCAGGCGGCAACCGCCCGTGGCGAGCGGAGCCGATCATGGGGCCGGCCCTCGAGTTCCACCTCGTAGGTGCGCCGCCGCGCTCGATCGGTGGTAATGGCCCACCAAAGCAGAGACTTGCGAGAGAGAAACGTCTCATGGAGCGACTCGCGGTTCCCGTTGCAGATAGTCTCACGCGTAAAGACTCGGGAGAGGCAGCGCCGAATGAGGCGCAGCAGACACAGAGACAGCGGCAGATCGAGCCAGATCACGCGGTCGGCCCGCGAAAGGAACGGCTGGCGCACGAGTTGGTAGTTGCCCTCGACGACCCAGGAGGCTTCGGCCGTGGCGGCATCGACCGCTTCGTGAAACTCGAAGGGATCAGAAACTTGCCAGCCGGGGCGCCAGAAGAGTTCGTCCAGATGCACGACCGGGCAGGAGAGGCGCGCGCGCAGGATGTCCGCGATGGTCGACTTGCCGGAGCCGGGTGGACCGACGATCCAGATCTTCATGCCGCACCCGGTGGGCCGTCGCTCTGCGCTTCCGGCCATGCCTGCACCTCGGACGGCCGGTTCGGGAGCTGCCCCCGAATGGAGGCCGCGTCTCTCGCGTCCCCGATCCCGATGGCAAAAACGCGATGCGCCTGATCCCGCCTCTTCAGGGCCTCCGCCACCCCCCGAGCCTGCCCCTCCGTCACCGGAGTCCCCACCTTGTTGAGAAACACGGCGACGGCTGAATCGCGTCCGACTCGCTTCAAGTAGCCCTCGGGGTGGAACACAATAGCCGCGATATCCTCGGCCGTGATAAGAGACCCGGGCAAACGCCCCAGCCGTTCGCGGAACAGTTCGGCGCGGTGCACATAACGATCGCTCATGGGCCGGCCGACACAGTCGACGCCAATGACGACGATCACCAGATCCGCACGGTCCGAAAGAACAGGCTCATGGTCCAAGTGCGTCTTGAGAGATCGCCCGGCTGCGCCATCCGCCTCGACCAGCAGATAGTCGGCTACGCGGGTATCGGCGAGCGCGTCCAACTCGGCGGAGGCAAACCCGCACAGTTTCTGTTCTTCATGCAGAAGCGACGGCGCCACCGTGAGGTGCCGCCGGCCCACCAGTTCAACTCGCAGGCGCTCAATCAGGCCCGCATCGAGAGGGGCGACCACGACCCGGTCCGACTCACCGGACCCCGGGTAGCGAATCCGCGTACTCGTGGTGGTAAGCACGGAACAGCCCGCGGAGCCAAGCACGCGAGCTAGCGTGAACATCAGAGACGTCTTGCCGCCGCCACCGATCAGGTAGACGTAACGGTTTCTCTCTAGGGCAAACGCCTCAAGAAGTCGGCTTGGATTTCGCGCGAACATGACGGACCACAATTTCCAAGACGCTCCCGCTGATCGTCCTCCCCTTGTCCGACAGGGTATGACAGAAGGTCGGATCACCGCGGGGGTCAATGTCGCCGAGTTTCTGGCGGGCGACGACGTCTGAGCCGGGAACCAGAAGGCCGCGAATCACGCCGGAGATCCCGGCCGTGATCACGCCCGAGATCCCGCTCACGATTCCGCCCGATGTCCCGGCCGGGGTCCAAGCCGAATCCAGGGCCGAAGTCCCAGTCGAACTCCCGGCCGAAGTCTCGGTCGAGCTCCCGACCGGAGTCCCAGCCGAAAGGTTCTCTCCAACGACCTCTCCGATGATGTCACCGGCCCGGACCGGGTGGCCGATGGCCTGCTGACTCTCGAACACCCCGGCGCGCGGCGCTGTAAGAACCCGCTCATGGGTATAGCCCCCGATCTCGCCGGGACGGCCCGTATTGCCGGCCGCTGTGCCTCTCGCAATGATCCGGCCCAGATGATGGCCTCGGTGCGTCTCGACCACATAGTGGACATCCCGGCCCGCATCGAGCCCCGGCCCCAGGCCGATCACAAGGTCTGCGTCCCCGCACGCGTTGTCGAGGTTCAACTTCAGGAGGCGAGCATCGATGATCACTTCGGGCTTCCAGATGGCCCGAAGCCGACACGTCGGATCGACAAAGACCGGGATGTGACTCCAGTCGAACTCATCGAGGACCTCGGCCTGCGCGAGCTCATACCCGACGCCACGGACGCCCTCGACGTCGATCTCCTGGCTGCAGAGCGCCGAACAGAACGACACGGCTCTGCGGACGCACGTCGGCCGAGCAAGATCCGTCATGACGACACGAAAGCCGCATTGGAAGAGTCGGTGGGCCGTCGCGGAGGCCTGTTCCCCGGCGCCCTTGACGAGTACCTTCACAGGCTCGGACGTCTCACGGCTCAACACAAGTCCACATCTCGACGGGCCTTCGCGTCGCGGCATCGACTCACTGGTGGACCCCTGTGCCTCGAAGTTCGGGTGCGGTTCGGCGGTAGTCGGCAAACAGTTCGGACAGCCGCTGCGTGGAAGCCATGATCTGTTCCGGCGTGATCCCGTCGCGGAACGGCAGGATACGTCCACCGTCCTTCAGGATCCGTCCGCGCGCGACCACCGTGACGACTTCGCTGCCGTCGGCCGCCCAGATGAGATTCTCCATCAGATTGTCGAGCCGCGTGGGGATCAGATTGGGCCTGTCGAGGGCGAGCAGAATCCAGTCCGCCCGACGGCCCGGCGCCAACTCGCCCTGGTTCTGCCGTAGGATTCCCGCCGGCACGCTCGTGATCATCTCGAGCAGTTGTTGCGACGGGAGGAGCGTCGCATCCTGGTGCCTCGCTTTCTGGTATTGGGCCGCCAGCCGCGCAGCCGCCAGGATATTCTGATTGTCGGCCGAACCGGATCCGTCGGTCGAGATAGCGACCGGAACGCCCGCCGCGATCATCTCCATGATCGGCGGCATCCCTGAACCCAGGATCGTGTTCGCCAGCGGATTGTGGACGATCTTCGCACCCGTGCGGGCGAGGATCCGGACATCGCGCGGCCCGCAGTTGACCTGGTGGGCGAGCACGGTACCGCCGTCGAGGATGCCGATCGACTCGGCGAACTCAACCTCGCTCAAGCCCGGCTCGATCGCTTCGCTGAACCATCGTGTCGTTCGTGGCTCTTCCGCGCTGTGGATGTGAAAGAGAGTGTCGTGCTCCCTGGCCCAGGCCTTGAGCGGAATCAGCATGTCGCGGCTGTTGGAGAAGACCTGATCGGGACCGGGGCAGAAGCTGGTGCGTTCCAGACCCGGAATGCCGATGGCGGTGCGGAGACGTTCCAGCGCGTCTTGCGGCCGATCGAGCACCTCCTTGACGTAGTGCCGGTCCTGACCGCCGATGGCCACGATCATCGTCGTGCCCGCGGCCTCGTTGGCCGCGGCAATTTCCCGGCAGTGGTATTTGTTGTAGGTGCAGTGATGG
This sequence comes from Candidatus Eiseniibacteriota bacterium, assembly GCA_903844735.1. Classification (GTDB taxonomy): domain Bacteria; phylum Eisenbacteria; class RBG-16-71-46; order CAIMUX01; family CAIMUX01; genus CAIMUX01. Next base: position 8,780 of record CAIMUX010000015.1, read on the forward strand.
ACCATGCTCGTGGTGATGCCGTAGTGTATGTCACAGAGCCGGGCCATGCGATAGGTAATCGAACGGGGCGAATCGCCGAGCTCACGCGCAAGCTCATCATGATGGTGGTTGATGAATCCGGCAAACGGGTTGACCGCGTGGTCGAGCCAGGCGGTCAGCGGTTCGTCCTTGGCGATGCCGATGATCGGCTGTTCGTGATCGTGGCCGTGCGCCTTGACGAAAGCGGGCAAAAGGACCGCGTGGAGGCGGGGAATGGCATCGCCGGACGGACGCTCTCCCACGCCCGCCTGGAGGCGAGAAGCATCTCCGTCGGGTTGGAATCGGCCCATAATGCACAGCGACGCGCCATACGTCCCGATGAGCCGCTCACCGATCGCCGATGTGTACCGACCGGCCTCCTTGATGGTCTCGCCCTCGGACAGGACGTAACCGTCATGGATCCGCTCGCCCCGATTCGGCCCGGCAAGCGGCAGTAGAAACTGCGCGCGACAGACCATGACCCCCGGCGCCGTCATCGGTCGTTCCGGCCCGGGATCGTGCCCAGGGCGGTCAGAACCTTTTCAGCCGTGAACGGCCAACTGCGCATCCACACGCCGACAGCATCGTGAATGGCCGCGGCGATGGCCGGGGAGGCGCCGTTGCAGCTTATTTCGGAGACCGACTTGGCTCCGTACGGCCCGAACGGATCGTTCGTCTCCACAAGTACCGCGCGAAAGTCCTCGGGCACGTCGTGGATCATCGGAACCCGGTAGCTCAGCAGGTCCGCGTTCAGGCATCGACCCTGTTTGTCCAGAACCATCTCTTCGAAGAGAGAATGGCCGATGGTCTTGAGCACGCCGCCATAGATCTGGCCCAGTGCGAGCTCGGGGTTGATCGGAGTGCCACAATCCTGGAGCGCATAGTATTTCCGGACCTTGACCGCCCCGGTGCGCGTGTTCACCGCCACCTGGCAGAAGTGGGCGCCATAGGGGAAGGCTGCCTTGTCCGTGGTGAAGCATGCCGTGCTGGAAAGTGGTCCGCTTCCGGTTCCGGACTGGGTGAAGCGGGCCACTTCGGCATAGGTCACCGAGACGGTCCGGCCCTTGACCGTGGAGGGGAACGCAATCTCCAGATCCTCTTCCGGTTCACCCAGCATCTTCGATGCAGCCTCGATGATCTTCGCCCTCAACCCCTGAGCCGCCTGCAGGGCGGCGGTTCCGGAGAAAAAAGTCCCGCTCGAGGCGTAGGCCCCGTCATCATAGGGCGTCACGTCAGTGTCCGCGGCTATCAGCGCCACGTCGCTCATGGCCGCGCACAGGCACTCCGCAACCATCTTCGTGGTCATGGTGTCCAGCCCCGTCCCCATGTCGGTACCACCGCTCAGGAGCATGAAGGTGCCGTCGCCGAGCAGGGTGACGCTGGCGTTGGCGGAGTCGATTCCCGGCAGTCCCGAGGCCTGCTGAATGATCGCGACGCCCTTGCCGATCCGGACATCCGGGTCATCGCTCTCCTCTTTGACGCCCCAGCGGATCATCTCGGATCCCTGCGCGAGTGCCGGCCCCAAACCGCAGCTCGATACGGCCTGGGGCGTGCCCTCGCGTCCCTCACCGAGGCAACGCAGAATCTCGAGCATACTGCCGTCATGCACCCTGTTCTTCTGTAGAAAAGCCAGGTGGTCCATGCCGAGCTCCCGGGCCATCTCGGCACTCGCAAGCTGGAGAGCATACGATCCCTGCGGCGCGCCGTAACCCTGATACGCTCCGCAGGGCGGGATGTTCGAGTAGTAGGTGGTGACGACAAACCGGACATTCTCACAGAGCAGCAGCGGCAAGCTCTTGGAACAGGCGTTCATAGGGACGGTCAGAGCGTGCGCTCCGTACGGGCCGGTGTTGGCTGTCAGGTCCATCTTGATCGCCGTCAGCTTGCCGTCTTTCTTCGCACCCAGCGTGACCTTGATCTTCATCGGATGGCGCGTGCGCGAGGCGACGAACTCCTCTTCGCGAGTGAACTTGTAGAGAACCGGCCGGCCGGTCACCCAAGTGGCGTAGGCCGCGACCTCCTCGAGCACGATGTCCTGCTTCGCTCCGAATCCGCCGCCCACGCGCTCCTTGATCACACGGACCTGGTTTTCGCTGATGCCAAGAATCCTGGATACGATCCGGCGGATGTGCCACGGCACCTGGGTCGAGGCATGAATCACCAGGCGATCGCCATCCATCCTGGTGTACACGATGTGCGGCTCCAGCGGCGTGCACTGCACCTGCGAGGTCTCGTAGTCGCGTTCGATCACAACCTCGGCCTCGCGTAGCCCTTGGTCGATGTCGCCGATCCCGCCCGTCACGGCCGCCGCAATATTCCGGCGCGGGTCGGCGTGAATCGGGAACTGGTAGATGATCTTGCCGTCGCGGGGATCGGCCGTGCTGTTGTCGAGGCCCGCCGGTGTGCCGACAACGTATTCGAACACGCCGTTGTGAAGAACCGGTGCGCCGGAAGCCGCCGCCGCCTCGATGGAAAGCACGGGCTGGAGCACTTCGTACTGAACCTTGATCTTTAGAATCGCCTCTCGCGCGATGGCAGGGGTTTCGGCCACGACCGCAGCCACGCGGTCACCGATATGCCGAACCTTCTGCCCGAACATCTTGCGGTCATAGGGAGAGGGCTCGGGAAACCCCTGCCCGGCCTGATTGTAATAGACGTCCGGGCAGTTCCGGTGGGTCAGGACCAAGACGACGCCCGGGGTCGCCTCGGCCGCGGTCGTGTCGATCTTCTTGATGTACGCGTGGGCATGCGGCGAACCCAGCATTTTGAGATAGCAGGAGCCCGCCTGCACCATGTCTTCGACGAACGCCTTGTCCCCACGAACCAGGCGAGGACCATCGACCTTCGGCTTGACCTTGCCGATCACGCGGAGATCGTCCCTGAACTCAGGCGTCGTTCCAGGCGTCGTTCCCGCAGCCTGCGTGGGGCTCTTGACACGCTTTGCCGCGAGCCCGACCGCCAAGAACAGTTGCTCATAACCTGTACAGCGGCAGAAGATGCCGGAGAAGGCGTCCGCAATCTGCTCACGGGAAGGCTGTTCCTCTCTCGTCAGCAATTCCTCAGCGGCCAGAAGCATGGCCGGCGTGCAGTACCCGCACTGGACAACACCCGCCTCGACAAACGCCGTCTGGATCGCCGACAGATCCCGAGTCTTGGCCAGATGCTCGACGGTCCGGATCTCCTTGCCGTCGATCTGCGGCGCCAGCAGCAAGCAGGAATTGACCGTGCGACCCTCCAGGAGGATGGAGCAAGCGCCACAACTGCCCTGACCATCGCAACCGTTTCGGACGGACAGGAGGCCTCTCTGTCGCAGGAGATCGCGCACGCGCTCGTCCGGCTCGACGTCGAGTTCGCAAGTTGTCCCGTTGATGGTGACCTTGATCTTCATCCCCGGCCCCCTTTCGGCCGCAGCGCCTTCTGGAAGGCCGAGGACACGACCGCGCCGGCCTGATGCTTTACGTACGCCGCACTTGCGAACGGTGTCGAGGTCGGTCGCACGCACCGGCTGATCATCGCCGCGAGTTTGCCGGTCGGGGGTAAAGGCTTCCCGTCCAGAGCCCTCTCGGCGGACGTCAATCGCACGACATGCGGACCAACACCACCCACCGCGATGATCGGGTCATGGATGTCGAAGTCCGTCAGCGTCAGCGAGACCGCCACGCTCAGAAGCGATCGGGCGTTGGCCGATTCTCGGACGTTGCCGCACGCTGCCACACGATTTCGATCGGAGCGAGGAACGATGATCCTGGTGATCAGGCGGTTCGAACCGGACGTAGGTGCTGAGGAAACCCCTGAGGCACATGCCGAAGTGCATCCTGGGGCGCATGCCGAGGTGCATCGTGACATGACTCCGGACTTGGTTGCGGACCTCACTCGCATGGTGCTTCCAGACGTGGCTCCAGTGGTGATGTAGTCCATGACGGAGACCCTCTTGGCCACCCGCAGGCCCGGCAGCTCGACCTCGGCATCGAGAGCGATCAACATGGGGATCAGGTCGCTGTACGGCAGGTTGGCGGCCACATGCCCCCCGATGGTCGCCATGTTGCGAACATTTCGACTCACGATCTGGGCAGCGGCGGCACGGAGAGGCTCAGGGGTTCTGGGGTCCTCAATCAGCCGCTGAAGCGGGCAGAGAGCCCCGATGATGAGACCGCCGTGTTTCAGGTCGATGCGATCGAGCTTCAGTCCTGCGAGACTGATCCAGTGCTCAGGGTGCAGGCGTGAGTCTTTGGCGTTGGCGAGGGTCCCGCCGGCGAGAAACGCGGCCCGGCCCTGGAATCGTCGCTTCAGGCTGAGCGCGTCTTGGATCGTGGCGGGCCGGTGAAACTGTTCGACCATGGGCGGATCCTCTCGGGGCCGAAGAAGGAAGCTCGTAGTCGGCTATCTTACAGAATCGCTCTCTCCGCGAGAACAGGGATTCTTACCCTCGCATTTCCCCCGAGAAGGCATGGCCCCCTGCCAGGAACGGTGCGGGCGGATCGTCGGCGCCCGGAATGAACCCGCGGTCTTGGCGATCACTCCGCGGGCCCTGCCTCTCCAGGCAGACGGAGATCGTGGTCAACAACCGGCATCTCAGGCGGATCCTCGCTGACTACATCATCTACTACCACTTTGCGCGCAAGTCGGTGCCCTGTCGACCGGGGCAGACCTGACCGCGTTCCGAGCCATCCCGTCCCGGCTCCCACGTCTGCAACGGACCGAAACGGGCACTCATCGAGCCTCTCATTCGCCGGAAAGTGCGACGTTCGGATATTCCCACGCGGGAGACACGGCGACAATGACTGCACCAAGACATCCGCATCCGCTTCGCGGACAACGGGCGCGTTCGGTCACGAAGTGTCATCAGATATCCCGGCCTCTATAGTAGTTGGTTTCCAGGTGACTCTTGTCGAGCCACGCAATGAACTCTCCGTTGTATTCTCTCGTCTTTCTTATCAGGAAGAATATCGAGAAGGCAAGCGAGGGGAACATTGCGGACAGTGACCGAGCCGCCACCTTGGGGAAAGGATAGAATTGCGATCCACTGAATTGATCGACAGTCAGAACGTCTCCGGCGACTTGTCTGTAGAAGTTCATTGTGTCATGTCTTGAAAACACCCTCACGTGGGCAGATATCAACTTCGCGCATGTCGGATGTACGCCACAGAGCCCCAAGATCCGATTGTGGGCAGAAAGGACATTTGGAACACCCAAGTATAGACACCCGCCAACCCTCAACACCCTGAAGATTTCATGATTGATCCAGTAGATTTCTTTCACATGCTCCATGACTTGATTTGCTATGACAAGATCCACGGACTCGCCACTGAATGGAAGTGGTTGGCTTTCAATATTCACGGAGATCGATTCGATGCCTCTCTCGGCCAACAACCCGCTGTCCAGACCGCTGACATCTATTCCGGTACATCTTGCTTTCACATTTCGCTCTTTGACGAGAAGCAAGTCATCACCACTGCCACATCCCAAGTCCACACAGCGTGAGACATTCATATTTCTCAGAGCCGCCCTTAGGATGTGTCTCCCGTATGTCTCATCGTGATCCACAATGGTGAGACGACTTGCCGTGCCCGGTGTCACTCTTCTGAACATCTGATCAGAACCTCCGCTCTACCTGGGGATGAAGCCGACCATCCGCGACGCTTTCGCCGCCCGGGAGCATCATGTCGATCGCCGCCCTCCGTCTCACCGAAACGCATCAAGCCTTGACACTCACGGCTATGCCGTCGCCGATCGGCAGCCAGATCGTGTGCAGCTGCGAACGACTCTTCAATCCCTGATTGTACCGATCGATCGCGCGCGCCCATCCCATGGCGCTCACGGGAAGATTCATCACTGGGAATAGCACATCATCCGAAATGAGACATCCTGCCGGTTCAAGCAGCTCGATCAACCGGTCCAGCATCGGCAGGTAATCGTCCTTGTGACCATCCTGCAGGATCAGCCCGAAGCGACCGTCCAGTTCACGGATGGCCGCCTTGGCGTCGGCTACCAGAATCTCTACCGTATCCGCGAGGCCCGCCGCGGCGATGTTCTCCCGGGCGACTCGCGCGATCCGCTCGTCGACCTCGATCGAGAGCACCCGCCCCCCTTGGGGCCGCGCGGCACGGCCCAGCACGCAGGCAGAGTAGCCCATGGACGTGCCGATATCGAGGATGCGGGTCGTCCGGCCGCAGCGAACGAGCAGATCGACCAGACCGGCGGCGATCATGCCGATCGTCGGCTGAATCCGGATCGTCTTATCGGGGATCTCCTCGACAACCAGGCGGTCGGGCGCTCGCTGGAGCGATTCGATGTACGCCAGCGCCCTCGGCATGTCGTAGGCGAGCGGGTCGGCCATCGTGTCACTCCCCCGTGGAACGCCTCGTCCCGGTTGTCTGTGCGGGCCGCTAGGGGTTGATGGAGAGCAAGTCGCCCGGATCATCCGGAGTCCTCTTGGCATGCGTAACCTGTAGTCGATGAAGACGGTCGAGCTCCCAACTACATCCATCAATGATGCGGCTTCGCCAGCGTCTCCCGGAGTCTCTGCTCCCAGACCGGCTCCACCTCGGCAAGCTCCCGGCAAATCGAATCCACGGCTGCGGTGCGACCCTGGTGTTTCATCTCAGAGGCAAGATTATAGTAAGCGATCCCTTCCTGAAAGCGCGGATCGACCCGGATCGCGGCGCGCCAGGCCTCTTCGGCTTCGCGACCGCGCTTCATCTTCAGATAGGCCACGCCGAGGGTGCAGTAGGTCTTCGCGGCATCCGGCTTGATCTGTATCGCCCTCAGATACATCTTCTCGGCTCCCGTGAAGTCGGCCGCCATGTGCAGCGCCTCGCCTGCCCGGTGCAGGACTTGGTAGTTTGTGGAGTCCCTCCCAGCGGCGTATAGGAACTCCTCCGCGGCCTGTGGGTACTGTTCCTGCGCAAAAAGCGCTCGACCGGCCCAGTCATAGATCTCGGAAAGCGAGGCATCTTCCTCGGCTCGAACAACCGTTCCCACAAGGCTGCCCAGGAACATCCCTGTCGCCAATACGGCGGTCGCCCATCCGTCGATGTCGGTTCGCTTCATCCCGTCCTCTCCGTTCCTTCCGCGACCTAGCGCAGGTAGGCGCGAATGAACGCCTCCTTCTTCTCGACGCTCAAAGCCTCCCAGTCCGCCTTGCTGGGCCCGCAGCAGTGCCCGATGGTATACCCCTTGTACACAGAGGTGATGCCAGGCACCACAGGCTTGCCGCTCGTTGGGTCGGATGCGTTCATGGGAGTCGAAGTCGTGAGCGTGGAACGGGGCAACGAGCCGACCTGGTTGCTCTTCCCGCGCGGAAGGATGAACACCACGACCAGGACCAAACCGACTACGGCCAGGACGAGCGCGATCCGGCCCCTACTTCCACCGAAGCGACGCATCCGCGCGTCCCTATGCCTGTCCCGCTTGCCGGCGCGCCTGTCGGCGCCGTCCACGCCACCACCATGGGCATTCGTGTTCTTCACGGTCTTCTCCTATGGCCTTCCCGCCGCTTCGATAACCCGCAAGACAACGTTTTCCTCATCCCGTATCGTTCGCATGATCCACCTGCCGTTGACGAACACCATAGGCACGGCACTCAACCCGACTTGCTGGGCAGCCCGCGAGTCATCGAGGATTGCCGCGGTGACTTCCGGTTTCCCCATCTCGGTGAACAGCGCATTAGGGTCCAGCCCCATCTTCGGCGCCGCGGCGCGAAGAGACTCATCGCTGAACGATTTCAGATTCCTCATGAGCCAGTCATGCATCTTCCAATAGCCTTGGGCACCACCCAGACTTCCCGCGGCTTCGACGGCCTGGGCGGCTCGGCCGGCCAGCGGGTGCACAGCCTCGGGCCGGACGTTGGGGGGAAGCGTGGTGTTGATCTTCGGGTCGATGGGAAAGTGCCGGAATGTGTACCGGACGTTGGGCTGCGATTTCATCAGGTTCCGAACCGCGATGTCCATGGAAGCGGTATACGGCTCCTGGTAATCCCCGAACAGGACCACGTCGACGAACCGGGACCCGGCCGGAGCCGCGCTCGCGTTCTTTGCCCCGGTGGACCAGGATCGTGTGTCAGGGGGCATCGTGCGGGCCGGCTGGTCGCGCCAGTCCTGGACGTCTTTCGTACCGGCGAGCGCCGGCCGGTCGGCCATCGCTGTGAGCAGAGGCGGACTCTTGGCCGCAACCTCGTCGATGGTGCGTCGCAGAGCACCGGCAACCTGCCAGCCCTTGAACTCGACGCCATTGACGAAGATCATCGGAGTGAAGTAGAGCCCGAGAGCGCTTCCTTCATCACAGTCTGCTTGAACCCGACGCAGGGTCTCGTCTCCTTTCATGACCGCCAGGAACGCCTCAGGGCTGTGGCCCAGATCGCGCAGACCGGCCTGAAGGTCGGCGTCGGTAAAGTTGCCTTTCTTGGAGAAGAGCCACCGGTGCATCTCGAAAAATCCCTGGTCCCCTTTCAGGATGCCGGCTGCCTCAGCCGCCCTGGCCGCCCAGCACGCGTTGGCGTGCATCGTCTGCTTCAGGTACTTGTTGCATGGCACCCCGGGAACCGCCTCCGCGCAGAACGGATAGTGCTTGATCGAGAGGGAGATGTCGCTCCTGGAGGCCATGATCTCCTCGATCTCACCTTCGACCCTCTGGCAGTCGACGCATTGATAGTCGGTCAACATGACGACCCGGATGGGACTGGCCTCGGGACCACGGCGGTAACGGCCCGTAAAGCCGGCCTTTCCCCACATGTCCACAGACGGGCCGGAAGCGGAGCCCGACACGGCTTGCCCCTGGGACAAGGCCCGGGTCTGGGTCGCAGCCTGCGCCAGGATCTTCTCTGTTGCTGCGCGCCGATCGGACTCCGCACTGATGCCTTCCTTTTGTTGCAGGCGGGCGTTCGCAACGCCAAGAACCAAGGAAACCACCAGGAAAGAACCGAGCGCGGTACCCGCGAGCCTTCGCAGCAGGACCCATGACATGGATTCACCTCCTGAGAGTGATAGGCGGGCCGTCCGCCATGTCTCTCGTTCGACCACAAACAGAGTGCATAAGTTGGCTGCGTGAATTCCGACGCAGTAAGGACACAACTTGCGGTAGGCCAGCATGACTCCGATGAACAGGAGCGACGCGGCGCCACCGACCCGCAGAAGCCACCGGGCCGCCGCGGGCACCTCCCGCTCCATCACCATCCACGCGATGAGCAACGAGAAAAAGTAGGCGAAGCCCATAAACGAGACCGGCCACCTGATCCCGGGCACCATGCCCCAGGGCGTCTTCTCCAAGGATTCGCAACCGCTGGTGGGACCGCAGCCGGGGAGTCCTCCTCCGAAGTGCTTCGAGATCAGAAACGCGGACAACACCACGGCGGCCCCGAGCAGTGTCGCAACGCCCCAGTAGACGGCGTTGGAGATCCGGTATGCTCTCAGAAGTCCGACGCATCCGCCCTTGCGGACCCCTGCGCCTTCCACCTTTGTCACTCCATCCCCTCCATTTCGGTTTGCCTCACGAAGCGCGGGCTCGCCCCGGGCAGCCGCGTCGGACATCGACGAAGCTCCCGACGGACACCGACAGATACACCGCAACCACGGTCGCTACTTCAGATAGGACCCGAGTAGGTTGATCAACTCCTCGGCAGCCTCGGTCTGCTGAGGGGTGATCTTCCGGTGCGGATCCAGAACGTGGAAACGGACATGTCCCGCGAGAATCTCGACCATCAGGCCGTTCATGGCTCCCCGGCAGGCGGCGATCGTTTGCAGGACCCGCGAGCTGTCTTCCTCCTCGTTCAGCAGCCGTTCAATCGCCTCCAACTGGCCCCGGATGCGGCGGACTCGTTGGAGCAGCTTCGGCCTGTCTCTCAAGGTGTGAGACATTCAGGAATTCCCCCTTCCGCAACGCCTGTATGCCCTACAATACTATACCCGGGTAGGGTATCGCCAACTCCAACGCGAGAGGAGAGAACAAAGTCGCCACAGGGCTTGGGCCGCCCCGGGGTGGCTCGGCGCCACCGTCCTGCGGTGAACTCATGAAACGATGAGTAAGTTCCGGTTACCGGCGCAGATGCACGGGGAGATCCGCCGGGGGCAGATCGAGGTCATCGCCGCGGCGTTCGCTTTCGCGGCGAGCGTGCCCGCCACTAAGATCCTGCTGGCGGATACCTCCCCACTTGCTCTTTCGGGCGTGCTCTACCTGTCCGCAGGGGTTCTATGTTCCCTCCTTGTGGCGATCTCGCGCTGGACGAAAGCGACCGCCGCGGGCGGGAGCATCCGCGGCACCGAGTGGCTTTGGCTCGGAGGCGCCGCACTCGCGGGCGCCGTGATCGCGCCGTTCCTCCTCTTTCTGGGCCTGCGACAGGTGAGCGGCCACATCACCGGGCTCTTGCTCAACTTCGAAGCCGTTTTCACGGTCGGTTTGGGTGTGGTCTTCTCCGGTGAACGCCTTGGCCGGCGCGGCTGGCTGGGAGCACTCGCCGTGCTGGCGGGCGCCGTAGTCCTGTCGCTCCCCGGAGAAGGGGCAGCACCAGGCGCGACTCGGTGGACCGGGATCGCCTTGGTCGTGGGCGCCTGTGCCCTCTGGGGTCTCGACAACAACCTGGTCCAGCGCGTGAGTCTGCGGGACGCCCGGCAGATCACCGCGGTCAAGGGGCTTTCCGGCGGCGTGTTGAGTCTCTTGCTTGCCCAGGCTTTCGGTGGGTTCGGCCGGTGGAACGGCGGTCGGCTCTCTGTCGCGATGGCCATCGGAGCCGTCTCGTTCGGATTCTCTATCGTGCTCTTCGTGCGGGGACTACGCCGCCTCGGCGTGATGCAGACCGGGATGCTCTTCGCGCTCGCTCCGGGCTTCGCCGCGATCCTTTCCTGGACGATCTTGCGCGAACAGGTCGCCGCGCGGGGCCTGGCGGCGCTTCTGGTCATGACCGCGGGCGCCCTGTTCCTGGTGCTCGACCGGCACGAGCACTGGCACGAACACGAAGCCACGGTCCACGCGCACGAGCACACGCACGATGGCCACCATCAGCACCTGCACGACGCCGGGCAGGCCGCGGAACCTCTTGCCCACGAACATCACCATGATGCGACAAAGCACGCGCACGGACACCTGCATGATGTCCACCACCGCCACCGGCATTGAAGGGCGTCAGAACCTCCGCTCCACCTGCGCATGCACCCGCCCATCCGCGATGCTCCCGCCACGCGGGATCGCGACATCGATAACCACGCGCCGTCCCTCCGCTTCCTGGGCCAGGCCGATGCCGAAGCCAAGAACGTCGCGGTCGCGCTCCGCACGCCCGGGCGGGCGCCACGCCGCCGCATCAAGGAACAGATACGCGCGCGCCTCCGGCCACGCCGGCCCCACCTCTAGTTGCCCCGCGGCGTAGCGCCGCGCCGCAAGGCTCTCGTCGGCGAACCCGCGAAGGTTCTTCGTTCCGCCGAAGCGCAACGCCTCCGACGGCGGCAACGAATCGGCCCGCGAGACCGCTGCCGCACGTAGCCCCATCCGCACCACAAGCCCGTCGCGACCGACGAAGCGCTCGGTGAGCAACTCCGCGCGGTCGAGGCGGAGACTCGCCTCCGGCCCGCCCCCGGCTGGCCGGACCCGCGTGCGGCCGGAGCGGTAGGTGGTCTCCAGGCGGCCACCGGACCACGCTCCCGGACGCTCGGTATCCCAACGTCCTCCGAACACGCTGGAGACTCGCCGGTCCCGCTCCGCAGGCTCGTGACCCAGAACCGACCGCCGCCACTCCGCGCCGGCGAGCGCGGTGAAATCACTCCCCAGCGCGGTCTCCCCCAAGAGCTCCAGCACCGCCGTGGTGTAGGTCGAGTCGCGCACCTCCTGCTCCACGGAGAGTCGCAACCCCACCGGAAGCGGCCCCAACAGAGGGTCGCGCGCCTCAAGTCGCAATCGCGACTGCTCCTTGCGCGCCCGCTCCCAACGCACCGTAAATCGCCTCCCGGTGCCCAGGACGTTGCCGAGCTGGAGGTCGAGGAGCCCGGTCACCGCCCGCGTCCGCCCGGAGTAGCCGACGGCCCCCTCTACCCTGTTGTGCTTCGCCTCCTCCACGGGCAGCACCACGCGGACACCGCCCACCGGGCGCAACTCCACACGCGGCTCCCCGGCGGAAGAGAACAGGCCCACCTGCTCCAGCCGGCGCCGCGCCGCTTTCCAGTCCGATTCGTGAAACGGCATCCCGGCGTGAAACCCGACGAGCCGGTGCAGGAACGACTCACGCGTCACGGTCCGCCCGGGAAAGCTGACCTCCTCGACCCGGCAGTAGGGGCCGGCATCGAGGCGCACACCCGCGCGCACGCGCCCACCGCTGACCGCCAGGCTCTCGATCCGCGCCACGGCAAACGGATGGCCGCGCTCGGTCGTCGCATCGACCCACGCCCGCAGCGTCCGCTCGATGCGGCCGGCGTCAAACCGCGCACCGGGACCCGGGTGCAGCGGGAACAAAGAGGGGCCGGTAGTCGACGCCGCGAGGCTGTCCCAACGCGCCACCGGCCCATCGTCCACCGTGAGGATGCCGGTCCCCGCCGAGTCAACCATGAGCCCGAGCTTCGACTCGAAACACCCAGCATCAACAAGGACTCTGCCCAACCCGGCCAGTCCGTCCTCAAGGCGGGACCGAGCAATGCCGCCACCGTCCAGACCGATCGGCAGCCACACCCGCACCGTGCGAGCCGAGAGAATGCTCCCGCCGCGCACCAACACCGGTCCGGAAAAGCGCACAGAGTCGGGTGGATCGTCTGGCACAGCCAGCGCGATCCCGCCGGCGACGAACGGCGCCATCACGAGAATCAGGAGTGCGCGTCGGATCGCTATCGTCGTCGTCGGCCGGCGCAAGGCCATCCCGGTCATCATCGCCCTCGGCCCGAACGCCGTCATCCCGGTTATCGTCGTCTTCGGCCGGGTCAAAACGAAGCCCGCAATTCCATCCGTCCCTCACGGTCCTGTATCCCTCGATCGGGGCGCCGGTCGCGGTACCAAGCAGAGAGGTCCAGCTCTTCGCGCAGCCGCACCGCGGCTACGAGGCGCAGATTCCAGCCGGGAATCTCGAGAAGCTGACTCGACCTTCCCTCGCCACCCTGGCGGTCCACCGTGGTCCGCGTCACCCGCAGCTCGATACGGCTGCGCAGACGCGGGGTCCAAACGACATAGGGCGTGGCCTCGGCCACCCGCGCCGTCTCATGGGCGCCTGCCCGATTGCGCCGTCGTCCCCAGGCCTCGAGCCCGGCCGAAAGGGAGGTGCGCAGCCTCATCTGCGGTTCCACCCGCAGCCGCACAGAGCGCCAGCCGTCGAGACCGGTGTCAATCCCGGAATCGGCGGTCCGTCGGATGGCTGTTCGCTGCACGGCTGACTCGAAGTCCCCCTCCGTGTCGACGGTGACGCGATCGCCCGGGCGCGACCGGATCCGCAGCGCCCAGGTCGACTCGTTCCCGCTCTCCGTAGCATTGAGGAGCAGGGCCCGCTGCGAGCGGCGCCGATCCCAGCGCAATCGCGGAGAGATCCAGCGGGCTTCCGGGAAGGCGCTCCCCTCCGAGGTCATACGCACCTCCGCAAACGGGACCTCTCGTTCGCCGGCCAGCACCGGCAGGAGGCGCGGCCAAAACCAGGCGGCGCTCCGCTTCGTCTCGATCCCCGCTGTCCACACGTGAACAAGACGCAACCCGCGACGAAAGCGTGCCCAATCTCCCATCGCCGCCGACGTCTCGCCGCTCAGTGCACTGCGTCCCGGGTCGTATTCGTGGCGCAACGAGAAGTCCATCCGATTGACCTGCGCGCTGTCGCCGCGATCACGGTAGAAGACCTCGTAATCGCCGACGCCGGCATACGTCCCCAGAGAGTCGTAGCGCCCGGCACCGGCACCGATGAAACGGACCTCCTTGTCGCTTCCGCCGCGCGTCGTGGTGGTGAGCTCCCACCGTCCCTCCTGAAGAAGGGCATCGCCGGCGGCCCGCTCCGACCAGCGCACTCTTCCGACTCGGCTGGACTGTCGCGCCCCCCCCCGGACGCGCAGTTCCCGAGCCGCCAGGTCGGCGGCCAACAGTCGCCCCCCCGTCCCCGTCCACTGTGCCTCCAACTGACCCGTGTCGCCCGTGTCGAGTTCATTGGTGACCGCCCCGAGCAACGAGAAGCTCACCCGGCGGGTGAACTCGGCAGATGTCCGCAGTGCCTCGAACCCTGAGCCGGTGCCCAGTCGCACCGACCCCTCGCGAAAAAAGGCGCCGGTGCGTGCCGAAGCCGCACCCTGCTCGCTCCGCTCGCGGGCGTAGCGCGCGGAGGCGGAGAGGATCCCGCCCGACCAGCCTAGAGACGCCCGGTCCGCCTCGCGCGCGCCGCGGCTCGTCCCAGCCGCTCCGCGATCGCGGGTGCGCACACGCACCACCCGCGCGTCACCGCGCAGTCCGCCGAACCGCACCCCGGTGGACAGCGTGCCGCGCTCTCCGTGGTAGTCGTGCAGGTTGTCAAGATCCTCGCCGGTGACGGTCATCGTGCCGTTTCCCGTCGAAATCGTGGCCTCGGCAAGCCTCCGACGGTCACCTGTTGCCAGGCGCGCCGTAGCAATGTTCCAATCACGCGCGAAGAAGGCCGGATCGAGCCGGTCGAACGGCCGAAATCGCGCCTCCGTCGCTCGCAGGATGCTGCGCAGGGAAAGCGCCACCGGTCCCGCAGGGAAGGGGCCCGCGCCGGCATCGAGGAGCCAGGCCGCGCCGCGATTGTCACCGTCATCGCGCGTCGAAAGGGTGTTGGAGTCGAACTCGGAGACGGCAGCCTCCCCCCGCAAACGGAACCGGTCGCCCAGCCGGGGCGCCGCCGCCAACGAAACCAGCGTAGTTGTCCGAGGGCGAGGCACCTCGGTCCCCGGCAGGAACGCGCCCCGCTGTTTTCCGGTGTAGACGAAGAGCGTGTCCCCACCGGCATCGGTGGTGTCGCGGTAGTCGCCCTTGCCGTCTCCAACCTCGTCGAAGCGGACCAGGTACGAGCCCCGCCCCGGTCCCGTCCAGAGGAAGAACGAGACGGCGAGTGTGTCGTTGCGCACACGATCGTACTCGCCCTCCCCGGGGCCCACGAAGCTGACGCCGGAGGAGATCTCCGCGGTGACCGCGTCCCCGGCGGCACGCAACGCATCGCGCTGCCCGCCGGTCAGAGGAAACAGAGGACGGCTGGAATCGTCCCCCTCTCTGATCATCGCCACGCGAACGCGCCCCGCCTTTAGCCGCGAACCGAACGGCATCACCGGCTCCTCGAACGAGCCGCCGGCGGCGTTACCGGAGCCGTCCGAAGAGAGGCCGCTCCCCGATCCGTTTCCAGACGCCCCCGGGCGGCTTCTCGTGGGACCGCCGGCCGGGCCCAGACTCCACTCCCCGCCCCCGCCGTAGACGGAACGGCGGTACCGGTCGAGGGCCACCTGGTACTCCACGGTGATTTCCGAATACGCGGTAACAGGGTGCTTGCCGGTGAACGCGAGCGTTCCACCGGCGTAATCGATCAGATAGTCCTCCGACTCCCCGCGGCGCAAAGCCGCGCCATCGAGCCAGACGCGCTCACTACCGGGGACGACGCCACCGACCGACCCTGCCGTGTCGGGCGGAGCCAACGCGTACGGTCCCTGTTTCCCCTCCTGGCCGAGAAACTCCCGTGTGAGGTATGTACCCGGGGCCGTCGCGCCGAGAACAAAGGCGGAGAAACGTCCCGGCGTCGCCTCGGCCTGGGCCCCCTGCAGCCGCCGGTCGAAGCGCAGAAACTCGCTCGGCGGGGCGGCGAACCGCAGGTCGCCGAGGACCATCTTCGCCATCGGGCCCTCGACTTCCACGCGCACACGATCGAGATCGCCGAGCCGGGAACTCGTGCCGTCGGCTTCCAGCGGCGTGCGTCGATCGGTCAAGACAGCTCGCACCCGCGTGTCCCGCCCCAGGCGTCCGTCCACGGTGAGGTCGAGCGACTGCCGCAGCGCCAGGTCACGACGCGTCCCAACCTCCACAGCGAAGGTCTTGCTCCCGCGGATGTCGAGGCGCACCGCGTTTTCGTCCGGTGGCACACCCGCGGGCGCCGACCCCGTCGACGCACTACCCGACGACGCCTCCCCCGCCCGGACGACAGGGCGGCGGGCATATTCCGGCAAGACCGGCAGCGGGAACCTGCGGTAGTCGGCATGGAGTTCGGTTCCGCGAGGAAAGGCACGGAGCAGGCGCACCGTCCCTCTCCGCGGATCAAGAAGATAGTCGACGCCGCGCGTCAGTAGCGTGTCGCCGCGGGCGAGTCGAAAGGACTCGACCCGAATCCAGCCCGAGGGGAGCTGCAGCCGCAGCGACTCGGGCTCGGCCCGCAACACCGCGGTGGCGCGGTCGGCTTCCCAAACGAACCGACGGGCCTGGCCCAGCGCCGTCGCCGGCGCACAAAGGACGATGCCCGCTGCGAGGAGCGCAGCCGCGTCAGCGCGGAAGGCGTGTCTTTGCATGATCCAAAGCGCTGATCCGACGGCGCAAGACCTCGCCCCCACCGGGTGAGGTGAGGAGCAGCAGCGTATCGCCCACAGCCTCCACATCGGAGAGGGGGCTGCGTGGCGCCGGGGAGAGCAGATCCTCGGCCAGGAGCCGCCCGGCAGCATCACGCACCCAAACCCGCCCCTGGCCCCGCGACACGAGCACGACGCGCCCGCCGCCGATGACGGCGAGCAGCCCCGGCGGTTCGGCTTGGGTCTCGCCCGGCTCCAACCCGGCCCAGTCGCCCAGCAGCACTCCTTCGCGCGAGAAGCGGCGGACCCGGCAACCGGCCGTGTCGAGAACGAAGATGGCGCCGTCGTCGGTCACCGCCAGTCGTGCCGGCGTGCGCGGGCGCCCGGGCCCCGCCAGCCCAGCGAAGAGATCCGTGACAAAGCGACCTTCGCGATCGAAGAGGAGCAGCCGCCCGCCGATCCGGTCGAGAATATACAGATCTCCCGATGATGAGAGAGCGAAGTCGGCAGCGCGACCCGGTGCCAGCCCCGCGTCTCGCAGCCCCTCGGCATAAACGACCGTGGCTCGCAAGCGACCATCAAGATCGAAGCGATAGAGCGTTCCCTCCGTGTCGTCGATGGCGTAGAGGTCCGGCCCGCCCCGCGCAAAGATCCCGGTCAGGATCGGCGAGCGGCCGGCCACCTGGTCGGCAGCGCCGAACGCAGTGATGGCGCCACCGGGATCGAACCGGACAATGCGTCCGGCGCCGCGGTCGAGAACAAAGACATGGCCAAAGACATCGACCGCGACCGCCTCGGGAACGAACGGCCCGAGGCGACCCGGGGTGATGAGCGGCGGCAGGGAACGCTCCGGAGCAGTGGTGGCGGAAGCAACTGTGAAGGCGGACAGAGCCTGGACCGCGGCAGAGTCACCCGAGACAAGCCGGTCGAAAGTATCAGTCGACTCGCCCGAAACAGGCAGATCAAGAGTTTCGGCCGCCTCGCCCCCGAGAGGCTTCGCAGAGATTGCGGCCGCATCGCCCGAAAGCGACTCGCCAGGGGTGCGGGCCGCTTGGCTCACGTCCGCCCGGGACGGAACGGCTGCCACGGCCGCGGTGGACCCGATGACCGCCGGAAAGAGCATGAACCGGATCGCGGCCCACCCGCGCCGCCGCCCCTCGCATGAGCATGACCGCGTCCGCACCCATCCCGGCATGGCCGCGCCTCCTCCCGGAGTCAGGGCAATCGAAGCGAGAGGCTCAGCAAGGCTGAGCCAGGCTCCGCGCCAGGCGCCATCTGCAGACGCAACCCGCTAACCTGC
Organism: Candidatus Eiseniibacteriota bacterium; assembly: GCA_903844735.1. Taxonomy (GTDB): domain Bacteria; phylum Eisenbacteria; class RBG-16-71-46; order CAIMUX01; family CAIMUX01; genus CAIMUX01. The sequence continues at coordinate 26,531 of CAIMUX010000015.1, forward strand.
CTAGATCTGCCGGCCGACAAGGAGGCGTCCACCATCGCCACCACCCGATTCGCGACGGCCACACCGAGCATCATCCGGGCGCTGCGATACGCATGCTGACTGTCGCTGCACTTGGCTCGGTATCGGTCCCAGTCGGTCTGGCTCTCCCAACGCCAGGCGCGGTCGGCCGGCGTGCGGTTCGCCTCGAAATAGGCGGCACGGCCCGCGAGGTCGTCCGGGTAGCGGTCGCGCGCATCGCGCCGCACCAACTGATCATAGGCATCGCTGGAGGACCAGTTCGTGAGCAGCCGGTAATAGGCTTCATCGCGTCCCCCGGCGTGCGCCACCCCGGCCTGCAGTTCCGCCATCTCGATGTAGGAGTGCCGGCGCTGCGAACCCTGGGCGCGGAAGACGACCCACGCCGTCCAGGTCGCGGCCTCCGTCACTAGGAAAGCGGCGGCGCGGCGGCCATCTCCCATCCGCAGTTGAGCCGCACCGGGCAGAAGCAACGAAAGGCCGATCCTCTTGGCCTTTTCACTGCGGTCCCGATTGGACCGTTCAGCGCCGGGAGACTGCGCCCGGGCCGAGCCAACCCCCACGACCCTCGTCACCGCCAGAAGGAACAGCACAACTACCCAGCCCTTTCGCATACCCCCTCCACTCATGGCAGCACCTTCACGAGGGCCAGCGTAGCCTGCGGATGACTCCCGCCGCGGAAGCCGGACTCGAGCCGCAGCGACGACTCCGACCCACCCTCGGCACGCCCCCGAGCCGTGCGGAAGGCGTCCACGCCGCTGACCACGCGGTTCACCATCGCCGCGGCCAGGGCTAGGCGCGCGCGATCGAGCAGGTCGTTGCTCTGCTGCCGCATCTTCCGATAGTGCGCCCGGTTCGGCGAGAGGGCACGATCATTGGCGGGATCATAGGTGGCGGCCCAATCGTCCCACCCGGCCCGGAATTTGTCGTATTTGCCGATCTCTTCGTAGTACTGCTGCTGGTCGCGGAGGAGGAACTCACTGAGAAGCGTGTCGTCTTCCGCGTGGTAGTTGGCGCCCAGGCTATCTCGCTGGGTTCGATAAAGGTCGCGCGTCCAATGAACATCCGCGTACCGCTCGAACTCGCTCTCTTTCCTGTTGCCGGCGTCGAGGTAGGAGAGTCGCGCAAACCACGCCGCGGCCTCGATCCCGAGATAGAGGTAGCCGCGGTCATCACCATTGTACAACTGCCCCGCCCCGGGCAGGATCGCGGAGAGAAGAAAGGAGACTCCAGGCTTACGTACCGGCTTCGCCCGCTCATCCGCCCGACAGGGCCCCACCGCCCAGGCCGCCGCCAGGAGCGCGGCCGCGATCATCAACGGCCTTGACCTCATCGCACCACCGCCACCTTTTCGATCATGTCATCGCTCCAACCCTCGCCGAGGAATCGCACGCGCACCTGGTAGAGGCCGGATGACAACTGTCCCCAGTCCCAGGGGAGGTGATTACCGTCGGACCCGAGTTGTCCCTCGGCGTCGAGTTCCGCCACCCGGTGCCCGGAGAGATCGTACGCCGTCAACCGCACCTGCGCAGGACGGTCGAGTGTGAAGAAGACCGTGAGTTGGTCACCACGCAACGGGTTCGGATAGAGCCGCAAGGAGGCCCGCGGGCCGTCCACCGGGATCACCACGGGATCGGGTACCAGCTCCGCCGGATAGACGCGTGAGCGCGACGCATCGAACCCGGCCGAGGGAAACGCACCCGGCACGATCCCCCTCGCCTCGGGAACCACGCGGGTGATGCCGACGGCCGTGAAGGGGGCACCTGTGGAGTCCACACCGTAATCGCTGCCGTAACCGAGGCGTGGACCGCTGAGAGGACTCGCGGGGATCCACTCCGGCCCGAGGCGCGCATCCGCACCGAGCGCGCGCGGCCACCCGGGCACCTTCTCTCCGCGCCCATCGAGCGCCACGAGAAACCCGTCGGTGCGGTGCACGAGGATCTCCGGCCCGCCGACCCCGTCGAGATCGAGGGCACGCACGCCGAGGATCTGGGCTGGCGGCTGCCGCTCGTCTTCCGACCAGAGGGACCGTGGCCAGCCAAGCTCATCCACGCCGTTCACGCCAAGGCAATGGACACGGCCTTGCTGGTCGGCAACCACCGTCTCCAGCACTCCATCGGCATCAGCGTCACAGGCGATCGAAGATCCTGCCGGTGCCGCGCCCAGGAAGGCGGGCCATCCCGGCAGCAGAGCGCCATCGGTGGCGCGCCACTCGATCGTTCCGTCGCTCCAAGCAAAGAGGATTCGAGCGGGCCTCCCGACTCCGGCTGGAATCGCCAGCACGCCTGCCGGCGTCACGCCGGGCCGGTTGTAATCTGCGTGGAAGAGAATGCGCGGATCCTGGCCGGGACCACGCCACGAGGCCGCCCCAAACTCGCCCCGGTCTGTCTCCCAGAAGCAGGTGTAGTCACCCTCGGGGCCTTCCGCGTCGAGCCAGCCTGCGCCCAGGACACGAACCGCCCCGGACCCGACCGACAAACGGAGCACCGGATTCCCAGAGGAGTTCGGTCGCAGGACCCGGATCATGCCATCGCCGCAACCGACCCAGGCAAAGAGCGAGTCCAGCACCGGTGTCGCCGTAACTAGGGAATCGCCGGGCGAGGGGCCAGGCCAGATCCATGTTGTGCCCCAACTCGTCAGCAAGCGCAGCGTCCCGCCGGCAACCACCCCCACGGCATCCACCTGGCAAGAGTCCCCGGTATCGCACATCATGAGCATTTGCTTGGCGGCCAATCCCTGCTCCACCGGGAGGTCAAAGCTCGCCCACTCACCGCTGGGCGGGCCGCCCTCGCGCAAGGGCCGGCCGTCGGGACGCCAGCCGTAGAGGGAATCGCCCGAGGCCACAAATAGCGCAGGCGCCCCGCCCATCGTGGACCAACGCAACACCGCGATCTGCTCCTCCCGCGGAGCCCCCAACATCAGCACCGGCCAATCCGCCAGCCCGAGACCAATGTCAACCGAGACCCGCGCCGTGACCCCGATCGAGTCGAGTGCGCACATGGTGAGACCGGTGGGTGTGCCGTCGTTGGTGCGGCTGCTAGGCACGGTCCCCGGTCCCAGGCAGGTATAGCCGCCCTGGTACCAGGTGTCGTAGGGCCCTCCGGTATACTCATTTGAGGCCGTGCCGATATCGCGGATCCCGTCGGCCTCCATCACCGCCACGCCCGGACGAGAGAAGAAGATGTTCACACCGCCGTAGGGGCGGGAGAAGCCGGTGTTGATTGCCAGGTTGTCGACGTGCCAGGCGATGATCCCCTGCGCTGGGAGTAGATAATCGTACTCGCGGTAGCCGAGATCGGTGGCGGGCGCCAGCGTGTCCGCTGGAACCGGCCCCAGGATTACCCCGGTCTCCTTGTCCGACTTGAGCGCGATCAGTGAGTCACCATTCAGATCCCAGACGCGGTTCTCGACGAGCAAATACTCCGACAGATTGAGCGGGAGGTACAGAATCCGGTTGCCGCCTTCGGAGAGAGGAAGCTGTGAAGAAGGAAGCGCGACCTCGAAGGAATCGCTATCCCCGGACACGAAATCTTCCGGCCCGACCAGATCGACGCCATCCGGGAAGAAGCGAATCTTGTGCCAAGGATCGACGCTACCCGGCAAGGTCCCCCGCACCGGCAGAGTCTGGGTGGAATCCGCTGGATCCACAATGTTGCCGTAGAGGTTTTCCCCCGAGTCCATGAGGCTGAAAGCGCCCACCATCGAGATCCCGGTAGCCACGTCATAGAGATCGTCGAAGCCGACCTGGTGGCCGAACTCGTGCGTCACGACACCGTTCAACGCGCCCCAGAAGCCGTCCTGATTTGCCGTCTCCGGCACAATCTGCACATAGTTGACCGAGACCGTGGAATCCTGGACCACAAACGGATCCTGCACGTAGAGGTTGAGGCTCGGGATGTCCCACGGCGTATCGCCGTTGATGTCGCCCTGCAGATCGGCCCCCGCGTGAAAGATGAGGATGCTTCTGTAGTAGGGTTCCAGGGCGGTTCCGGGGTCCGGGTTGAAATCGAGCGTGGTGTCGGCGTCGGCCGCGGCGAGGGCATCTCCCACCAGGTCGATGATGTGGACGAACACATCGGGGTTCGAGTTGCTCCAGACCCATGGTCCGTACTTGCGAGTGTCGGGCAGGTGATAGGCCGAGTCGTTCTCCGCCGGGTAGATGTCCCACTTGAGAACCAGCGAACCGCCTGACTGAACCCGGTAGTAGCGGGAAAGTGCTTCCATGTGCGCCGAAAAGTAGATCTTGTCGTGGGGTGGCGGATCGATAGGGATCGCCCGGCTCACCTCGTCCCGGCGCAGGTCGAAGCGACCGTCGCCGGTCGACTTGTGCCCGGGCGTGTCCTTCAGGAAGTCGACCCGCAGCAAGAGGATGCGTAGAGTCTCGGGCGTGGCCGCCGCCTTGGCCGCACGGTAGGCACCCAGGAACTCCCGCGAGTCGTGGGCCTGTACCAGGGCCTCAGCGTTGGCTCGGCGCCGAGCCGAGAGAACGCTCGGGCCTATCGGCGAGAACGGATCCCAGGCGGCGTTGCCGGGAGGGAGTGACGCCCGCGGACGCCAGCCCTGCGGCGCAAACGTCGGATGCGAGCGCGGCCCGAAGGCAAACAGCCGATGAGGGAACGTGCGGATAGGGGCGGGTCCGGTTTCTCCGGCCGCCACCGCCCGTAGTTGTAGGCGAGTACGCGGCCTCGGCGCACTCGCCCAGGCGTCCACCCGAGTTCCCCCGAGGACAGTCTCCCCCAGAACAACCCCCGTCAGCACTACCAGGATCAACGCGGCGAGTCCCACCGCGGCGGGAATGGAAAGGGGGAGTCGGAACCCTACTCCCCCCGCGCGATGCCGATGTCGAATGAGCACGCGATGTCTCCTGGAACCCCCCTTAGAACCGGAAGGTGAGCGAGAACTTGTTGACACGGTCGAGGACCCGCGCCTGGGGCACGCTGGCGTAGTCGAAGGCGAGGTTGTTCACCCCCAGGGGAATAACAAAGCCGATTCCGAAGGTCGGATCCATGATGTCCCCCTGTTTGTCGTGGATGTAGCCGCCACGCAAGGACACGAACTCCCCGTAGGTGATCTCCGCTCCGACATTGTGGATCGGCTTGTCGATGTTATAGAAGACGAACCAGGGCCCGAGGGTGTTGAATTCGTCGGCGAAGCGGAACATCGTGCCGACGAGCGACTGGTTGAAGTCGTATGCGAGGATACCCGTCACCTTCGGCAGATTGAGAACCTGGGCTGCTAGCCCGATCTTCAGGTTGCGGCCGATCGGATCGGACTGGGCCTGGTCGATGTAGGCGATGTTCGGGCCGATGTTCTGGACGTTGACGCCGAGAGTCACAGGCAGTGGCAGCGAGGGCACCATATCCTGCAGGCGCGCGAGGATGCCGATGTCGGCGCCGAACGTGTCGCCGTTACCCGCCACGCCGTCCGGTGTCGCCCAACCCGGCGCTAGGTTCACGTAGACGTACTTCAAAGAGAGCCCGACAGCCAACCCCCTCATCACTTCGGTGCCGATGTGGACCTGGGGGGAAACCTCGTTGCTCGTGAACTCGCCCTTCTCGAACCCGGTCTCATCGGTGGCCATACTCTTACCATAGCTGAGGTAGACCAGGCTGGCGCCGACGCCGCCCCAGCCGGGCAGGTGCATGGCGTAGCAGAGGTTCTCGTAGTAGACATCGTCAGCCAGGTCCGGCACGAGTTGGGCGTGCATAAGGCCGAACACCCGACCCTTCTCATACGCCAGGGCCGCCGGGTTCCAGAAATTGGCCGTCGCATCCGTCGGGAGTGCCACGAACGCCCGCCCCATCCCGTCGGCTCGGGCCCCCGGTGTGATGGTCAGCGAGGCGGCACCCGCGGTCTGGGCCAACGAGTTCCCGGCCGCCAGCATGAGTCCGAGGAGAACGAGAAGGGGCAGGGCGAACAGGCCAACACACATCTTGGCGGTTCGTGATCCGGCGGCCGCGGCATTGCCGACGAGTCGCTCGCCGGAACGACCCTCGCCCGTAACTCTCTCGCCCGCAAGTCTCTCGCCAGTACGTCGCTTCATGGTGGAATCGAACCTCCTGCAGTAATGATCGGCTTTCCCGAGCCCCGCATGAAACACGGACCCCAGGAACCGGTTCCAGCATGCCGGTCCCGAGCGAGCGGTGCAAGCCACGAATCCGCCCCAGAGTCCGCCCCAGAACCCGTCCTTAGAATCGGCTCCCGGCGCCGCCGGGATCAGCCCCGACCGCGCGCCGGGCGAACGGCCCGGCCGCCGGAGTCACCGGGAACCGCCGCGGCCGCTCCGGCATCGCGTTGTTGGTATCGGCCACCGGACCTACGCGGCTGACTCTCAATGCAGGATCCGCAGCGACTCCGCGTAGATGTCCCGGGCGGCACGCATCCGTTGGTCGTCGGGATGCTGTGCCACCCACTGGTCTAGAACCTTGACCGCACTAGCCCGGTCCTTCTTCGACGTCCAGAGAAGCGAGAAGAGGCTCCGCATCGAATCAAAGAAACCGGGTGCGACGGCCAGGGAGCGCCGATAGGCGGCCTCGGCCTCGTCCAGCCTCCCCTGCCCCTCAAGAGCCCGCCCCAGCAGGAACGGCAACCGCGCGTCACGAACCCCCTGCGCATCGAGCCCGCGCAGCAAGGCCTCCGCCTCGTCCCAGCGCTCCTGGTCCATCCGAAGCATGACCAGCATGTAGGTGATCGAGGGCGACCCCGGCGACAACTCGCCCGCGAGAGCAATCATTGAATCGGCCTCGATCGGGCGATTCCGGTCGACAAAGTCCTGGGCCGCCCCCAGCGCGGCTGCGGCGTAGTTCTGCACAAGGCGCAGTGCGTTTTCGTCCTTGTAAACTGCGGTGTCGAACTTGCGCCCGCTCTCGCGCTCGCCCGTGAGCAGCCCGCGGTATTGGAAGACCTCGGTCAGATTCCGGTAGGTCGTCTCGGCATCGATCCGCTCAGGCGCGTCGCCGGCAGCCTCCAACTCAAGAACGATCCCCCTTTGCACGAGGCGACGTTCCAGACCCATCTGCTCCGGCACGGTGAGGGCGATGTAGATCGGCCGCCTGCCGAACTCGCGCTCCACGATCCGGGCCACCGCCACGTCCTTCGCCAGAAGCGACTCTTTGAGACTCCGCACATACCGCCTGAGCTTGTAGTGATTGAGGAAACGCTCGAGACCATCCTGGTCGATGTACCCGACCCGGAAGGCGCTCATGAGGGTGGAAAACTCGGTCACCGCCAGCAACGTGTCGGTTTCGCCCTTGCGCCCCCACCCAAGGTCGATCTGCGGCGGGTTGTCCCGCAACTGCCTCATGTACCAGTCGGTGTTGAGCAGACTGAGGTTCGCCACCCGCACATCACGCCGGATCCCCTCCACCTCCTGGAGATACCACAGAGGAAAGGTGTCGTTGTCCCCGTTC
>CAIMUX010000016.1 GCA_903844735.1 Candidatus Eiseniibacteriota bacterium
GCTCCACGCCGACTGGTGGCAGGCGCGCATCGCCCGCCAGCAGGAGATCGACAAGTCGATCGCCGCCCCGGCCGAGTGCGAGTGCCTCTACGGCACGCCCTACGACGACCAGAGGAAGGTCCGCGTGGCCGGCCCCGGCCCCGTGGAGAGCCTGAGCCCCCACCGGGTGCTGGGCGTGGACGAGAACGATGAGCTGATCGACACGGTCCGCGACGGCCGCGGGGAGTACGGCGCCAAGCAGTCGTTCCCCCAGATGATCCTGGACAACCTCAAGGTCGCCGGCGTGCAGCAGGCGCACAAGGAAGACCGGATCACCTTCACCGCCCTCACGCCCTGGCCCGGCGACTTTGTCTGCGCCGAAGGCCGCTACCTGGAAGGCGAGGCCGAGAAGCGCGCCGCGATCTTCATCGGCCCCGAGTTCGGCACCGTCCAGCGCGCCAACTTAGTCGCCGCGGCGCGCGAGGCGGGCGATTCCGGTTTCGACGTGCTGATCGCGTGCGCCTTCAACTACGAGGCGCACACCACGGAGTTCACCAAGCTCGGCCGGATTCCGGTGCTCAAGGCGCGCATGAACGCCGACCTGCACATGGCGGAGGACCTCAAGAACACCGGGAAGGGGAACCTCTTTGTCATCTTCGGGGAGCCGGACATCACGCTGCTGACCGAGAAGGACGGCAAGCTGCGGGTGAAGCTGAACGGGGTGGACGTGTTCAAGCCGCAGACCGGCGAGGTCGTCAGTGACGGCGCCGAGGGGATCGCGTGCTGGTTCATCGACACCGACTACAACGAGGAGAGCTTCTTTGTGCGGCAGGCGTATTTCTTAGGCGCGAATGATCCGTAAAGCGCGCTCAAGACCGCGTTGAAGGCGGAGATCGATCTGGAGGCTTGGGAGAGTTTGCATAGCGATGTTTCGCGGGCGTTTGCGAAGCCGGGGAATGGGCGGATTGCGGTGAAGGTGATCAATCATTTGGGGGATGAGGTGATGAAGGTGTTTCGGGTGTAGGGTGCGGGCTCCCATCGGCTCGGCTGGGCGGACGGGCCTGGCCTTCGCCACCGAAGCGTGGCTATGATCCTAGACGGTAGCTTGGAGTCCGGCGCAGGACGCCGGGGGGCAATGGGACTCAGGGGATGGCAAAGTGACGGAGATCAATCTCACGCAGCAGGAGGCGGATGCTCTCCTGACCATGCTGAAGGTACCCGAGGTTGGGGACCCTGCCCCGTTCCCCGGTCCAGGTCAGGACTTGGAGATCCGGTTGCTCTCCAAGGACACCCGAGAGTCATTCTTGCTGAACCTGCGGCGTAACCGGTTTGAGCTCGGTCGAGCGACGTATCAGACCCGGGCCCGGGTGGTGGTGGTGCTGGCGCGACTTGACCTGCACCGGGCCCCTCACCGCAACCCCGACGGGATTGAAGTCTCGGGGACGCACCTCCATGTCTACCGGCACGGGTTCGGAGATCGTTGGGCGTTGGAGATTCCGAACGAGGCCTTCCCTGATCCAGGCGACGTATGGCACTCTTTCCATGACTTCCTGAAGTTCTGCAACATCACCGAAGACCTGCCGATCAACCGAGGGCTGTTCTGATGATTTCCGAAATCCGAGACCTGCACGAGGCGTACCTCCGGTGGCTCCGGGATCGGTCTGCTCTGCGGACGGTCGGCGACTGGGTTGAAATCACCACACCCTACCTCGACAGGCACAACGACTACATCCAGATCTACGCCCGACGCGAGGACCATGGCTATCTCCTCACGGACGACGGCGAGACCATCCGCGATCTCGAGTCCTCCGGCTGTCGACTGGATACGGGGAAGCGAGCGACGTTGCTGCAGGCCGCGGCCGCCGGATTTGGCGTGAAGATTCACGAAAGGCGTCTGGAGATCGCGACCTCAAAGGAGAACTTCCCCCTGAAGAAGCACTCCCTGGTGCAGGCCATGCTCGCGGTCAACGACCTGTTCGTCCTCTCGTCGCCCTCCGTTCGCAGCTTCTTCCTGGAGGACGTGCAGGCTTGGCTCGACATCAGTGAGGTTCGCTACTCTCCGCATGTGAAATTCACTGGCAAGACCGGTTTTGATCACCAGTTCGATTTCCTGATCCCAAAGTCAAAGGTCAGGCCGGAGCGACTGGTGAAGGTACTGGCCCGACCGAATCGGGACACTGCGCAGTCCGCCGCGTTCTCCTGGGTCGACACCAAGGAGGCACGCCCGCCGAACTCCTCGGCTTATGCCATCCTGAACGACTCGGACATTCCACCGGCCCCTTCCGTCATTGAGGCGTTGTCCAACTATGACGTTCGACCCGTCTTATGGTCAGATCGGGAGTCGGCACGCGCGGACCTCGCCGCCTGACCAAAATGACTCGCGCCGTATGAAGGAAAGCCAGCACCTCGAGTGGAAGGAGACCTGGCGAGACGACCACCGGCGCTGGGTCCGCGGCTTCGCCAATGCCGATAACGGCGTGCTGGTCATTGGGCGCCATGACAAGGGCGCGGCGCTGGACCGGTTTCTGCTTCGCAAGCAGGGTCGGCACTGGGACGGCGTTCCGACCCCGGGTTTCACGGTCGCCGATCTTTCGCGTTGCCTTCATGGAGTCCTGGGGACGGGGCATCGATCTGATTCGCAACGCCTGCCGCGCGGCGGGAAACCCGGAGCCCGTCTTCCGGTGGGACAATGGCGGGTCAGGTGTACCGGTCGCTGACGGCGGTGGCCAAGGCGATCACCGGGTCGCATTGGAACGGCTACCTGTTCTGGGGGCTGACCAACGACGGAGGTGGCCGGTGAAGCCCCGAACGGCACGTCAGCGGGCGCAGACGACACCAGAATCGGCGAAAGCGGTCCGCTGCGCCATCTACACGAGGAAATCCACCGAGGAAGGCTTGGACCAGCCCTTCAACTCTCTCAACGCCCAGCGCGAGGCCGCCGAGGCCTACATCGCCAGAGCGAAGGACATATCGCGCTGCCTTCGTGCGAGGGGGCCTGCAGGATACTTCGATCGGTGACCCAGTCGGACCTTCCCCGTCACGGAATCAGGCGACCAGCGCCATCCTCTCGACGTCGATCACGACGCGTTTCCGCGGATTCTGCTGAAGCCCCAGTCGAGACACAATGGCCGAGAGATGATCCAGGGCTGAGCGGATCTGCTCGAAAACCGGATCATTTCCGCGCCCGCCGACTTCGTCCTCGATGAGACGCATCTTCCGTCTCACCCACACGACTCGTATCGCAAGGTCGCTATGGGGAGGAGGAGCCTGCTCGCCCGCCTCCCAACGATTCACCGTAACCCGATCAACCCCCAGGGAATCGCCCAACTCCTGCTGTGTCCACTCCGCGTTCTTCCGAAGGTAGCGAACCTCATTCGAGTCCAGCCTTCGCTCTGACCTAACCCTCGAATAAGCGAGGATTTTCCCGAAGTATGAAGAACGAGCTTGCAAAGAGACGCCTCCTTCCTGCATTTCAGAGTTGTGTGAAAGCAGAGGCTCTGGAACCGAAAGGAGGCGTTTCAAGTGCAGACTACTCGGCGTCA
>CAIMUX010000017.1 GCA_903844735.1 Candidatus Eiseniibacteriota bacterium
CACCCAGGTGGCAGAGTCCACGGAAGCGGCCCCGGTCAGCTAATCCCCCCTACCACTTGCCGCCATCCACAACGCCGGCCTCATACCGGCCGGGGGATGGGATCCCCGAGTGGATACATGTGAAACGTCATTCGTATCCGCCCGGCGAAGCGTGTCCCTTCGGCAAGCCTGCGTGATTTCGATGTAGCGACCGTTTAGCGTCCAGAGCCGTGGACCTCAAACCAGGAGGACGGCTCATGGCTAGATCAAGATCGTCGGTTTCGGCAGGGTTGGAGCGGGTTCGGCAGTGTCCTTTCGGCAACGCTGCGCAGCGATCGAAGGCGAGGAGTTCGGCCAGCGCACGGGGGTGTTCACCTCCGGCATCGTGTCGATCAACGCGGGGTTCAAGGTCGCCTTGTTCTTCACCGGACGCAAGCACGCCGGCGAGAACCTGGCCGAGCTTCTGGCGCAGGAAAGCACGGTTACCGTGGTTCGCTCATGGAACGTGGTCCTGCTCTGTGGGCGAAGACCTGTCGAGAAGAATCGCGTTGACCCAAGATTCCAGGCTGTAGGATGCGAGCATCCTCTCGTCCAGCGATCCGGTCGGCGCCCGAAGGAAGTCAGGAGTCAAGATCGGAGCCTTCCGATCGATGACCAGCACACGGTCTGGGGAGAAGAACGGATACGTTGCGATGTGTTTGTTGGTCGTGATGAGCTTCTTCCCGGACCCTAGGGCCTCCATTGTCCTCATGGTGAGCCCCCGTTGCCCTGGATGTTGCACATCCACGATCGCGATCGAGGAGGCGAATGTCTCCTGAATCTCACTGTACGGCATGGGCACGAATCGGAAATCCCCTGGGCGGGTCCCGCGGAATTCGCGTTTCGTAACCAGATAGAACCAATAGATCATACGACTGGGCAGAAAAGGGAAGATGAAATAGCTCATCCCCAGTGTGTCCGCTGTGCGGCCAAGACGCTTTAGCACCCGGTAGCGGTCGCTGTGAATGGTTCCAGCAAAGGAAAATGCGTACTTGGCAGCCTGACTTGCGCACTCGCGTTTGCTGCAGAAGAACAGAGGCCTGAAGCCGATCGAATACGCTGCCGCGTCGCTGTCGTCGAAGGTCAATGCCCTGTCGAACAGGCCGATGAAAGTGCGGGGATCTGTGATGCCCTTGTTTGTGAAGGAGTCCCACATGTACAGAATCAGACGGACGCCTGGAAAGTGCTGCCTGAACTGCCTGATGGTCTCCGGTTGGCACGCCTCGGGACTGATGAGCAGGATATCATCAAATGTCGCTCCCTTCAATCGCCCCAAGGCTCTTGCATAGTATTTTCTCGCGTACACTCTGAGGAACCGAGACCGTGATCGTACAACCATCTTGGCAAGCGAGCTGGCCCCGGGCCGCTCATTCAGGTATTCCGCGTGGGCCCCACGCTCCCGCAGATGTTCGACAATTCTCATCTCGTATCCGAAGAACATTGGCGCGATCAGGAGAATTCTTCGCCCCGCCAAGTCTCCCGGAGAGGAGGGCATCAAAGATCCTCCGAGCTATAGGATGCCGGGACATCCCCGGACGTTGGAGGATATTCGAGGTGCTTCTCCGAAGCCCTTCCGGGTACGCCAACGACCAGACATCCTGAAGGCATGGAGTGCACGACCACGGCATTGGCTGCAACGACGACCCCATCCCCCAGCGTGATGGGTCCCAGAATCTTGGATCCGGCGCCAAGCATAACATCGTTGCCGATCTCTGGCCTCAAGCCATCGTCGTAAGCGAGATCCGGAACCTTGGCGCCGACCGTGACATTGTGATAGATAACCGCGTTAGATCCGATCCGCCTCGCGCCGAGAACGGTTCCGGATGTATGCGGAAAATAGAGTCCCGGGCCGATTTCACAGTTCAGTCCGATCTCAATACCAAACACTACGAAATTCATCAGGGAGAAGAGCTTCCCCAGTGGCCGCAGGTGACGCATGGCGCACCTTGCTGCTAGGCGATACAGGAGGACCGGAGCGAAGCGGGGAGAGAAGAGAACCTTCAAGAGCGCCACGTTCCCAACCCTGTTCACCTTCCGTCCCGCGAAATGGTACTGCCTCGCTGCATCCGAGCGAAGAAGCTCCAGGAGACTCATTTCATCAACCCCCGCTCGGTTAGAATGCGGTTCGCCTGGTCCAGGCCGTCCTCGGCCAGCGGCTGGGAGGTCACCCAAGCAGCGAGATCCGCAAGCCCCTCCTCCAGACTAATCTCGGGCCGGAATCCGATGGCCGCCTGGATTTCGGAGATGTCGGCATAGCAGTGACGAATGTCTCCCACCCGGTACTGGCCGGTAAGCTCTGTCCGGGAGGATCCCCCGACAACCTGGCTGAGCATTTCGGCCACAGAAAGAACACTGGTTGGGATGCCCGATCCTACGTTTAGCGTCTTGCCATCCACCCTGGCCGTCTCCATGCATAGAACGAGGGCCCGGGCGACGTCGGAGACGTGGACGAAGTCCCTGCTTTCCAAACCGTCTTCAAATATGGGCAAGTGCAATCCCTGGCGAATCCGGGTGGAGAAGATGGAGAGGATCCCTGTATAGGGGTTCGTCAGCGACTGACCCGGACCATAGACGTTCTGAAGCCGCAGGATGGTATAAGGGATTCCCGCGGAGCCGCACGCAATGCGGGTGAGATCCTCCTGCGCGAGTTTCGTCGCAGCGTAGATCGACGCCGGACAGGACCGGGAGGACTCAGGGGTGGCAATGAGCTGCAATTCGCCCCGGCAGATCGGACATAGTGGCTCCCAATGCTTCTGGGCTAGCGACTCCGCTCTCCGGGAATCCGGAGTAACGATTCCGCAGCTCGGGCAACGGTAGGCCCCTTCGCCATACACTGATCGAGAGGACGTCAGGATGAGCTTCTTAATGGAGTGCCGATGGTTTACCATCCAATCGAGGAGTTCGGCAGTTCCCTGGGAATTGACTCGGTTATAGTGCGCGATCCCATACATCGATTGAGCAGTTCCCGTCTCGGCGGCCAAGTGAACAACATAGTCAACACCTGAGAGACACTCAGCAAGGTGATCGCGTCTCACTACGTCGCCCCGAAACACCTCAAGGGGAAGCCCAGCCAGAAGCGAGCGATCGACATCCGGCACCTGGCCGTGAATCTGAGGACTCAGGCTGTCCAGGACCCTGAGAGCGTACCCGTGCCGAGCCAAGAGCTTAAGGACCGCCAAGCCGATGAACCCCAATCCCCCGGTCACGAGAACCTTGCCTCGGCTCATCTCCTGCCCCCCCGCCCCCGCGATCACTCCCAGCCCACCGGAACGCCGAAGTAATGGTGACACACCTTCACCGTGACTTCCACCGCCATTTCGAAGCCGCTTCCGCGGTCAACCCGAAGCCCGGGTCGCGGCCGACGGTGACAGGTGACCGCTCTCTCCTCCGCCAGACAGAAGGCCTGCATCGAGCGAGCGTGCCTGACCAAACGTCACGCCAGACCAGCCGGAATTGTTGCCCTGCGGTCGCTCCCCACAATCTCCTATGCTTTGCGGCCAGACTAGGCCTCGAATAAGCGAGGTGCCATCGTGATGTGCCTCGTCGGCTCCGCGAGCGGGCCTTTCGAGGCACTTGGGGGCGGTGTGATGCCCCGGAACCGGTCGCTCGCGGCCGGGTTTCGTCCTGAACATCGGACATGACTCCTCCGAGGGCAGGCTCCGCCCCGGGGGCGCCCCCCTCGTTCCTCCGTGGATGGTTGTACAGGCGATCGGGACCGAAAGCCGTGGCTCAGCCGAACTCGAGGGACCGCAGCCTCGCCATCGCCGCGATG
>CAIMUX010000018.1 GCA_903844735.1 Candidatus Eiseniibacteriota bacterium
GAGATCAAGAATCGAAGCTTCCATGGCTACCTCCTGACTGCGCACATAGTGTGCGCGTATGAGGAATCCATGTCAAGACTCCTAAGACTGCCGCGGTCCGGCCGTGTCTGCCTTGCCGGGCGAAGCCCGGCCCACAGAACGTCGCACATCAGCCGCGGCGAGCCCTGCGAGCCGACGGTTGCATGTGCTGGTTCTACCTTTCGATAACCTTGAACAAAATGGTAGCAAGGCCTGGCCGAGGCGCATGGAAACGATACCGCCGACGCCCCCGAGGGCGAGATCGCTGACCGTCGCGACGGCCCTTGCGCATAGCGTTCCACCACCACCATCCATCGACTCCCACCGCCAAGTCAGAGCACCAGGATTCAGAGCCAACCCTGTCGAGCACCGTCAACGCATTTGGAACTGTACCACAGAGAGCGCCGCCCCGCAAGAGGATCGCGCCCGAAGCGCCACCATCGGAGGCACGAGACGCGAGGCGCCCGGTCGGGTGGTAGCCGGCACGATGGCCATCGCTGCACGCTGGCGAGGGAGCCCGCGGTGGCCGTCGACCTGAACGAACGTCGCGGAAGTCGTACATCCAGGTAAACAACGCAGCCACCGGCTTGTGCTGCAACGGCAGGGAAAGAAGGCACAGGCGCCCGGCAGCCGACTTGGGTGGTAACCGGGACGATGGCCAGCGCCAGACACGGACAGCCGTGCCCGCGGCGCTCGTAGACCAGAAGCAACGCCGCGGAAGCCGGGGCTCCAGGACAGCAAAGCCGCCATCGGGCTTCCGCGACAACGGCAGGGATAGGAGGCACGGGCGCCATGCAGTCGACTTGGCCTGTGACCGGGACGATGGACAGCGCCGCACCCCGGCCGCGTTGCGCGTGCTAATTGCCCCACGCAATCTCGGTGGCCGACGCGCCACGCGGCGGGCCGACGAGCAGACCGACACCGCCCGGGGCCAACTGACCCCCAAAGCCTGTCCCGACCACCGGCGACCCGAGAGCAACGACCCCGCCGGGGATGCGGGCGCCGGCTGCCGGCGAACCGCACGCGAGCCGACCAAGCCGCGCGGCCGCGGCGCCCCGGAATGCCGAGGCGTTCAGTTCAAGAACAGAGGCCGCCGCGGATTCACAAAGCACCGGTGAGGCAGCCGATCGCATGCCTTATACAATTCGCGCGATTGCTGGCCGCGACTCCGATCTTCGGTCCGAGGTAGAACGCTGCGGATCACTTGTGGGCGCCGCCCCGGCGACCACCAAGTGCATCCGCTTGTTCGGCCCTCCGGCATCGCGGGTGGAGATTGGTTGACACTCACTCCACCTGCGCACCTTTCCCCAGATTACATGTATCGCAAAGGGTCCGAAGATTCTCAAGCGAGCTCTTGCCGTCCTTCGACCAAGGAACCACATGGTCCACGTGAAGGACGCAACCCGGCGTAGTTGCCGGGCTGACCCCGCAAAGAACACACCGAAACCTGTCGCGCTTCAGCACTTGATAGCGGAGGCTCAACCCGACGCTTCGCTGATCGGCCGCTGCGCCCGCCGATTGCCCACGGGCCGTATGCTTCGTCGCTCTAGGAGGCTGGCGTGACCCAGAATCCGAGACCGGTTGTTCGTAGGTGCTCGAACTGACAGCCTCGTGTCCTTTCGGCAGTGCTGCGCAGGGCGGCCTCAGCAGGGGCGCGCGGGTGCGTCCGCGCCGTCGTTCCGGCGGGCGGGAGTGATCGGCGGCCTTCGGAGCCGATCGAAGGAGATCGTCGGGTGCAGCGCCGCGGTCAC
>CAIMUX010000019.1 GCA_903844735.1 Candidatus Eiseniibacteriota bacterium
GAGAAAACCCCCTCCGGATGCTTAGAGCAAGCTCTGCGAGGGGGTACTTTCTACGGTTTCTGAGGGACGCAGACCCCGGAACCTCAGCTTCCATGATTCAAAACCAGGGCTCGAACCCTCAGATTCCGTGCTCACGCTCAGTGCCGGTCCTCAATCATCTTCTCGAGCCGTGTGCGCTGCTTCTGGCGATTGGATTTGAACGTGATGTCGCAGTGCTCCACATCGAGGCCGTACTGATCCCGCACGCGGAAGATCAACTGGGAGTGCCCCTCGTACTGACGGTGTATGTTCCAGTCAATCGGGTTGCGCGTGAGCTTGCCTGCCCGAGCCTGCGTCCGCCTGGTGACTTGTGCCCAATTCACCGCCACTTGGCGGTAGGCGTTCTCGTCGTAGGGTGTGTCCAGGGCCTCCTGCACCAGCGGCAGAACCTGCTCGCGCGTCTTGGCTCCCTTGACAATCCCCAGATCGGATCCGATGTGGGCCGTCTCGTAAAGCACGGCGAAGGGAATCTCCCGGCGAGTGGAGGCCAGTCGCGAGAGGCCGAAGCGGTAGAGCTCCATGGGAATCCGCTGGTCGTCGAGCCGCCGTTGGATCCGCTCCCGGACCTGGCTCACCGAGAGATCGAGCGCCTCGGGCTTCGGTTCGACCGTAACGTAGTTGAAGTTCAGATTGCCGGCGCTGGTCCGGACGGTGCAGTCCGCGGAGTCTTCCTTCACGTAGCGAATCGGGACCACCCGAAGGAACCCCAGGGTCTGGGATCCGATGGCGCAGAATTCCTGGACGCGATAGTCCTCGTAGATGCGGGAATGGTCCTGAAGGAAATGCAGGTGCAGATCCAGGGTCTTCCAAGCTCCCAGCTCCAGTTCGTTCAGAACCCGCAGACCGCGGTCGACCCCCTGCAGCACGCGCGTCCAGCGGGCGAGCTCCCCCTGAGCCACATGCACCAGCCCGCTGCCGAAATTGGCGCCGGCCAGGTGAACCAGGTTCTCGATCGGGGAGGGGCGGCGGGGGAACAACCGCATCCAATTGCGGACGACCAGCGCCCCGGTGCTGTGAATGACCGTGTGAAACCGCGTCTCGAGCAGGTGTACGTGCGCGGGGCTGCGCAGGGCTCGCTCGAGAGCGAAGCTGACGTCGTCGAGGGAAGTGCCATCGCTCAACGAGATCCAGCGGGCCAGGTTGATCTCCTGAATCACGTCGGGGCCAAACAGATGCCGCAAGTCGGCCGGCAAGGTGCCATAGATCTCTTCGACGCTCGAGTCCTTGCCTTCCGTGCTATAGCCATGGACTAACACAATCGGGCGCATCACTGTCTCCCCAAGCCGTGCTCCCCGGTGACTCCATCGTCGGGCTGCCGATCAGAACCCGGTGCTACGTGCCATCCGACATCCCGTGACCGTGGAGAAGGGTAGCGGAATTCTGGGGCGGTTTCGAGCGCATTGTCTCCCCCTTCCTCGTCGTGCCCGGCGGCACAAATGACCCCCTCTGCTGGTTGGGCGAGTGCCCTCAATCGACCGATGACATGGCCGGACGCGAGTTGGCCCATCCGGCCGGCAGACCGAGCAGAGGCTGCGTCTTCCCACGACCCCGGAATTGGCGAACAACGCGGTCCGTATGGCTAACGAACGGCGCCCGGCGGAACGGGATCGCGGTTCGCATGGCTCCCTTCGGCTGGCCGTTCACTATGACCTTGACACGCCGCGCCCGCCCAAAGTATACACCGTCCAACCACGACCGAGGAGGATCATACGATGGGGTCAATCCGCCGCTATCGACGGCCCGAAGGAAACGTCCTGACCTGGAGCGCGCTTCAGGAACCTCAGCAAAGAGCACTCAAGGAACTGGCAGGCCTTCTGTGGGACTCCGTGGAAGACCTGGATGAGGGCCGTTCCGCGGCTGACTCCGTTCATGCATGGGACATCCGCGGAAAGACAAGCTCCTGCGCGTTTCTCCACGGCGATCGCGGCAGCGGAAAGACGACCGTTGCCATGACGCTGTATCAGGCTACCCGGGACTCGGCAAGGCTTGGAGGTGGATCCGACGACGAGACCCCAATTGGTGTCCCGGACGAGATCAGGAAACTGGCCGGCCGCCTTGTCTGGCTGGAGCCGATCGACCTGGAGCCGGATCCCCCGAACTTCCACCTGATGGCCGCGATTCTCACACGAATCGAACAGGCGGTGGCGCCGTTAGATCGTCATGGCTCGGCCCACGAATCCTCCCGGTCATCGCCATTCCCCTTCGTGGGGAGCGCCGACGACGTCGGCAGATACCGGGACGCCCTGATCGAGTTGCGTCGTCTGCAAACCCGTCTCGCCTACGGCTGGGACGGAACCAAGGAGATCCTGGGCTCTGATCCGGAAACCGCGGCCGGAAACATGTTGTTCTCCGAACGCACGCGCACGGTCGTGGCGCGCGACCTGTCCAGAGTGCTGGGCCAACTGAGCTCAGCCAAGTACAGTCGCCCGGAGCGGTTGTTCATTCTCCCGATCGAGGATCTGGATCTCGCCCCCCAGGAGTGCCTGCGGCTTCTCCGCCTACTGCGAATGCTCTGGATTCCGCGTCTGTTCTTCCTTCTTATCGGCGACATCGACGCGATCGAAACACAGCTCCATCTGCAGCTCAGTGGTGATGTTTCCAGTCTGGCCAAAGATGCGAAAGACGGGCACATCAGCATCGTCAGCCAGGAGGTGCAATCCCGGGTGGATGCGATGGCCTCGAACACCCTTCGGAAGTTGATTCCCCCGGCCCATGTCATCCGGATCAAGGAGATGAGTTGGACCGAGGCGTGCCGTTTCCAACCGCGGCGCGGGCTCGAAGTAAAAGTCCCGTCCCAAAGCAAGGACGCTTTCGAGAAGACCCTGCTCGACCTTGTCCAACTGCAGATGACCAAGGCCCCTCTGGGCGGCCCCGAATATCGCCGAGTGGTTACGGACTTGTTGGGGAGGCCGAAGCCCAGCCAGGGCACGAAGGTGGACGGGGTCAGCGAGAGCCAGCCGAATCGATTCTATCCATCCGGCTCCCGAGCTCTGGAAACCACGCCGCGAAGGTTGACCGACTTGTGGTTCGTCCTGAAGAACGAGACCGAAGCGGATGCGCCATCTCCCCGGCTTGGATGGCCCGGGGGACCCGACCAGCCGAAGCTAATCCAGATGGTCGGCCGGTACTGTCGGAATCTGATCGAAGAGGACGCCGCCCTTTCCAGGAAGGCAGAGTCATACGCCCTGGGAGCAATCCGCGAGACGCACTCCGGCGCATGGATCTTGGAGTACCCATTCATTACCGTTAGGAGCCGGGGCGAGGAAATCGTGGTGCACACCGACACACCGACAACTTCCCCACGCTGGCTGCTGCAGCGCCGAGTGATTGCGCATCGACACCGCGAATGGGACTTTGTCACCTGCGACGATGACCGGCTCTCCGGCGATGGCCAGAAGCGCGGGGATGCCGCCAGGCCGGAGGACGCTTCCTTAGGGGAGAAGGTCTTGCGCAAGGACACCGGCGGTGCTCTCGCCCTCTACCACGATCTGCTCGCAGCCTGGCGCATGGACATGAAATGGCCGTGGCTCAGTCCGTTCTTTCCTCAGGGCAGCGATCTGGGGCGAAAGCGCGATCAGGTCGTCTGGGTACATACGGAACTTACTCTCGTCGACGGGACCATCGTGCGGTTGCGGTGGCCGATCCACGGCGAAGAGGAACCGAAGGCCTCGACCTTCGTCGGGCTTGACGGCCGGGCAAAGGACTGGATGGCGGAGCTGGATGGCATCGCAACCGGCAAGGAAGCCGGGAAGCCCGGTGAGTGGTCCGTGAAAGCGATCCGTGAAGCCTGGAGAGTGTTCAACAAGCCGGAAGAGCACGGAGGCCCCGACGATGAAGCGCTCCTAGACCTCGAATAAGCGAGGTGCCATCGTGATGTGCCTCGTCGGCTCCGCGAGCGGGCCTTTCGAGGCGCTTGGGGGCGGTGTGATGCCCCGGAACCGGTCGCTCGCGGCCGGGTTTCGTCCTGAACGTCGGACATGACTCCTCC
>CAIMUX010000020.1 GCA_903844735.1 Candidatus Eiseniibacteriota bacterium
GAGAAAACCCCCTCCGGATGCTTAGAGCAAGCTCTGCGAGGGGGTACTTTCTACGGTTTCTGAGGGACGCAGACCCCGGAACCTCAGCTTCCATGATTCAAAACCAGGGCTCGAACCCTCAGATTCCGTGCTCACGCTCAGCGTGGAGAATGCGGATCCATATGGGGGCGGCCGTCGAGAGGTACCTCTTGGCTGATATCGACAGTTTGTCGTTCTACGATGACGTCATGGTCCAGACTCCTTCGGGGACGTTCATCATGGGCAGCCCGACGAATGAGCTGGGGCGCAGCTACGACGCCGACGAGACTCAGCACGAGGTGACCTTGACGAATGCGATCCACGTTGCCCCATACGAGGTGATGCAGTCGGAGTGGCAGGCGGTGATGGGTTGGAACGAGTCGTTTGCCCAGGGCCCAGCCAGGCCGGTGGAGAACGTGACCTGGTTCGACGCCGTGAGTTACTGCAACCAGAAGTCCACACTCGATGGGTATACGCTCGCCTACACGATCGCGGGCGTGACCTACAGCGGGAATCACATCACGGACGCCATGGTCACGTGGAATCAGGCCGCGAACGGGTATCGCCTTCCGACCGAGGCGGAGTGGGAGTACGCCTGTCGGGCGACAAGCACGACGGCGTTCTGCAACGGCGACATCACGAGCCTCAACTGCTCGCCGTCGGATCCGAACCTCGACCTGGTCGGCTGGCACGTCTGCGACCTCGGGTACACGTCCCACGATGTGGGTGGCAAGGCGGCGAATGCCTGGGGTCTGAAGGACATGCACGGGAATGTGTGGGAGTGGTGCTGGGACTGGTATGGGACCTATCCGCCGGGTCAGGCAACGAATCCGACCGGTCCCGCGTCCGGCTCTCACCGCGTCATACGCGGCGGTGGTTATCGCTACGGTGCGCCGTACTGCCGATCGGCGTTCCGGGGCGACAGCGGCGCTGGCTACAGGCTCGACGACATGGGCCTGCGTCTCTGCAGGACCGCTCCGTGACCCGTTGATCTCTTAACCTTGAGCTCGCGGCGACCAGCAGCACCGCGGGAGAATGGTCAGCGGATGATCTTGTTGCCATAGTCCAGGCGGTTCCTATCCCGTAGTATCCGAAAACTCGAATGCCCCGCTGCCGTGCAGGTTACGCGTCCCCTTCTTGGGCCTGATAACCTTCTGAAATGGTAGAAGCGATCCAGCTCCAACTCCTCCTGGCCACATTCGGCGGCTGGGTGACGCGGCAGCAGGCTGAGGCCATGAGCTATCTGATCGAGGAGAATCGGGTCCTGAACGAGCGGCTCATAGGTCGCGGGCACTCCCTGCGATTCACGGATGACCAACGCCGCCGTCTGGCGGCCAAGGGCGAGCCACTCGGCCGCGGGGTTCTCAGCGGCATTGCGACGATCGTTACACCGGACACCATCATGGCCTGGCATCGCCGACTGATCGCCTCGAAGTGGACGTATCCCCGAACCCAGGTAGGCCGGCCGGGCGTGATGAAGGAAATTCGCACGCTCATCATCCAGAAGCTACCGGTGCTCTCCCGATCGCAAGTAATAGAGCCTCTTCGGGTCGGTCGGACTGCTGCCGATCTCGACGATCAGTCCTCGGTCAACCAGGCTCTTCAGCCTGGTGCGAGCCGAGCGCGGCGACAGCTCCACGAGCTCCGCTACTTGCCTTGTGCTGAGCCCGCTGCCGTCATCGATGGCCTGCAGAATCCGGGCGTCGATCGGGTTCTCGGCCGGGTGCGACTGTCCGATGAGCCGGAAGATCACGCGGAAGTGAGTGCCGATCTCCAGGAACTCCGGTCGGGGAAGGCCATGCGACCGGCAAGTGTCGATCATTCTCCCGATGCCGCTGCCCCATTGCTCGATCAGGCCCAGTTCCCTGAACACGCGGCCGATGACACGGTTGCGCAGCCGGGAGACGCCGGCCTGAATGTCGTCCACCGTGAGCCCGAAGGGGAGTAGGCCAGGGCTCTCTACTTCCACGCGGTCATCGAACACCGCGACCCGAATCGGTGCACCCTTCTGGCTGTAGTCGGAGTGGGTGATCGCGTTGATGACCGCCTCTCGTACCGCCGGCAACGGGATGCTCCAGTACTCGTCCCTGCGGATTCCTTCGATCCGGAAGGACCGCAGAGCGTGCTTCTGGACGAACTCAACCGCCTTGGAGATGGCGACGGCGGGAAAGTCGTGGATTTCGCCAGTGTCCAGGATGTGCGTGCGCGTCGTGCCCGAGAACCGGCCGACCTGCACCCAGGCGTCCGGAAAGGCCGCCGCGCGCTGGACGCCGAAGAGGAGGATCCCGCCGTTCGTCGGCACAAGCCGTCTCTGATGCCGGGTGAGGAGACGCAGCGACTCCAGGTCCCCGCGTCTAAGCTTCCGCACCGGGGCGAAGAGCTCTGAAGCGGCTCTGAAGTCGATGGCTTCAGAGCTCAGGGTCGGCACCGGGAGCTCGTCATAGGATTCGTTTCTGGCCGTGCGCTTCAGTTCCTCGCGCAGGGTTTCGTCGGCCAGGCGGTTGGAGGCGCCTACGCGGACGTATGTTCCGCGCTCCATCCCCTCCGCGTTGAGGTGATGCGGCGGGGACGAACTCGGGAATACCTCGACGACGATGACTTCCTTGTCGCGCCACGGCCAGACCTCGATCGCGGGCATGAGTCGCGGGGTGATGCCCGTGGCCACGACGTTCGCCAGTCGCTCCTGGACGTCGAGCGGCGCCGCGACCCCCTTCACGTTCCGCGTCCGGTCCTCGACCCCAAGGACGAGGACCCCGCCCGCCGAGTTGGCGAAGGCGACGAGCGTCTTCAGGACGTTCGCGGGGGAAGACAGGTCCCGCTTGAACTCCAGGGTCTTGCCCTCATGGCGCTGGAGAATGGCGGTGAGCTGCATAGCTCTGCAGGATACTCTGAAGTAAGCAAGAGGTCAAAGCTTCAGAGTACGGCGGTTCGGATCGGTGGCGCCGGAATCGTGCCATCTGCATCCGGCCGCGGAAGGATCGTGGGGCAACGGCGCGCCGTATCTGAAAAGGGGAACGGCCGACTACCACGTGACTTGCGAGCCTCTGATCTCGCTCTGACGAACTTGAGTCGGGGCGAAAACAATCAATCGCCAGCTCCTGCAGGCCACGTTCCCCGGTTGGGTCTGCCCCGAACGTTGAGAGTGGTTCGTACAGAGGGTGGAATGGGGACCCGTGTCTTGAAAACACGAACTCACGTGGCCCGAGTGGTTGACGCCGGCGCCGGTGGGCAGGGCCGCCCAGGTCTCGTCCTATCCGCATTTGACGCAGAGAGTTGTGACGGTGGCGTGAATGGGCGGGCCCTCTGGTTCGGGAGGGTGGAGAACCCATCTGCATTGGCGGGCCGTGTCGCACGGTTTTCGAACTCGGGTTCGCTGTGACTGACCCTGCCGTTGCCGGAGTCCTTCGCGACGCCGAGGTGACTCGCGACTTCGTCCACAGAAACCCGGGGCTCTGGCATCGTCCGTCCTTCGAAAATGCACCGGCTTCCGGCGGCGCTGGACAGGCTCCCCTTATGCGTGCGGCGACGTTCCCACCTTCCACGAAAATGCACAAGACCACGATTCCGAGCAGGACTCGGAGGAGATGGCCAACGAGATGCGAGCTTCCGGTGACCGGCAGTCTTCGCTTCGTTACGACCAAGGGCGCCTGAACATTCTCCCCGTCGGGCGACCCCGCGCAGGTCACAGGTAAGGCAGCCCCAGAGCCGGCCCATTTCGGGCGCCAGTCAGTTCGCAGATTCGAAACGTGAAATAACTTCGGGAAAACATCAAGTCACGGAGCCCCCCTGCCGCTTTCGGCCGTCCGGACCCGTTGCGGAATTGCGGAC
>CAIMUX010000021.1 GCA_903844735.1 Candidatus Eiseniibacteriota bacterium
GAGAAAACCCCCTCCGGACGCTTAGAGCAAGCTTCGCGAGGGGGTCATTTCTACGGTTCCTGAGGGACGCAGACCCCGGAACCTCAGCTTCCATGATCCAAAACCCGGCCTCGAACCCTCAGATTCCGTGCTCACGCTCACGCGCGAGTGGGGTCCGGGCGAGCGCCAGGTCCCATATTCCGCGGACGGAGTCGAACCGATCGGGGTCGGGAGTGATCGTCCGATCAATTCGATCGTTGAGGTATCCCAGTGGCGGCCGACCAGTCACCCAGCCCTGCATGAGCTTGGCCCGGTTACCGCGCTTCACGTTGTCCGAGAGATCGTCCACGTACTTCTTGGCCATCCCGAACTCGAGCTGCATCCAGAACTTATCATCACCCCGGTTCGAAAAGCTTCGGCCAGGCGTGATGATTTCGGACACCATGTCCCGGTCCAGAGCCCAGATGAGGGCGCCCCCATCAACGGGGTTGCGAGCCAACCGGTCGAGCTTCCAACAGAGGATGCCCGCCACCTTGCGTTGCTCGAGTCGCTGCATCAACTGGCCGAAGATCGGGCGCCCGGGGCCTTTCGCCGATCGCGACTCGGACAGCACCTCGGAGACCTCAAACCCACCGCGAGCGGCGACAGCCCGAAGCTCCTGGATTTGGGATCCGATCGAGAGCACCTGCCGATCCTCGGACTCCGAGGATTTGCGGGCGTAGATGATGTAGGGGAGGGGTGAGGGCATAGGCAAGAAGCTTGGTTAACGATTATGCGGCATCATGTCTTGGCTGTCAAACGGATGGTGGTTCGAACCCGTCCCTAAAGGCGCGCCGCGCGGCCGAGGCACGCTCGATCAGACGGAAGAATCGCAATAGCCGCCAACCCATTTCGTCGGCCGTCTGGTCCGGTAACGTCTCTCCCGTGCTCTCTTTCCATGCTGCGATGAGTTCCGATCGTGCCCTTGCTGAAAGGCGTAGGCTGGGTGTCATGTAGTAGATGATGACATGATGTCGGATCCGCCATAGCGGGGATGACGGCGATACGTGGTGTCAACCTGTGCGAATCTTAGCCTTATCCACAAGATGCGTCTGATTGTGCACATCGCCCCCTCTATTGGGTTTCGTTTTGTGCGGGTATTCTGAAGGCATGATCCAGTTCACGCTTCGCAGACTGCGAGGAAAGGCGCGGTTTCCGAACTGTATCCGCGAGTACCGACTCCGAGCTGGCCTGAGTCAGGCCATGCTCGGAAAGCTCATCGGGAAAAGTCGGTCCGCCGTGTCATGCTGGGAGCGCGGGCGGAAGCTCCCCAGGCTGCCGGATCTCTTTCGGTTGGCGCGCGCCCTCAGCACGCTGGCCGAATCCCTCTACGCCGAGTTCTACTTCCCGAAACACGATGACGATACTAACCCCGACCCTCAGTGACTGACCGACGTATCCCAGTCCGCGCGCTTGACGCAGCGATTCGCGTGTCCAATTCGGTTGACTCAATCGGAAACAGCCTGTTTCTGTACGTGGCTTTGATTGGCCGCGCCGGATCAAACGGCACGGTGATCGTGACTCGGGCGCGCGTCGCCGGTGAACTCGCTGTAGAGGAAGGCCGCATCGACCGTTGGCTTGTCCGCCTGGTCGCCGCCGGACTTGTCCATGTGCATTCGCCATTGCCGTACCTTGTCGCCCGCCTCGTTTCGTGGTCTGGCGAAGTGGCGTCGGAGCGCGAGAATCCGAGCAATTCCGAAGCTTTTTCCGAATCACATATTGAAGATAGCTATAGCTATCAGAGCAATAAGCTATTAGGGAAGCAGGCTATAGCTATCGGGGATGGGGGTGCGGGGGAAGGGGGGCTTCGTAAACTCGCCCGGGAGGTGGTCGGACCGGCGATCGAGGCCGAGCTGCCGACGATCCTGTCCCGGCATTCCGCCGATCACGTCGCCCGCATGCTGGAGCGGGTGCGCCGCACACCCTCGGACAGGATTCGCAAGTCCAGGCTTGCCCTGTTCCGTTATCTCATCGCTAAAGACAAGACTGACCCATGACCCGTCAGCCCACCCCCATCACGATCCGACTCGACCGAGGGCTCCTGGAGCATCCGCAGGCGCTCCACATCCGCCGGATGCGGTCGGCCGTCTGGCTCTACCTCGGACTCCTCGCTCGACTGCCCGCCGGCCAGAACACGCTGGAGCTGGACACGGCGGAGATCGCTTCTGCCATGGCGCTTCCCAGCGGAACCGTCCGCAGCTGGCTCGGGCATCTCCGAACGCGTCGCTATGTGAGACTCCAGCGTTCCGGACAAACCGTCCGCGTAACTGTCCGGCACCTTCCCCAGCTGCCGGCGCAGGCTGAGTCGCCGCCGGAGATCAAACGGTTCTTCTCCGTCGGGAAGCTGGAGCGGGCACTCGGGGAGACCGGGGACCGAGGAGCGCTCGAATCGGCGCTTGAGCTCCACGACGACGCGATCATCAAACGCGCCCTCGCCGGCACGCTCGCCGTCCCGGCGGCCGAGATCCGCCGCTCACGCACCGCCTTATTTCTTTACCTACTCAAACACCATGCCCAAAGCCACCGCGAAAACGATCCTCGCCCTTGATCCCGGCCTTCGGGATCTTGGGTACGCTATCCTCCGAGGAAGATCCCTGATCGAGTCGGGAGTCCTTCCGCTCCGGTTGCTGCCATCAAAGCAGCGCCTCCCCGCCGCCGTGAAGGCCATCGGCGACTGGATCGGTCAGTTCAGACCCTCGATTGTCGTCCTGGAAGCCACCCACCCGAACGGGGTCACGTCCCTCGATCGCGTGGACCGTCTGGCCCGTCGAGTTCGCCGCATGGCGGCTCTCAAAGGCTTGACGGTCGCGACTTACGCACCCCAAACCGTCCGCAAGAGCCTCGTCGGCCACGGCTGGGCGAACAAACGCCAAACGGCCGAGGCTGTCGCCGGGCGTTTGCCTGCCCTGCGGGTCTATCTCACTCAGGACCGCCGCTGGAAGGAAGCGTACTTCCAGAACATGTTCGACGCCGTCGCGCTCGCTCTTCACCATCAGGCCACGGCCGCCTGAACCACTCATACAGCCCTCCCGGAGCCGATTCTTCGGCTGGAAAGCCAGGCGGTTTCCATCTTGCGGGCCGTCGCCGCGGACATCGTGGTCACCCGCGCAAGGCGGGTCCACACCGTCGCGGTCACTCGGGAGGGCACGCACCTTCCATTTACTTCCTCACCTTCAATTCACCCATGGAACCAACCATCCTCGGTATCGACCCTGGCACGAGTCAGATGGGCGTCGCGGTCCTTCGGGGCTCGACGCTCCTCGCCTTCGGGGTCAAGACGCTACGCAACGGCGAGCGGCCGCATGACGTGATCGGGCAGGCCCGTCGGGTCGTGCTTGGCTACGTGGAGGACTACAATCCATCGATCGTCGCCATCGAAAAGCCGCTGCTCTTCCCCACCAAGCGCGCCGCGCTCGTCTCCGTTATCGTCCAGGAACTCCATGCCCGTTCCCGCGAGGTCGGCATGAGGGTCGTCGAGATCGCCCCCCGGGAGGTTCGGCGGATCGTGGTCGGGAATCCTCACGCGAAGAAACTAGAGGTGGCCCAAGCCATCGTGCGCATTGGGTTTCCGGACCTTGCCGTGAAGCTACCCCAGGGACCGCCGCATCCGGTGCTCGGCTACAAACCGAAGGACAAGTATTGGCTTCACATGTTCGACGCGCTGGCGGTGGCCCTGGCGATCCAGAGACAAGACCAAAGCGGGTCACGCGGAGCGGCACGTTAGGGCGCAAGACACTTCATCGCAACGCTTTCCACGAATGGCTTGCGGTCGGCGTTGTGATGGCCTAATGCTCTGCCCTGGTGTATCGAGGATCCGACTTGCTTGGAGATGTACTCATGGGCGGAGAGCCGCACGCAGATTCCGCACTCGTCCGACCCAAGTGGCCGGACATGAGAATCCAGCACTTGGTCCACGAGACTGACGATTTCATCGTTGCCATCGACCCTG
The DNA here is from genome assembly GCA_903844735.1 of Candidatus Eiseniibacteriota bacterium. Classification (GTDB taxonomy): domain Bacteria; phylum Eisenbacteria; class RBG-16-71-46; order CAIMUX01; family CAIMUX01; genus CAIMUX01. The sequence goes on from CAIMUX010000021.1 coordinate 3,968, forward strand.
AACTCGACTTGGATTGGGAAACGACCGATGAGTACGATGCGACCGGGCCCAAAGAGCCCTTGCGCCACAACGAGATTCTGAACCTCGCCGCTTCACTAGAGTGCATACCGAATGACCACCAGAAGCGTTCGGTCCGTATCAACTTCAAGCGGATGATCGGCGAAGGCATCGCGCGCTCCCTCAAGCACGACTACGACAACGCCCAGCGAATCCTCGACGATGCGTTGAGCTATATCAAGGTACGGAACGTTGAATCGGCCAGGTCATGGCAGATCATGACCGGATTCGTTGCAGCGACTGTGCTCGGAGTCGCTGCGCTGACTATGTGGACGCTTCGAGTAGAGCTCAGTCTTCTATGGGGTCACACCGCATTTCTCTTCGTTTTCGCGGCGCTGCCCGGCGGCCTCGGAGCTGTCCTGTCCATGCTGTTCCGGATCGGGCACAGCTTTCCGTCGAGCGAGGCTCCGTGCCGCCTGCACGTGCTCGAAGCCGTTTCACGGGTGCTCGCGGGGTGCCTTTCCGGAGTGGCCGTTGCGGCTGCGATCAAGGCGGGAGTGGTCCTCTCGGTTCTTCGGGACAAACCAGGAACTTCAGCCCTCATCATCAGCAGCCTGGCGGCGGGAGTCAGCGAACGGTGGGTTCCGTCACTCCTGGTCCACCTTCACAAGTCTTCTATCGAGGGTCCAAAGGGAAGGGACGACACGCAATGAACAGACGGGCGATTATCATTTCAAATCCCGGAGAACCGGGTGCGGAGAACTTCTGTGAGGGTGTGAACAAGGACGTCACATCGTATACAAGGTTCTTGAAGACCCCGGTTGGTGGATTGTGGTTCGATGCCGAGGTCATTCACTATGCACGCCCGAGCGCCGCAGAGATCCTCGGAGCAGTTGCGGATCTTGCCCGAGTCGAATACTCGGTCATTATCTTCTCCGGCCATGGCTTCTACTCCACGACCAGACTCACCACAGTGCTGGAACTACGAGGTGGTCAACAGATCGACGCAAATGCCTTGCGTCTTCGATCGGGCCGGCAGAGCTTGATCCTGGATTGTTGCAGGGAGAAGCACCCGGAACTCCCTCGCGAAATCAGCTTCGGGATGAGAGTCCTCAAGGCCGCTGCTCGGATCAATCCGGAGAACTGCAGACGCCTCTACGACCAGCGCATTCTGGAATGCCCGCAAGAGCTGGTCGCACTCTACGCTTGCGGTGTCGGGCAGACTGCCGCGGACATGAGCGACACGGGAGGTGTCTACTCTCACAACCTTCTCACAGGGGCGAGCGAATGGGCCGAGAACCTAAACATCAATACCTCGGTGAACCACAGCATCCTCTCGATTGCGACCGCGCACGAGAACGCCGCTGCACGGGTGCGGCATGTCAGAGGCGATAGGCAGACACCGACCATTGAGAAGCCGAGAAGTGAGCCGTACTACCCGTTCTGCGTAGTAGCCTGACCCTCGCGTCCACCTCGTTCTGCAAGTCGGCCGAGTGGCGGGCAGACGGAGGCGGCACGTTCGTCCTTCAGGCAGGTCCGATGAACCTGCATGGCTCCATATGTTCGACGCGCTCGCTGTGGCCCTGGCCGCCAGGATGAGCGTGCCCTCTTGCGAACCCGAGCCGGCGGGTTAGGGAAACGGGCGCTCCGAAGGCGCGGCCCCCAATGGACGTGTTGAGTCTGGGACCCCTGCGGCGTCGGGGAGCTGCACCGACTCCAGAACGGTCCAGCGTTGATTCTCATGACCGACATCCACGAGCTGGAGCGCCGCAAACCGGACATCCTGCGGAAGCTGGATGTACCGGGCGCAAAGCGCCTCCATTGCGGGAGTCTCTGTTGGTGCCACCGTCGCGACGGTGACATGCGGATCGAAGCTCTCCCGGACCTTGTAGGAGCCGTATCGCCGGACAAGTGTTCGTTGCGCCGCAAGGAGGGATTCCCACCGAGCATCGAGATGGGGTCGTAGCGCCGGGTGGCCGGTGAGAATGGGCTCCACGAGATCGAGTACCCGATCATGGAGCACACGCGGTCCGTCACCTTCAAGCGTCACGGTGATCGTCGTGCCACGGCTGACCGACAGCGCTGCTGCCCGCGCGACTAGGCGCGTCGTATCGAAGCGGGCGGTTCGGAAGGCCTCTCGAAGCGCTCGCAGGCCGGACTCGTCGGTGCCGGAGATGATGAATGTAAGGTGCGCCGGAAATCGCGCGTCGTCGATGACATTCCGGTTTGCTGTCGCTTGGGTGATCGCCATGCTCGCCCGCGTAACCTCGGAGCGGATCGGTTCCGCGGGAATTGCGCAGACGGCGAAGGAGATGGTCGCGAGCGGTGGTTTGTCCGATTGAGTCATATGTGTTGTTCTTCTGGTGGTACAGCCTCGGCGGCTGCGAACACGTTGTTAAAGTCGTCCAGGCATTGGTCGAGGAGTGGCCCCGGCCGAAGGCGGATCACGGGGCTCGGCGCCCGATCCCGTCGATACGAGTAGACAGCAAGGAAGCCGCCAGTGTCGAATAGATAGAGCGCATGCGTGAAGTCCATGGGCGCGAAGCGAACCTCGACCGATCCGGACTGGCCTTCAGCCAACGCACGGAAGTCACGCACTGCCTCCCACACCGTATTCGCAAGCGTCTCCGGGGTGGATTGAATCCTCGAACACATCACCTGAAGGCAGGCGGAGCGCGGGTTGGGCGCTGGGAGCAGGACACGTATGTCGCCCCCTCTAACGACGATTGCGCGAAGATCGTTCAAGAACGTGTTCCGCCAAGTCCGGCTGTACATGAAGAGGAGACTGGCGGAGCGGCACTCTCGCATGAGCGCCGACCATTCCTCGGTCGGGACGCGAACGAAGTCCGTGAGCGCATCAGCCCTGGCGTTCCTGTCTGAGAGGTCGAAGGCGACTTGGATGAGATGCGTATGGAGGAGGGTGCTGAACTCCTCTATTGTACCATACCTCGCAGTCAGTCCAGGATGCGGTCCATCCGCCGCGAACTGTGCACGGAATGCCTGGACGCGCGCGAGCTGCTCGGTCGAGACCGACTGCGGCGGCACCGGCTGGTCGGAGAAATAGACGATGATCCTAGGCAGGCTCGTCGGCGACCCTCCGTCGCGGCGCCACCTTTCAAGAGCGCGGTGGAATTCCTCTTCCGTGCCGGAGCCGTACGACCGGCCCTCACTATCGGCGGATCCCGTGGCCGTGCCGAACCGGGACCAGAGAAGCCCGACAAAGACATCGGAGCGTTCGATCAGCGGGTTGATAAGCGCCTGCGGTCTGCCCATGCCGGGGACGGTATGCGTCTCCCAACCGACGACATCGAGCGTCACGGAGAGCGCATGACCGATCTCCTGGTTAACGCGGGTGACGACCCGCCCGACCGTAGCCCGTGCCTCCGTGACGTCGCTCGGGGCCGCGATGAAGACCGTGATTCTCCGATTCCATGCCATGGCCCGAGTCTACCTCCACGGGGACCGATCGTCCTCACGCACGCGCAGTCTACCACGGATCGGTTGCGGCAGCCCCGCCTCCACTGGTTACGCCGCATGTGAACGCACGGGCTCGAAGATCGCATCGGTGCCCCGGAGCCATTTGCCGAGCCAAGGTTGTCCACAGGATGAGGCTGTTGCCGCACATCCACCTCCCTACGACCCGTTGTCACCCTCCCGTACCGTGAACGGTGGAGACTCGCTCTCCATCCCACCCGCCCTTTCCACAACCCCAGCTTCCCCCCACGAAACAGGAGGTATCCCCATGACCCAGAACGGTCTCATCCGCACGATCGAGATCAAGGACCGATCCGGCCGCGTTGTCGGCACGAAGGAGGTGGTCACCTACCAGGGCCTCCTCAGCAAGGCCCACGACGAGGGCCTGCAGCGCATCGCTACCCGGCTCGTTCAGATCCCCTCGGACGAGAACGGCCGGACGGCGATCGCCAAGGCGCTCGTCGAGACGAAGAAGGGAAAGTTCGACGGGATCGGCGACGCCAATCCCGAGAACGTCTCGACCTTCATCGTCCCGCACCTGATCCGCATGGCCGAGACCCGGGCGAAGGCCCGCGCCCTCCGTGATGCCGTGAATATCGGCATCGTCTCCTTCGAGGAGCTGGACGGCGATGGCTTCCCGCCGGGCGAAACGGACCTCGGATCGGGTGCTCCACCCGCTCCCACTCGCGCTTCCCGCGGCAACGGCCGGACCGCTCCACGGACTCCGCCGGCCGGCGGCAATGGCAACGGCCATACCGGCAACGGGGCGCTCATGACCGAAGCCCAGCGCCGGTATCTCTTCCGGATTCTCGCCGGCCAGGGACTTCAGCAGGAAGCCGCCCACGAGTACCTGAAGGAGTTCTTCGGGGTCGAGGCGCTGTCCCAGGTCAGCAAAGCCAGGGCGACGGAGGCGATCGACCAGCTCCTGCAGGAGGCCCCCGATGGAGCCCCTCAGCGTTAGCCGGGTCCAGACCTACCTCACCTGCCCCTTGAAGCACCGTTTCCAGTACATCGACAAGATCCCGCCACCCTGGCGGCCCGCCGCGCTGGTGTTCGGCTCTTCCGTCCACGCCGCCGTCGAGTGGTTCCACCGCGAACGGCTCGCCGGACGCACTCCGGAACCGGAGGCGGTCGCGAAGATCTTCGATGCCGACTGGTTCGCCCAGAATCTCGAGCCCGTGGTGTTCGCCGAGAAGGATTCGAAAGAGATCCTCGCGGAGAAAGGCCACGAACTCGTTTCTCTGTACGTCGCAGAGTCATCCGGCACAATGCCACTCCTGACCGAGGACCGCTTCGAGATCGACCTCGTTGATCCCGAAACCGGCGAAGTGTTCGACATCCGACTCCGCGGCGTGATCGACCTGGTCGAGGCGGACGGCACGCTCGTGGAACTGAAGACCGCCGCCAGAACCTTCGACACGGGTTCGCTGGAACGGCACCTGCAGCTTTCGACCTACGCGCTCGTTCGCTTCCTGGCAACCGGAACGGTTCCGCCGCTCCGCATCGACGCACTTCTGAAAACCAAGGTCCCACGCTTGGTGCACCTGCCTGCCACACGCACGATCGAGGACCTTGCCTGGACCGCCCGGCTGATCGAAGGTGTGGCTCTGGCTATCCGAGCCGGCTGCTGCTTCCCGAACCCGTCCTACCGCTGCACCGAGTGCGAGTACTTCGCTCATTGCCAACAGTGGCGCGGCTAAGTAGCTCGCCCGCTTCTTCATCCAGGGGTCTTCGCTTGAAGACCCCCTCTTTCTCTCCCACCAGCTTTCTCCCCGGAAACACCTCGCTCGTGTTCCGGAAGAAGGAGGTTCGCATGCTCGACCTCGCTGTGCCTATGCCCGAGGACCCACTGGTCCACTGCCGAGAGGATTGCCGGTCCTGGCCCGTGACCCGACTGCTTTCCGCCGTGCTCTGTTCCGGAAACGCGGCTGAGGCGCTCCTCTCCCGATTCGGTTCGCTCGATGTGATCGCCGACGCAGGATCAGCCGACCTGGTCGCGATCCCAGGTATCGGACGGCGCCGGGCGACCCAGGTGCTGGCGGCATTCGAACTTTCGCGCCGCGCCTCCGCTCCTCGCACCGAACAGAATCTCATCATCCGTACGGCGAAGGACGCCGTCCAGGTCGTCGGCCCCGTCCTGGGAGACCTGAAGCGCGAGATGTTTGTCACGCTTCTGCTCACCACCCGGCACCGCCTCCTGAAGTTCGAGACGGTGAGCGTAGGGAGCCTCAATGCTTCGATCGTCCATCCCCGGGAGGTGTTCCGACCCGCCATCCAGGCGGCCGCCGCCTCCATGCTCCTGGCTCACAACCACCCGTCGGGCGATCCCGAACCGTCGGAGGATGACGTCGAGATGACCCATCGGCTGGTCCGCACCGGCGAGATGCTCGGCATCGAAGTCGTCGATCACGTGATCATCGGAGCCGCCGGCTCCTACCTGTCGTTTCGTGAACGCGGCCTGATCTGAAACCCCTGGAAAGGAGGGTTCCCCGTCATGTCCAGTCAGCTCATTCTTCATCGCGGAGGTTGGGAGGCGACCAAAGCCGACCTGGCTTCCGTCCCTGTTCCTTCCGAAACCGACTCCTACGTCCCGGTGCCCTACGGCCGGTTCGTCGAGGAAGTCGAACTCCATGTCCCGCGTTTCGGCCTGACCATCACCGATGCCTCCTATGCGCTCGCCCGTGACGGCGCCCAGATGTTCGGGGTGCTGACCTGCCGGAACGGCGGGGAACACGCCGACTACGCGCTGGCGATCGGCCTGCGAAACAGCTACGACCGGTCCCTCTCTGCAAATCTCACCGCCGGCCATCGGGTGTTCGTCTGCGACAACCTCGCCTTCTCTGGAGAGGCGGTCGCGGCCCGCAAGCACACGATCAACATCTTCCGGGATCTCCCGGACCTCATCTACCGGATGCTGTCCAAGGTCTCCTCGATGCAGAGCCGGATCCACGCCGAAATCGCCGCGATGAAGGCGCGGGATCTCTCTGCCGAGATGGCCGACCACCTCATGGTCGAGGCGATCCGGCAGAACGCTATTCCTGCATCGCACCTGCCGCTCGTCATGGAGTTATGGAATCGACCGCGACACGAGGAGTTCCATCCCGCAACGGCCTGGTCGCTCTTCAACGCCTTCACCGAGGTCGGCAAGTCCCGCAGTCCCCGGGTCCAGATGGATTCCGGGCTCCGGCTCTCCAGTACCTTCCGGAGCGTGCTTGCGCTCTAGATGCCATCAAGGCCGTCTAATCAACGGCCCTTTTTCATGTCGTAGTGGTCGGACCTCATTGGTCGTCGCCTTCGACGGCCCTCCACCCATTCTCCTCGCCGGAATGAAGAATCGCACCTCTTCACGGTCCTTGACATCGCGACAAACTCTCGCTGTGCAGTTGTGATTCGAGATGGGCGACAAGCTCGCCTTCCGTACGGAATACCTTGACCAGAGGATGCCAGTGGAAGACGTTCTCCTTCTGGCCAAGGACGTATACGGACCTCCCAAGAGCGATCGCCATCCCCGTCTCGACATGCTTGCCTCCGGGGACAAATCGACCGGGGCTCTCCGCGATCAGAATCACACCATCGACCGCGTTCCGCACATCCTCTTCGTCGCGGAGCGCGAGGCTCCGTCGTTCGTAGTCAGTATATGCCGACAATCCCAGATCGAATTTCTCGTCCTTCTGTACCCAGGAGGACGTACACTCGTAGCCCGCAGCCTCCAACTGCCGAGACAGCTGGCGCGCCTTCGACTGGGAACTCGAGGCAATGTATAGCTTCATTGCATGATCCTCTGTTTCTATTTCCGGACGGAATCCAGTTTGGCTCTTCGTAGCTTCGCCTCCACACTATCCACTCGCGCGTCTTGCTTCTGCAGAGCGCCCTCCAGCCTCACGAACGCCTGCCCATAGTCGACTTTGCCTTCTAGAACATCAAGCCGTGCTTCGGACTTGGTTACCCGGTTCTCGACCTTCTGCATCCCACTGGAGTGGTTTGCCACCCATGTAGATGCGAGTGTCACGACTACTGGCAGTATGATGGCGATTGCTGTGACAAGCCATCGCTCACGCGCTACCGTCTCCTTTGCGATGGATCGAGATCTCGCCTCAACCTGAAGGCAGTCTCCCGAAATGGACAGCACAGCCTCTTCTGGCGCTTCCGATCGGTCACGGTGGCCGTACCGCGCCTCCCACGGTGCGCGCGCGGCTGCCGTCAGACGCCAGAAGACAACCGTCGCAATCCGATCGCCCTTCCTCATGGGAAACGGCGAACGGCCGACGTTGATGAAGCTAAACCAGAGCTTTCCCCTATAGCCCGGATCGATATGTCCCGGGTTGAGCATCAGGATCGGTTGCTGGCGGCGACCGGCCACGGGGAACGCAAGCGCACCAACGTTCTCAGGCATCGCAAAAGTCTCATGCGACGTGATGATGATCGAATGCCCCGGCTCGAGACTGTGGCTCGTTCTGATTTCGGTCGCGGGCTTGGACTTCGAGCCGCCACCCTTCTCCCCGGGCAGAACGATGTCGCCGATGTGCAGGTCTATCGAACTCGGCTGAATCGCTGACCCCTCACCAAAGGGATCAAGCTTCGTGGCTGACGCGACGGCTGACGGAAATCCGCTTACCATCGGGTTTGGTCCAGAGAGAAGTTGTTCCAGTTCGCTGTCGTTGAGTAGAGACATTACATCCTCCTCAGGTTCAGGATGGCTGTCGCCGGATGTCCCGGGATCAGCGCACCGCCAACTGGCTTCTCCGAACGCAGTCCACGATGAGAGAAGCCGCCATCTCCACCTCATCGATCGACGTGAACTTGCCTAATCCCATGCGTAGTGATCCTTCGGCCAAGTGCTCCCCCATACACAATGCTCGAAGAACATGTGAAGGACCTACAGCACCGGACGAGCATGCCGATCCAGTGGAGAGCGCCACTACTCGTCTCAAGGTCGCGACCACCGCAGATCCCGAGAGACCGGGAATGGACACATGCAAATTGCCCGCGAGACGATTCCGCAAGTCCCCATTCACGACCAACTCCGGCACGGCAGCCTTCAGCATGTTCTCCAGCAGATTACGTCTCTCGGCAATCGCCGGCTCATCCAACTCCATTTCGAGCCTACGCAGGCGACAGGCTTCTCCGAGCCCTGCGATCCCGGGTACGTTCAGGGTGCCCGGACGAACGCCTCCCTCCTGCACCCCACCGACGAATGGTGGATCCACATCCGCCCGCGACGCGAGGCAGAGAGAGCCAATCCCTTTGGGTCCATACAACTTGTGACCACTCAACGCCAGGAAATCGAGTCCGGAGTCGTCGAACTGGACTGGTACCTTCCCAACGGCCTGCGTTGCATCGGTAAGAAGTTTGACCCCGCGCTTCTGGGTAATCGCCGCGACATCTGGCAACGGATATACCGTGCCGACCTCGTTGTTCGCCGCCATGATGCACGCGAGATCGAGTCCGTGACGGCAGATGCCATCGAGGTGATCGAGGTCGAGCCGACCTTGGCTGTCCACTCTGAACTCCACGAGAGTCGCCCAGCCGTCCTGGACCATTTTCCTGCAGACTTCGAGGACGGCAACGTGCTCGACAGGAAGCACACCGAGTGAAACCCTTCGTCCAGGCGCTTCCCGCATTCGTCTGTGCACATATCCTTGAATCGCGAGATTCAGCGCTTCCGTTGCTCCGGACGTGAAGATCACCCGCTCCGGCGTGGTCCCAACGAGCCCGGCCACCTCGGCGCGCGCAGCCCGTACGACGTCTTCGGCTTCGTCGCCCACGGCGTGATCGCTCTCCGGATTCCCGAAGGTCCGCTCCATGCATTCACGGACCCGCTTGCCCACTCTCGGATCCATGGGCGTTGTAGCGTGGTAGTCGAGATAGATCACGCGATTGCACATCCTAGTGACCTCCGGATTCAGGTCCGGCGACTCATACCTGGCACACGATGCACGGCTGATTCCCATCTTCCTCGTCCAGTGTTGCGGCGAGCACCTCTGCAAGAGGTGCGTTCGGCCCACGTCTCGTCTGCATTCGCGCGATGGACCTCTCGTGCTCAGCGACAATGGCATCTCGCCGTGCGAGGAGCTCCATCAGCGTCTCTCCCTGCGTCCACGTGTACCGTCGCCCGTCACTGTGCGACGACTCATAGGCGACCGCCTGCGCGAAGAGATCCGGGTGCTCCTCGGCCAACCTGACCCACTCGTACTTGCGTTGAAAGAAACAGAAGAAACAGCCCGATCGGCTCCGCCAGCGGTAGTAGCTCGGTAGCCCGATACCGCTGTCTTCAAGGAGGCGGAGAATATCCGCCTTGACCAGACCTTCGTCTCGAAACGGAAATACCGCCGTGATGTTCGGCTTGGTGGAGATGTAGCCAACGCGGTTTTCGTCCGCACGGATGCCGACATAGCTCACAGCTTCATCTGAGCCAACAAACTGTTCGAGAGGGATGATCTTGAGTTGCTTCGTACACCAGCGCATCTTCGGGGAGGGAAGCAACCCACCGTAGATGCTCAGCCAATGATCGAAGCCACGTTCAGCGCTGAGATAGTTGATTCGGATCCCCAGCCGCGCCTTGATTCGGTCCAGGTACTCGTACGTCTCTTGTAGCTCTTTCCCTGTATCGCAGAAGAAGTACTCCATCTGGGGAAGCCGGTCATGCATGAGCACCGCGAGTGCCGTACTGTCCTTCCCTCCTGATAACCCGAGAATGTGCCTAGCCACGAGATGCCTCCCTCTTGAGCCGGGGCGCACTCTTTTCATTTCGTTCCGAATGGCTTGCGCCGATGAGTTGTTCCAGCACGGTCACGGCGATCGCGTGCCGTTGATGTTCGGGGCTCACGGCGCGCAGTTCTTCCAGCAGCCGCGCCACGTGTGCGTTGACCTGCTGTGATTGATCGGCATCCAACCACACGAGGTCGGACAGCTCGACGCCGTCCGCTCGAGTGATGGTGATCCTTCGTGCCTCATATCCGACCGCATGATTCCGTGCGGCTTCCTTCTGGAGTGCTTCGAGATTCGCGAAGCGTCGAACCATGTCGGCGACATTCGTTTCGAAGGCGACGGCATTCGATTCCGACCACGTCTCCAACGGACGGTCGGCAATGATCATCACGAGCGATTCTAGCCATTGGCGCTCATCGCCCTCCGAGCGCGAGGCGGCCATAATGAAGCTTCGAAGTCGCGGCTCGATGCACTGACCCGCGAGGTACTGAGCGCGAATCCGGAGATCCTCGCGCAGGCCGGCAGGAGTACTCCTGATGCCGAATGCTCCATAGATCATGTTTCTGCACTCGCCGAGAAGAGATTCATAGTAGAGGCTCAGATCCCGGAGGGCCGCCTGTAACGTCTGCCGAAACCGGTGATAGTCAGCGCGCTTGCCGCGCGCGTCATGCTGGAAAGGCGGGAAACCGCAGGCTTCGGGAAGCGCCTCGAACAGCAGTCGGTCCGGCTCCGAGGCCGTAAGGAGCGCCTGACGCACCTGGCGAGCAATCTCGCTGACCCGCTCCGTGGTGAGGGTGACCTTGGGCAATGTCGTCGCGAATCGAACGAGTGGTCGAACAACGCCAAGAAGCGTGGCGTTTCGAGTTCCCCCGGCTTGCGCGGGAGCCGACTCGCTAAGCATGGATTCGAGGTCGCGGAAGAGTTCCCGACGAATCCCTGTCAGCACGAAATGCTTCACCGCGAAATCAACCGGGTGCTTGACGAGCAATTCGAAATGCTCCGGTCCCAGCACCGGGATGAACGAGCCTTCCCGGTACACCGTCAGGTCCTCTTCATGGGCGACGAGCACCGCGGCCAAGAACACCGGAATGATCCCGCGCTTCACCCCATACGGCGGCGCTTCGAGGAGGCTGTAGAGCTGATCAAGGGTCCGTGAGGTTTCCTTCGCATCGAGGCAGAAGTCCTCGATGCCTTTCCACAAGGCCGACACGTCGTCGCCCTTCGGAGAGTGGACACCCCACCGGGTGCTCTCCTTGCGATGGATGCCGGTCTTCTGAAAAAGGGACGCATACATGCTGTACGCCGGGCCATTCCCGACAAGTCCCAGGCGCTCCTCGTCCGCGTGGGTCAAGAGCGCCTCAATCAGTTCGCGCTGGGCCCGCGCGCCCTGGGAGGTCAGCTCACGACGGTTCACGAGTTCATTCCACAGGATCGGTGTGTAGGGGTATGCAGTGTCACATACACCGGAAAGCGCGGATCGAAAGTCCGCCGCGGCCGCCTTCCGGCCCTGAATCCAGAGCCTCTCAAACCGTCTCGGATCCAATGCGTTACGGAGCGCACCGTCGAGCACGTCCTGCGCAAGGCGCAGGCGCATCCGCACCTCCCGTCGCGCGACGCCGTCCGTCTGCAACTCCAGTGCACTCCGCTCAAGCGTCCGCAACGCGGCGAGCTCGAACACCGCGGAACGGATGGTGTCCGGTTCCTGGATACGTGCAACGACAAGAGGTCTGCCGTCCTCGGTGCACTCAGGAATGGCCGCCGGCTCCTTGTGGCCCACCCAGTACGCGACGACCCCGTCTGCGGCGGACGTTTTGCACCGAACCCGCTCTAGCCGCTCCGCGGTATCAATGAAGCAGCGCTCAAAGTACCGAAGGGTTCCGGTCTTGTAGCTATGTCGCTGGGCAACGATCGGGCCGAGGTCCGCGATTTCGTTGAGCGCCTCAGCGAGTGCCCGATGCTCCGACTCGAAATGCATGCGGGCCTCAGCATCGACGTCGAAGTCCGATCCTTGCCAGACACGGAACTCGTCGACTTGGCTCCTGTAGGTCATGAGCTTCTGCGCGACTAGGCTGTCGAGCACCGAATGCCATTTCCGTATCTCTGCTCTGTCCCCCGGGACCCCGAGGAGCGCCGCCGTCACGAGCCCGCGGCTTGCGCGAAGGGGTCCGGTGGTGCTCAACAGGTTCAGTGTCGCGATGGTCTTCAATGCTCGCAGCTCGTCTTTCCCGAGACCCCGGGCATCCTGCACGACCCCATGTACCTCAGCCCAACGCTGCAGTTGGGGCCGCGCTGCCGCTCCGCCGCTCAGGATGCTCGCGAAGTAGTTGTACACCTCGTCGAGCTGAAGCGTCGGCAGGTAGTCAGAGGAGGCTGACACTTCATCGACGAATTGCCGCAGTCCATGCGGCTCGTTGCTCGTGAGAAACGTAAAGAGGGATCGGTCGTTCTGCGCGAAACGGCTGCAAAGTGACGGCAGAATAAGCGCAACGAGTGGATGCAACGGGTAGGCTGCATCGATCAGTTCCGGCAGGAGAATCCGCGCGACGTACGGGTGGGATACTTGCTCGGTCAAGTACTTGTGCCAGCTACGCGCTCTCCGGCCCAGAGCTGCGTCCACGTCCGCCGGAACCTTGCGTTCGATGGCCCTTCCGAGAAGAAACAGCATTTCTTCTGTTGGGCCGGTGAAGGTGATGTCCTCGAAACGGCCTTGGACCTTGTCCCATTCATTGCGTTCCGCAAGGCTGAGCGTCGTTCCGTACTCAGCGAATGCCTGGTGGAGCAACCCCGCTAGCAGGATGGGAGACTCGTCATTCCCCGCTGTACTTTCTGCGAGCTGCTGCAGCAGGTAGAGGTCTTGGGTCCCGTTGCCCGATCCTGCACTTTCGAGGACCTTGCCAAGCTCGTCAATGATGAGGAGCAGGCCCGTGCGCGACGCCCGGGCCAGATCCCGTGTCAGCTCCGCCAGGTGGGTGGTATCTGCCGTTTGTCCTTCGCTAATCGAGGCCTGGAGGCCCCGGAGCTGATCGAGCGCCTTTGGCCGCACTCCTCTCCGCTTAGACCAAAACGTCTCGGCCCCGTTGAGCACAGCGCGGAGCACGGTGTGCCCGATCGGTTCCCTTCTACCGACGGCGATCGCACGAATCATCCCTTCTTCCGCAACACGAGTCTGGAAGTGCTTCGCAAGGGACCTCGTCTCATCGTCCGCATTCAGGAGGCTGCAAGCCCGAACCCGCATCGAGCCTTTCGGTCCAACAAGTGTCGCCAGAAAGTGCGCAAACGCTGACTTGCCGGAGCCGTAAACGCCGGTGATCGTCCAGGCCCGTGCGCTCCCGGGCGAGATCTGCGCAAGCACTATTCTCCGCAGTGCGGCGGAGACACGCGGAGTGACCGTGTATCCATCTAGTCCGCCCGCAAGATCGAGGTCACGCTCCAGATTCACGGAGCGTACATACCTGCGCCTGACGTCGATACACCTCGAAAGGGAGATCATGCGACAATCCTCCGGCGGACGTTCCCCTTGTAGTGGCGTTTGACAAATGCGCGCGAGAGGGCTTGTGGGTCTTCGGTGAACGCCAGTTGAACGAGGCCTGCCGTGTCGGAAAGGCGAATGCGCGGATCTACTACCGCAGCGTCCTCCAGGGCCTCATACAGAGTACTCTCGTTGAGTTTGAGCAGCACTCCGGGACTGTGCGGCTCGCGAAGAAGGCGTGAGATCGAGATCGTCTTCGCGCTCGTCGAGAGATTCGCCGCAAATTCCAGCGACATCGCCGTGACGAGATCGCTCGAGAGTCCTTGCTTTGCGCCGACATTGAATGCATAGGTGCGTTTCTGACCAGGAAGCTGCCGGATCAGGCCGAGTTCGACAAAGGGGCAATGGATCGAATCCTCATCGACGACCGGACCATGGGCAACTTCTGCATACATGCGAATGATGCAGTTCACGTCTTTCCGCAACGAGCTAGGAACCACCCGCGAAGCTGGGGCTTCTCGCGCCAACCACTCCTCGAGGCCCCCAGCGAGATCATCGGCCGTGAATTCCAGCCGTGGAAAGAGCCCAAACGAAAACTGCCAGGCGCTTGCCCAACACGGATGCGAGAGGAGCTTCCAGTGAAGGAGCCAGAGTGACCCGGGGTCCTCGAGGTGAGGATCCATTCCGCCATCAGGAAGGAGTGACGATCCGAATTCCGTCGGAACGAGGCCATGGGAATTGCGGGAAGACCCTTCGCGTTCTGTAAGTACTTTGAACGCGACGCACCAATAGCGAATGGCGCGCACCATGTTCTTGCCAACACCGAGGACAACAGGAGCATCGTCCTGGAGGAAAATCGAAGGGTCTTTCAGGGCGGCGTCGTACCCCTTCTTGATCCAGCCGAATCGAGGATGGAAGGTCTCGTGACGCGCGAAGACAAAGGGAGAGACGCCGATATCGTCTGCCCTCCTGACGTGATCGCGGACGGCATTCGTGGGTGCCGTGCGGGCTGCCAGCTTCCGTCCGGAACCCGGAACCTTCAGCTCCCTGGTCTTCTTCCTGTCCTGCAAAGCCCCTCCTGCCGGACGGACATCATCCCGCGAACTGGCCGATCCGTAAACCCGCGAGGTCGGAGCTGGCCGCTGTCGACCACTAGGAAGTTCCCGCTTCTTCATGCTGCCGTCCTTTCCTCGTCGGTTCAGAGTGGGTCGCGACCATTGAATCAAAGAGTGGTCCAAACGGAGACCCTGGCGGGATCTGCCCGAGCTGCAGGTAGACTTCGCGTTCGGAACATCCGATCAGCGAGGCGATTAGGAACGCCCAGGATGGGGGCAGCGACTCCTGCCGGAGCACCTGACTCACGCGGCCAGGCGACACCCCCGCCGCACGAGCAAGGTTGCGGATGCCGCCGGGCACGGCGGCTATTACGATGCGTGGCCCGCCGAGGTGCTCGATGGCCCGCAGCGCCAACGGTGTGATCTGCGTTTCCATAAACTGTTTTAGCCTTCGATCTAAAGTACTTTAGGCCAGCGTGCCCACGCAATTGCCAAGAATCACGATCACTAACTACCTGACACACAACAGCTTGGAGGCTGGTTAGCTCCAAGCGAAGCGCCCCCGGGCCGCTCGACGGCTCCGGGGGCGGAGGGGAGTGGCTTGGATCGGAACGTCTACTTTATGTTCTTCACCTTGCCCATGAGGGAGTCGAGGAACTGGCCCCAGTACGACCGCAGTTCGCCGTACCGCTCCTGCGGGTCCTCGTGCATGGACTCGGCCTTGCCGTAGGCGATCAGCAGAAGTGTCAGCGCCTCGATGGTCCGTTTCGCGGCTTGGACCGCCTGCTCGGGAGAGATTGCTCCGGCCGAGCGCTGAGCGATCTCATTCACAGGCTCCCAGAGTTCCCGGTAGAACCGGTGACGAGTGTTGAGCCGGATGATCACCTTGTCGTTCAGGTGCTGGAGGTCGATGAAGTTCGTTCCGGGAAAGTCCACGGATTCCACGACGAACGGCTGATCCTTGATTCGATCGAGATAGACCTGCTTCTCCGCGTCATTCGTGCGTCCCACGTCCGTTGCAAGGTCGTCGAGGATTCTCTTCTCTTCATCCGGAGCGGGACCCTTGACTCTCGGCTTCGGCAATGTCCGATTCGCCTCGGCAGCGGCCTCCACGACCGGCGCGTGCTCGCCGTCCTTGTCATGGTCCTCACGTTGCACCGCTCCCCATCGCTCCTCAAGCTGCGTCCGGGCAGCCTGAAGCAGCTTCTTCAGGCGCTTACTCATCTCCGCACGAAACTCCTCGTGTGGTTCTACCCCTCGCTTGACGTTCCGAACACCGAAGAACTCGTCGTGATCAGGGGTGAACGACACCTCGATCCCGACGAAGCGATCCTGCCACTCCACGCCTCCGGGGAAGAGACGAGGAACATTCGTGTAGTTGATCTCGCGGTCGAGTCGGATGAAGCTGATTGCTCCCCAATTCTCGGGAACTCGGAGAGCTTTCGCAAACTTGTCGCCCCCAAGCCCACGCTTACGCGTCACCTCCTTCGGGTAGAGGGTCACGCGAAGACGCGCTTGGGCGTCGCCGACCTCGATTGTTTCATCCCCGAGGACAGTACCGGGGTAGTGGTGGTCGGGTCGCGTGGTCTTTGCCTTGCCCTTACCCTCCGACTTGCCGCCGTCGAGCGACTCCTCAATGACCTTGTCGGCCCAGGTTCCCTCCATGAGAAGGAGCGGGTCATGGGGCAGGAGATCCGTACCGTTGACGGCGATCCTTATCCCACCGGACAGGAAGTACCGGAAGATCCGCGAAAGCTCCTTCTCCACCTCGACGCGCAGTTTGTTGGCATCCGCAGCCCGCCGACCTTCTTCGAGCCGATCCACCTTGGACCAGACCACGACCGTTCCAGACCCCCTTGGGAAGAACTCCGCCAACTCCGGTGGACCGGTGGACTGATTCGGCTCCTCGATGAAGATCTCCTCCCCGTTCTCCTCCTGTGCGAGAGCTTCGTCCAAGTCGAACCGGACATACAGCCATCCCTCGTTGTCGCGGGTTCTGCTCCACACCTCAATCCGGCGACCGAAATTCAGTGCTGCGAGTTTGGCTCCGACACCATACTTGCCAATGGTCTTCTTGGACATGTATCGGGTCGAGAAGCCGAGCTGTAGGTAGTGCTGCAGAGTCTCCGGGTCCATTCCGCGACCATCGTCCGCGATCACGATCTGGTGTACCCGCTTCTTTGCGTTGGCGCCCTCCTCTTCAAGCAGCCACAAATCGATATTGTTCGCGGCGGCCTCCAGGCTGTTGTCGACCGGCTCGCCGAGTGCGGCAGCGAGACTGTAGCCCGAATCTCGAAGCGACTGTAGAGCCTGACCGGAGCGAATGACCGGAATTCCCGTCTTCGTCTTCATCGGACCTACTCCTCTCTTGTTTGGCACAGGCCGCCGTGTGGTCGACCTGTGCACGGAAAGGTTGCGTACCTACTCTCTCGTACCCGCTACCGACGCATATTGCGATTCTGCATGAAACCGGCGGAGTGCGTCGGTCAACCCCGCTTCATCGTCCATCGAACAGAAGGGACAACTGAGCCCCGACCCGGTGGGGCTGGCGGGGTGAATCAGATTCAACCCGCCGAGTTCGCCGGCCAACCTGTGGTACCAAAACGCCTCCAAGCAGAAGGCACGGACGGAGCTGTTGCAGGGTTCCCACAGGAAGTGCGTCGCGATCCCGAGCAAGGGATGACCCGTCAATCGCGAACGAACACAGTGATCGGAACGACCGATGTAAAGCGGGTTCTCCCCCGACAGCAGAAGATATGCTCCCTGTGTCCGAATCGGGACCATCGCCCGAACGACCCGCTGCTTGAACCGGAACGCGAAGCGATGCGCCTCGGTCCAACGGAGTATCACCGGCTTTTCCATCAGGCGGCCTCGGGACGCGCGATGAAGGTCTGTGCCATCTCGCGGATCTGTGCCCGCAGACGCTTGATCCGCCTCGAAGGCTGCCCGAGTCGGGCGGCACTTTCGGCCACACTGTCCTCGGCCAGCATGCTTTCAAAGCACCTGCCGGCGATGGTGCCAAGCCTCCGCGCCCCCTCCCGAAGCCTCTCTTCCAGGTCACGGACTTCGGCCAGGTCACATGTGGATTGTCGGCCAACCCCGCCCACCTCTCGGCCCTCCGCGATTGCTCGGCCCAGATCCGAACCTTCGGTGAGGGGATCGAGCAGGAATTCCTGGCGACGGCGCCGGCGGTTGATCCGTTTCGCGTCGCGCCATGCCTGATAGAAGAGCGAGTCAGCATCGGCGGCAGATCGACGGCTACTCATCGCGAGGTGTACCGCGCGATCCGCAGCCTCAAATGGTTCGGATCCTGGGGGAAATCGCTTGGCGATGGACTGAAAGCGAAGGACGACGCCAACGCGGCCGTCATTCAAGGTAGGCGTATTCACGTATGCCCTGTCTTTCTCGGTGCGAGGCCACCCTTACGGTGCAGCTTCACCCGTATTCAGAACCCGTCTCCGTTTTTGCCGTCCCGCCATGCGGTCGAGACAACCTGAGACGCGAGAAGATTAGCGGCTCCCAGCCTTGGAATCAAGCTCGATTATTGAACCGCCCTTCTCGTTCAATAAGGGACAGCAAAACGACGCCTGGGACCGAAGAATCTTCTCCCGGAGCCGGCAGCGCGAATCGCCATGACACCCGCGCCACACCCAACCGAATGGAATGAAGTGACTTGACCGCCCGACCGGCAGGCGTTAATGGTTGCGAACTTCTTGGCGGGTTGGCAGTTGCGCGATCTTGCCGACTCGGCGAGAACGCATGGACCGTCCCTTTGCCCGCCGCCGTCCCAATCGTCGTCAGTGGGAGGCAAGCCGCCCGCCTCGGCAACCGGGCTGGGCCAGTCGGCCCTAATGCGAGGCACTCGACTGGGCTGCGGTCATGGACTACTCTCCTGCGCATGCCGATTTCCTGGAACGAGATCCGACAGAACGCAATCCGTTTCTCCCGTGACTGGGCGGGCGCACGGAGCGAGACAGCCGACAAGCAGACTTTCTGGAACGAGTTCTTCGAGGCCTTCGGGATCCGTCGTCGCACCGTCGCGAGCTTCGAGGAGCCCGTCCGCAAACTCTCTGGCGATTTCGCATTCATCGACCTCCTCTGGCCCCGCGTCCTCCTCGTCGAACACAAGAGCCGAGGCAAGAACCTTGGTGCGGCTGAATCTCAGGCCTTCGCGTATGTCCATCACCTCCTGAGCGAAGGACGCCAAGAAGAAGTTCCGCGGTACATCATCGTCTCGGACTTCGCCCGCGTCGCTCTGCATGACTTGGAACCGGAACGCCGACCGGGCCTGCCGCCCGGAGGGGAACAGGGAATCCGGAGCCTCGAATTTCCCCTGCGGGACTTCCACAAGCACATCCATGAGTTTGGCTTCATCCCGGGGTACAAACAGCACGTCTTCGAGGACCAGGATCCCATCAACCTCAAGGCCGTTGACATCATGGGGGGCCTCCACGACGCCCTGGAGTCCGGCGGCTACTCCGGCCACCGATTAGAACGGTTTCTGGTCAGAATCCTCTTCTGTCTGTTCGCCGAAGACACCGGAATCTTCGAGCGCGAGTCATTTCACCTGTACCTCGTGAACCGCACTGGGCCGGACGGGTCCGACCTCGGCCTACATCTCGCCCGCCTCTTCAATGTCCTGAACACGCCCTCAGAAGATCGGCAGAAGAACCTCGACGAGACGCTGGCTGCCTTGCCCTACGTCAATGGCGCACTGTTTCAGGAGGATCTCGGTTTCGCTGACTTCAATCGGAGCATGCGCGAGGCGCTCCTCGCTGCCACCCGGTTCGACTGGTCCCGGATATCGCCCGCCATCTTCGGCTCTCTGTTCCAGGCGGTCATGGAGCCCCGGGAACGGCGACAACTGGGCGGGCACTACACGAGCGAACGCGACATCCTGAAGGTGATTCGCGCGCTGTTCCTTGATGAGCTTCATCGGGAGTTCCGCAGCATCGGGAAGAACCGAGCTCAATTGCGCCGTTTCCACCTGAGGCTGGCCAGCCTGCGCTTTCTTGATCCGGCCTGTGGCTGCGGCAATTTCCTCGTGATCTCATATCGGGAGCTGCGCCTTCTGGAAATCGAAGTCCTTCGGATGATCCATGGCACCGCGGAGCAAGAGATCGACATCCAGAGCATCGCGCTGGTTGACGTCGACGCCTTCTACGGTATCGAGATCGCCGAATGGCCGGCGCGCGTCGCCGAAGTGGCGATGTGGCTGATGGACCACCAGATGAACATCCGCCTGTCGGAAGTGTTCGGGAAGTACTACGTTCGCCTCCCCCTACGCAAGAGCCCCACAATCCGCTGCGAGAATGCGCTACAGGCGGACTGGCGACAGATCCTCCCGCGGGAGCGCTGCAGTTTTGTGCTCGGGAATCCGCCGTTTGTCGGCAAGAAGGAACAGAGTGCTTCGCAAAAGGCGGACATGCAGCGGGTCTTCCACGGCGTCCAAGGCGCCGGCGTGCTCGACTACGTCTGTGCCTGGTATATCCGGGCAGCTCAGTATGTTCAGGACACGCAGATCCGCGTCGCCTTCGTGTCCACGAATTCCATTACGCAAGGCGAGCAGGTCGGCATACTCTGGCGCGAGCTGCTCGGTCGATACGGGATCAGGATTCACTTCGCGCATCGGACGTTTGCCTGGCAGAGCGAAGCGAGCGGAAAGGCACATGTCCATGTCGTGATCATCGGGTTTGGCGCGTTCGACATTTCGCAGAAGCTGCTGTTCGAATACGAGAACCTGAAGTCAGCGCCCCATGCCGTCACTGCGGCGAATATCAATCCGTACCTGGCGGACGCGCCGAATGTGGTCCTCGTGGCGCACCGAGAGCAGATCTCAGGCGGACCGCCGATCAACTATGGCAGCATGGCCAATGACCGACGGAAGTCCGACAAAGGACCTGGCAACCTGATTCTGGACCGTGATGCCAGGGCGCGCCTTCTGGAACACTGTCCGCAAATCGAACCGTTCGTGCGGCCGTACACGGGTAGCGAGGAGTTTCTCAACAATACGGAACGGTGGTGCCTGTGGCTTGTGGGGGCTTCGCCCCAGATCATTCGTTCCTGCCCGGATGTCCGGAAGCGGGTCGAGGCGGTTCGGCAAGCCCGCTCCGAAAGCAACCGAGCCGAAACGAAGAAGCTGGCGGCTTCTCCGTCGCTTTTCGGTGAGATCCGGCAACCATCCACGCGCTATCTGCTCATTCCGAAGGTGTCGTCCGAAACCCGTCCGTATTTGCCCGTGGGCTTTCTTGAGCCGTTGGTGATCGCCAACGGAAGCGCGCTCATCATCGCCGAGGCCGACCTCTTTCATTGTGGTGTCCTCTCGTCAGCGATGCACATGGCCTGGATGCGATATACCTGCGGTCGCATGAAGTCCGACTATCAGTACTCAAGTCAGATCGTGTACAACAACTTCCCGTGGCCAGAGCAACCGCCCGTTCGGCGACGGACTGACGTCGTGACTGCTGCCCGAACGGTACTCGATGCCCGGGCGATCCATCTGGCGAAGGGGGCCACGCTGGCGGACCTCTATGATCCGTTGACGATGCCGCCGGAGCTGGTGAGCGCCCATGCCGCCCTGGATCGGGCGGTCGACCTGTGCTATCGCCCGCAACCGTTCGCAAACGAACGGCAACGGATCGAGCATCTCTTCCTGTCCTACCAGAAGCTGGCTGCACCGCTGACGGCCGGGGCGGTCCGGAGATCCCGCAAGTCACCTTCGCCCAAGAGGTAATAACCGCAGACACCCCGGTCAACGCATCCGGTTGTGTTGCGCCGACCGGAGGCGTATCCTTGCGGTGCAACTAGGGTGATCAGGGAAGGAGGGCATGTGGCGAAGCAGCTGCTGGACAGCGTCTTTTCTCACTGGAACAAGCCGTTCGACGGGTTCCAAACCTCGGCCATGGATTTCTACGCTTCGGTCGAGGCCGCCCTGCAGCGGCGTCAGATTCCGGACGTATCGGTCTCCCGGGTTGACCTCCACGAGGGCGGGACGCTTTCCGCCAAGCGGGAGTACCTTCGCTTCACCCGCCAGAAACTGGCGTTCGACCTCTGCGCAGCGCCCTACGGCACCGGGTACTTCTTTTCGTGGTGGCTCGGCGAGAAACGGCCGAACCGGGTTCTCTGCTGTGCCATCCTGCTTGGCGCGATCATCGGGTACTTCGTTCTTCGCAGCGGTGTCGGCAAGTTCGCCTCCCGCCTCTGGGCTCAGGTGTTTCACCAATACGGACCAGGTCTGCTCATCCGGCTGCTCATCACTTTGGCGACGATCATCGTGGTCTACTTGATCTATCGGGGAGTCACGCGGCTCTTCGACATGGATACCGACGACCCGATCCTCGCCGTCCCGATACTCGGACCTCTCTATGAACGCTTCTTCCGCCCCGTGACGTACTATCGCATCGACACGACCATGATGTTCCAGTCCGCGGTCAGCGCGGCGGTCAACGAATCGATCGACGCGCTGACCACCGCGAAGGGCTTGCGGGCGCTGACCGACGACGAAAAGAAGCCCATTATGCGGGAATTCCTGCGCGGGTAACGCCGCCCACTGTGGGCGGTCGTCCGCCCGAAGAACGAGGAAGGAGCGCGCATGACTATCGATCCGGTCACCCGAAGGCTCCACTGGGCCACCCGCGTTGTCCGCGACGTCTTCGCGGTCGTCTTGATCGTGCTGACAGGAGCCGGGTGCGCAACCGTTCCGAAGGAGTCGGTCGAGCTCTCCATCCTCGTGGGCCAGCGGCTCACCGCCGTGGAGAATTCCCACCGGGGGTTCGTCTCGGAGTATTTCCGGGTCTCTCGGCAACGGGTGGAAGACTACATCCAGTATCGCTGGACGCCGGATTTCCTCGAGCACTTCGTCGAGGACAGCGGCATCCTGCGCGATCTGGAGAATCCGGCCGTGCTCTCCGAAGCGCAGCGGGCGCGCCTGCGGACTGAACTTGAGGGCATTGCCGACCGGACGGATCCGGAAACGGTGACCCGAGCCGTGGAGCGCGCCCTTGGCGACCGGGTCCGCGGCGAAGCCATGCTCAACTTTGCCAGGGCGGCGATGGAGCGGGTAGAAGAGACGCGACAGGAACTGATCCGTCCTCTCGACGCGCTGGAGGCCCGGACGCTGGAGGAGATCCGCTCGTCCTACACGGATCTGCGGGTCATGCAGACCACGCTGACCACCCACCTCCAATCGATCCGGCACGTAACCGCGGAGCAGGACACGATGGTCGCTCGCCTCGGCATGCTGGGGCGTCGCGACCAAGCTATCCGCACCGCGGTGCAGGTCAACCAGGAGGTTCTCCGTGCCATCGATCAGACAAAGAAGGCCGAAGACGTGATCGAGAAACTCCGCCAGATCCTGAATCGATCGGACAAGGAGGAAAAGTGATGCCGAAGAACCCATACGAGGAAGCCTCTCGGCGCGCCAAGGCCGAGACAGACGCCGAGCAGCGGGTAGAGATGGACCGATTGAAGCCGGATGAGTCTGCGCTTCAGGCCCTACTGCCGGAGCCGGCGGATCAGGATGCGATTCGGCGGCTCGTTGAGGTCGTGCGCGCATCCACCGATCGCAACGAACAACTGGCCGCTTTGCAGGGAAACATAGGGCGCTTCGGGGATGTCCTCCTGAGGCTGCTTGACCGACTCGCCTAGCTGGCTATGCAGCCGGCCCCAGTTTCCCACCGAGTTTCTCACTGGGTAGGGGCAATCGTCCAGTACCAGCCCGCGATTGGCATCCCGGCTTCCCCAATGGGAGGGAGAATGTACCACGTCCCACGTTGTTCCTTTGCGACGCCGCCGTTGGTGGGAAGGTCTTTCCCATGCGGCATGTAGGTGAGGTATCCGGAGACAGGGTCGTCGCGGCCCGCACTGCCTGTGAGGGGCTCAACGAGGATAAGAAGAATCCCATTGTGCTGGACTTTCTACGAAAGCAATTCTGGCGAGACAAAGCGGGGGCCCAGAGGGTCGCTGAGTCTTACGGATGAACCGAGCGACGGAGGTGGCAAGATGTCCCAGGGGCCTTCGGATTGGCGGAACGGCCTGGCCGCAGCCGATCGGCTCTATCGGGCGGGTGACATGACGGGCGCGCTGGCCGCCCTTGATGAAATTCTGGCCGCACCCTATCCGGACCAAGTTGTCCCGCTCAATGGCGGCGCGCTTCTGATCGACATCGGAAACGCCCTGAAGCGGCTGGACCTCGTGGACCGGGGCACCTCGCTGCTCGAATCGATTCGCGGATCGGTTGGGGAAGAGAGCAGCCGCGTCAGTCTGGAATACGACTTGGCCAACGGCTACTCATACCGCGGGCAGTTGACGCTTCGCCAACAAGGTGCATGGACGGCCTGGGGGATCCAGGAGAACGAGGACACCCAGTTGGCCAAGACCACGCTTTCAGAACTCCTCCTTGCCGAAGGCGGCCGCGGGAAGCCCGAGGCATGGGTCAACTTGGGCGCGACACTGTCACATCTCGGCCGACCGATCGACGCGTTGGACGCGTATGACGCCGCATTGCGACTTGATCCGACTCATCCCGGGGCGCTCGGCACCCGCGGCAAAGAACTGCTCTGGCTGACGCCGCACCTTGGTCCTATGGCACGCGCGACGGCGATCGAGGCCGGACGGCATCTGGCCCGGGCGCTTGCCAGCGAACGACTCGGCGACATTCTCGGTCCGGGAATACGCGCGCACTGGACCAAGAGCCTGGAGGAGATCGAGAGGAAGACCGGAACGAAGATATCCACGAACGATGCTCCGATCCATCCACCGGCCGATCTGTCCAGACTCTCAGCACCTGTCAGGGAATACGTGGAGTTCTGCCGGGACCGGCACCTGTTCCTGACTTGGCATCTGCTGGACGAGGGAGCGGAGCACGCGCTTGGCGATCATATGTTCATCCGGACGATCGAGTCGCCCGCGCCGGCTTCACGGTTCGAGGCCCTGGCCCCGATCGTCAATCAGATCAAGGAAGACTACGCCACCGCCCGGTATCTCCTGTTTCTTTCTTCCCGGCAGACGAAGGAGCGCGACGAGATCAACGAGCTGACCGAGCTGGTCATGCTCGAAGAGCGGTCATACTTCAATCTCTACGGCGGACTGGGCAAGGCGGCGTTCGGGCACGCGTTTGACGTCTTGGACAAGATCGCCTTCTTGCTGAATCAATACCTCGGCATCGGGCTAAAGTCCGATCGCGTCCATTTCTCGAACTTCTGGAGACACCTGGAGGATTCCAAACTTCCGGCAGCCAAGATCAGGGTGACCCCGGTTATCCGCGCGATTCCATCACGGTTGCTTGTGGGAATTGTTGATCTGGCGAGAGATCTTGATCGCGAACAGTTTCGCCGCGTTCGTCGCATCCGAAACGCGCTCACCCACCGATGCCTTGTGCTCACAGACGGCCACACGGAGACACGGGAGGTAGATGGCGTGCTCTATGTTCCCTGGCGGGCCATGCGGCGGGAGAGCCTGCGAACGCTTCGTCTGGCCCGCTCAGCGATTTTCTCGCTCATTGCCTTCATCTCGGAGTGGGAACAGAAGCAGGCGGGAGATCGTTGTCATCACACTGTCAATATTCAGGTGCCTAGCGGACAGACGATCCCACCGCCGCCTGATCCACTCTAGGCCGCAGCAGCACCCACCGGACCTCGTGGAGCCTCCGGGTAGGTGAAGAAGGGCGCATATGAAGCGATTACTGGAATGGCGTACTCGACTCCAGGACCCCACGACACGGGCCCGGAGAGAGACACCGAAACCGCGGTGATTGGCGGCGTCGCGATGAGCCAACAGGAGCTTCTCACCGCTCAGTTCTACGAATGGGAGAAGCGCGGCCGGGGCTGGCTGATCCACCCGTTCCCCGTCGAGCTTGAGCCGCCATTCGTCCCCTTCAAGTACCACTGGGTTCCGCCGCTTCAGTCTGACGCCGACGACGGACGAAAACCGACGATAGTCTCCCGAATCACGGAGGGTATCGAACGCATCGTCACCGGAAAGCGCCGGCCGACAGTGTCGTGGGATTTCGACGAACTGGATCCGGAGAAGCCGGAGATTGAGCTTGATGAAGACGATTCTCCGATCATCGAACTGAAGCTTTCGGTTCCGCCCCCGCTCAAGGTCTCTCGGGAGGCGGTCGAGCAGTTTCTTGCAAGCCTTCCCGTCGCGGTCGGCCCGCTATCGTTTGAGGTCGTCGGACTCGCTGACTCGATCACCGCCCACCTGGTGGTCCGGGAACCCGACGCGGCGAAGGTCTCCCAGCAGCTCAAGGGCTACTTTCCCGAAGTCGTCCTGACCCAGGAGAACGGTTTCCTCCGGTCGGCTTGGGAAGCGTCGCCGGATGGGAACGAGATCCTGGTCGACTTCGGGCTCTCCCACGAATTCATGCTGCCGCTTCGCACCTTCAAGGGTTTCGAAATCGATCCCCTGATCGGTGTGGTTTCGGCGCATTCGGACCTCGAAAAGGGAGAAGTCGCCGTCGTGCAAGTGCTCTTCCAGGCGGTCCGCCATCCGTGGGCTAAGAACATAATGCGGGCGGTTCTGGATCACGAGGGGAAAGCTTTCTTCGAGGATGCGCCGGAGATCGCGGTGGCGGCCAAAGCGAAGATCGCGCATCCGCTCCTTGCGGCGGTCGTCCGGATCGGCGTGAAAAGCCCGGACCTAGGTCGCGCCTGGGAGATCGCCCGGGCGGTCGGCGGAAGCCTTCGGAGCTTCGCCAATCCGGCCGGGAACGAGTTCATGCCGCTAGCAAACGACGGATACGATGAGGTCGAGCACGAGTCGGATCTGTTGCTCCGCAAGAGCCACCGGAGCGGAATGATCCTCTCAACCGAGGAGCTCGTCTCTCTGGTTCACCCGCCCTCGGCCTCCGTGCGGGTCGAGAAACTGAAACGCGAGGAACGGAAGACACGGGCCGCGCCGGCGATTGCCACCGGATCCGGGCTGCTGCTCGGCGTGAATGTCCACGCCGGGAAGACCGTGCAAGTAGCGCTCACGGCGGACCAGCGGTCACGGCACATGTACGTGATCGGTGCTTCCGGTACAGGGAAATCCACTCTGCTTCTGAACCTCATCCTGCAGGATCTGAAGACGGGCCAGGGTGTCGCCGTCCTGGATCCGCATGGTGATCTCATAGACCAGATCCTGGAGCGAGTGCCGGAAGAGCGGATCGACGACGTTATCCTCTTGGATCCGGCCGATTCTGAATACCCGGTGGGGTTCAACATCCTCTCGGCGCACTCCGAGCTCGAAAAGACGCTCCTCTCATCCGATCTCGCCTCCGTTTTCCGGAGACTCTCCACTTCGTGGGGCGATCAAATGACCTCGGTCCTGGGGAACGCCATCCTCGCCTTCTTGGAAAGCGATCGGGGTGGCACCCTCATCGATCTGCGCCGGTTCCTCGTGGAGAAGAGCTTCCGAGACGAATTCCTCGCAACGGTCCGCGATCCTGACGTCGTGTACTACTGGCAGAAGGAGTTCTCCCTCCTCAGAGGGAGCCCACAGGCTTCGATCCTCACCCGTCTCGATACATTTCTCCGGCCGAAGCTCATCCGGTACATGGTGGCGCAGAAGGACGATCGCCTCGACTTCCGGAAGATGATGGATGAGGGGAAGATCCTGCTCGCCCGGCTCTCCCAGGGTGCGATCGGAGAGGAGAACGCACACCTTCTCGGCAGTCTCCTCGTCTCGAAGCTCCAGCAGATCGCCATGAGCCGCCAAGAGGTGGCTGAAGCCGAGCGCCGACCGTTCTACGTCTACATCGACGAGTTCCAGAACTTCATCACGCCCACCATGGAGCAGATCCTCTCCGGTGCACGGAAGTACCGGCTGGGCCTGATCCTGGCGCACCAAGATCTCCGGCAGATCGGCGGCAAGAGTCCGGAGGTGTTGAGTTCGGTGCTCTCGAATCCGTATACGCGGATCTGCTTCCGGGTCGGCGACCAGGACGCCCGGACCCTGGAGAGCGGTTTCGCCTCCTACGAAGCCAAGGATCTCCAGAACCTCGGCATTGGCCAGGCGATCGCCCGGGTCGAACGGGCGGAGTACGACTTCAACCTGGACACCCCGAGACTCGCCGAGACCGATCCCGACGAAGCCCGCGCTCGCAGAGAGCTGGTGATCGCCCGGTCGCGGGAAAAGTACGGCATGCCACGGGAGGAGATCGAGGCGATCCTGCAGCGCTCCGTTCCTGGCCGGGCTCCGATCCGGCCCGTCGAACCCGTCCCACAAAAGACGGCGATCCCCGAACCTCTCCCGCTGGCGCCGGCACCCATCAGCGCGGAACGACCGAAGCGAGCGGAACCTCCAACGGCACCTCCAACGGCACCTCCGTCAGCGGTACCAAGCCCTGGTCGGGGCGGTCAGCAGCATAAGTACCTGCAAGAGCTCATCAAACGGTGGGCCGAGTCGCGGGAATGGCGGGCAACCATCGAGGAGAAGATCCTCGACGGTCTCGGCAGTGTGGATGTTGCCCTGCGGAAGGGCGACCAATCGGTCGCTTGCGAGATCGCCGTCACGACCACGTCGGACCACGAAGTCGGAAACGTCCAGAAGTGTATCGCGGCCGGGTTCGGGCACGTGCTAGTCGTTTCTTCCGAAAAGAAGACGCTGAATCAGGTGCGCCAGCAGGCGGGAAGCACCTTCGACGAAGAGCAACTCAGGCGTATTCACTTCTGCACGCCTGAGGAGGCTTTCACCGCACTGGAGGCGATCGAGGCGGAAGCCGCGAGCACATCCGGAACGGTTCGCGGATACAGGGTGAGGACGAAGTATAAGCCAATGGAAGATCGAGAGAAGGCGGTGAAACGGCAAGCGGTGTCCGGCGTGATCGCAAAGGCGATAAGGCGGCTGGGCGGAGCTTGAGAGCGGAGGTCATGGATGACTGAAGAGCACACTCAGCAACAGGTTCCGGAAAAGAGCGACCGTCGCCGCCGCCAGAGCCGTGCACGGTTCTGGATTGGATTGGGTGCGATCACTCCATTACTGATTGCCGGCCTTGGCGGTTATATTGCTGTGGCTACGAAGGGAAGCGACGTCAAAGTCGAAATGACAAAGCTGGCGGTCAATGTGTTGAACCGGGATCCTGATCCAACCAATGTCAACGTACGACGGTGGGCTCTGGATCTCCTCAAGAAATTCTCCCCCGTGCCTGTTTCGAAAAGGGCCGCGGACGAGATACTCGCTGGTTCTCTTCTTGGCGGCGGGCCGACTGGAGATTTCGTCGGGCCTGATCCGATCATTAACTTCTCATCACTTCATGACTCGATTGCTGTTGATGTGAATCTTGTCATGGACTTGAATAAGCCAGACGTCAATGTCTGGAAAGAGCGGATGGTAGCGCCCTGGTTGCTTATCACCGAATACCCGACTGGGAATATCCGAGAATTATCTGGTTACCTTCTGAACGGCGACTTCCGGCGCGCTCGCTTCATGCTGCCAACCAGCTCTTTGGAAAAGAACCTCAGGATTGTGTTGAAAGTGAAGACACTAGACAGCTCTCTCGACAGGTGGCCAGTTCAAGAGTTATCACCATTGTGCAACCGCGGTGATGGACCAAGTCTTCACGTCCACCTACGTTTGAAGAATGACGAATTCCGAGCCACGTATTGGGAGAATACCGGAGATTGATCCACAAGCCATCATTCCCACAGGAGAATGAACCGAGGGGTGCCCAATGTGGAATCCCCTACGTCTTCAAAGAGGACTCAATGACAGAGCCAACCAGGAACCACAGAATGACATCCGATTTGTCACCGAAACCCGTGGGCATCTGGATTCGCGTCTCGACCGAGGACCAGGCCAAGGGCGAGAGTCCTAAGCATCACGAGAGGCGTGCCCGAATGTATGCCGAGGCCAAGGGCTGGCGAGCGCGCGATGTCTACCAGACCGGAGCTGCCTTCGGGGAGTTGGCCCCGGGCAATGCCGACACCGAATGGATGTCGGAGCATGCTCGAGTGTCGCACACCTTAGTTTCGGCCTACCCGGGGAGAGTTGCATGACCCCGTTGCACAGAAAGTCGAGAAAGAAGTCTGTTGCAGCTTTCTTCAGGCGCGATTGGGTGTTTCGAACGGCGGTCTGCGCTTTCGAGAGGTCGACCCACTCGTGGTTTCGCTTTTTGTGTTTCGTGGCGGTTCAGCTGGCAGTTCTCGTCTTGATTCCGATACTGTTTATCATACTCAAGCACGGTTCGCCGGACTTGGTTCTGAAGAATGGGAGCCTGCGGACTGACGTGATGCTGGTCATCCTTGCCGTCATCGGGAGTGTGGTGGGACACCGTTGGCTTCTCCGGACGCTCTGGCTGCCACATCAGCTTCGCCGCTCTGGAACCATGACTGTGCAGCAGTGTCTTGCCGTTCGATCCCACCTTCGACGGGTCTCGGACGGATTGCTCTGGCGAGTCGTTCCGGCATTCGCGACCATCCTACTTGCATGGTACTGGTTGGCGGAGCTCCACGAGCCGTATTCATTTCAGGAGTACCCAATCCTTCGGTTGTGGCTGTTACTGCCATACACCGTTTGGTGGTACCTCATTCTGCGAACCGCAACCCTCCTGATACTGTTCGTCCGACCGATCCGGCACTGCGTGACCAGAGGCCAAGTCTCGCCGAATCTCCTCCATCGGGACGGGGTCAGCGGTTTCTCACCAGCGGGCGACGCGACTCTCTGGTTCATGCTGTTATACACCAACGTGGGCGTGTACTTTCTCATGAGCATACGAGGCCCTGCACGAGCACAGGACGCACTCATGATGTCGTTCCTCATGGTCTATCTCACAACTCCGCTCGTTTGGGCGGCTTGGTTTCTCTATCCGTTCGTACGTGCTGTGCGCTCCGAAAAAGTCGCACAACTGCGTCGACTTGAACTGCAGGAAGCACGTGTACCGGCCTCTGGAGAGGATCGTGGCGCGATCGCGGAAACACTAGACCGGTACCAGCTTCACGGACTCATCCAGCGGTGTCCCGAATGGCCGTTGCGCTTCCGTGGCGTTCGCGCTGTCGCAGCAGGAATGTCTCATCTTCTGCCCGTGGCTCTAAAACTCGCCTTGGATCATGGCTTGCTTCCCCCATTGCGCTGACTGGTGAGATGGAAGGCCCAGGTGAGGTTGTTGACTTGAGGAGGACCAGCACCCACGGTCAAGAAGCGGACCGGCACTCGGAGGATCTCGAAATGAAAACTACTAGGCCTTCCGACGATCGCACGATGCCGGCCTCAAAACCCGTGGGCATCTGGATTCGCGTTTCGACCGAGGACCAGGTTCGGGGCGAGAGTCCGGAACACCACGAGAAACGCGCCCGGATGTACGCCGAGGCCAAGGGCTGGCGGGTGCGTGAGGTCTATCATCTCGAAGCCATGTCGGGGAAGTCGGTCATGGGCTACGCCGAGACCGACCGCATGCTGGAGCACATTCGGTCTGGGCACATCTCGGCGCTGGTCTTCTCGAAACTCGCCCGCCTGGCCCGAAACACCCGAGAGCTTCTGGAGTTCGCGGACATCTTCCGGGACCACGGCGCGGATCTGATCTCGCTCTCCGAGGCGATCGATACTTCGACTCCGGCCGGGCGGCTCTTCTTTACGGTCGTCGCGGCCATGGCCCAGTGGGAACGGGAGGAGATCGCGGAACGGGTGGCCGCATCCGTACCCATCCGAGCACAACTTGGAAAGCCCCTCGGCGGTGCCGCCCCCTTCGGTTACCGCTGGGAGAATCGGGAGCTGATCCCGGACCCGAAAGAGGCTCCAGTCCGCAAGCTCATGTACGAGCTCTTCTTGGAGCACAAACGCAAGAAGGCTGTCGCCCGTCTGCTGAACGAGAAGGGCTACCGGACCCGGAACGGCTCGAACTTCACGGATACGACCGTGGACCGGCTCCTCCGGGACCCGATGGCGAAGGGCATCCGCCGAGCGAACTACACGAAGTCTCTGGGCGCGAAGAAACACTGGAAGGTGAAGCCGGAGGACGAGTGGGTCCTAACTCCAGTCGAGCCAATAGTCTCCGAGGAAACCTGGCTCAAAGCGAACGCGATCCTCAACGAACGGCGGCGGAAAGATGAGTGCGAGACGAAGAAGACTGTTCATCTTTTCGCCGGGGTCGTCTTCTGCCACTGCGGCCAGAAGATGTACGCCCTCTCGAACAGTCCAAAGTACGTTTGCCAGAAGTGCCGTAACAAGATCCCGATCGACGACCTCGAAGCCGTCTTCGCCGAACAGCTCAAAGGCTTCTTCCTCGATCCTCAGGAGATCACCCAATATCTCGGCCAAGCGGACGAGACGATCAAGACGAAGGACGAAGCTCTCCGAGCCCTCACCGCCAAACGAGAAAGCCTCGTCCGGGAAATGGACAAGATCCACCGTGCCTACATTACCGATGCGATCACGGTCCAGGGTTACGGTCGGCAGTACCAACCACTCGAGGAGCGACTCAATCAAATCGAGGAGGAACTCCCCAGACTCCAAGGAGAAGTAGACTTCCTCAAAATCCAACTCCTCTCCAGCGACGAAATCCTGACGGAAGCCAAGGACCTCACCGCCCGTTGGCCGACACTCGCCCCCGAAGAGAAGCGGCAAATCGTCGAACATGTCGTCGAGCGAATCACCATCGAAAAAGACGCCGTTGAAATCCACCTTTGCTACCTCCCTACCGCTTCAGAAATCGCTGCAAATGGGCAACGCAACCTCAAGGATTCATCGCCCCCACAAGCATGAACCGGCACGGAAAGCTCACCGTGCGTCCCACGCGTACGACGCGGACCGTTCCCTCTTCCAGCGGTTGCCGCAGGAGGTTCAACACCTGGGCGCGGAACTCGGGCATCTCGTCGAGAAAGAGCACACCGCCATGGGCCAGGCTGACCTCACCGGGGCGCGGGACCGCCCCGCCACCGACGAGTCCCGGCCCGCTCACGGTATGGTGCGGCGCTCGGAAGGGGCGGGAACGCACCAGCCCCGAACCCGGCCGCAGGAGTCCGGCCACACTATGCACGAGGGTGACCTCCAGCGATTCCTCACGGCCGAGCGGTGGAAGAATCCCGGAGAGTCGCTGCGCGAGGAGGGTCTTTCCCGCCCCTGGCGGACCGCTGAGAAGCAGATTGTGTCCACCCGCGGCCGCCACTTCCAGTGCGCGCTTCGCCGCCGCCTGCCCGCGAATCTCGGCGAAGTCGGGTTCATGGGAGGACGGGCCCGGGAGACCGGCGGGTTCAGGCCAAGTGCCGGGTGCGGGCCGAGCCGCACCGTGGTCGATCTCCTTTTCCCATCGCCCCTCCCGCAGCCGCTCGATCGCCTCCACCAGGGACTGCACCGGGACCGCCACCAACCGATCTACCTCACGCGCCTCGGCCAGGTTGCCCGCGGGCAGAAGGAGCGCCCTCCGACGCAACCTCGAAGCCGCCAGCGCGATCGCCAGGGCGCCGCGAACCGGCCGGACCTCGCCGTCGAGTGACAGTTCGCCCGCCACCGCGATCCCTTCCAGGGCGCCCGCCGGGAACACGCCGAGCGCCGCCAGCATGCCCAGCGCGATGGCCAGATCCAGGGCCGATCCTTCCTTCGGCAGCTCTGCCGGCGCGAGATTCACCGTGACGCGACGATCGGGTGTGCTGAACCCGGCGCCATGGAAGGCGGCGGTGATCCGATCCAGGCTCTCACGGATCGCCTTGCCTGCAAGCCCCACGATGGTGGTAACCGGATAACCGTTGTCGACCGAGACTTGCACCTCTATCGGCACCGCCTCGATCCCGGAGAGCGTGAACGACTCCACTCGTGCTTGCATGCCCCCCCCCGCTGTCGCCATGACGACAGGTGAAAGACAGCGCAACGAGCATGCCGCGGAGCCACGGTCAGGCCACAAACGCAGCGCGGCAGTCCTGGACCGCGAATGACACAAGAGGTTACGCCGCTCGCTCCAAACCATCCTCCGTTTCCGACAGATCCGCGTCTCCGGCAGACTCGCTCAGCGGCACACTCAGAATGAAGGTCGTACCCTCCTCGGAGCTCTCCCCGAGCCGCAGATCGCCCCCGCACTGCCGGGCAATCTCCCGCGCCAACGGCAGGCTGGATATCTCGCCCCCGTGATGCCGGATGCTCTGCACCCAGAGGAGGTCGAAGAGCCGATTTCGGTGGAGGTGGTCGATCGCCGGCCGGCTGTCGCTGACGCTCAGCAGGGCCGTCGATCTTTCGCGCGCCATCGTCATGCGGACCACATTCCCGTCCGGACTGGCCGCAATCGCCTCCCCCAAGAGGGTCCGAAGCACGAAGGCGAGGTGAAACCGATCGGAGATGGTGTCGGTGGCCGCCGAAAAGTCGAGCGTCATGCTTACCCGCTTCAGTCGGGCCGTGGCCGCGAGGTCGTGTATGGCATCCTGCGCCACATCGAGCAGGGGAACCGGGCGCACCGCCGCGGCACTTCTACCGGTTCGCATCGCGTGGAAATGATTGAGGTAGTCCAGAAGCCATTGCATCCGCCGCGCACCAGTGAGGATCGACTCAGTCAGTTGCCGATGGGTGTCCGCATCCAGAGTGGCCCCCGAGGAGAGCATCTCCGCGGCCCCCAGCACATGCGTCAACGGAGTGCGGAACTGGTGCCCGAGAATGGTCAGGAACTCGGACTGGAGCCGCTCTACCTCTTCGGCGGTCTTCAGCCGAAGAAAGACCCGTATTTTCGCGACCAGCTCGTCGTGGTCGAACGGCTTGGTGATGTAGTCATCGGCTCCGGCCTCGTACCCATTCAGACGGTCGGTCAGCATCGCCTTGGCCGAGACGAGGATGATCTTGACGTAGTGCAACTCCGGCATCTCCCGCATGCTCCTGGCGGTCTCGTAGCCGTTCAGCCCCGGCATCATGACGTCGAGGAGGACGAGATCGGGATGGAACCGCATCGCCTCGGTGAGGGCCGAAGCTCCGTCCGACACCCATCGGAGGCAGTACTCCTCCCCCAGGATCTCTTCGAAGATCTGGATGTTCAGCTCGTCGTCATCCACGACAAGGATCCGCTCACGGTTGCTTCCCCTGGTGTCCGCCATCGCCTCCTCCGTTCGCGAACTCAGGCCGCGTGTCGTATGCGCCGCCCCAGCGGCGTGCCCGGCAACAGGTTCTCTCCGATCGCCGCCGTCGCGGACGGGTTGTCGGGGATTTCAACGTGAAACGCAGCACCAACGCGACGCCCCGGCTGGGCCCAGACCTTCCCCCCGTGCGCTCCCACGATCTGGCGGCAGATGGCCAGCCCCAGGCCTGTTCCTCCCGCCCCCGTCTTCGTCTTTCGTGACTGCACAAATTTGTCGAACACCAGCTCCAGTTCATCGCTCGGGACGCCGATTCCCTCGTCCTCCACGACAACCCAGGCCACGCCGTCCCGTCGGCCGTAGCTGACCAGCACTGCTGCGCCGTCGGGCGAGAACTTGATGGCGTTGTGGAGGAGATTGCGGAGGACCTGCAGGAATCGCGTGCTGTCGAGGACCACGTCACCCGCTCCATCACCGGTGCAGAAAGTCCGGATTCCGCGTTCATGCGAGAGGGAGCGCAACTCGTCCACCGCCGATCGCACAAGGAGGTCGAACCGCGCGGGAGCGAAGTTCATCACCATGCGCCCCGCCTCGAACTTGGAGAGGTCCAGCAGGTCATTGAGCAGCACGAGCAGCCGGCCCCCCGCGAGGCGGATCTTCTTGAAGTAGTCGAGGAGTTTCTGAGGCGAAGCGCTCGTGCTCTTCTTTACCCCGAAGTCGGCAAAGCTGAGGATGGCGTGCATGGGCGTGCGCAGCTCGTGAGAGACATTCGCCAGGAACTCGCTCTTCGCCCGAGAGGCCTCCTCCGCCTGCTCTTTGGCGATCATCAGCTCTGAGGTGCGCTGCTCCACGCGCACCTCCAGTTCTTCGCGGGCCTGCTGCAGGGCGGCATCGCGGGCCTCGATCTGGGTGACCATGGCGTTGAACCCGGCGACCAGAAGCCCCAGATCCTCGTCCGCCACCGGCGTGGCGCGAATGCTGTAATCCTGTCTCTCTGTGATCCTGCCGGCGATCTCCACCAAGTTGGCGATGGGACGCACCACGAGTCGCTGCAGCTCTTGGGAGATGACGGCCGCCACGACCAGACATGCAACCAGAATGAGCAAGACGATCCCGGCGTAGCGACGCAGCAGCCGGTGGATTTCGCCCAGGCCGGCCTGGATGTCGATCCGCCCAACCGTCTCGTCGCCGACGCGGATCGGCATAGAAAGGAGGAGATGCGACCGAGTGAAACGGGGACGGGAGTCCACCCTGGGCGGCGCGCCCTCGTCTGCGATCCGGTCGGCTGTCGGGTACCCGGCGAACACACGGTCCTTGGAATCGTAGATGGTAGCCGCCTGCACGGCAGCCTCTGCGCGCAGGGCGTAGAGGATATCGAGCGCCGCGGCCCGGTCGTCGAACGAAAGCGACGCGGCGGTATTGTCCGCCATCACCTCCCCCAGCACCGTGACGGAACGGGCCAAGGAACGCCGTAACGTGGAGTACTCCATGATCGCCATGGCGGCGCAGGCGAGGACGAGTACGCCGGTCGTCACGGTCAGCGTGAGGAGCTGCATCTTCTGCCGGATCGACCGCGCCGGGAGCGGAACCAGATCACGGATCGGGAGTCGCCACCCGAGTGATCGCCCGCGATTCATGGAGCCACCGCTGACGCGGGACCGGTCGTCACCTTGGTCAGGCGGGCAAGGGAAAGCAATCGGGAGCTGATCTTCAAACCGTTCCGCTCGGCCGCCGCCCGGTTGATCTCGAAGTGCACCACCTGGTCATCGAGATAGAGCTGAATCACGCCGCCGCGCACGGCGAAGGAATCGCTCTCACCGACGGTCAGGATCGGCTTGCCGGCCGTGGCGGCCAGGATCCTCTCAGGATTGACTGCGGAATGGGGCACAAAGACGATATGACACGAGGCCACAGCCTCGGGGCCCTTCAACCACATGACCCGGACCGGCCGGCCACTGACCAGCCGCTCTTCCATCCCGAGTTCCACCTGCCGATCGAGCGGCCCCGGACCCATGATCCCGATCCTGATTTCCGAGACATCGCTCTCAAAGGCACCGCCAGGCCACTCCACGAAACGGGCGAAATTCAGCAGATAGGCGGCTTTCACCTCGTACTCAGCGGCACTCCCGGGGGTCTTCTCCGCACACGCTAGGGTACTTGCCAAGGACCCGACCAGGATCACGGCGGGCAGGATCACGGCCCGGGCGAAAGACCGGGCCGGGACACGGAGAAAGCCGCCGCGACCCGAAGGCGGCGGCACCCATCTCGCCCGCAGTCGGATGATGCGAGGTGTCATCGGCTTCCGATCCCCGCGTTGTTCGCCGGCCGCCCCGAAAGCCCCGGTATCACGGTCGATGCCCGATCAATACCGCAGGTTCAGGTAGCAGTAGACACTCGTCGGCACCGCTGCGGGGATGCTCCGGATGTACCAGGGCGCAAACTCCCGGTGGTTTCCGGAACCGATGTCGCGAACACCCAGCACCGTGGTCACGCGGGACGACCATGTCCACTCGGCGGTCATATCGCCGACCAGGTAGGACGGAACCCCGCCGACCGGGTAGAGAAGAATCTTCGGATCCGGCAGGGTGCCCACGTACCGCAACGCGGCGTAGGCCTGAAGCCATCGACCGAGATCAAGATAGGCATGGGCGGACGCCTGGTGACAGGGGTCGGTACCGATCCCAGCCGTGCTGATATCCGCCGGGGCGCCCTTGCGCGGTTCGAACTTCGCATACAGGTGGGTGTAGCTCGCCCCGACTCGGCACCACGAGGTGGCCTGCAAGACCCCGGACAGCTCCACACCCCGGGTCCGGCCCTTGAGGTCGTTGCGCGTCGTCAACGGTACGATGTAGTAGATCGCTCCGTCGATTCCGCTCGGGTAGGCCTTCCCGGACCGACCGGAGCGGAGGTGGTCATACAGATTCTCGAAGGCCGCGACTTCGAACTGCAACCGCGACAGGAGGTAGCCCCGGTACCCGGCCTCGAACGCCACCATGTCCTCCGATCGGAAATCGGGGGTGGAGTTCGTAGTCACAACCATCGCTGAAATGCCAGGGACAGCAAGGGGCAACTCTTCCACCGCATTGAGATAGACCGACGACTGCTCCGCCCTCGACGGTGTCCGCACCGCCCGCGAGGCGGAGGCCCAGATCGCCTGGTGGGGACGCAAGCGGTAGAGCGCCCGCGCCGTCGGCTGGACGTCCCACCCAGACGTGTCCTTGTGTTCCACCTTGGTCCCAGCCAGCAAATGAAGCCGATCCTGCGACGTCTTGAAATCGTATTGGGTGAACCCGTTAAAGAGACTGGATGTTGCGTTGGCCGGATCAAAGCGAACCAGGTAGCTCCCCTGGGTACGTACCGCCGCCATGCGATAGCCGAGGCCCGACATGAGCGAGTGACGACCTGAGATTGCAAAACTGTGTGTCATCTCAAGATCCACGTCGTCCGCGTCGTGAATCAAGAGGCCGCGATATCCCTGGTGCAGGCGCGTGTAGTAGGCCTGAACGGCCAGCTCGGAGGTGGCTGAAGGCCGATGCGTCCAGCGCGCCTTCACGCTGCGGCCGGCGCTCCAGTCCCGGCTCTTGAGCGTGTCGGTGTAGGAGGACGTGGTGAGCGTCGGCACCACCGTACCGCTGCCAAAGCGGCCGTCGTAGTACTCCCCCACCAAGCTGAAATCGCTCTGCGGGGATCCGGCCCAATCGTAGCGGCCCCCGACTCGAAAGTTGTGCCATTGGTCCGCGAGGAGGTCACCCTGATCGGAGTCCAGGGCGTCCTGTTGCACATATTTTCCGTAGAACCGATAGCCGCCGTGTTCCCAAGCCTTCCCACCCTGACGTAGCGCGATCCCCCGGCGGTCGCGAAAAGCGCCTCCAGTCTGGGCGAACCCACTCTGCGTTTGATCGGCGCTTTTCGTGATGATGTTCACGACGCCGTTGACGGCGTTGGCGCCCCAGACGCTCCCTCCCGGTCCGCGAATCACCTCGATCCGCTCGACATCCTCGAGAAGCGTGTCGAGGGCCTCCCAGAACACCCCGGCAAAAAGCTCGGTGTAGGCCGTTCGGCCGTCGACCAACACCAGCATCTTGTTCGCGAAGCGGTCGTTGAACCCCCGGCAAGAGATGGCCCACTTGCTGGCGTCGATCCGTGCCACCTGAAGGCCCGGCACCATGCGCAGAGCGTCAGGGATACTGGTAACCCCGCTGCGACGAAGATCTTCCGAGGTGAGAACAAAAACCGCCGCCGCGACATCTTCGAGCCGCTGTGCCTTCTTCGAAGGCGATGTGACCTTGACCTGGAGGAGTTCCTCCAGGCTCAAGTCGAGGACCGAGGAGCCGGCGGTCGCCGGGGCCGGAAGCGCCAACGCGACGCATGCAGCCATGATCGCGATCGTGACCAAGGTCCTCGAAGCGGCACGGGATCGTTCCATGACGGGTCTCCTGCTCCGGGACTTCGCGCCACGCCGGGGCCAAACCAGAGGTGACAGACTGATTCCTTACCTAACCCATTTCGACTCCCGGCGTGGGCCTCTTGAGGACAATAACCGCCTGGCGTGACGAACCGGCGCACCGCTGAGTCGCCTGCACGGCACCGGACAGTTTCAGTCCTTGAGTCCGCGCGGTCATGTCGTTGTGGAGGGTCAGGGGCACAATCACGAGGGGCGACACCCTACCGCGAGATCACCAAGCGTCCCAACCGGGTATGGGCAGGGCCGCCAGCCGCTGGTCTGGCCCGAGTGATGCAGAGATAGACCCCGTTGGCCGGCCGGTCACCGTCCGCGTCGCGCCCATCCCACCACAGGCCCTCTTGGGCAAAGGCCGGCGGCGTGAACACCTGCGGCCCCAAGCGCGCGATCCTCCGTCCCGTGATGGTGAAGATCCGAACCTCGATCTCGGCCGAGCAGGCGATCTCGCCGAAGAATCCGGTTTCGGTCTCCATCGGATTCGGCAGGTTGAAGACCTGGCCGAGGGCGGGATCCTTCGCGGAGGAACCGACCAGATAGACATCGAGACGTCCGGCCGCGCGGTTGCCCGCGTTGTCGGAGGCCTCGACCACCAGCGTGATGCCGGTGTCCGACGGCAGGTCCTCAGGAAGACGGCTGGAGACCGTGCCGCTGCGGAAGTCCTCGCCGAAACTCACCTGCGAGGTAAGGTCACGCGCCAGAAGGACGTCTCCGGCGCTCTCGATGCGGAAGAGGACGGAACGTTGTGGCGTGAGCGCGGTCACATCGATCCCGCTCGAGTCAAACAGGGCCACGCTCACGATGGCGCCCGGCGGGAGGGCCGTCGGATCTCCGTCGACCTGCATCCGAACGGTCGGGGGTAACCGGTCTGACGACGGCACGACGGCCGAATCGGAAACAGTGAGGGACGCGAGGGCCCCGAAGGCGCCCCCGCTCACGGGAGATCCGGCGCGCTCGGCATACACTTCGGCTCGGGCGTAGCCACAATCGCCGCCACGGAGGTCGCGCGGGAGCTGCAGCCGGGCCGCGATGCGCCCGGACCGGACCGGCACCGATCCCGAAAATCCCTCGCTCCGAGGGCGTCGGGCCAAGGCAACGGGACCGATTCCGCGGACTCAAGCCGGATGACAGGTTGACTACCCGGCCGGACGGCGAACCACACACACGCGATCGGGAGCGAGACATGTTCCCCGGCCGGGGCATCCGGAAGCGAACGGTCGGAGACGACGAGGCGGTCGCCATCGGCGCGAAACACGGCATCGGGCGAGGCGGTCACGACCAGCCGGAGGGAGTTCGGCGTCATCTCCAGCCGGTGGAAGCCGGAGGTGGTCGGATCGTCGAAACGGACCGGCCCAGCCCCGACCGCGAGGGAACCAGCGCCGAGGGCCCACCAAGCCGCCCCGAACGCGGCCACCACCTCGCCAACCGATCGGCCGCGTCTCCTCAAGGCACCTTCTTCCGCTCCTCGATCGCCCGCCGCAGCTCCCTCACCTCGGCGGCAAGGATGCCGAGATCCTGCGTGAGGCTCTTGTTCTGTTCGCGCAGATTCGAGATCACGGTGGAGAAATGGAACTGGAGCACCAACACGAGCAGGATCGCCACCAGGAAGAGAAACGCCGGCGGATAGTGGATGCCAACCAGGTGCGAGAGCTTGTCCACCTGCCGGATGAACACCGCACACAACGTCATGACCACGGCGCTGAACAGCCACAGCAACGAGTACTGCTCGCGCAGTTGCTTGCGCCGTACCATATTCAGGATAAACAGAAGCATCGCGATCCCTACCGCGATCACGAACAACTGGGTGCGCAGTTGGAGGCCGCCGGGGATGCTCAGGGGTTCGTTCATGACTGAGTCCTCCGAGTCGGCCGAGTCCGCCGGGCATCGGCATCGGCGTCGCCCGTGAACGCCCCGCCTGCGACTCTCCTCGGGACGCGCGAGTGACGCAGCAACACCATCAGGATCGACAGCAACATCTTCGCGACGTAATACACGGCGCGCAGGTTCGAGTGCATCGAGGTCCCGGCGGTGCGTGCGCGCATCACGACCGGCACTTCGCGCACGCGGAAGCCGGCGAGCGAGAGCAAGATGAGCGTGTCGGCGTCGGGGAAGTCGGACGGGTAGTTGTCGCGCGCGAAGAACTCGACCGCGCACCGGTGAAGTGCCTGGAAGCCCGAGGTGGGATCCGAAAAACGCTGGTGGGTCACGGCGGTGGCGATGCGCCCGAACAGCATCATCCCCAGACGGCGCGGCGCGGGAATGGCGTAGTCGGCGCGTCCCAGGAAGCGAGAACCGATCACGACGTCAGCTTCGCCCGCGAGCACCGGGGCGAGGACCGCCCGAGCCGAGGCGGGGTCGTGCTGGCCGTCAGCGTCCATCTGGACAACCGCATCGTAGCCGTGCGCCACCGCGTACTTGAAGCCGGTCTGCACCGCGCCGCCGTACCCCAGATTCCACGGCAGCTCCACGACCACCGCTCCGTGGGCACGCGCGACCTCGCTGGTGCGATCCGTCGAGTAGTCGTTGACCACCACCATGTCGGTTTCCGGCATCTCCGACCGAATGCGATCCAGCGTGTCGCCGAGGCTCTCCTGCTCGTTGTGCGCGGGGACCACGACGAGCACGCGCGCCACGGCCGAAGTCAGCGGCGACGGCTTGTCTACAACCAAGGCTGACGCGCTCATGGGCGCCGCCTGGCCGGCGCGGGCGCAGGAGTAGCAGTAGGCGCGGGCATGGGGGCGGGCGTGTGCGCACCCGCGCGCCGGTTGTTCGTCCGGCGCGCTCTCTCAGCGACAGCTTCTCGGAGTGCGAATGGATAGATCACCGGTTAGTCCCCATACCGGATGTCACGTAGCCCGGTCTGTGATGAGCCGCATCCAACTCATCCTACGCGTTGGCATCCGGTCCCGCAAGGGTGGGTGCGGGTCGATAGACCCACGGTCCCGTTGAAGTCGCGACGACGATGCAGATAGACAGGGAGCCTTCCCGCGACATCAGGGGCTCCTGATTGACCCCACGGCCACCACCACCCATACTGCCCGCCGACTTGGTGCGGTGGATCCGATCGAGGATCTCCGGCCCCGACATCCGTGCGGAAGCACGGACGCGGTTCGACAATGCGCGCGCTCGTGGAGGGTAATCCTTGTTCGGCACGCTGCTGTATGTTGTCTCCACGACCATGCTCGCGGGCTGGTGCTTTCCGGGCCAGAGACCCGCAGCCCGGCTCGCAGCCGCCGTCCTCCTGGCCCTCGCGATCCCGATCCTCGTCCTGGTGACGGCGGCCCGGTTCGGGATGAACGCCACCCCGGCACTCGTTCTCGCGGCGCACGCGTCGTTATGGATCACCGCCGCGATCCGCCGCGGGCGGCGCACGCGGCCGCCTGAGGGCAGCGTACTTCCCGCGGTATTCATGGCCGCCCTGGTGGCCCTGCTGAGTGCGCTCCTCGGCCGCGATCCTTCCGGGCTCGTCCTTGTGGACGCGTGGGCGCATCTCACCTGGAGCCGCACGCTCGCAACCTCGTTGCACGCCTATGCACCCGGTTTCCCCGCCTTCATCGCGACGCTCACACCGTTCGGCGCCCTGGTGGGGGCATTCCGATGCTCAGCGCTGGTGCTCCATTTCGCGCTCGCGGCCCAGTTTCTCGCACTCGGGAACCAGGGCCGAGACCGCGGACTGGCAGCCCTCGCCGCACTCGCCTACCTGATGGTGCCGGCGGCAGGCTCGCGGTTCGAGCCGCCCGGGCCCGAGCTGCTGAGTGCGGTCTTCCTCGCGGGTTGCTGGTGGGTAGCATGCGCCCACGGCCCTTCCGACCGAGTGCGCGCGGCGGCGCTCGGGGCGCTCACACTCGTGATCCTCATCTGTCATGTGAGCGCTCTCGAAATCGCACTCTTCGTCGCGCTGACGGTCGCGATCGCCGGCGGCGCGAGCGGGACGCGACCGGCGGCCCGGATCGTCGCGCTGGGTTCGCTCGCGGTCGGTGGCCTGTGCGCGTCGGCGCTCTCGCCCTGGTTCGTCGATTTGGTGCTCGCGCCCGCATCGTTGCCGCTCTTGGCGCTGCAACCCGGCTTAGTCCGCGCGCTTGCCCTGCGTGGGGTGGCGGCGGCGTTCGGACTCGCCTTGGGCGGGCTCCTACTGGTGGGCGCCGTGCGCATGGCACGGGGATGGCGCACCGTCGCGGCGCGAGACTTCGCCGCGGTTGCAGGCCTCGCGCTCGCGGCTCTGGCGCTGCTGGCGCCGATCGCTCTGGCGGGCATCGGCGTGCAGTTGCCGCTGCAGTTGTTTACCGACCGCCTTCTGATGGCTGCCGCACTGCCGCTCGCACTTCTCGCCGCCGTCATGTTGGAGCGGGGACGAGCGGAGAGGCCGGGGCGGGATCTCGGCCCCGCACTGGGCGTAGCCGTCGTGGCACTCGCACAACTGGTGCGGCCGGCCGCTGCGTGGTCACATGTAGGTCTGGCGTTCCTGGCCGCGTCGCTCGGGCTGCTCGCCCTGCGCACGATCTCACGGCGAACGTGGATCGCGGCCGCGGGTACGACACTCGTGCTGGGCGTCGTGGTGCGCCTGTGGATTTGGGCACCGCAGGTCCCACCGGAGGCGCGCTGGCTGCGCAGCGCCCCAGCGAAGATCCCGGTGCTTACCAACTGGCCGGTGACCAACGAACTGGATGCTCTTGTCGACGCCCCGGTGGTGGACGGTCTCGCCGGCCGCGACGCGAACCTGGCGCTACACCGACCTTCCTTCTCGACCGATCTGCGGGACCGACTCGCGTGGTGTAGTGACAGCAGCGGCGGCAGCGACAGCAGCGACCTGGAGGGAATCGAGTCGTACCTGCGCGCGAACGGAATCCCCGAGGCATACCTGGTCGTGGACGATCGCTTCGGGAACGCCTGGCGCACCTACCGCACGGGGCGCGAGGGCCTCCTCGCCGCACCGCATCCCGGAACGGACCGGCTCTTGAGTGCACCACCCTGCGCGATCCCGGACGCGGAACGTTTGGCGGCGATGCGCGCCCGTTTGCGTGCCTGGCCGCGGGCGACGACGGCGTTCGAGGCGCTCGGGGTCACGGTGTTCCACGTTCGGTGTCCGATCAAAGACTGAAGGGAGTTCAGATGAACTGGACCGAGCTGATCAAAGGAAGCATGGAGTACAACTACGCGACGGCTCAGAAGCTGCTGGACCTGGTCGGTGACGCCGAATTGGGCTGGAAGCCGTCGACCGGCGACAACTGGATGACCATGGGGCAGCTGGCCATGCACCTGACCAACGCCTGCGGAGCCCCCTGCAAGGGGTTCGTCACCGGTGACTGGGGTATGCCCGCGGGGGCGGAGCCGATGGCCGGCGACGAGATGCTCCCCCCGG
Source organism: Candidatus Eiseniibacteriota bacterium (assembly GCA_903844735.1). Taxonomy (GTDB): domain Bacteria; phylum Eisenbacteria; class RBG-16-71-46; order CAIMUX01; family CAIMUX01; genus CAIMUX01. The sequence continues at coordinate 48,453 of CAIMUX010000021.1, forward strand.
CCGGGAAGCTGCCGTCGGTCACCGGCGTGGCCGAGGCCAAGCGACTCTTGGAGCAGGACAAGCAACTCGCACTGGCGATGCTGGCCCAGGCCGGCGAGGACAATCTGGAGAACAGGATCGCGACAGCGCCCTGGGACCAGATGCAGATGAAGCTGGGGGTGCGTCTGATGCAGATGGTCGGACACCTGACGCAGCACAAAGGCCAGCTTTTCTACTACTTGAAGCTGCAAGGAAAGCCGGTCAACACCATGCACCTCTGGGGAATGTAGGCCACCGCCAGGCGCCCGCCCACGGGTGCCGCCCCCCGGGCCGAATTCCTGACTGCCGACTGTCCTGACTTCCGGCTTGCTCCCGGCTGGCCCCGACTGCCATGCTGAAACGTTGAACTGACCGGTCAGTCATTGCTGACGAGAGTCGAACCGATGGCCCAACCACCACGCCGCCGGGGCGTTGCCGGGTGACCAGCCGAGGACTGGAGCGAACCGCATGAACCCTTCCATCTACCCGTTCAATCACATCCTGCCGGTTTTCCGGTGCGCCGTGCCGACGCTCTACATCGTGACGCTGGCTCTTTACGGCCTGCACTTCTTCGGCAAGGCTCGGCGCTGGGCCGGCTTCGCCCGGCCCGCCTTTTCCGTCACCTTGGCGATCCATGCCCTTTACCTCGCTGATTTTGTCCTTGCCCATCGGCGGATCCCCCTGGCCTCCGCGCCGGAGGTCCTCACGGTGGTGGCGTTCATGACCGGCATCGCCTACTTCTGGGTGGAGACCCACACCCGCGACCTTTCCACAGGCGTGTTCCTGCTCGCTTTCACAACCCTGGTGCAGTTCGCCTCCTCGGGGCGAATCGTTCTCGACCTGCAGGTGTCTGAACTGCTGCGCATGCCGCTCTTCGGCATTCATACCGGCGCCGCCATCCTCGGCTACTCCGCTTTCGCGGTCTCGGCGATCTACGGGGCTCTTTTCCTGCTGCTGTACCACGAACTGAAGTCGACCCACTTCGGTCTCTTCTACCGGCGCATGCCGCCGCTGGAGGTCCTGGGGCAGATGAACATCCGCGCGGCGGTCCTCGGACTGGGCTCCCTGACCGTCGCGATCGCGGCCGGGGTCCTCTGGGCCTGCCGGCTCTACCCGGGGTTCGCGAGGGATCCGATGTTTCTCTTCACCCTGGTGGTCTGGGTCATCTATGCCGCCACGGTGTTCGCCTGGTACCGCCTCGGCTGGCGCGGCAAGCGGGCGATCTATCTGTCCATCTGCGGGTTCGTCCTCATGGGGCTGGCGCTGGTGGCGGTCAGCGCCTTCGTTCACAGTTTCCATCGCTTCGGCAGCCACACATGGACCTCGTAGTCATCGGCCTCAGCCATCACACGGCCTCAGTGGCCCTGCGCGAACAGATCGCCTTCACGCATCAGCAGGCGGAGGATACCCTGCGCACCGCCGGATCCGAGGACAGGATGCCGGAGCGACTGCTGCTCTCCACCTGCAATCGGACCGAGCTGTACGCGTTGGCAGACACACCCGCGACAGGCCACGAACTCTTCCTCGATCTGGTGCGCCGGCACCGGGGGATCGAGCTGGCCTCCCACGCCGACACGCTGTATATCCGCCACGGGCGCGAGATGGTGGAGCACCTCTTTCGCGTGGCCAGCTCCATCGATTCGATGATCGTGGGCGAGGTGCAGATCCTCGGGCAGGTGCATGACGCGTTCGAGATCGCTCGCCGCGCCGGCTCCACCGGGCCGCTCATGCACCGGCTCCTCGATGCCGCCTTCCGCGTCGGCAAGCGCGTGCGCACCGAGACCTCAATCGCCATCGGCGCCGTCTCCGTGAGCTACGCCGCGGTCACCCTCGCCTCGCGTATCTTCTCCGATCTGGGCAAGCGCAGCGCATTGCTCGTCGGCTCCGGGGAAACCGGCGCCCTTGCCGCCCGCCGCCTTCTGGAGATGGGGATCGGCCGGATGACGGTCACAAACCGCACGTTCGAGCGGGCAGCAGCGCTGGCGGAGGAGCTGCGTGCCGAGGCTGTGCCGTTCGAGTCGCTGGAGACGGCCCTGCGGACATCCAGCATCCTGGTCACCGCCACCGCATCGCCCGATCCGATCATCCGTAGCGACCTTGTGAAACGGGTCCTGGCCGGACGGAAGAACCGGCCGCTCCTCATTCTCGACATCGCCGTGCCGCGCGATGTCGAACCCTCTGTGCGCGAGATCCCCAACGTCTTCCTGTACGACATCGATTCCATCGAGGGGTTGGTCAAGGAAAACCTGGATCGCCGACGTCGCGAGATACCCCGGGTCGAGGCAATCATTCAGCAGGAGATGGAGCAGTTTCTCGGCTGGTATGCCGGGCTCGAGGCCACGCCGGTCATTCGCGAGCTGCGCGAGCACTACGAGCTGGTCCGCGCTCGCGAGATGGAGAAGGTTCGGCATCGATTCTGTGAAAAGGACCGCGAGCAGGTGGAAGCCCTGACCCGCGGCATCGTCAACAAGCTGCTGCACGAACCGACCACCGCCATCCGCGAGCTCCCTCGTGGTGGCGCCGGTTCGCTCGCCCGGATGGAACTGGTGCGCCGCCTCTTCGGTTTGGCCGGGGCGGGCAGGAAGGACGGAGATAGCGATGCCTGAGGACTCGCGGACACCCGGAAAGCTCCTCATCGGCTCCCGGGGTAGCGCACTCGCGCTGTGGCAGTCGGAGCACACCGCCGCTTTGTTGCGGGAGCGCCATCTCGGACTCGCGGTCGAGATCCTCATCATCGTCACCACCGGCGACAGCATCCTTGACGCGCCGCTGTCCCGCATCGGCGGGAAGGGGCTCTTCACCAAGGAGATCGAAGAGGCATTGCTGGACGGCCGCGTCGACCTCGCGGTGCACAGTTTGAAAGACCTGCCGACGACGCTCCCAGCCGGCCTCGCCCTGGGCGCCGTTCTGTCCCGCCACGAACCGAGCGACGCGTTGATCAGCGCGCGCGGGGAGCACTTCGCCGACCTGCCGAGCGGTGCGCGGATCGGCACCTCCAGTCTGCGGCGTCGCGCCCAGGTGCTGCACGCGCGCCCCGACCTCGTGGTGGAGAGCATCCGCGGCAACGTGCCGACGCGTATCATGCGCGCTGCCGCGGATGACATGGACGCGGTCATCCTCGCGCGCGCGGGCGTGGAACGACTCGGCCTCGGTGTGCACATCACCGAAATCCTCTCCGCGGAACTGCTCCTTCCCGCGCCGGGCCAGGGAGCCATCGGCATCGAGATCCGCGGTGGCGATACGCGGGTGCAGCGATTGCTCGCCGGTCTGCAGGATCCGGTCACACGCTGCGCGGTCGACGCGGAGCGGGCTTTCCTGCAGGCCCTTGGCGGCGGTTGCCAGGTTCCGGTGGGAGCGTTGGCCCGGGTGGACGGTGCCGACATCCACCTCGATGGCATGGTGGCCGACACGGACGGCGTGCGGCTCTTGCGGGGCCGGCGTTTCGGCCGTGCCGACGACCCAGCGTCCGTCGGCGAACAGCTCGCGCAAGAGCTGATCGGGCTCGGCGCCGAGGAGATCCTCGCAGAAGTGGCGCGATCGGCCGGCGGCCGTGGTACTGCCGAGTGTCCCGCGGAGGGAGAGCGGATGGCGATGGCTCCGGAGTTGATGGACCGCCCGGTGGAAGGTCCCGCGGCAGATCCCCGCCCGGGAGGCCAGACGTGACGACCGGCATGATCGTCCCCCCACGCGGTCGCCGTCCCGATCCCGGCAAGCGCGAGCGGATCATTGAGGCAGCCTCCGGCCTTTTCGGCGGGCGCGACCTCGCTTCCGTACGGATGGAAGAGGTCGCCGCACGCGCGGGCGTGGCCAAGGGGACGATCTACCTCTACTTCGACTCCAAGGAAGATCTGTACTTCTCCATCCTCGCGACAAGGCTGTCGTCGCTTCTCGACGCGCTCGACCGGGCCTTTCGCGAGGAGGAGGATCCCCGTCTTCGTCTGCGCAAGTTCCTCGTTCATTCCTCCATGTTCTTGCTCAAGTACCCGGACTTCTTCCGCATGATGCGCAAAGAGGAATCAAGCTTCGCTGGAGCGCTGCCCGGGCCCGGAGTTGAGGTGGAGCCGCTGCGCGCCCGCCTGCGCAATCTGCTCCGTAGTTTGCTCACCCGCGGCATGGAAGCCGGGCGGATCCGCACAATGCCGGTGGAAATGACAGCCGACCTCATCTTCGGGGCGTTGGAAGGAACGGTGCGCCGCTGTCTCGACGAGGGAGGCACGCCGCAGACGCACAATCAGGCGCCGGCACTTTTGTTTGATTTTGTCTGGCGGGGCGTGCAGGCGGACGGCGTCGGTGTCGCGCCACCGCGATCGGCCGTCCCCGGCTCGACCTGCATCGAGCGGCTCGGCGGCGCGGTCATCGCGATCACCCGCGAGGAAGAACCGGGCGAGGGTCTCTCCGCGGAGATCGTCCGACTCGGCGGGCGGCCGCTCCGCATCCCGGTCCTGCGAACGGAGGCTCCGGTCGATGCGGCGGCGCTGCGCGCGGCGGCCCGCGCGGCGGCGGACTACGCGTGGATTGTCTTCACCAGCGCTCGCGGCGTTGAATCGTTTGCCGCAACCTGGCGCGCGTCGTCGCCCGAAGGGTCCGGCGAGCCTGGGTTCCCCGCGACCACGCGCATCGCCGTCGTGGGCCCTGCCACCGCGCACCGGGCGAGGAAACTGTTCGGGCGCTGCGACTGCACCGCCGCCGAATCGAGTGGAGCCGGGCTCGCCGACGAGCTGCGGCGACGCGAAGCCATGGATGGGACGCACATACTCGTGACCCGCGCCGAGGACGGACGCCCGGAGCTGGCAGAAATCCTGCGCGGGACCGGCGCTCTCGTCGACGAGGTGATCGCCTACCGCACCGTCGCCGCTGTCATCCATGCCGCCCCCATCCGCGCGGCATTGCACACAAGGTCGATCGCGGCGGTGACCTTCGCCAGCCCTTCCGCCGTGCAGGCCTTCGTCGGCCAGGTCGGTGCCGCCTGGCTGGGCGGCCCCGAAGGGAACACTCTCATCGCCACCATCGGTCCCACCACCACAGCGGCCGTCCGCGCGCTCGGGCTCGAACCGGTCGCGGAGGCTGACACGCCGTCGCTTTGCGAGCTGGCCCGCGCCGCCGCACGCGCGGTCCAAGCCCAGCAAGGAGTCACCCCATGAGTTTTCCGGTGAATCGGCCGCGTCGACTGCGACGCACGGCGACCCTGCGGCGAATGGTGCGAGAGACGCGCCTCTCGGTCGACGATCTTGTCCTGCCCCTCTTCGCCATCCACGGCACGAGTGTGCGCGAGCCGATCGCGTCAATGCCCGGCGTCGCCCGGCTCTCGGTCGATTTCCTCGTGGAAGAGTGCCGCGAAGCGCACGCCCTCGGCATTCCGGCGGTCATCCTTTTCGGCATCCCTCAGCGCAAGGACCCGCTGGGCTCGGAGGCGTATGCCGATGACGGCATCGTCTCGCGCGCCATCACCGCGGTGAAAGAAGCCGTGCCCGATCTCGTGGTGTGGGCCGACGTCTGCCTCTGCGAGTACACCGACCACGGGCACTGCGGCGTCATCCGCGACGGGCAGGTCGACAACGACGCCACTCTGCCCCTGTTGGCCGGCTCCGCGCTCGCCTATGCCCGGGCCGGGGCCGACGTGGTCGCCCCGTCCGACATGATGGACGGGCGGGTGGGCGCCATCCGCGAGGTCCTGGATGAAGCTGGGTTCGGCGATACCGTGCTCTGTTCCTACGCCGCCAAGTACGCCTCGGCCTTCTACGGTCCGTTCCGCGAGGCGGCCGGATCCACGCCGCAGTTCGGCGACCGGCTGGGCTATCAGATGGACCCGGCCAACGCCCGCGAGGCGCTTCTCGAGGTCGCCCTCGACTTGGAAGAAGGGGCGGACATCGTGATGGTCAAGCCGGCGCTGGCCTACCTCGACATCATCCTGCGGGTGCACACCGAGTTCGAGGTCCCGGTGGCCGCCTACAACGTCTCCGGCGAATACGCGCTCATCTGCGCCGCGGCCGAGCGCAACTGGGTCGACCGCCGCCGCATCGTTCTCGAGACGTTGACGTCCATCCGGCGCGCCGGCGCCGACATGATCCTGACCTATCACGCCAAGGAGGTGGCCCAGTGGCTTCGGGAAACCCGTTGAACACGCCGGAACATCCGTGGGAAGGGCCGCGCAGCGCGGCGTTTTTCGAGCGGGCCTGCCGGGTCATCCCCGGCGGAGTGAACTCACCGGTGCGGGCCTTCCGCGCCGTCGGCGGCGGGCCGCTTTTCCTCCGCCGCGGACAGGGGGCCAAGGTCTGGGACGAAGACGGCAGGGAGTACTTGGATCTCGTCAGTTCGTGGGGACCGCTCATCCTCGGTCACGCTCATCCGGCCATTCTGGAAGCGATCGAGCGTGCCGCCCGCGATGGCACGAGTTTCGGTGCGCCGACTCTCGCCGAGGTGGAGTTCGCGGAAACCATCGTGTCGGCAGTGCCGTCCATCGAAATGGTCCGTCTGGTCAGCTCCGGCACCGAAGCGACGATGAGCGCGGTGCGGCTGGCCCGCGGCTACACCGGGCGCGACCTCATCATCAAGTTCGAGGGCTGCTACCACGGCCACGGAGACGCCTTCCTCATCCAGGCAGGATCGGGGGCTGCGACCTTCGGCCACCCTTCCAGCCCCGGTGTCACTGCGGGTACCGCGCGGGACACACTCAATGCGCCGTACAACGACCTGGCGGCGGTGGAGGCTCTCTGCGCCGAATACCGCGGACAGATCGCCGCCATCATCGTGGAACCGGTGGCCGCCAACATGGGCTGCGTCCTGCCGGAGCCGGATTTCCTGGAAGTCCGCGCCGTCTCCGTGGCCGGCCGGGAGGGCATGATCACTGGCGGCAACATCTCCGAACCCGGCTTCCTCCGGGGCCTGCGCGAGATCTGCGACCGGGAAGGCGCACTGCTCATCTTCGACGAAGTGATCACCGGCTTCCGCCTCGCCTACGGTGGCGCTCAGGAGCGGTTCGGCGTCCGCGCCGATCTCACGACGCTCGGCAAGATCGTGGGCGGCGGCCTCCCGGTCGGCGCCTACGGCGGCCCGCGGGAGATCATGAAGAGCCTCGCCCCCGAGGGTCCGGTTTACCAGGCGGGAACACTTTCCGGCAACCCGCTGGCGGTGGCAGCCGGGCGCGCCATGCTGGCCTGCCTGCGCGACGGCGCGGTGTACAAGAAGCTCGAGTCTCTCGGCGAACGACTGCGCGCGGGAATGGAGCGAAACATCCGGGCCCTGGGCGCGCCCGCGAGCTGGATCTCGATCGCGTCGCTCGGTTGCCTTTACTTCCACGCCGGACCGGTGCGGAGCTGGGCCGAAGCCAAGCGCGCCGACACGAAGCGCTTCGGGATTTACTTTTGCGAGATGTTGCGGCAGGGGATCTACCTGGCTCCGTCGCAGTTCGAGGCGGGGTTCCTTTCCGCCGCGCACACGGACGAAGACGTCGACGAAATCATCGCCGCCGGCGGCCAGGCGATGACGGTCGCCCTGGCCGAGATCAAGGCAACAGAGGAGTGACCCCGATGAATGACCTCTTCCTTCGCGCTTGCCTCGGCCAACCGGTCGAGCGCACGCCGATCTGGATCATGCGGCAGGCCGGACGGTACCTGCCCGAGTACCGCGCCGTTCGGGAGAGACACTCTTTCTGGCAGATGTGTACCATCCCCGAGCTCTGCACCGAGGTGACACTGCAGCCGGTGGACCGGATCGGCGTCGACGCGGCCATTCTCTTTTCCGACATCCTGGTCCCCTTGGTGGCCATGGGGATGGAGATCGACTTCACCCCGGCGCCGGTCATGGCACGCACCCTGCGCACCGAGGCCGACATCGAGTCGCTCCGCTCGGCGGACGGCTCGTCGGTGTTCGGCTCTATCGCGGACGGCGTGCGGATGTTGCGGCGCGAGCTGAACGGTCGGGTTCCGCTGATCGGCTTCGCCGGGGCTCCCTTCACCCTCGCCACGTACGCCGCGTGCGGCGGCGGCTCGCGCAACCAGTCCGAGATCCGCTCCATGATGTTTGGCACGCCGGACCTGGCGCACCGCCTGCTCCGCAAGTTGACCGACGCGATCATCGTCTCACTCCGCTCACAGATTGCGGCGGGCGTGCAGGCGATCCAACTCTTCGACTCTTGGGCGGGGATCCTCTCCGCCGAGGACTACGAGACATTCGCCCTTCCCTACGCCCGTGAGGTCCTGGCGGCGGTGAAGGCGGTCGACCCGGTGATTCCCCGCATCTACTTCGCCCCCGGCGCGGCGGGCCTCCTCGACCGGATCGGCACTGTGGGCGCTGAGGTGACGGGCATCGACTGGCGCATCCCGCTCACCCGAGCCAGGGAAATCCTGGGCGATCGGACGGCGGTGCAAGGGAACCTCGACCCTGGCGTACTCCTCGGCTCGCCGAAGGTGATCGAGGAGAAAGTCATCCGGATCCTCGCCGAAGCAAGGGGGGCAAAGGGGCACATCATGAACTTGGGCCATGGGATCCTGCCGGAGACACCGGTGGAGAACGCCGCGGCGTTTGTCGAGGCGACACATCGGCATTCGGGGCAGAAGACAGTGGACAGTGGGCAGTAGTCAGTAGTCAGTAGTCAGGAGCCTGAAGCCTGAAGTTCACACCCCGAAGACCCAGGTCACGATCTCGGACCGCGGATCGAGAAGACAAGACGTAGGAAGCAGGAGCGAGGAATCTATGGACATCACGCCGACCCCGTCCCGGTCCACCGCGGAGCTGCTCGACCTGCTTCGGCGCTACGACCGCCCCGGGCCGCGCTACACGTCGTATCCCACCGCCGTGGAGTTCCATGAGGGGGTCGATGGCGCGACCTACGAGTCGAAGCTGACCGAAGCCGACGCCGTACCGAACGAGCCTCTCTCCCTCTACTTCCACCTTCCGTTCTGCCGCGAGAGATGCACCTTCTGCGGCTGCAGCGTGGTCATCACCCGCAAGCCCGAGGTGGTGGGACGCTATCTCGACTACCTGCGGACCGAAATCAAGATGGTGGCCACGCGCCTGCCACATCGACGAACCGTGAACCAGATTCACTGGGGTGGCGGCACGCCGACGCACCTCGATTCCGCGGGCATGCGCATCCTCTGGGAGGCGATCAGCAGACAGTTCACGCTGCTCCCCGGCGCCGAGGTGGCCATCGAGGTCGACCCGCGCGTGACCAACCACGAGCAGATCGACACCCTGCGCGAACTCGGGTTCAACCGGCTGAGCATGGGTGTGCAAGACTTCACCCCCGAGGTGCAGGAAGCGATCGGTCGTCGACAAGGGGCCGATGAGACGGTCGATCTGTTTCGCTACGGCCGAGCCGCCGGCTTCGACTCCATCAATGTCGACCTCGTCTACGGCCTGCCGCGGCAGGACCCGGAGAGTTTTCGGCGCAACCTCGAACAGTTGATCCCTCTGCGCCCCGACCGCGTGGCGGTTTACAGTTTTGCCTTCGTCCCCTGGGTGAAGGCCAACCAGCGCCGTCTCGACCCGACCGCCTTTCCCTCGCCCGAAACGAAGTTCGAGCTATTCCTGCAGGCTATCGAGGCATTCACGGCCGCGGGGTATGCCCAGATCGGAATGGACCACTTCGCCCTTCCCACCGACGAACTCGCAGTGGCGCAGACGGAGGGGAGACTTCATCGCAATTTCATGGGTTACACGGTCATGCCCGGCGCCGATCAGCTCGGCTTCGGCATCACCGCCATCGGCGATGTACGCGGCGCCTTCGTGCAGAATCGCAAGAAGCTCGTGGGCTACTACGATGCGCTGGATGCCGGCATCCTGCCTGTCGAGCGCGGGTACCTTCTCGATGAGGACGACAAGATCCGTCGCCACGTCATCCTTCGCCTCATGTGTAACTTCTCGATCGACATGAAGGAGGTCGAGTCGCGCTTCGGCATCCGGTTCTCCGACTACTTCGCGGTGGAGCTGGAGGAGTTGAAGGTTCCGCGGGAGAGCGGGTTCGTGCGCGTGACACCGCGGCGGATCGAGGTGACCGAGCGGGGGCGGCTCTTCATCCGCAACATCGGGATGATCTTCGACCGCTACCTGCGGGCCAAACGAGCGGGGGATAATCAGGTCTTTTCACGGACGGTGTAACGGAATCCGGCCGTGGTCCGCGGCGCACGGACAGGGCTCGCTGATGGCAAAACGGGAAGGAAATGCATGGCGACGATTCTCTTTCTGAACATGGGTGGTCCATTGACCCTCGACGACGTGCGTCCGTATCTGCGCAACCTCTTCGCCGACCCTATGCTGTTCGATGTACCGGGCGGCAGCATTCTGCGGCCGATCCTCTCGCGGCTCATCCCGACGGTGCGCACGCGCAAGGTGCGGCGCGCCTACGCATCGATCGGCGGCGGTTCGCCGTTGTTGCGCATGACGCTCCGACAGGCTGAAGCTCTGCGGATCGAGCTCGTCGCGCGGGGGCACGACACGGTGGCGGTCGAGGTGGTGATGCGCTACACCCCGCCTCGGGCCGCGGAAGTGCTGGCCCGTCTTTCCGCGCGGGGAGAGACCCGAGCGCTTGCGCTGCCGCTGTATCCCCAGGAGTGCCGCGCCACCACAGGATCGAGTCTCGCCGAGCTGGAGTCGTTGCGGCCGCACCTTGCTTCGTCCTTGCAGATCCAGGTGGTCCGCTCGTGGCACCTCGACCCCGGCTTTCTCGACGCCCTGACCCGGCGGGTCCAGGCCGCCATCGACTCGTTACCCGCGGCGGCACAGCCACGCGCCACGATTCTCTTCACCGCCCACAGTGTCCCCGAGGCGCTGCCCCGGCAAGGCGACCCGTATGTCCGTCAGGTGAAGGAGACGGTGGCGGCGATTCTCGATCGACTCGGCAATCGGCACGCCCATCGGCTCGGATGGCAGAGCCGCACCGGACCGGTGAAGTGGGTCGGCCCCGGCACCGACGCGGTCATCGCCGAACTGGCCGGCACCGAGGCGGTCGTGGTGGTGCCGGTCTCCTTCGTTTCCAACCACATCGAGACCCTTTACGAAATTGATCTGCTCTTCGGCGAAGTGGCGCGCCTAGCTGGAATCCGGCACTTCGTTCGGACAGCCGCCCTCGATTGCGAACCCGTCTTCATCGCGGCGTTGGCCGGGCTGGCCGAGCCGTTTCTGGTCGCCTGAGGGAGGGTGGCATGCAGCGAGTGGTCGTCATCGGCGGCGGGATAGCGGGCCTGGCAACCGCCCACGCATTGCTGAGGAGGAGGCCGGACCTCGACCTCGTCCTTATCGAGGCGGACCATCGCCTCGGTGGCAACATCCGTACGTCGGTCGAGGAAGGCTTCACCCTCGAGTGGGGTGTGAACGGCTTCCTGAACAACGTCCCGGAGACTTTGGAGTTGGTCGACGACATCGGCATGACGCCGGAGCTTCTTCCATCGAACCAGGCAGCCGCCAGACGCTTCCTCTTTCGTGGCGGGCGGACATGGGAGATTCCGCTGAAGCCGCCCTCGTTTTTCCGCTCGGGACTGCTCAGTCGCCGCGGCCGCTTGCGCATCCTCGGCGAGCCATTCGCCCGCCCGCGACCGGCCGGTGACGAGACGGTGTTCGCCTTCGCCGCGCGGCGCATCGGACCGGAAGCGGCGCGCGTGATGGTCGACGCCATGGTCTCCGGCGTCTATGCCGGCGACTCGCGCGTCCTGTCGCTGAAGAGCACGTTCCCGCGCATGGAGGAGATGGAGCGGATCCACGGTAGCCTTGTCAAGGCGTTGATCGCGCGACAGCGAGCGGCCGGACGTTCGGGAGCGACACCGGCCGGTGGACCGGCGGGACCGGCGGGGGCGCTCACCTCGTTTCGTCACGGGATGGAGTCGCTGGTGATGAGACTCGGTGAGCGGATCGGGCCGGAGCGCATTCGGCTCGGCAGGCCGGTGACGGAGGTGGAGCGGGGAAGCAACGACGCTCCTTACATCGTGCGCTCGGCGAGCGGACAGTTCCCCTGCGACTACGTCGTCGTCGCCGCCCCTGCTCGCCACGCTGCCCGTTTCCTGTTGTCGCTCGACGCGCCGCTGGCGCGGGAGTTGGAGGGGATCTCCTACGCCGGGCTCGCCGTGGTGGCCCTGGCCTGGGATGAAGCGGACATCGACGCCGCGCCCGACGGGTTCGGATTCCTCGTCCCGCGCGGCGAAGGGCTGCGCATTCTCGGCTGCCTGTGGGACTCGAGTGTCTTTCCAGGCCGCGCTCCCGCGGGTCGCGTTCTCGTTCGAGCCATGATCGGCGGCGCGCAGGATCCGGAGGCGGCCGGCCTCCCCGACGAAGAGCTGCTCGCCGTCGCCCTGCGGGACCTCGAAGTCTCCATGGGGATCAGCGCGACGCCACGACTGGTGCGGATCTACCGTCATCCGCTTGGCATCCCGCAGTATCTCGTGGGGCATGCCGACCGGCTGGCCCGGATCAACAATCGACTGCAGGCACTTCCGGGCGTGGCCCTCGCCGGCAATTCCTACCGCGGGGTGGCGGTGAACAACTGCGCGAAGGAGGCCAAGGAGCTGGGAAGCCGCTGGGCGCCGTACGGCGTCACTTCCCCGTGATCACCTTTCCCGTGGCGTAGTCGAGTTCCGTCCCCGCCACGCTGTGCGGAATCGAGAAGATCACGAGCGTGAGCAACGCCGCGGCCACCACCCAAACGCGCGCGCGCGATGCGTCGCCGCGCTTGCGGGCCCGATGCACGAGAGCCCACGCGATGACCCAGCCGACGATCGCGAAAAGGGTCTTGTTGTCGGTGAGATCCCACCCGAACGGGATTCCGGTCCACCATTTGCCGAAGGCGAACTTCTGCATGAGAGGTCCGAAGACGAAGCCACCCACAAGAAGCAAGTCCAGCGCCCCGCGCGCCAGCCGCGTCGGATCGGCGCCGCGGCGCAGCGCCTCAAGGCCGGCACGGTTCGACCAGAGCATCCCGAGGAACATGAGCAGGACGTGCGGGATGATGATCGCCACCGGAACATGTCCCGTGAAGCGAAGCACGACCGGACCGGCCGCCGGCAGCGCCACGGCACCAACGGGAACATCCGCGGCTGTGAGCGGCCGCATCGCCCAATCGTCTCCCGAGCTCTCGTTCGCCGCTGCTCCCTCGCCGCCGAAGAGGTGCACCCGATAGGCGACTTTGCCGCCCGGCGGCTGCACCGGGATCTCGCCGACGAGCTTTCCTCCCTCGCGCCGCATCGCGGTGAAGGTCCACGGGTCGTTCGTGTTGTACCGCCGCTGCATCAGAATCCCATGGACCGCCGGGTTCAGGGCCTGACCACCAGGCTCCGACCGCTTGCCGCGCACCATCTCTCCGAGGGTAGGCATGGAAAACGGGATCTCGACTTTGTAGTTCGCAGGCGCGGGGTGGCTGCGTTGAAAGCGGTAGCGAAGCGCTTCTCCTTCGACCATGGCCACACCGCGCAGCGGTCGCGTCGGCCCCACCCGGCGCTGGTAGATGGCCGCCGCAACCGTGATCACGACCGCGAGAACCCATATCAGGGTCGTGCGGCCCCGGCCCGGATGCGTCGTCGTTCTACTCATGTGGTCAAACTCCTTCTATGGGAGAGGGTGTCAAGACGTAGTTCTCCCTTATCGATAGGTTTTCGATCGGTTCGCCCGCCGCCTATCGGTCCGATGTCGGTTAGTTCGCCCGCCGCTTCATGGCTTTCCGCAGTCATGAACGTACCATGGCCGAATGCCCGCACTCATCCCGTGGATGGTCACGGCGGCGAGTCCCGCGGCTCAGGCGCGGCCACCCGATCCGTCCTGTGACGCCCGGGGCTTTCGGAGCCGGCCGAGGCTTCGGCGTTTCAGATGGAGTCGCCATCGGCGGCTGCCGATCTTTCTGATGCGCATCTTGTCGCGCGGCGGTATGGGCTTGCCGCATGCCCGGAACGGTCGGTCAAGGACGCAGCCGGTGAAGAAGAAAGAAACCATGAATGCCGAAACGGTCTGCGCGGAACTCCAGCGGCAACGTGACCTCGGGGTTGACCTCGACGACATCTTGACCCTGGCGGTCTCACTCTTGCATGAATCCACTCCACGGTTTCACTGGACGGGCATCTATGAGCTGTTTCCCGATCGTGTCCTCCGCCTGGGTCCCTTTCTCGGCGCCCCGACCGATCACGTATTCATCGGCGTGGGTGAGGGCGTCTGCGGTACAGCCGTGGCCGAGCAACGAAACATGAACGTCCCGGACGTGACCAAGGCCCAGAACTACCTCGCGTGCTCGACAGCGACGCGGTCTGAGCTCGTGGTACTGATCCGGGATCACGAGCAGATCTACGCCCAGATCGACATCGATAGCCATGAGCTGGATGCATTCGATCCGGCCGTCGAAACCGAAGTCGAGAAAGTGGCGACATGGCTTGCCGTCCTATACCGGGAGAGGGAATCGGTCGGCGTCCGGGCGCTCTGATCCTCCGGAACGACGGATCGCAGCCATGCCCCAGGACAACGACCTCGGCGGACCCGAGGAACTCGCGTCGCTGCGTCGGCAGTTGCAGCGGAGCGAGCGGCTGCTTGCCGTGCTCAACCAGCAGGTCGTGTACCTCGAGCAGGAACGCAAGAAACTCGCTGCCATCGTCAACCATTCGGACGCGGGTTTCCTGCTCTTCGATCCTTCGGGGCAGGCGACCTGGTGCAACGGAGCCGCATCGCGAATTCTCGGTCGTGGCGAGCAAGTGGGCGTGATTCTAGGCCGCAGTTGTCACGAGATCATCTGCCGCCAGGAGCATCCTGCAGAGACATGTCCTGAGAGCCTGGCTCTCTTGGGCGGCTCGGTCATCCATCGGGAACTGCAACTTGCGGCTGAGGGCGAACAGCGCATTCTCTACGTCACCGCCGTCCCGCTGAGGTCGGCTGCGGGCGCGGTCGAAGAGACGATGGTCATGCTCCAGGATGTCAGCGATTTGGAATCACTGCGTCGATCACAAAGACAGCTTGAAGAGGCGAGAGACCGCGCGGAGTCGGGGACGGCGGCCAAGTCCGAGTTCCTGGCCAACATGAGTCATGAGATCCGCACGCCCCTGAACGCCGTCATCGGGATGACCGACCTGCTGCTCGGCACCGACTTAAGTCACGAGCAATTGGAATTCGCCCGGACAATCGGATCCTCGGCCGAGGCCTTGCTCCAAGTCATCAACGACATCCTCGATTTCTCCAAGGGCGAGGCCGGGAAGCTGGTTCTGGACCCGGTCGCGTTCGACTTGCCGGCGGCATTCGAGGTTGCCGTCGACCTGGTTGCAGAAAAGGCGCACGCCAAGGGCGTGGATGTGACCGTTCTGTTCGAGCGAGACGTTCCCGATCACGTCATCGGTGATCCCGGGCGACTCCGGCAGGTCATCCTCAACCTTGTCGGCAACGCGATCAAATTCACTGAGCAGGGAGACGTCACAATCACGGTCCGCCGGGTCAACGACCAAGGTCGCCGGACATACCTGCTCGTGGAAGTGAAGGACACCGGCATCGGCATGTCCCCTGAAGACCGGGCCCGGCTCTTCCAGCCGTTCGTCCAAGCCGACGGATCAACAAGTCGGAGGTTCGGGGGGACAGGGCTCGGGCTTGCGATCTCGCGGGCACTCGTCGAACTCATGGGCGGTCACATCGAGGTCTTCAGCGAGGCCGGAGGCGGCTCCACATTCTCCTTCACGATCGCTGTAGAACGTCCGGATCCGGACCCGACAACGGCAACTCCGGCGTTGGACGCCGGAGACCGTCGCGCCCTGATCGTCGGGCCGCACGACCCGACAGCCAGCCAACTGGGCCAGTTGATGGAGGGGGCGGGAATGCGGGTAGAACGTGTGATGGACGACCGAAGCGTTCTCGATGCAGTTCGTCGAGGCTACGACTCCGGAGACCCGTTCGCTTTGCTCCTGGTCGACCATCGGCCTTCCGTGCTGGACGGCTTCGAGCTGGTTTCGGCTGTCAGGAAGCTAGAGGCCGGCACCGGGATCCCGATCATCCTTGTGTCCTCCTTTACCCGCCGGGGTGATGCTCTCAAGGCTGGCCTCGCGGGATGCAGCGCATACATCCCCCGGCCCGTGCGCCGGTCGCGGCTGTTCGATCAGATCCGCAGCGCCATGGGACTCCACGAGCGACCGATCCCGGCGGCCTCAGCAACGCCGAGCGTCCCGCCACCAAGCGGCCGGGAACGGCGTCTGCTCGTAGTCGACGACAATCTCGTCAATCAGAGGGTCGTGTCCCGCATGCTGGAGCGGCTGGGGTGTCGTGCGGAGACCGTGGCCAACGGCCTCGAAGCGGTGGAGGCGGTCTCCCGGGGTGGCTATGACGCGGTTCTCATGGACTGTCAGATGCCTGTTCTCGACGGCTACGACGCTTCGCGCCGTATTCGTAAACTCGCGGGCTCCGGTTCGCAGGTTCCGATTCTTGCGCTGACCGCCAGCGCGCTGGCCGACGAGCGACAGCACTGCCTTGACGCCGGGATGAACGATTTTCTTTCCAAGCCGGTTCGGCTGAAGGATCTGGCGTCGGCTCTGGAACGGTGGCTGCCACAGGAAGAGGGCATCCGGGTGACACCGGATCCCTGACCCTCTGCATGGATGTCGTGCGTGCCCTCCTACGTGCTGACCGATTCCGGGGCGCTCATGTGCCGGCCCTTGGTCCTCACTGGAAGTGCGAGAGAAAGATCCCAAGAGAATCCGGCCGCAACAGCAGCGTCAGGAGCAGTCCGCCGAGCGCCCCGCCGAGGTGCGCTTCGTGACCGATCCGCCCCAACTGGCGGCGCATGCCGAAGATGGAAAAAAGGACATAGGCGATGGCATAGAGGAAGGCCGGGATCCCGATCGGGATGAGGAAGATGTAGATCTTTGCCAACGGCTGGAAAAGGACGAAGCTGAAAACCACTCCGCTGATGGCGCCCGAAGCACCCAGAGCCCGGTAGTTCGGCTCGCGGTGGTGCGCGAGGAGGGTCCACACACTCCCCGCCAAGGTGCTCCCCAGATAGAGCGCGAGGTAGCGCCACCCCGGCAGCGCGTGCTCCACCAACGGTCCGAAGAAATAGAGGGTCATCATGTTCAGGAACAGGTGCCCCAGATCCGCGTGAAGAAATGCCGAGGTGATGAGCTGGTACCAACGCCCGTGCCGCATGATTTCGTACGGGCACTCGGCGAAGTCGCCGACCGCTCCGCGGGACTTCCAGCCGGCGATGCTGGTGGCGACGGTGAGGACGAGGAGGAGCAGCGTCAGCGGAGGGGGCAGGTTCGCCACAATCGGGTTCCTCCTCGGACGGTGATCTCCGGGCCGCGCGCCCATCCGGGCTGCAGCTTGCCAAGCACAATACCCGTACATCGGCTTGAGGTCCAGACCGGGAGGAGACCGCCCGGCTCGGTTCACCCGCATCATGGTCCTGAGAATCGGGTCAGACCTTAGGCTTCAGACATCATGGATTGACCGACCCATCCGCAAAACGTGGGTTACGCTGCGGGTGGTGGTACCAACCGTGGCGCAGAGCCACATACGGAGGATCGGTCATGAAGAAGTCTACGTTGTTTGTTGGGCTGGATGAAGCCAAGGATTCCATCGCGGTCGCCATCGCCGAGCCGGGCCGTCAGCCCATCTACCCTGACCGCCAGGAGGATTGAGCGGGTGTCCGCCGCCGCCTGATGTCGGATACCGATTGTTGCGGCAACGCTCGACATCCTGCGCGGCAGGGGCGCTATGGGCGTGACTCCGCGTCGGAGAGCGCGTGGTCCGGGCCCCAACGCTCAGAAAATGGGCGAAGGTGACAGGATGGGAAGGCCGCCGTCGGTGTTTTCCCGCGAAGTGAACACAGAAGGTAACTCCGAGGGCAACGAAGAACCGTGGGAACCAAGGCGGGGCCCGCGCCACGCTCCGAGGCACTCGGGAGCAAGGGCGGACCGCACGGGACCCCGCCTGATGTCCTCGGGATCAGGGTCGGCCGCATTCTCCCACTCCCCGGTGCGCCGGGGCCACGCACCGTTGGGTCTTCCTAACTCTGTCTCTCACCGCGCTCCCCACCGGCCGACCGTGCTCCCCGGGGGACGCCGCCGGGCAGGTCATCAGCAAGGTCGCCGGAGAGTCAGTTTTCTTTGTGCGCGGGCTCGGTCGCAGTGCTGAAAAGTGAAAAGCAATCGCGAAAACACTCGGTCCGAAGTCTCCACCCCGAGTTTTTGCCGTCCACAGCCCGGTCAGCATGCTGTACTGCCGTGAGCAATCGTTCCGACACGAGTTCAGCGTGCTGACCGACCCTTCGCACGACGGCGCCCGCTCGGTCAGCGTGCTGCCCGACCCTTCTCACGACGAAACCCGCCAGTACAGCATGCTGACCGACCCTCCGCACGACGAAACCCGCCAGTACAGCATGCTGACCGACCCTCCGCACGACGGCGCCTGCCAGTACAGCATGCTGACCGACCCTCCGCACGACGGCGCCTGCCAGTACAGCATGCTGACCGAC
>CAIMUX010000022.1 GCA_903844735.1 Candidatus Eiseniibacteriota bacterium
CGAAACGAGGAGGTGTAGGATGATTTACGCGATTGGCCTGATCCCGATCCTTATCATGGTTCTCAAGGGCCGCGCCGGTTGGTAAGCCGAGCGACCGCCGGAGCCGGGCCGTCAGGTCCGGCTCCGGCGATCCAACAGAGCGCCTCGTTCGATTCGGCTTTCCTGACCTGTGGAGGCCCGGCTTCGCAACGGCGCAAGAAAAGCCCCCGGACTCTTCCGGGGGCTTTTCTGCGGGCTGTCGGCGAATAGGCCTCCCACAGCTTGCTGACGACCTCGTCGCTGGTCTTCTCCTTCTGACTCCTGAATTTCGACGTCTCGTGGCTCGGTGCGGCGAGCTGATTCATGGCCTCCAGAGACGGCTCGATGCCCTTCGGCCTGAAGCTCGAGGCCTGAGGTCCGAAGCCCAAAGCCCGTCGTCTTCGTCTCCTATGCCGAATCAGTCAGTTACGCCCACGGTTGACCCTTCTGCCCTCCTCTTCCTATGATCCCCCGGTGGATTGGGTGCAGCCCCGCCGCGCGCCGTAGGTTGCGGCGACGCCCGTGCGGGGAGCGCGCTCGTGCCGCGGCACGCGTCCGCGACGGGTTCGTCGCACCCGGGGAGGAGATCATCGTTGTGCAGCATCCTGCCGTTCGACGCCGCGGCCGTTTCGCGGACGGACTTGTGCGGTTCCTCGTGCCGGTCGTGCTCGGCCTGGTCCTTTCGGCCATGATCGCGCCCGTCTCTCGCTCCGACGACTCGGAGGCGCTGCTGGCTCGCTTCGAGACGATGGTCCGGTACAACCTGGACAACAGTAAGGTCGTTCCGAGCGCGCAGCTCGACTCGCTGGCCACCGCCTGGACGGCGGCGCCGCTGGGAGATCGGGTCGCCGCCTGGGCTCGCTGGTTCCTGGCGCGGGGCGATGTACGCTATCTCTACGGTCGCGATCCCGGCGGCTACGTGGCCGAGGGGCGGCTCTGCCAGGACTTCGCGACCGACTGCGTGCTCTTCATGTGTCGCACGACGGAGCTTGCCCGCTCCGCGTCCGCCCGGGAGGCGGTGCAGTTCGCGTTCGGGACCCGTTTCTACGGGGCTGCGGTCGAACGCGCGGTGCGGGAAGACGGGCGCGTCGACTTTGACGACCCGGCGCACCTCGAGTACTCAGAAGAGATGATCCAAAGCGGTGTCTGGGGGGCTGACGTCACTGCGGCGTGCGGCGCTGCCTTGCGCGATACGGTGGGCTCGTCGCACGCTCCGGCCGACACGGTGCGTTTTCTCCCGACCGCCGGCATCGATTATGCCAAGCTCCAGAACGGCGACATCGTTTGGTTCATCGGGGACGAGACGGTGTCCGGTGCGATCGAGCAGCGGCGCGAGGGAACGATGATCCATCACCTCGGCATTCTCGCGCGGGACGGGGACCGGGTGATGCTCATTCACCCCGCGGCGCGTCCGCTGCCCCGTGTCTACGAACGCACCGGCCTCGTGGAGGTTCCGCTTGAGACGTATCTTTCCCGCGTTTCGCGATTCAAAGGGATTCTGGTGACCCGTCTGCAGGAGTTCTGAGCGGTCGATCCGTCTCACCCTCTTCCCCCTTCCCGCTCGTAGCGTAGCGGGAGAGGATCTCTTTGAGCGAATTGGGGTCGATGTTGCGGATGAGGTTGCCCCGCTCGGCCAGCGAGATGGAGCGGGTTTCCTCGGAGACCACGAGGCAGAGGGCGTCTGTCTCCTCGGTCAGCCCGACCGCGGCCCGGTGACGGGTCCCCAGGTTCCGCTCGAAGTTCGGGTTCTGACTCAATGGGAGGATGCAGCCGGCGGCCAAGATCTGGTTGCCGTGCACGATGACCGCGCCGTCGTGGAGCGGTGACGGCGGGGTGAAGATCGTCTCGAGCAACTCCGAGGTCAGGTTGGCGTCGATGATGGTCCCCGTCTCGGCGACGACGCGCAGGCCGGTGTTCCGCTCAAGGGCGATAATCGCCCCCAGCCCGCGGCGGCTCAAGCTCACGACCGCATCCTCGATCTCACTCAAGTGCGATGTCTCGGCCATGCGGAAGATCCGCCGGAACGGACCGCTGTTCCCGATCATCGAGAGTGCCTTGCGCAGCTCGGGCTGGAAAATGATGAGGGATGCAACCACCCAGACGGTGCGCAGGGACGTGAGAATCCAGTTGAGCGCGTTCAACTGGGCCAACTCGGCGAGCACGTTCAGAAGCAAGATCGTGACCAGACCGAAGAACATCTGCGCCGCGCGCGTGCCCCGCACCAACAGGATGACATGATAGAAAAGAAAGGCGACGACGAGGATGTCGAGGACGTCGAGCGCCATCCGGTACTGGTGAAGATTCATCCCGGGCCTCCCTGCCACGGGCGCCAGTATAGCAGAGCCGCCCGGTGGTGGCGAGCAACCGCTCCGATGCCTGGGATTCGTGGGCTTCGGACTTCAGGGCGCCCCGCGAAGGATCGCGTCCGCGATGCGCACCGCGCGCACCGTGGCCCGGACATCGTGGACACGGACCACGTGCGCGCCGGCCAGAGCCGCCGCCACAGCGATCGCCAGAGATCCTTCGAGCCGGTCCTCCACCGGGCTGTCGAGAACCTGACCGATGAGACTCTTGCGCGACGCTCCGACGAGGAGCGGGTAGCCCGCAGCACCGAGGGCGGGGAGGGCGCGCAAGAGCTTGAAGTTGTGCTCCGCCGTCTTGCCGAAGCCGATGCCCGGGTCGAGGAGGAGGCGATCCGCAGCGATCCCGACGGCGCGGGCCGCGGTGGCGGCCGCCACCAGCTCTCGGTGCACGTCGGCGACCACGTCCTGGTAAAACGGTGCTGCCTGCATCGTCCGCGGCTCTCCGCGTAGATGCATGAGGATCACGGCGGCCCCGGTGGATGCGACGGCCCCGGCCATCGCGGGGTCGAAACGGAGGGCACTCACGTCGTTGACGATGACCGCTCCTTCATCGAGGGCGCGGCGGGCCACCTCGGCCTTGGTGGTGTCGATGGACACGGGGAGTGCTGGCGCGAGGCGATGGGCCGCTCGCAGCGCGGGAAGGACCCGACGCCATTCCTCCTTTGCGTCGACCGGCTCGGCGCCGGGACGGGTCGATTCCCCACCGATGTCGATCCAGTCGGCACCCTGTGCGGCCATCTCCTCGCACCGCCGGGCGGCACTCTCGGCGTCCGGCCGACGGCCGCCATCCGCGAAGGAATCGGGTGTGCAGTTGAGGATTCCGGCGACCACGGTGCGCTCCCCCAGCGAGACCGCGCGGTCGCGGGCACGCAGGAGGAAATGCCGCCGTACCGGAAAGGCCGAATCCATGTCGCCCGGGCTGCTGTCCGGGAGCGCGCCGCCCGGATCCGCCGGAGAAACGTGCGAGGACCCGGACGACGTGCCCGGGTCCTCGCGTGTCTCGTCGCCCTGCACTGGCGATCCTAAGGAGTAGGGGAGCCGCCGACTGCCGGCGCTTCGTCGGGGGCAGAGGCGGGCATGGCGCCTCCGGTTGCCGCAGCTTCCGCGTCGCTCCCGATAGCGGCAGTGAGAGCGTCGGCCCCGTCCCCGCTTCCCTCGTCACCGTCGATGATGCGCCCGAGATCGGTGCGGTCGAGAACTTCACGTTCGAGAAGCGCCTGGGCCACGGAATGCAGCTTCTGCAGGTTCTGCCGGAGTATCCCGAGTGCCCGGTCGTAGGCGCCGTTGGCGAGCCCCTGGACCTCCTCGTCGATGATCTCAGCGGTGCGTTCACTGTAGTCCCGCTGCTGCGAGATCTCCTTCCCGAGGAAGATCATCTCCTCTTTCTTGCCGAACTTCAGCGGGCCCAGCCGATCGCTCATCCCCAGTTCGCAGACCATGGAGCGCGCGATGCCGGTGGCGCGGCGGATGTCGTCGCTGGCCCCGGAGGTGAGACGGTTGAAGATCAGCACTTCCGCCGCGCGTCCTCCCAGCATGTAGGTCAGCATGGCGTTCAATTGCTCGCGTGACATGCTGTGGCGATCGTTCTCCGGGAGCATGCTGGTGACGCCGAGGGCGCGTCCGCGCGGGATGATGGTGACCTTGTGGATCGGATCCGCCTCAGGAAGCATCCACCCGACGAGGGCGTGCCCCGCCTCGTGGTAGGCCGTGGTCCGTTTCTCTTCCTCCGA
Organism: Candidatus Eiseniibacteriota bacterium; assembly: GCA_903844735.1. Classification (GTDB taxonomy): domain Bacteria; phylum Eisenbacteria; class RBG-16-71-46; order CAIMUX01; family CAIMUX01; genus CAIMUX01. Next base: position 4,112 of record CAIMUX010000022.1, read on the forward strand.
AAGGATGAGGCTCTTGCGCTCCGGACCCATCATGACCTTGTCTCTGGCCTCCTCGAGATCGTGCATGGTGATCTTCTTGCGGCCCTTGCGGGCGGCCAGGAGAGCGGCCTCGTTCATCATGTTGGCGAGGTCGGCGCCGGAGAACCCCGGGGTGCCGCGGGCCAAGGTATCGAGGATCACATCCTCGGCCAGGGGCTTGTTCCGGCTGTGGACCTTCAGGATCCCCTCGCGGCCGCGCGCGTCGGGCTGGTCGACCACGATCTGCCGATCGAAGCGCCCCGGGCGCAGGAGCGCCGGATCGAGGACATCGGGGCGGTTGGTCGCCGCAATGAGGATCACTCCTTCGTTGCTCTCGAAGCCGTCCATCTCCACGAGGAGTTGGTTCAGCGTCTGCTCCCGCTCGTCGTGCCCGCCGCCGAGGCCGGCGCCGCGGTGGCGGCCTACGGCGTCGATCTCGTCGATGAAGATGATACAAGGGGCGTTCTTCTTGCCTTGTTCGAAGAGGTCGCGGACCCTCGAAGCTCCCACTCCCACAAACATCTCCACGAAGTCCGACCCGCTCATGCTGAAGAACGGCACCCCCGCCTCGCCGGCAACCGCCTTGGCGAGCAGGGTCTTGCCGGTGCCGGGCGGACCGAGGAGAAGTGCCCCCTTCGGAATCCGCCCGCCCAGGACCTGGAACTTCTTGGGGTCACGGAGGAACTCGATGATCTCCTGCAGCTCCTCCTTGGCCTCATCGGCCCCCGCCACGTCACGGAAGTTGACCTTGATCTGGTTCTCGTTAAGAATCCGAGCCTTTGACTTGCCGAACTTGAGCGCGGCCGAGCCGCCCGATTGCATCTGGCGCAGGAAGAACACCCAGATAAACACGACAATCAGCAGAGGGATCGACCAGGTAAGGAGGATGTTGAGCCAGGGGTTGTTCGCCTGCTTGGACTTGACCACGACGGTGGAGTCGGCTGCGAGAATCTCCTTGGCCAGTTGTGGGTCCTCGGCCGGGAGGTAAACGCGGAAGCGCTTCTGCTCCGTCGGGCGCGGCGATCCGACACTGATCGCGTGGCGGAACTCGCCGCGTGCCTCGCCGCGGACGATTGTGACTTCCTTGATGTTCCTGCGCCGCGCCTGGGTGAGAAAGTCGGAGTAGCTGACATCAGACTGCCCGGTGCCGACGCCGGGCAGGTACTGCACGAGGAAGAGAGCTATGAGGGCTACGAAGAGCCAGATGGTGAGAACCCGAAACGGTCGGCCGCCGGGGCCGGGCACCAAGGGACGACGCGGCCCGCGCCGACCCGGGTCGGGTCCGCTCGGCGGTGGGGGCGGTGGCGGCGGGGTTTCCCGGTCCCGCCCGAGGATCGTGGGGCCGTTCATGCTTCACCTCGCCGGTCGTGGCCGGCGCCTTCGGAGTCCGGGTCGAGGACGCAGATGCCGGGTAAACCCCGGAAGCGTTCCCGCCAGTCGAGCCCGTAGCCGACGACGAACTCCCGCCCGATGCGGAAGCCCACCTCGTGCACCGGGACGGAGAGGTTGCCATCCTGTGGCAGCACCAACGCACAGTACTCCACTTGCTCCGGGCCGTGGAGCCGGAGAAACCGGTCGAGGTACTCGATCTTGGTCCCGCGCGCGCGGATCGCCTCTACCACCACCACCACGCGCCCCCGCACCGGCGAGCGGAGGTCCTGCAGCACCTTCACGTCGGTCTGGTCTCTCTGTTGGGTGTCATACCGCGACATCTTCAGGAAGTCGATCTCGTGCGGTACCGCGAAGGCACGGATCAGGTCGGAAAGGAACACAAAGCCGCCGTGGAGCATGCAGATGAAGACGGGGCAGCGGTCCCCGTGGCGGTGCCGCAGCGCGAGGCCGATTTCCTCAACGCGGTCCCGGATCATGGCAGGTGGGAAGAGGACCCGCCCCTCCCGATCGCCCAGCTTTACGAGGTCACCCGTCTGCAGTGTCGGTCTCCTTCCGGTTATCGAGGCTTGGATGCGCGAGAATCACCTCCCGGCGGTTCATCGCGGCCCATCGGCCGTGCGGCAAGGCCAGCCGGCCTCCCCGTCCCGATCGCATCCGCCGGTCCAGATCCACCAAAGGGGATCGCCGGAGGTCGCGGGCGGTGCCGCGGAGCCGGACCAACGCATGTCGAAGCACCTCGACGGATACCGCCGGATGATACGAGGCGAGCCGGGCGCGATCAAGGCGGATCCGGTCCGGGGTTTCCTCGATACGTACGGCCCGCCAGGCGCTCTGTACGGCGGCCCCGAGAAACCGGCGCGATTCGCGCAGCACCTCCGCGGTGGCGGCAAGAACGCGCGCCGCGCCGGGCTCCAGTTCAGCCTCGATCAGGGGCAGAAGGCGGTGGCGGATCCGATTGCGCAGGAAGCGCAGGTCCTGGTTCGTAAGATCCTCGCGGAAGCCCCAGCCTGAGCGCTCGGACACGTGCCGGAGATCGGCGCGCGGCACCGCCAGAAGGGGGCGGAGCCACGGCGGGCGCGCCTCGTCCATGGCGGCGAGGCCGCGGAGGCCCGAGCCTCGGAGCAGACGCAGCAGTACCGTTTCCGCTTGGTCGTCCCGGGTGTGGCCGAGAACGATCCAGGTCGCGCCGCAGCGGTGGGCCAAGCGGCGCAGGCCGGCGCGGCGGATGCGTCGTGCGAGCTCTTCAGGGGACAGGCCGCGCCGCCCGGCTGTCGGCGTGCGCGCTCGCAGGCTGAGAAACGGCAGGCCGAGGGAATGAGCCAGGTTTCGCACCCACGCCGCGTCGTCCCGGGAGCCCGCGCGGAGCGCGTGATCGATGTGTCCCACCACGATGCGCCAGTCGCGGGCCGGTGCTTCTGCCAAACAGAGGCGGAGCAGTCCCGTGGAATCGGGACCACCGGAGACCGCGACCAGGAGTGGCGCCCGGTCCCGGACTCCCGCTCGTCGGATGGAACGGCGGAAACACGCGCGCACCTGGAACTCGATGCGGTCCAAAGCAGCCTCGGGTTGGGGAAGGATACGCCGCGCGACCCGCGGCCGGTGGCAAGAAAGGTGTGGCGGCGCACGGATTCGAACCGCGGACCCAGTGATTATGATTCACTTGCTCTACCAACTGAGCTACGCCGCCACCCGGCTTGTGAGTCGGGATTGTAGCCGCCGGGACGTGCCCTCTGTCAAGCGGTTCCGGGCTGCCTGAGATTCGGAGGAGACAGGCTTTGGGCTTCAGGCTACCCGCTACAGGCTACACGCTTCAGGTTTCGGGCTTCAGGTTTCAGGAGGACAGACTATGGGCGCGGAGGACAACCCCGAACGGCGCCCGGCAAGGCGAGCTGATTCGTGGGCTCCAGAGGCTGGCTGGCGCCCTCCGGCTCGCAGCCCGTAGTCCGCAGCCCGATTCAGTTGCTGGTGTGCACCCTGGCCGGCTGGGTGAATCGCGGCCGGGAAGACGTGATCGAGTGTCTGCAGGAGGAGAGCCGGGTCCTCCCGGAGCACCCTGGCCGCAGGCGCCTGCTTTTCGCCGATGCCGGTCGCCGTCGGTTGGCGACCAAGGCCGAGAGGATCAGCCGTCAGATGCTCTCCGGAATCGGGCCGGTTGTAACCCCGGACACGCTGCTCCGTTGGTACCGGACGCTGTCGGGTCCAATGTCGGGAGAGGCTGGGCGGCGTGCTCACGTACGACTACCGGAGGGCGGCGTGAGGCCGGTTGAGTCTTGGCACCATACGGGACGGACTGGTTGCCGGAGTGAGAGTTGTTCAGGGCCGCACGAGGCGCTTCAGCAGCAAGTCCTCGAGGTCCCGGCGTCCGTCAACCACTGCCAGCACATAGACCCGCTTCGCTTCCGCTCGATAAATCAGCCGGTAGGGTTTGACGACCAGCTCCCGCCAGGCGCTCAAACCGAATGACGCGAGTTCAGGAACGATGCGCCCCCGCGCGGGATGGACTTCCAAGGCGGCGGCCCGTTCCTGGAGTCGGGTCAGCACCCGGCGGGCATTGCCCGGCGAGTCGGCGGCGATGAAAGCGATGAGGTCCTCTAGGTCCCGCGCCGCCGTCTCGGTCCAGTGAACCAGCAGCGGTGGTTCACTCATCGGCGTCGGGCTTCGACATCACGGCTTCGGCGCGACGGAAGACTTCGCCTTGTTTGACCATGCGGCCCGCAGAGACATCCGCCTCGCCCTGAGCGATGAGCTTCAGCAAGGCCAGCGTGCGTTTCCACTCGTCGTACTGCTCGACTCCCATGACGACGGCCCTGGCTTCGCCGTTTTGGGTGACGATCATCAACCGGCCGTTCTCGTGCGCCTCGCGCACAACCTCGGCGGCGTTGTTCTTCAGGTACGTGATCGGCTTGACGCTTTCCTTGAGATTCATGACGGCCTCCTCGCTCTCACCAGGACCGAATGTAGCACGTCATTCGGTCCCATGCAACGTGATCACAAGGGTCCATCCTCCGGCTCGGCCATCGCGGCGCCGGGCGATGACGACCTGCTTGCTCCCTCGGTCCGTCCCGGGCACACTCCGGCTGCGCCGCCTGTCGTGGGCGGGTGGCCGCCATGGGGCAACGACATGGACACGGGGGCCCGGAACCGTCGCGCGGAGGAACCGAGTATGAAGTCGTATCGCGAGGAGATCACCCTGAACATCCCCGCCCGCATGGGCTTTCGCAACATCACACCGCAGGTCGAGGCGGCGTTGCGGGAGAGCGGAGTTCAGGAGGGGCTTTGCTTGGTGAACCCGATGCACATCACCGCCAGCGTCTTCATCAACGACGACGAGCCGGGGCTGCACCACGATTATGCCCGCTGGCTGGAGGAACTCGCTCCCCACGATCCCGCGCGCTACGAGCACAATCGCACCGGCGAGGACAACGGCGACGCTCACCACAAGCGACAAGTCATGGGGCGCGAGGTCGTGGTGGCGATCACCGGCGGCAGGCTCGACTTCGGGCGATGGGAGCAGATCTTTTACGGTGAGTTCGACGGCCGCCGGGCGAAGAGGGTGCTGGTCAAGATCATCGGGGAGTGAGCTCCCGGATCCTTTGCCCGGTAGAGATGACCTGGACATCCACGATTTCGCCCACGATGCGAAATACCCGGCCACCCTCCACGATTCGGACCATCCTGCCCTTCGTGCGGCCGGCGTGGCCGAGGGCGATCCGGGCCTCCGGCCCGGAGGCACCTGGAGTCCCCGTTCCGATCCGCGCGGTGAGCCCTTCCGCGCGGCGCCGTTTCGATCGTCTTCCATCGCTGCGGCGCCGACACGCACCGTTTCCCGATGACGGTCTGCGCGGGGGGACAAATGTTCGCGGGCGTTCCTCGTGAACGGCGGCGCCTCGGACATCTACGTGGTTTCCGCCCGGACTATCGCACGAGCGTCATTCGTCCCGTGTTCCCGGTATCAGCCGCGTCGAGGCGGTAGAGATACACAGAGATACACCCCGGCGGCCACCTCCGAAGGGGAATCCGCATGACCAAGTCGCCTGCTATCTTACCAAGGACTTGGCGAATCGTGTCGACCCCGCCGTGTCCGCTGCGGGGACGGCCCAACCGTCGGAAGGTGTGCCGTTCGGAGATTCCCCCGATCCCGGCGTTCTGAGATTCGGAGGGAACGAATACGACCCGAAGCCGGAAGCCCGAGGCCCGGTCTCTGCGGTTTCTTGACCGGTTCGGGAGGCTTGGCTATACTGCCGGGCAGTGCCGGGGGTAGCGATCAAACCCGGCTCCCGCCCTGGTGGAGTCTTGGCCGGCGGGGGGTGTGGGGGTGGTGATGGGCCGTTCCCATCGTTCCAGAGGAGATGGGCGCATGAGGTGGTCCCTTGGTGTGGCTGCGGTGGCTGTCGCGGCGGTGCTGGCTGTCGTTGTTCCCGCCCGGGCGCAGGTGCAGCCGGGCGATATCGTCGTCAACGAGGCGCGGAGACCGCGCGCTGCGGAGTTCCCGTCGCTGGCACGCTTCTCCGGCTACGGCTTCACAGCCGGCACGACGAAAGTGTTCGGCGGCGAGTTGGGGAAGAACACCCAAGCGAAGCCGATTCTGCAGACAGTTTTCCGCTACCGCTTCAATGACACATGGACCGGTACCGGTGAATTCGCTTTCGGCTGGAACAGCTTCAAGGACCGAGGCGACACCGTCGTGACGTTCACGTTCGGAACCCTCGGCGCGGCGCGGAAGATCGGAAGCGCCCTCGGCACCGATCTGCGCGCCACCGGAGGCCTTGGTTTCTACCGCTGGAACTACAAATACAAGGGGCAAAGCGTCCGCGACAGTGACCGTCTCCTCGCCAATGGAGTCATTCAACCTGGGACGCAGCACTTCTACCGCGGGATCTCGCCCGGTGGTTATCTCGGACTGGAGGCCGAATACCGGCTGACCCGCCACGTCACCTTGCTGGGGCTTTTGCAGCAGCACTATGTGCTGACCGCGGATACCAGCAAGTACAACTTCCTCTTCGACGAGAACCATGCCCTCCTGAACTTGCGGTTTGGCGTCACCTACCACTTCTCGCCCGACGAGGGAATCCTCTGGGAGGGGAAGAAAGTGAACAAGATCCGCCTCGAGTCGGGGAAGGAAGCGCGCTGAGGCGCTGTCCATTGACGGTGGAACGGAATCGCGCGGCGGCCGGCTCCTGCCGGCCGTTCGCTTAGGCGCCGGGAGGGAGAGTCCGGTGGTGGAGGAGCGATGACGGACCGCGTGCTCGGCCCGGCCCTGACCTTCGACGACGTCCTGCTCATTCCCGCGCGTTCGGATGTGCTGCCGTCCGACGTGGATCTCGCCGTGCAGTTGACTCCGCGACTGCGCCTGAACATCCCGCTTCTTTCGGCCGCCATGGACACGGTGACCGAAGCCCGCCTCGCGATCGCCCTCGCGCGCGCGGGTGGGATCGGGATCATTCACAAGAATCTCTCCGTCGCTGACCAAGCCGATGAGGTCGACAAGGTGAAGCGTTCGGAAAGCGGCATGATCGCCGATCCGGTAACGCTGCCGCCGGATCTCCCGGTGAGCGAAGCGCTCAAGGTCATGGAGCGGTACCACGTCTCCGGCGTGCCGATCACCCGGGAGGGGAAACTGGTCGGGATCCTCACGAATCGCGACCTTCGTTTCCTCTCCGACCGGAGCGTCATGATCGAAGCCGTGATGACCAAGGATCGGCTGATCACGGTGCCGGTGGGGACCACGTTGGAGAAGGCCCAGCGGATTCTCCACGAGCACCGGATCGAAAAGCTGCCGGTGGTCGATGCCGGGGGGATGCTACGCGGCCTCATCACCGTCAAGGACATTCTCAAGAAGATCCAGTATCCGGACGCGTGCGTCGATGACCACGGCCGGCTGCGCGCGGGGGCGGCGGTGGGGATCGGCGGAGATCTGGACGAGCGCGTGCGCGAGCTGCTGCACCGAGGGGTCGATCTGCTCGTGCTGGACAGCGCCCACGGGCACTCCACGCGAGTGATGGCGGCTTTGGCGCGCGTGCGAGTCCTTGCCCCGGGCGTGGATGTTGCGTGCGGCAACGTGGCTACCCCGGAAGCGACCACCGAGCTCTGCGAACTGGGAGCGGACCTCGTCAAGGTGGGGATGGGGCCGGGAGCGATCTGCACCACGCGCGTAGTGGCCGGCATCGGCGTGCCCCAGGTCACCGCCGTTCTCGAGTGCACAGAGGCGGCGGAGAAATTCGGCCGCCGGGTCATTGCCGACGGAGGTGTCCGCTACTCCGGCGACCTCACCAAAGCGATTGCGGCCGGGGCCGGAGCGGTGATGATCGGCAGCCTGTTCGCGGGGACAGAGGAGAGTCCGGGCGAGACGGTTCTCTATCAGGGGCGCTCGTACAAGATGTACCGGGGGATGGGCTCCATCGGCGCCATGCAGCAGGGGAGCCGCGACCGGTACTTCCAGCTTGAAGACGACGGGTCCGAGACCCCGCCCGAGGGGAAACTCGTGGCGGAGGGGATCGAGGGGCGCGTTCCCTACAAGGGGAGCCTGGGCGCGGTGGTCTTCCAGTTGGTGGGCGGGCTTCGCTCCGGCATGGGCTACTGCGGTGTTGGCACGATCGACGCGCTGCGTACCGAGACCCGTTTTCGCCGGGTGACCGAGGCGGGCGTGCGGGAGGGCCACCCGCACGACGTGGTCATCACCAAGGAAGCGCCGAACTACCGTTTGGGCTAACGGCCCGCCGTCGCCTGAATCCGATCGATTCCCTCGCGGGAGAGACGTGCCGCCCGCGTGCGCGGTGCCAGCAGCACGAGCGCGTTGTACCCATCGAGCGCCGCCTGGAAGTCCTGCATCGACTCTCGCAGCCGTGCCTCGTAGTACCGCTTCAGGGCCAGGTCCTCCACTTTCCCTCGGACCCGTTCTGAGACATCGGCGTCAGGGAACTCCTGCAGAAACCGGCTTCCCAGCTCGAGAGAATCGAGGGCGGCGGTCTGTGCCTCGAGCCGGGCGGACGCCCATTGCCGCACGCTGTCCGACATCGCGTCGTGCAGGATCTTTCCTGCGGTGCGGAGTTCCTTGGTCTGGGGCAGGACCGCCCGCAGGGCGCGACGTGCGGCCGCGTCATCGTCGGCGGTACGGGCGAGTGCCAAGGCGGCGGCATCGGCGCGGTCGGTGAGTCGGTAGCGCTCGGCCAACCGCAACCCGACCACCGGGGCTTCGGGATCGTCGGGGAAGTTGGCCAGGAACAACTCCAGGAAAGGGGTACCGGCGTTGTCGCGGGTCAGAATCTCCTTGAGTTGCTCGTAGGAATCGCGGCGGCGTTGGTGGAGGGAGTCGCGCTCCGCCCGCAGCCCCGCCAGGAAATCGGAGGCGGCGGAGCGCCGGGAGGCGCGCGCCTGGAGAGAGTCGTAGTCGGCGATCAGTGGTCCGTAGGCCCGGAGAATCGGCTTGCGCATTCCCATCCGGGCGGCGCGCATGCGAAGCAGATCGTGCTCCACCTCCAGCGATGACTCACTGCCGAAGGCGGCGCGCAGCGCGGAGCGCTGCACGAAGATGGCTGTCGGCTCGTCGAGCACCGAGCCGGCGAGAATAGATAGGCGCCTGCCGAGGTCGCGGCGGTACGCCTCCTCCTCCGTGGAGTCGGGCTGCATCGGAATCTCTCCGGCTGCCGCGCGCGCGCGGGCCACGCGGTCGGTGAAATAGGGATGCGTCCGCCAGTAACCGAACTCCTCGTCCTCGAAGATGCGCCGATGCAGCTCTTCCATCAGCACCAAGCTGCCGCGGGAAGGAAAGCCGGCGCGAACCGCCAATCTGCGCCCCCGGTCATCTGCCTCGAATTCGAGGGTACGGCTGTAGCCGCGCTGGAGCAGTTCCCGAAACACGCTGCCGAACAGGCTCGTCCCCTGGACTGCGGCTTCCTTCCCGGCCAACGATGTTCGCCACTCGCCTGTTTCCGGGTCGCGGTCGTAGCCGCCTGAGTTGTTCGACGAGGGGACCATCACAAGGGCCGCTATCACGGCAGCGGTCTGCAAGAGCGAAAGGGCGGTGTCGACGCGCCCCGCGCGGGAAAAATGGTTACCGGTGACGTGGGACGCCTCGTGGCCGAGGAGGTTGGCCAGTGCCTCGTCGGGCAGGTGCAGGTCGGTCATCCCTTTCGTGAGGAAGATAAAGCCGCCGGGCAGAGCGAAGGCGTTGGCGTCGGGGACGTCGAGGATATGGAAGGTGAAGAGGATATCCGGCCGGCCTGCCTGGCTGGTCACCGCGTAGCCGAGCCGATTGATCCGGGACAGGAGGGTGTCGTCCTGGACAAGCCCGAAGTGGAACGCATAGGCGCGGGCAGCCTGCAGGCCGATCTCGAAGCCATCGGGCCAGTCAGGGGCGCCGGGTGGCCGCCGGATCGGCCCTGGCTCCGGGGCGTCGTCCGGGTTTCGCTGGGGATCGCGGTTGCCTGCGTCGTCTTGATCGCCGAGAAGAGCGTCGGAGAGCCGCGTGGGTGAGGGGGAGAGATCGAGCGGCGATGCCCGTCCGGCTGAACAGGCCACCGGGGCGGTCACCATAACGGCCATCAAGGCGACCGCGAGCGCAATGCCCGCCGGAAAAAGCAGGAGGAAGGGCGGCGCCACGGAAGACCGCCTCCGGACCATGGAGCCCGAGGGCCGGTGTTCGACCGCCGGCCGCCGGGTGAAGTGTCCGTTTGTGCCATCCATGACGCTCATTGCGGTAAGAATACCCCGCGGCCCCGGGGAGGTTGCCCGGAATATGTCGGGCCGTCCTGTCTCCTGTCTCCTGTCTACTGTCTACTGTCTACTGTCCACCGAGCCATAACCCTCCCCAAAGAAAGACGAGGCCCCTCCCGCCGTCTCTCGGGACGCCGGATTGGAAACCCCGTCCATCCGTGCAAGGCCATCCGGGCGCCGGGCTGTCCCCGGCGGACCGAAGCAATCGCCTCAGGATTCCGGCACTTCGAAGCGGAAGTCGGGCTGCAGTGAACGGATCTCTTCCTGGAGCTTGCTCATGCGGGTGCGCAGGTCGCCCCCGCGGGTCCGCTTCCACTCCAGGTAGAGGTCGAGCAACTCGTCCTGTTTTCCCTTGATCGAGTCCTCCCGGGCCGACTCGTTGACGACGCGTTCGAGGTGGTAGATCTCTCCGCGGCTAAGCGAGCGGACCAGGTTGAGGTACTCGCCGCGCATGTGGGCGAGAACCCGCAGGTACTTGTCGAAGCCCACGCTCAGCTTCTCCAGTACGTCGGTCACGGCCGCGTTTCGTCCGTGGATCTGCTGGCTGTACGAATAGGCGAAGCGGTAGTAGCTGCGGCCGCGCCCGAGGTCGGCCGCCTCCACCGGACGTGAGTCCCCCCGCGGTGGGCCGGGAATCGATTCCGCCGGACCCGCGCAGGCGGCGGGGTTATCGAAGATCCCAAGGCTGACGAGGAGGAAATCGGCGTTGGTCTTGTACAAGGTGTACTTCAGCCGGGCGTCCCGGGACTCACCGAGTCGCCGGAAGACCTCGGTGTCGTACTTCGAAAGGAAGGACCGGGCGCGCTCCACATAGCCGGGGTTGATGAACGAATTGAGGAGGTGCGCGATGTAGACGTTCACGTCTTCGTCGTAGTAGTCCTTGTTTGAGACCAGTCCCGTCTCCATTCGGCTGTAGAGCAGGCACTTCATCATGAAGAGGTAGGTGGGGCGGAGTTCCCGCCCGGAGGTGGGGAGTTCCAGATACTGCTCGCGTGTGACCGTCATGCTGCCCCCGCCGCTCTCGTCCCTCGGAAATGCATCGCCGTCATTGACGGAGACGCCCGTGTCGTGCTACACTTACAGGTGTAACGATGGAGTCGCGGCAATGCGTGTGCCACCCGTACGCCGGTCGATGTCGGTGCCCGCATCTTCCGGTGCCATCGCCTCCGGCGGCTCCGGGTCCAGGTCCGGGATGGCTCCGGTCCCGGTTTTTGCTCGTGCGGGGCGCACGACCCAGCCGCTTCGGCGGTGCAACCTGCGGATGGACGGAGGCGCGCAGTGGAAGAACCGAGGACTCGATACGAGGGTTGGCGAGGCGGCGGGCCGCGATGGCGGGCCGTGGTCCTGGTCCTGCTCCCTCCCGTCTTCCTCTGTGCGGCCTACTTCCTGTTCGAGGAGCTTGTGCTCCGTCCGGTGCTGCGTTCCGACCTGCCGCTCTGCCTGGCCTTGCGTTTGGGGGGCGCCGCCCTGGCGTTCATCTCACTGATCTTTGCGGCGGCCTGTGGGTATCTCCTGGCCGAGCATTTCCTGCGTCCGCTGCGACTCATCCTCCGCCTGGCCGAGAGCGGCGAGGTGCAGCCCGAGCGGGTGGACTCGCTGCATCAGCGGGGGCGCGAGTATGCAGACCTCCACCGTCTCCTGCGCGTCTTGGTGAATCAGAACAAGGCAGGGGCCCGGGCCATGGAGGAACTCGATCAGTTGCGGGCGGCGCTGGCCCGTTTCCGCGAGGAGTTCTCCCGCACCGGTCTTCACGGAATCCCACCCGAGGTGACCGCGATGGGGCCGGTACGTGAGGTCGCCGTTCATGTCCAGGCCAAGCGAAACCACCTCCTCTCGTTCTTCCGCGACTTGCGCGAACGGGTAGGACGGGTCCGCCTGGAAGTGGAGCAACTGAGCGCCTGCCTTGAGTTGCAGGATGATGGCAAGGATGTCGGCGAGGGCATGGCGGTCGCCGCGGTGAACGTGGGTGCCTCGCTGGACCGTTTGCGGCAAATCGGAACGGTGTTGGCCCTGGAATCCGCGCGGGCGGGCGGGCAGCCCGCGCGGCGAGCGGCGGACATGCTTGACCGCTTCCATGCCGGGTTGGGCGAGCTCGAGGTGACCATCAAGGCGCTGCCGACTGCCGTGCGCGGCAACGGTGATCGGCGGGCGGCAGCGCCCGATTCGACGGCGGCCTCGGATCGGATGGAGTTGCGGGAGCGGTGGCGATCGCTGCTGGATGGGATCGAGTCGATTGAGCGGCGGCTTGAGGAGGTAGAGGAGCGATGAACGGCCCCAAACCGGCCCGGCCCGCGCGGCTCGCCTGGGAAGATCAGGCGGCCATGATGGCGCCCCTTCTGCGCGGCTGGGCCCTCCTGCGGGAGCGGGAGGGCGAACTACTCCGGCGGATGGCCGAGTTTCTGGAGCAGTCGTCCTGCGGCCGGGGTGCGGTCGATTCGGCGATGGATGCCGATGTGGAGACGGGCGCGCCACAGAGAGATCTTCCAGATGACCCCATGGTCCATCCCGCGGACGATCCCGAATGGATCGACCGGACGATTGAGGCGGTCCTGGCCGGCGCTTTCTCCCAGGAGTCCGAGCCGGAGGCGGCCGAGCTTCCGGCTGTGGACCTGCTGCTCCTGCGCAGCGGTGACACGTGGGTGGGTATGCCTTGGGATCGTGTCACCCGTCTAGGTTTGAGCGACGACGCTCAGTTGGCGCCGCCGTGCGTTCCTCTCTCTCTTCGCGAAATTCTCGGGCTCGGAAGAATGGGGGCCGGTCGTGACGACGCGGCCGAACCCTATGGCCTGACGTGGGAGACCGCCGGCGGGCCGCGCTCGCTCTGCTGCGAAGTGCTTGGGGGCGTGCTGGTCGCCTCGGCCGCGGCGGCACGGGAGGTCGATCTCGTCTGGCTGCCCGACGACTCGGAGGCGGGTGGTCGACTGCTGCCTCTGGTTGAGTTCTTTGCCTCGCTCGGACGCGATGGCGATCAGGATGTCGAAGTGCCTGACCTCGATCTCGATGACACGGATCGTGCGAGCAGTCCTTCGCAGGCGACGGCGGACCCTGTGTTTGCGGAATCTCCGCCTGCGCCGGCTCTTTCTCCCCCCATCACGGATGTTGCTCACGACGCGGGTTTGAACCCGCTCGCCGCAGATCCTTGGGAAACCGGGCCGCCCCGGCACTCTGAGCCGGACCACGGCGGCTCTCCCGGCGGCACGCGCCCCCTGCCGTGTCCCCGGGGGGGGGCGCGCTCGGCCCTGGTCTCCGTCCGGTATCTGCCGGCCAGGGTGGCCATCGCCCGCGCCCTTCGGTCCCACGGTTGGTTGGTGCTCGAAGCCGCCGATGCCGGGGAGTTGCCCGCCATGCTTCAGCGGGCCCATCACGCCGTCGTTTTCACTGAGGCGCCGGAACGGCCCGAACCGGGGTGGGCCAAGGGATTGGCTTCCGCCCAGGAGGACGGGACCCGGGTCATCGGCGTCGCCTCCCGTCTCCGAGGAGTCGCCGGAGACCCGTGGGCGAACCTGGGACCGATACCGCACCTGCTGTATCCATTCCAGGAGGCGGAGCTGGATAGACTTATCGAACTGCCCGTACAGCCCGTACAGCCCGAGCGCCGGTAGGCACGAACCTCGCCTTCCTCCTCGCTCCTTGATCTCGCCCGCCACACCCATGAGAGTGGCCCTTTCGTGACGATGATGGGCTCCGGGGTTCTCCCGGGCCCGCGGGGTTCGTCCGACGGGGCCCCGCACCTCCCATGGTTTCGGCCCGCTTCGGGTGCCATCGATCTCCCTCCCGATTTCGTGCGTCTCCCGGGTTCAGTTCCCGCTGCCGGCGGCCGAAACCATTTCTGTGTGACCGCTTGCCGGGCCGGATCGTCGGCCGGGAGAGATGCATGCAGGAAGAAGCCCAGGCGAAACAAGAGACCATCCTCGTGGCGGACAACGACGCGCGCGTCGTTGAGCTTCTGCAGATCACGCTGTCGGGACGCGGTTACCAGGTCCTGGTGGCCCACGATGGCGCGACCGCGCTGGGTCTCCTGCAGGAGCGACGTCCCGATCTGGTCGTCTTGGACACGCGGCTTCCGATGAAGAGCGGCTACGCGGTTCTCGACACCGTGCGGAGGGACGAGGCGCTGAGTCACACGCCGGTCATTCTCATCTCGACCGACGCGGCCACCGAGAGCCGGCTGCAGGGGCTGCGCCTCGGCGCCGACGACTACCTAGTCAAGCCGTTTTCTCCGCGCGAGCTGATCATCCGCATCCGTCGCATCCTCGACCGGATGCAGGATCGCAATCTCCTCCTCCTCCGCAACGAAGTGTTGGAGGAAGAGGTCCGCCGCCATCGCGCGACGCTCCTGGCCATGCGAAACGAAATGGGCGATTCGTTGAACCGGATGGGCACGATGGTGGGCCAGGTGATCGAGCTCAGTCGCTATCGCTCCATCGACGAGATTCTCGATCGTTTCGTGGTGACGACGGCCGCCAATCTCGACTACCGGCAGGTAGCCCTGCTGATTGCCGATCCCGACGGAAACTTCGCTCCTCGCACGTGGCGTGGAGTGTCCGATCCGGCGATCCGAAGCCTCATCGTGCGCGTCGATGGGGCGGTGGCGCGTCTTTGCGCGGCGACGCGGCGGCCGGTGCGCACCGACGAGCTGGCCGAACTGCCGGAAGCCCATGAGGAAGTGCTGAGCCTCTCGGCGGCGGGGCTCACGCTCCTTGTGCCGGCCTTGGGGGATGATCGCCTTTTCGGGATCTTAGCCCTGGGCGAGCGCGGATCGGGGCCGGCGCTCGGCCGTTTCGACTCCAAGCTGTTGGAGATTCTCGGCCGCTCTATCGTCGCCGCGCTGCAAAACGCCGAGTCATTTGAGCGGGCGCAGCGGAGTTTCCTCGAGACGACGGCCGGGCTCATCGGCAACATTGAGGAGCGGTACCCGTGCATGGAGGGGCATTCCGAGCGGGTCACCCTCCTGTCGGTGAAGTTAGGGCAGGCGCTCGGGCTCGACGGTGAGGTGCTGCAGTCGCTTCGGTTCGGTGCTCTCCTCCACGACCTCGGGCAACTGGAGCAGTACCGCGAACTGCTGGATCGCACCGTGATCCTGAGCCCTTCCGACCGAGTGCTGCATCGCCGTCGCACGGCGGAGCAGACGGTCCAGCTTCTCGGTCCCGGCGGGCAGGGCGCGGTTGGCGCGGTGGTGCGGCACCACCAGGAGTACTGGGACGGAACCGGCCTGCCGGATGGCTTACGCGGGACCGAGATTCCGCTGGGGGCGCGCATCGTGGCTTTGGCCAACGCCTGGGATGCGCTGATCCATGACCGTCCGCACCGGCCCGCCTATGGGCCGGAATCGGCGTTGCGGATCATCCGTGATCGGGCCGGACGGCAATTCGATCCCGGATTGACGGACCTTCTGGCCCGGTTGATGGACAGGGTTCCGGCCGGGGTGCTCGTCCCGTGAAGCGGGTCGACGACCGACCGGAGACGGAGGACCGGCATTGGTGGTAGAGGTGGGACACATGATCTTGGTGGGGCTGGGTGAGATGTACCTCACGCAGGGTGATGGAAGAGTGCTGGTGGCGCGCTGTCTCGGCTCGAGCGCGGCGGTGGCCGTCCACGACCCACAGACCGGGGTGGCCGGACTCCTGCACTGGATGCTGCCCGCGTCCAGCATCGACCCATCCAGAGCTGAACGGAACCCCTACCTCTTCATCGACACGGGTCTGCCGCGGTTCCTTGATTCGGCGGTGAAGCGGGGCGCGCGCCGAGCCGAACTCACCGCCTGTCTCGCGGGCGGGGCCGCACTGCCCGATGGTGGCGAGTATGACGTCGGGAGTCGGAACCGCGACGAGGCGCTGAAGATCCTGGCGCGGGAGGGCCTTGTGATTCGACAGGAGGAAACCGGTGGCACGGTCGTGCGCGAGTTGAGTCTGGAGATGGGGCCCGGCCAGTTCGCCGTGCGCAGCCTGAACCTGTAGGAGAATGGGAGGAGCGATGCTGGAGCACGAGACGATCCTGGCCGGGTTGAAGAACCTGCCGGCGGCCCCGCTGGTACTGGTCCGGATCCTCATGATCATGGATGATCCCAAGACGGGCTCGAACGAGCTGATCGAGGCGGTCGAGCTCGACCCGGGTGTGACCGCGAATGTCTTGCGCATGTGCAACTCCACGTACTACGCGGGCACGCGGCAGCTCTCCACGCTGCAAGAGGCGGTCCACCGTCTCGGCATGCGGACCATCCAACAGATGGTGACGATGCGGGAGAGCGAGTCGTTGCTGGGCGGAGCACATGAGGGGTATGGCCTGGCAGCGGGAGATCTCTGGAGGCACTCCGTCTCCACCGCCCTGGCCTGCCGGCTGCTCGCGCACCGTGTGGGCTACCCTCGTGTCTCTGTCGCTTTCACCGGCGGCCTTCTCCACGACCTCGGGAAGATCGTCCTCGACGTCTTCCTGCGGAAGCGCTACCAGGAAGTGCGTGCCCGGGTGGAGCAGGGCGCAACCTTCCAGGATGCCGAGCGGGAGGTGTTCGGCGTCGAGCACGCCGATCTCGGGGCGCGCATTGCCGAGAAGTGGGGTTTCCCGGAGTCACTGATGCGGGCCATGCGCTACCATCACCAGCCCGAGGAGGCGGACGGCGATAACGACCTCTGTGCCCTCGTCCATCTCGGGGACTCCCTTTCGCACTGGCTCGGCGTCGGGTTGGGCCGCCCCGGCCTGGCGAACCGGTTTGCCGCGTCGGCCGTGCGCATGTTCTCGCTCCAGCCGGAGGATCTCGATCGGATCCTCATCGAGCTGGTGGAGAAGTTCGAGGAGACGGAGCAGAGCCTGGCGGCGTGAAGGGATGAGCGACACGGGCCGGGTCGATCATCCCCGAATCGCGACAGTCGCCGGAAGCTCGCGGATCACGATGCGTCCGGCTTCGTCCATGTGAGCCGGTCGGCCGTTGACCGTGGCCCGAGATGGCCGCTCTCGGTGTTTCGGAACCTGAGGCTCCGAGGTCCGAGGCAGTGCGACCACGATGCCTCCGGATGGGATGCGGAGCCCTTCCTCGATCGTCATGGTGACGGCCATTCCGGCATGTGATGCGTTCCGGTCCGAAGGCACTCGGTCCGTCCCGCCGCCCCCCCGGCCATCGGTGCCGGCGGCCTCAGCCGTGTAACTCAGCCGCCCATACGGCGTCGCCAGGTTCCTCACTTGCACACCACCCTCGGCGATCAGCCAGTCGAACGGCACTCCCGCCGCAAGCACGAGCGTGCTGTCCTCCTCCCGATCGTAGGCGAGCAGGTCGAGGGCCGAGCGCACGAAGTCGGAGCCGCACCAGGTGTGCGGAAGGTCGCCGATGAAACGCTGTGCCGTCGAGTCGCTCCAAACGACTTCGGCCCACTGCCTCCACGCGGGAGGTGAACGGTGATCGAGGAAGAAGGCGAGCAGGTCCTGAGCGCGGTCTCGCCAACCCAGCCTGACGAACGCCCCGATGTTGCGCATCTCGTAAGGGGTGAACGCCTCCCAGGGTTTGCCGTCACGGCGTTCGCGGAAGAACTCCCAGTACTTTTCGAAGGTGCGCTCCAGGGCCCCCGGCGGGGTGATTCCCGTCGCGGCACAGGGGGAGAAGGCGATCGTGGTCGAGGTGGCGTCGAAGTCGCCCAGATCCGCGCAGCCAGGGACGTAGTCGATGTTGTGTGCGCGCAAGGCCGCGGTCAGGGAGGCCCGCAAGTCGGCCGTGAACTCGTCGCGGTCGCGCGCCAGACGGTCGGCGTCCGAAGTCAGCCCCAACTCCCGGGCAAGAAACGCGGCGTCCCGCAATCCGCGCAGCGCGAAGAAATCGTCCCAGTACGAATGCATCGGCTTGGCCGAGTATCCTTCGTGGCTGATCGAGGGAGGGAGCAATCCGAGGAACTGCTCCTGTCCGGGCTGACGCCACTCGTCCGTGCGCCGTTGCGCGCGAAGGGTGTCGATGTAGGCCGCCGCTCTCGCCACGGCCGGCCAGACGCGCCGCGCAGTCTCGCGGTCGCCGGTGTAACGGTAGTATTCCGCAGCGAGGTAGATCATCTCCCCGTGACTGTCGTGCTCGGGGACCGGATCCGCGCCTCGGTGATCGATACAGCAGGGAACCTTGCCGTCGGGATACTGGAAGCCGACGAACCAGAGAAGGAAATCGCGCACGATCTCGGCCTTACCGAGCCGCAGGAGCGCGGTGGAAGTCAAAGCGCCATCCCGGATCCAGGATCTGTCATAGGAGCGGGAGCCCGGCTGGATCGCCGCCCCGTCGCGGTTGATCAGGATCCAGGCGAGTTGCGCGCGGATGGAGGCCGCGATCTCTCGGCCCCGTGGCGTGGGGAGCACGATTTGTACAGAATCAACATCCCGGCGCCAGGCGGCCTGTACTGCACGCTGGGCAGCGTCCGGTGAGGTGGTGACGTTCGCCTCCCGCGGCGGGCCCTGAAGCGGGACCTGCGCGGCGATCTCACGCTCCTCGCCGGGGTCCAGTTCCAGTCGATAGGCGATGGCTCCTGACGCCCTTTCGAAGGGGTCTTGCACGCTCTGCGCCTCGGGGACGCGATCGTAGCGCAGGAAATCGGCGGTGAGGTCGCCCTGGTCGAAGGACAGGGCGCCGAAACCGGACGGGGTGGTCAGAAGGAGAAGGCCCTGCCCGGGTTTGTTGCCGACCCCGGACGAAGCGGCCGGGGAAACCAAGGCCCGACCGGGTTGATCGGCCGACTCGTCTCTTCGGGCTGCGTTGACCAGAACGGTCCGCCCTTCGCGCCGAATGCTGGAGATCGGTGCGAAGCCTCCCGGCATGTTCAAGAACTGCGCGGGCGGGTTGACTTGGAACGGGCGCAGCGCGAGGTACAGCGTGGCGGATCGCGACGTCGTCCCCACATTGCGGACGAGGTAGCGGGCGACAATCGCGCTGTCGGTGGCAAAGGCCGTCACGCACAGCCGAAGATCCTTCTCTTGCTTGTCCGGGCTGAGGATCGGCGGATCGCCCTCGATCGCCCGCCGATGATCCTCCTCTCGCCCCTCCGCGAGGGGAATCGGCAGATCCCCGTCGAGCAAACTGGGGCGGAACCGCAGCTCGTTCCAGGTGAGGAGCCGGCCTGCGGCGTAAAGGAACGGCTCGATGGACCAGCACGCCTTGCCCGCTTCCAGCCGGCCGTCCGTGTCGAAGAGGCCTTCGTGGACGTTGCCGTTGCCCGGGCCGACCAGTGTCCATTGCACCGGTTCTCCGAGGATGCCGCGGGGGTACAGCCCGCGCGGGGCCTCGCGGGCGAGTTGGCGGAAGAACGCTTCGGGGGACGCTCCCCACTCCAACGGCATCACCGTGAGTTCCCGAAGCTCGACGCCTTGAGACTCTCCGCCTCGATCCTCCTGGATACGGATGAACCGCGCCTCCGATTCCGGCAGAGGCAGCGGATCCCGTGCGCCGTTCGAGCCGCGCACCGTGCGGGCCGTGCGCCATTCGGTGCCCTCCAGTGAAATCTCAACGTCGTAGTTCTGTGGATGACGACCCCGCCCCCAATCAAGAACGAGGCCCCCGAACTCCCGCTCGACCCCCAGATCGACAGTGAGAGCGGGGGACCTGTCTGTGGGTGCGCTCCGCCATGCGGTGAGGGTGTCGCCGTCGATGGCGGCGCTCGGCGAGCCGTCCTCGGGCGAAGCCGCGGAAAGGCCGGAGGCGGCTGTGGGCGCGGATGTCGAGGCGATGACGGGTGGGTGCGTCGCGGCCCCGACGGGTGCGTGTGTCGTCGTCGCCGCCGACGCGGATGACGACGCTGTGGCGGTCGGCGGCGGCAAGATCGCTCCGGGAGGTGGCAACTCCCGGAGCTCCAGGTCATCGATCCAGATCGTCCCCTCGCCGCCCGTCGCCGCGGTGACCACGATCTCCAGAGACGCGACCCTGCTGATGTCGCCGCCTCCCGCTGGACCCCAGGCGAAAGCGATCTGCCGCTTCTTGATCGTGACCTGCTCCCACGCTTCGGGCCAGCGGAGGTCCCGGTGAACATTCCACCAGACGTTCTCTCCGCTCGCATCGATGAGCTTGAATTCGAGCGTGTTCACCGGGGCGCGGCCGCGCAGCCGGAAGCTGAAGGCGTAGTTCGCGGGCAGAGCGAGATCGAGTTTCCGGCGTGCGATCGCCCAGCCTCCACCGGAGAAGCGGAAGTCGAGGCGCATAACGTTGCCGTGTGGTCCGGTTTCGGGAGCGAGGGTCATCTCCACGCCCGCGGCCGGGTGGGCGGTCCACGCGGCAAGGCCGTTGTCGAAGTTGTCGAGGACGGTCGAGGTCGAGGCTGCCACGACGGAACCGGCAAACATTCCTAGCCCGACGGTGGCCGCCGCCAGGCCGTGGATGATCAGAGGATGCCCCGCGTGCCGGCCGGCCGTACGATTCGTTTCATGGGTCGTCTCGACGCTCGGAGTGACGAGCCGCCATAGATTCTTGCTCCAACGGATAGCGGCACTTCGACCTCGATCGATGTGGATGGAACGAATCATGGCGCCTCCGATCGTCTGAGCCCGACTCACATTCTATCCGGGACGCACGCTGAGATCTATGCACGGCATCCCGGCCCTGATCGGGGCACCGGTAGCCGCGACCGCCGGTAGGTGGTGCGTCCCACCATCAAGGAGATGTTCGATGAGATCCGAGAATGACCGCCACCGCGATCAGTGCTAGCATGCCCACGGTTCAAGAGCGTCGCCGACGCTCGTTCTTGGGTCCACGTCCCCGAGCCGGCACCTGACGGGAGGTCATGATGGCTGCCAACGACATGGCGCGCAGGAATCTCATTGCGCAGTGGGCATTCGACACCCGCCCGATCCTCGGTCGTTTCCATCTATGGCTGGAGGACGTTGAGGTGGAGTGGATCAGCGGCGAGGGGCTCCGAGAGTTGCGCGACGTGATTTCGTTCGTGGGCGGGGGCATGGAGCGCCTGTTCACCATGACCGCCGGCGTGTCCGCGTTGGGTACCCGGCTCTTCGGCCGCTATGGCGAGGGCGCCGGGCTCGACAAGCAAGGACTGAACCGCGTCAAGAAAGACGCCGACGCGATTTCCGCCTACCTGATGAGCGAGTGTCTCTGGTACCTGACCCGCACCCTGCCCGAGAACCATGCGGTCATGGTGTGCCTCGGCGAGGGGCTGATGCCGAAGGCCGGCGAGACGCCGGAGATGGGCGCCAACCCGATGCTCGGCTTCGGCCGCATATATGCCCGGCCGGAGGTCGCCAAGTTCCTCGACCGCCAGGTGCGGAAGCTGATCAACAACCAGTACACATGGAGCGAATTCCAGTCCCGCATCGATCTGGCCGGCATCACGATCTGGGGGACTGCGATCGACACGCTGGAGAACACCAGCCGTTTCGCGTTAGGAGCGCCCACCGGCCCGCTGGCCGTGCTGCACGTTTTCGATCAACCGCTGTCGGTCACCAAGCCCTACGAGGGCTATATGGGCAACCTGATCCTGCCGCGAGAGGTTGCACGAGCTGCGGCCGGTGACTCGTTGCTGATTGATTTCCACACGCCGCGTGCCCTGGTCATGCAGGCGTGCCGCAAGGCCTGGCCCGATCTCGAGCCGCAGAACATCCACGTGTGGACCCTCGGCGGCAAGAGCCGCGTTGAGCGCATCGGCGAGCTGTGGGCCGAGTGGAAAGCCGTCGGCGCCCATGTGGCCGAGGATGGATGGATCCTGCCCACCGGCCGCGCCCTGTTCAACGACTCGGGCACCTACTCGCCGACACAGATTGTCCGTGCGTGGCTGGACGAGCAGGGGGTGCGCCATCTATTCCTTGTGGACGGTTATGCCGCCTCGGCGGAGGCGATGCAGGCGGCCAGCTTGGCACCGATTTTGGACCTCGACGTCTTCCTGGCCGTCTTCAGCTCCACCTTCAAGTTGCCATTTCGCCGGGAAGGCGAGGTCATGCAGCTCGATCCCCGCGATGAGGAGTTCGTGCCCAAGCTGGAGCGCATCCTCGGTGCGCCCGTGGACGCCGCGACCGAACAGACCTACCGGGGCTACATCCGCGACGTCATCGACGCCAACATCCCGCTCAACAAGCGATTTCTGATGGCCGACGACTTCCTGCCCCGCAAGCGCTGGGACGTCATGGCACTCAGTGGTTTCATGCTCGACGATCCCTACGTCGGCGGGCCCGGCGTCGAGAAGATCGACGATGACACGTACAAGGTGACAGTCAGGCTCTCCACGCCGCGGGGGATCAAGCAGGTCACGCTCACACTGCGCTTCATGGAGCCGCCTGCTGTCCGCCGGCTGGTCTGTAATCCTCTGCTGAATCGCTTTCTGCGTGGGGAGGACCACCGGGAGCGGCCGGTGAAGATCTCCGACTCCGGCCGGATTCGTAACGAACTGCAGACCCTCTGCTCGGATGCGCTCGATCACTTCGGAGAATCCGGCGTGCGGGTTCACTTCGACCGCATCCCACCCGACGTGATCGTGCCGGCGGACCAGGAGCGCCTGCGCGAGATCCTGTACTGGTACAAGAAGCACCATCCGCTGTGGTTCAGTTGGTTGGAGTTGGCGTAGGTCGGCGTCACCTGTCTACCTGAGTAGTTGCCGCGGACGCACGATTCCTCCAACGGATGCTGTCCGATTCCGTCTGGTACAAAGGGGGGAGGATTGCTATCTGACAATGCCTGCCGGGCTCTCGGGATCCTGGTGGGACGTTCCGGATCCAGGCCTACGGTTCTCGGATGAACCAGCAGACGTGGGGAATGGAGATCATGAAGCGCAGATTTACAGCCATCATCGAACGAGAAGATGACGGGTACGTGGCGCTTTGCCCGGAGCTCGACATCGCCAGCCAGGGCAGCACCATCGAGCAGGCGAGCGACAATCTCCGGGAGGCGTTGGAGCTGTTTTTCGAGTCGGCCTCGCCGGAGGAGATCGAAGAGCGCCTTCGGGGTGAGATCTTCGTGACGCAACTTGAGGTGGTGGTTGGGTAGGCTTCGCAGACTCTCCGGGGACGAGGTTTGCGCCATCCTCTTCCGACATGGATTCATCGAGGTGCGACGCCAGGGTAGTCATATCGTGATGCAACTCCGCAGCGAGGGAGGGACGGTGACCGTTCCTGTTCCGGGGCACGCGGAACTGCGGACGGGCACCCTTCTCGCCATCATCAGGCAGTCCGGCATACCGCGCTCTGCGTTTGAGGCGTAGTCGGCTACCTGCGCGTCGGGCAGTGGTGCAGTATCCGAAAACGGCTTGCCGCCAAGTGGGTTGCGCGCAGACAGGGACTACGCACACCCACATCGTAGACGGTGATCCGCGTACCTTTGATGCATGCGCTTTCGCGTCCAACGTGCTTGAACCCACAGACCTGGGTCTCCTCGCCAGACCTTGTGCACAAGTGACTTTCACTTTCTTGGAGCCTGCCGGGGCAGGTGCACGAGAAGAGCCGGGTTTCCGTTGCCCGCGCTCACGGCCAGCCCGGCGTCTTCTCACGGGGATGGGGGGCGTCACTCTGGTGGTGGCGGGTCTTGGCGCCGGGGAGATCGTCCGGGGCGCCCGCACCATGTGCGCAAGGAAGCGGCGAGGTAGCCCGGGGTTCGGGGGCTGAAGGGATGCGCGCCGGAAACGCCCGTCCTTCCGATGGTCAGGCCGTCGGAGCAGGATCAAGTCGCCGGGTGGTCAGAACCACTCCCCCCCCACAGCCTCCGGCAGAACGATTCGGCCGGGAGAATCCAGATGCCGTCCTCGGTCCGCCGCTTTTTTGCTTCCAGGCACACCACGACGCGGGTGTTTACCTCCGGGTGGTCCTCCTGCAAGTGCCTAAGACCCCTCAAGTGATCGCCCGTAATCTTGCGGGCGGACTTCGCTTCCAGGTGGCTCTTAGCAGCGAGGACTTCCCCGTTTGGCGGGGACCCCGGAGAAAGAAAGTCTCGGTGGAGGTTAGCGGTAGGCCGAGCTTTCATGTGAACATGTGGTTCGATCTATCATGATATTCGGAAGTACGTCCTCAGATATCGCGGCTACAGACATTTTGCGAGCGCGTTTCCGGGGCCATGGAGATCCTCCCGGCCGAGTACCTCGATCGCCTGGACACCGGCACTGGGGCATGTGGCTGCGCGCTGGGGGAACGCGCTGCCTCGGTTCGCCAGTGACATCCTCGCGGAGCAGGGGATCGAGCACGCCGCCACGGGGCTGGCGGCTGCCTGGGCGCGCACCCCGTGCAGGTCTACGTCGACCTTAACCTGTCCTGAGTAGCGCGCCGCCCGCCGGGCTTTTCTTCCTTCCAGGATGTCCAGCCGTTCCGGCATCGCGAGTCCCTTGGATTTCGGTCGCTCTCCGTGGATGTGGTCGGGAGAGTCTGCCCGGAGGCTGCTCCCCCCCGGCTTGTCCGAACCCGCTAGTCACGCGCGGATGCTTCCCCCTGGACAGGGGGAGCGGAGACACGTACAATTGTACCGATGAGGGAGGGGTGCATGGAGATTGCGATAGACACCTCGGTGATGTGCCCTGCGGCAACGCTGCGGACTTCTGGCCCTGGATCAAGGGCTCTTGCGTGCCGCCCGGGCGGCGGGAGTTCGCACAGTGGAGGTTGGAGAATGAAGGTCTTCACATACGCAGAGGCCCGCCAGGGGCTCGCGGCACTTCTCGATCGGGCGCTTCGTGAAGGCTCGGTGCGGATCCGGCGAAAGGACGGAGAGGTCTTCGTCCTGCTTCCAGAGACAAGCCGTCGATCTCCTCTAGATGTTCCAGGTCTGGATCTTCATTTGACTCGCGACGAAATCGTCGGGTTTGTCCGAGCAGGGCGGCGCAAGGCCTGATACCAGTCCATGCGCTGGTCGCCTCGAACCTAGAACCGGTAGGTGATATGGGCTGGCCGGCCACTCCGTTCGCCCCTGGACCGGCGAGCACCCGCGGCGTCACGCCCTACCGCATAATCCCGTCAAAGCCCCCCGGCCGACCGTCGTGCTGTGCGCCCGCAGCGGTGCCGGAGTGACGACCGGTGGCGGCCGCCGCGAGCCCGAGAGCGTCTAACGAGGCAGAAGTAAGGTCACCGCCCGGAGTTCTGACGACTCGACGGAGCCCTGAACCCACCGGACTGTCTCCTGGCAGGATGTCCGTCCGTTGTGGCACAGTGCCCTCTGCCTAGATAGACCTTTCAGGCGTGCGCCGATCTGCTCCATTTGTGGGAGGCAACCGAGTCTTGGGTTGTCCTTCCGGGCAGTCGCCCGCGGCCGCACTCTGGGGGAAGATCTCGCGGGGAGCGTAACGCCGACGGTGGCTGGTCTTGGCGCCGGGGAGATCGTCCGGGGCACCCGCACCTGTGCCCAAAAACCGTGAAGAAAGGGCACACGTGTGCCGTTCGGTCACACCTGTCGCCCTCCCTCGGGGAGTCGTTGCGGGAGTGTGCGCCACTCTGACGACCCCGTCCGCCGCTCATGTCCCTACCAGACAAGTTCCACAAATCGAACCGGTTACCCCTCGCCATCGCGCTCCGGTAGACACACCGTCACCGCAAACCACCACGACCCGGACCGACTTGGCACGCTGATCGCTAGAGCCTGGGCATGCGAACCAATCGAAGGCCAAAGCCGGGACGGGAGGACGCGGTCCAGCGCCGTGCTCCCCAGGATGCCCCAGGCGCTCTCTCGGATCCGCGCGATGCGTTTCCCGCGCTCGGCGCTCTGCATCCCGAATCCCTGCCTGCACCGGCCATGCCGCCGCCTGTGCATCCAGAACCCAAGCGTGGACTCGCCATGCACCCGCCCGTGCGTCGGCGCCCCAAGCGTGCGTTGCCCGTGCACCCGCCTGTGCATCGGCACCCCAAGCGTGCGTTGCCCGTGCGCACGCCTGTGCATCGGCGCCCCGAGCGTGCGTTGCCCATGCACCCGTCTGTGCATCGTCACCCCAAGCGTGCGTTGCCCATGCACCCGCCTGTGGACGCGCAACGCAAGCATGAGTTGTCTATGCACACGCCTGTGCACCCGCAATGCAAGCGTGAGTCGCCCGCGCACACGATGTTCGGGGGGGCGGTCCCGGCCGGCCTGCCTGGTCCCCCGAGATCCCACAGGAGCGGAGGACCGGCCCGGGTGGGCTGACGAGTCTGCAACTCTTGAGTGTCCAACCGGATCCGACGGTGAGGCCGTCCTCGGGTCCAGAATCATGGCGGAGGTTACCGATGCGACTCCCGAATTGCCACTTGAGTGCCGAGACGTTGCTGGACGTTCACAGCACGTACCACCTCGCTCGGCTGAAGGGCGATCCCGACTGCGAGGAACTGGAGAGCCTTTTTGCTCCGGCGCACGACAGCCTGCAGACGACCATCTGCGAGTACCGGGCGGCCCGGCTCGCGGCGATGACGGCCACGGCGTTTCGCGACGGGCAGGAGGCGGCGCTCGACGATGCGGTCCGCGACTTCTCCCTGCTCGTGCTCGGCAAGGTTCACAACGTTCGCACGTCGCCGGTCTTCGTCGGCTACTTCCCCGGTGGCACGACCGAGATCACCAGGGCCTCGCGGGAAGCGAAGCTGACCCTCGTCGGCTCGATTCTGGTCAAGCTCGCCGCCGAAACTGACCCTGGCATTCAGGCGTTCGAGGGGACGCTGCGAGCCGCCCACGAAGGGATGCGTGCCGCCGTCCAGGCTCACCACGAAGCCCTCGACACGAAGGCTCACCGCCGGAGCGTCGCCCGGGCCGAGGTGGTTCGCTGGCGGGGCGCCTATCGTCGCAGTCACAAGGACCTCGATCGGAAGTTCTACCAGCACCCGCCGAGGGTCGAGTCCTACTTCCAGAAGCCGAGGAACGGGAAACGAGAGGATGGAAGCGGTGAGGACGCGTTAGCCGCGGAGCAACCGGCGGCTGGCGCGGTGAGGGGGACCTACCCCCAATCTATCGTGCCGGCCGGCACCGCGCTGCCGCAGCAGGGGCCGGCGTGACCGGGCTTCAGCCGGCGGCGCTCACGGCACCGCGATGGTGATGCCGGTTACGTCCGCCCGGTCGCGGATCTCGACCGCCGTCGCCTGGTCCCACGCGGAAGTCCCGGGGTACCAGGTGACGCCGGTCGGCGAGTCGGATGGACAGTCGCCGCAACCCGTGTACCCACTCGCTTCGGCGAGCGGTTGCACCCCGATCTTGTACCGGCCGTCGCCGAGCCCCCGGGCCGTGAAGTCGCCCGCTTCCTCCATCCAAAGAGTCGTGCCGAGGCACGTCCGGGTGTCGGCATCCCAGACCTGGACCAGCTCGCGCTGCGGATCTCGGCCGCCGGGGAAACGCACCCGCCCCGAGATGCTCCCTCCCTCTTCCAGCGTCACGCCAAGCTGGACGACTTCGCCCTGCCGCGACAGTGTCACGGGCGTGGCCGACTCCAGAGTGTGTCCCTGGTCGAACCACTGGGACCGCCAGTTGCAGCCCAGCGGGGGGTACGGGTCGATGCGGATCGCGTACGTGCCCGGTGACAGATTGGGGAACCGCACGAGATGCGACATGATGAGCACGTAGGCGTTGGAGCCGACAATGCGCCCCCCGGGCTCCATCACTGTGATCCGGACTCCGTTCGGGTTGGGCAAGGCAAAGCCACCGAGCGAAAGCAGGATCCCGCTTTCCTCCAAGTCGGCCCCGGAAGTCTCCGTTCCCGGCACCAGGTCGAATTCCGTGGCCTCGCGAAGGGTGCGGCCACCGATCCAGCGGGCAACACCGTAGATCTGTACACATCCCACGATCACGTCGTTGGACGGATCCTCGATGGGGACTCGTACCATCACCCTGACCTTCCTCGGGAGATAGCTGGCGACGGAATAGGATCCGTCCGCAGCGACGGTACGGGACAGCAGGAGCGTGGAATCCGCATCGTAGAGGCTGATCTCCGGCCGGTATGACCCCATCGCCTGCCAGCTTCCGAATACGCGCCCGCTGAGACGCGCCGGAGACTGCGCCAGCGGAAGGTCGGGAATCGCGGCCTGGTCTGCTACGACGATGACGGTGTCGGGCCATGACTCATCGAGCAGTGGGGGAAGTCCCCACTCTTCCGCCATGACCCGCAGACGCACCGTATAGCGGCCGGGAAGGGAACTCGTGAACGCGCAGACCGCTGCGTTCTCCTGCCATCCTGCCTCGCAGGCGTACGGGTATTGGCGCTCACCCTGGAGCTCGAAGGTCGCGCGTTTGCCCGCCAGGGAAGCGGGAACCAGTGCCCGCAGGTCGACACGACCGAAGCGGAAGTCGGCCTGGATCGCTTCACCGGCGGTGGTGACCCGAAGCGTCTCGGCGAGGGCCGCGTCGGACCGGAGACCGTCTCCGGAGTAGTAGGCATCCATGCTTTCGCTGAACGACCTGTCCGCCGGGCCGGTCTCCCAGCAGTTGAGCAGGTACGCTCCGGGCGGAACCTCCAGTCGAAACCGGCCGCCCGCGTCCGTGATTCCCTCGATACTCCGGTACAGCGTCGAGCCAGGCGCGTATCCCCACGCCCGCACCGCGGCCGTCAGCGGACCTCCCGCGCCCAGCACCTGCCCCTCGATGATGCCCGTCCGGCAGCAGGGAGCACACGGCGTTTCGTGCCCGGAGTCGGTGCATCCGGCCAGCAGCGTGGTCAGCAGGACTGCCCACCGAAGATCGCCGCCGGTTCCGCGACGGCCGCGACGACGGCTCCCCTGTGGACTCATTCAACCTCTCCTCGTCGAGACCGCTTCGGCCCCCACTCCGATCCGGGGTTCCGGCTGGAAGAGTGCCATCACCAGGGAACCGTGCTAGTCCGGCAACCGCCAGTTCAGACCGTCCACTTCCCCGTGGTCCAGGGTCGAGATCACACGGGCGGAGCTCGGGTCCGACGTGCCAGGGTACCACCAGAGGGGCGTCTGCAGGTTGTTGTAGTGCCGTGCAACACCGATTCGATACTCGCCGTCTGCGAGCCCCGCGATGGCGAATTCCCCCGTCGACCCGTCGCTAAACGCGAAGGCCCTGGCCTCGTCGGGACCGCTCAGCGGCACGGCCACGATGCTCGCCTGCACGGGCGCGCCGGAACGGTCCCGAACCTCGCCCCGGATGCGCCCGCCCTCCTGGAGTCGAACCGTGACCATTGCCATCTCGCCCTGGCCGGTCAGCGTGATCGGGCTGGCCTCGGCCAGGCTCGGCTTCCGATCGAACCACTGCGGAGCCCAGGTCGATCCGCTGCTCTCGTGTTCAACCCGGAGGAAGTATACACCGTCCGTCAGCCCGACGATCGGGGCGACGTCGCCTCTCATGTGATACCTGTCCGCGACCAGGTTCCCGGTCGAATTGAACAGCCGAAACCTCGCGATCGTCTCCGGACCCAGGCCGTCGCCTTCCAGAAGGCAGAGGATTCCGCTGTCGCGCAACGAGACGTCCGGGAACTCCCGGCCGGCCGCGAGGTCGAAGACGCGGGCCGAGGCGAAGTCGTTGCCGCCGATCCACCGCTCCGTCTCTCCGTAATCCACCAAGAGGCGCACGGGGGCGAGGACGAAGAAGCACAGAGAGAACCTGCCATCCTGGCCGACGCGGGCCCCGGCGACGTATCCCCGGCCGGACTCCAGGGGCGCGTCGAGTGCGATCACCTGCGGGGGGGAGACGACCGTCTGCCAACTGCCCGTGATCGAGCCCGAAATCCACGCGGCCGGGGGCAGGGTCACCTCCTCCGCCGCCGGAATCCCTGTGTCCACCCGGATCCTCCCTGCGGCTTGCTGGTCGAGGGCGCCAGGCAGCCAGATCGTCTGCATGGTGGCCCCTCCCAGTCGCGCCGCGTAGGTCCCGACGGGGAGCAGGGGAAAGTGGTACCGGACTGCTCCCTCCGCGACGCTCGCGCTTACGCTGCTCGTGTATCCGGTGGCGCCGCCGGTCAGCCCGGAGATCCTGCAGTCGAGCGTCGCTCCTTCACGGCTGTCGGGCGTGTGAACCAAGAGGTCCAGCGCTCCTCCGGCCATCACCTTCTCGACCGGCTCGCGCCGCAATTCGAAGGTGTCGGCGTCGGTGTACCGGGAGGCAAGACCATCGGCTGAGTACCTGAAGTGAAAGAACGGGCCCGGGGTGTCGTAGGGGCTGGAGACTTCCAGCGTGTAGCGACCCGGCGGCACGTCGATGCGGAACCTGCCATCGGCATCCGTTTCGCCTTGGACGACCGACCCCGCCGCGCTGCCGGAGCTATCGCCCCGCACGCACTTGGCGCTGACCCGCGCGGCCACCGGCTTGCCTCCGCCCAGGACCCGGCCGCCGATGCTTCCCCAGGGGCAGGTGGTGCAGGTCGGGCAGGTCGGATCCCGCGGATCCTCCCGGTCGCACCCGGCGCCGACCGCAACAATGAGGCAGAACAGGCCGGCGATCCCCGCCTGGGTCCTTCCGCCGCGTGTCCACCGCGGAAATGTGGGCCGTCTCACAACGATCCTCCCTGATCTCGCCGTCCGAAAGGCGAGCCGATGGTCCTCACTGTCCGTGAAACCTTGTTACTGCTTCACACTCCCCGCCATGATCCCCCGCACATACGCCCGCTGAAACATCAGGAAGACCAGTAGTGCTGGCAAGACCGTCAGCACCGACCCGGCCATCATCAGTTCCGTGTCCTGCACATGCTCACCGGTGAGGTTGGCGAGAGCTACCGGCAGCGTGTACTTCCCCCCGTCGCTCAGGATAATGAGCGGCCAGAGAAAGTCGTTCCACGCCGACAAAAACGTGAACGCTGCGAGCGTCACCAGAATCGGCTTGATGACCGGCACAACCACCCGCAGGAAGAGCTGAAACTCGCCCGCGCCGTCGACCCGCGCGGCGTCGAGCAGTTCGTCGGGAACGCCCAGCACGTACTGGCGGATCAGGAAGATCCCCAGCACGCTGGCGAGGAACGGCACCAGCACGCCGACATAGGTGTTCACGAACCCCATCTGGCGCAGCAGAAGAAAGAGCGGCAGCATCCCGACCTGCCCGGGCACGACCAGCGCCAGCGTCAGCAGCCGGAAGATCTTGTCGCGGCCGCCGAAACGCAGCTTGGCGAACGCGTATCCCGCCATGCCGTTGAACGTCACCGACAGGAGCGTGGCGAGGATGGAAACGAAGGCGCTGTTCAGGAAGTTGCGCGCCAGGTGCGTGCGCGTGAAGAGGTCGACATAGTGGGTGAGCGTCGGCTGACTCGGCAGGAACCGCGGCGGGAACGAGTTTGCCTCGCCGGTCGGCATGAAGGACGCCGCGACCATCCAGCCTAGCGGCGTCAGCGTGAGCACGGCGCCGAGAATGAGCGCGGCGTGGAGTAAGACCGAGGGGAGAGCCCTCTTCATCCTGGCCGATCCCTTCATCGTGGCCGACCTCTTCGCCGCATCCGGCGCATTCACTCTGTCCGTCCTGTTCGATGCGTCCGTGCTCTTCATTGCGCCCGCCCCCTCTGCAGCCGCAACTGCAGCAGCGTCCCGACGAGCGTGGCCAGGAGCAACACGACCGCCAGCGTCGAGGCGATACCCATGCGCCACCAGCGGAAGCCTTCCTGGTACATCAAGAGAACCAGCGTGGTCGTGCTCTTGAGCGGCCCCCCTTGGGTCATGATGTACGGCTCGGCGAAGAGCTGGAAGAAGCCGATCATCGTCGTCACGCTGACGAAGAGGAATGTCGGCGCGAGCCCCGGAAGGGTCACGTGGACGAACCGCTTCCACGCCCCGGCCCCGTCGATCCCCGCCGCTTCGTAGAGGTCCTGGGAGATCGCCTGCAGGCCGGCGACAAAGATGAGCATGTTGTATCCGAAGTTCTTCCAGATCGAGAGGAGGATGATCGCGGGCATCGCCCAGTGGGGGTTGCCAAGCCAGTCGATCGGGGCGATCCCGATCCAACCCATGACGTAGTTCAACAGTCCGTACTTGGGGTGATACAGGTAGCGCCAGACGATCGCGACCGCGACGAGTGTCGTGACCACCGGGGCGAAGTAGATCGTTCGGAAGAGCCCCCGCAGGCGCACCATCCGTGCGTTGAGCAAGAGCGCGGCGCCGAGCGAGGTGAGCACGGAAAGCGGGCCGCCGACGATCACGTAGTACAGCGTATTGCGCAGAGCGGTCAGGAAATCGGGGTCGTGCAGGACCTGTTGGAAGTTGCGCAGGCCCACGAAGCGGGCGTTTGACGTCGAGCCGATGGCGTAGATGTCGAAGTCCGTGAGTGCCAGCAGCAGGCCCGCCAGCACGGGCAGGAAGAACAAGATCGCGATGAGCGCCAACGCCGGGCCGACGAACACCCAGGCGGCGCGAGATTGCTGTCGGCTGGCGGCGGGTGTCATGGCCGCTCCGTGATGACGGCGCGGGTTCGGTTCTTCTCCATCATCCATCTCCGTTTGGCCAGAATCTGCTCCGCGTCGCGGTCGAGCAGTGCGAGTGCCGAGTCCGGCAGCACGGCTCCTCGCACCGCCAGCTCAACCCGCTCTTGCACGCGGGTGGCGATCAGTTCCCACTCGGGGATTTTCGGCGTTGGGGTGACGTTCTGCAATTGGCGCCCGAATGCCGCCAGGTTCCGATCCGCGGTGAGCCGAGGATCTGCCCAGGCCTCCGTCCTCGCCGGGAGATCACCCGTGAGCTCAAAGAACCGCAGCTGCACGTCCGGCCGCGAAAGGTATGTCACCAGCCTCCATGCGGCTTCCTGGTGCTTCGACTCCCGGAAGAGCACCAGGCTGGAGCCACCTGCCGTGGACACACCGGGAACGCCCGGTACGGGACCCGGCAGCGGCGCCGTACCCCAGGCGTCCTGCAACTCGGGGGGAAGCCGGCGGCGGAACTCCCCGAGATTCCAGGGACCGGTGATGTGCATGGCGAAATAGCCGCGAGCGAACTCCTGGTACATGTTGGCGATTTCGTTGTTCGAGACCGGTGGCGCCAGTCCGTCCCGATAGAGCCCGAGAAGAAAGTCGAACGCCCGCCGAAACTCCGCGCCGCGGAACGCCCCGCGGGTGGCGTCGTCCGCCAGCAGGGGAGAGCCGGCCTGCAGGCCGAGGACGACGGGTGCGAGCCACTCGTTGATCGGCAGGAAGATGGCGTACCGATCCGGGCCGCCGCGCCGACGGATCGCCTGCATCGCCGTACGCCAGTCGTCCCAGCTTGCCGGGATCGAGTCATACCCCGCGGCCGCCAGGATATCCTTCCGATAGAAGAGCACGCGCGTGTCGACGTACCAGGGGATGCCGTAGCAGACGTTGTCGATGACGTTGGTTCGCCAGATGCCGCGGAAAAACCCGGTGGAGTCGAGCGCGGTTGCGCCCGAGGCCGACGCGGTTGAGGCCGACGCGGTCGAGGCCGACACGGCGAGCCGGGGTGGGAGCGGCTGTAGCGCGCGCATGGCGGCGAATTCCGATACCCAGGTGTTCCCCAGTTGTGCCAGATCCGGGGTCGACCGGCCGACGAAGGCGGTGAGCAGCTTCTCGTGCGCCGCCGACCAGGGGAGTTGCTGGACATCCACGCGGATGTCGGGGTTCTCCGCCTCGAAATCACGGATCAGCTCCGTGACGACCTCGCCTTCGCGTCCCATAGCCCAGAAGCGCAGCACATCCGGACCGGACGATCGGGCACAGCCGGTCGTGAGACACACGACGGCGAGGACGACGAAGACGGCGAAGACGGCCAGGACGGGGAGGATGGCCGATGCGGCAATTTCGGGCGACGGCGTGGTTCTGCGAGAACTCCTGACCGAGTCAAGCACCCGCGACCTCCCGATCGAACCGAACACCCGCGACTTCCCGATCGAACCGATCACCTGAAGCCACTCCGCCGAACTGACCACCCGAGAATGCCTGGCTGGACCGTTCACCGCCTGACCTCGATCGAGTCGAGCCATCCGCCGGTGAACCCCGCCGCGCGGAGACCGCGGACCATATGTTTGCTCTTCCGCATGGTCTTCCAGACGAGCCCCGTGCGGTGATTCTCGACCATGATGAGGATCGCACCCTGGTCGATGCCAAGGTAGTCGGTGTCGAACCAGCCCAGTTCAGGGTCGACCACGCCGTGCTGTACGGGGACGGCGGCGCGGAAGGTGGGGTTGAACGCGTCGAGGAAGCCATAGGTCGAGAAGAGCCGCTCTCCGTAGGTTGCCCGCATGTGCATCAGTGCGGGGATCGCCAGTTCCGGCGCGAAGGGGACGGATGCGCCGGCTGCGGTCGGTGCGATCGTGCCGTCGTCCTGCACCTCCGTGAACGACGCTCCGCGGGCCCAATAGGTGTGGAACTGCCGCGTCCGCTCGTCGATCACCAACTCCTGCTCCACCGGGCCATCGCAGGCGGAGAGCCCCCACGTGAGAGGCCCGTAGTCCCGCCATCCAGCCGGGTTGGCGATCGCGTACGACCTCTGGGCGATGACAGCCCGCCGCGTGTTTTCGAAGTAGTCGATGCCGCGCCCTCGCATATACTCGTCTTGGATGCCACGGAAGTCGACCCAGCAGTGCGTGTACTGGTGTCCGAACATCGGGGCGAAGCCGAGGTGGGCTTGACCCTGGAACTCGCCCCAGCGATAGCCTGCCAGCCACGCCGACCACGCGTCCCCCTGCATAGGGTGCGTCGGCGACGACAGCGCGACGAGGTAGGTGATCATCGCCTCGTTGTAGCCGCGCCAGTCGTAGGGGAGGTGCCCGGCCTCAGGGTCCCAGCCGTGTCCGATGGTCGGCGGGCGGACCTGCGCCCAGGTCCAGTCGGCCCGGGCGTACAGTGTGTCCACGAGCGCGCGGAGTTCCGTCTCTCCCGGTGTCTGTTGGTCAAAAAAGGACTGGCAGAAGAGCGCCCCAGCCAGGAGCAGGGCCGTGTCGACGGTGGATAGCTCGACGTCCCGGAATCTCAGCCCGGTTTCCGCGTCGAGGAAGTGGTAGTAGAAGCCGTGGAAGCCCGCGGCGCCCGAGGCCGAGGAGTCTTGCGGCGCGTCGCGGAAGAACCGCAGCGTCGTCACGACCCGTTCTTCGGCCTGATTCCGCGTGATCCATCCGTGCTCGACGCCGATCGGATAGGCCGTGAGCGCGAAACCCGTGGCGCTGACGCTCATGAACGAACGGGTCGGCCACCGGTCCGGCATCAGGCCCGTGCGCGGATCGGATCGCTCCCAAAAGAAACGGAAGGTGCGTTCCTGGAGGGTGTCGAGGAACGCCTCGCGTCCCGGCAGGAAGTCCATTCGGAGGGAATCCGCCGGGGAGTCGGCGGAACGCGAGCCTCGGCCCGGCGCCCCCCCGGAGAGAGCCTCGTCCCATTCTTGGGGCCCCCCGGCGCCGGCAGTGTCCCTTTTGGGGAGGCTCCCGGTGCCGTCCGCCCCCCCGTTGGGGGGTGGCGCGCACCCCGCAGCGAGCAGAGCAGCGCAAAGCAGCCATATTCCAAGGGCCGGGAGCGGCCCCCGAATGGCATCGGCCCT
Organism: Candidatus Eiseniibacteriota bacterium; assembly: GCA_903844735.1. Classification (GTDB taxonomy): domain Bacteria; phylum Eisenbacteria; class RBG-16-71-46; order CAIMUX01; family CAIMUX01; genus CAIMUX01. The sequence goes on from CAIMUX010000022.1 coordinate 39,518, forward strand.
GGTGGTCAGGTCGTGTCGAGCATGCATCCGAGACCCCCGTGAGCTTTTTGTCCACGGCATCCATCAGGATGGACCGCGGAACGGACCGGCACCGAGTGTGCACCCGAGAGCGGCGCGGCTGGCGAGCCTTTTCCTGATCTCATCATTTCCGCCCCTTGACAATACCTCCTGTATCTGGGATGATGTAACCGTTTTCTCAGGCCTTTCGTGGATTGTCGAAGATCTCTTTCGGCGGATCCTTGGCGGCCCCAACATGCTGTAGGAGTTGAAATTGGCCACGATTCGAGATGTCGCCCGCGCTGCCGGAGTCAGTATCGCAACGGTGTCACGCGTCTACGCGGATAGTCCCGCGGTGAGCGAAGAATCCACTCGCCGCGTGCTGTCGGCCGGGGCTCGCCTGGACTATTGGCCGAACGCGGCTGCCCGCAGCCTGACCACGAGTCGGACCGGCGCCTTGGGTGTCCTGCTGCCGGACATCCACGGCGAGTTCTTCTCCGAGGTCATTCGCGGGATCGACCAGGCAGCCTGCACTGAGAGTTTCCAGGTCATCGTTTCCGGTTCGCATGCGCACGCCGACGCGCTGGTCTCGATGGGACGCTCGCTCCGCGGCCGGGTTGACGGGCTCATTGTCATGGCCCCTGACGAGGCCTGCACCCCGGCGATCGCACAGCTCGCGCGCAGCTTCCCGATCGTGCTGTTGAACTGCTCCGCAAGTTGCGATTCGTGTGATTCGATTTCCATCGCGAATTTCGAGGGCGCGCACACCCTCGTGCGCCACCTGCTTTCGCTCGGGCACCGACGGATCGCGATCATCCTGGGTCCGGCCGGCAACGTCGACGCGGAGGACCGGCGTCAGGGATATCGGGCGGCTCTGCGCGAGGCCGGCATCGAGCCCGACTCCGCACTGGAGTTTGCCGGTGACTTTTCGGAAAGTTCAGGCTATGTGGCGGCGGATGCGTTGCTGCGTCACGCGTCGGGCGTTGATGCTGTTTTCGCGACGAACGACTGCATGGCGATCGGCCTTCTGAGTGCGCTCCAGGATCGGGGTACCCATGTTCCGACCGATGTGGCGCTGGCGGGTTTCGATGACATCGCAGTCGCCCGCTACCTCAATCCGCCGCTGACCACCGTGAGGGTGGATGCGTTCCAGTTGGGGCAGCGTGCCGTTTCCCTCTGGCTGGCCCATCGTCAGGACCGGTCCGTCGAGCGTGGGCCGGTGCGGGAGGTGTTGCCCGTGAGACTTGTCGTCCGAGGTTCGTGCGGTTGGCGGCCTTCCGCCGGGGTGGGCAAGGCCGACAGTCTGCGCGAGCGAGCGGTCCCCGCGCGCTCGCGGGCCGGGGTGGTTCCCTTCGGGGCGGCGGGCGACCAGCCGCTGTCTTCGGGGATGCCGGCCCCGTGAGATTCCAAACGTTGATGGATGGTCTGGTACCTACAACGAGGAGGAGGATACGGTGATGAGAGCCTTATTGATGGCTGTAGGGGTGCTGCTCCTGTGCGCGGTCGCGACCCTGCCGGCGTCGGCGATCGATCGGCCGGATGCCCTCTGGGCACGTAACACCACCAGTTATGCCCCGCTTGTCTTGGACGGCGTGCTCAACGAGTTTGCCTGGACCAAGGCGGAGTCTCTGACGGTGGTCTTCGGCCGGGATGGCGGTATTCCCGGAAGCGGCTGGAAACTCGAGTCCGGGATGACGACGCCGAACGACTCGCTGAAGGCCACGCTCAAATTCCTGGTAAGCGGCGACGATCTCTACCTCGGCGCCAAGATCAAGGACCGCTTCGTCGGTGGTTCGGCCACCTGGCAGCGATTCGACGGCCTCCTGATGGGGCTGAAGAACCACGCGGATCCGGGTGCCCCGAAACCTCCGACCGAGTATTTCTACAGTTGGTGGTACCCCGAGTTGCTCGACCCTCAACCGGCGGGGCAGCCTCCCGCCTTCGCCGGCCGCTGGGCGGAGTATCCTGCCGGATCGCCGCGTACCCCGGAGCAGATCGAAAATTGGGACGCGCGCACCGTGGTGAATGGCACGTCGAATTCCGATGCGGTGTTCGACGACGGCTATACCGTCGAGATGCGCTTCAAGCTGTCCGTCGAGGGCTACAAACCGGAGCGCACGGAGGGGGACATCATCGAGTGGAATATCGCGATCTACGACTGTGACGGCTTCTGGCCGATCAACCAGGCCTATTTCAGTTCCACCCGGACCTGGCTGCAGTCCCCATGGGGAAATGCAGCCTGGTACAACGAGTTGCGCATCTGGACGAGACCGGACGTGACCGTCTATTCGGCGACACTTCCCGCGATCGATCCCGAGGTCGTGATCTTGAACGCCGCGTCACACCCGGCGCCGACGATCGACGGTGTGTTGAACGAGACGGCCTGGGGTGCGGCCTTCCCGAAGTTCGACATCCGCTGGGACGATACTGCGCTGCGGGAAACCTATCCAGATGTCGGCCGCTGGCGGTCCGGGCAGTTTGAGTGGTTCGCCGCCGTTCCCCCGGACACGCTCCTGCCCCCGGTGCTTGATCCCGCGGACGCGACGGTCAGCATGTTCTTCAAGGGGACCAAGCTCTATCTCGGGTTCGACGTGCGTGACCAGATCGTGCAGTACCATCCGAACATCAACCGTTGGGACGGTTTCATCGTCACGATCAACGATCGAGTCGAGCGCAGCCCGGATAACACTCTGCTGGGACACCGTCTGGCGTGGCAAATCGGTCCCACGGGACAGGCGTTGCCGTCGGACTACCTTCTGACGATGGTCAACGCAGGCACGGCACAGATCGCCGCGACCCTCAAGCCGGGCACGGACGTCGACACGACCGACGCGAACATCGACACCGGCTACTACGGCGAGATATCGATCGACTTGACCGCCCTCGGTTACCCGCCCGATCTCGGTGACGGTGCTCTTTTCATTGGGGTGAACCTGCTCGACGGAGACTCCTTCGTTCCGGTGAGCAAGAATTACGGTACACGGACCTGGTGGTACCGCGAGTACGAAGGGGAGTGCTGCCCGGCCGTGGCGTACCTCGATCCGACCTTCGTCAACGCGGTCGAGCCGGATTTCGGCGCCGGTGACGACACGCGAGTCCTGCGGAGCCATCCGAACCCGGGGGCCAAGACCACGATCGAGTACGCGCTTGCCCAGGGTGGGGCGGTTTCGTTAGAGGTCTACGATGTGCAGGGGCGTCTCGTCGAGCGCCGGTCCCTCGGCGTGCGGCCCGCGGGAAGCGGGCAGGTCGAGTTCGACGGCGCGGGCCGTGCCGCGGGGATGTACCTCTATCATGTCCAGGTGGCCGATCCGACAACCGGTGCCCTTCGCCCGGTGGGTAGCGGCCGCATGATCATTCTCGAGTAGCAGACGGCGCAGGATGCCGCGGGAGCGCCGGGTCCGACCGGTGCTCCCGGACGGGAGATTTGCAGAATGCACAGCGGAGACGAAGGGAGGTTCCCACAGCGCGCCGGACGGGCGCGTCGGGGGGGGCACGTACCCGCGGCCGGGGCCGCCGTGGCTGCCGTGGCTGCCGTGGCAGCTCCTGTTCTGGCGCTCCTGTTGGCGCTGTGCCTCCCCTTCCCCGCTCACGCCGGCACGACGGGCAAGCTGTCCGGGCGGATCGCAGACGCCGGCGCGAAGCCGGTCACCTTCGCGGCCGTGATGATTGTGGGGACTCGCCTGGGGAGCAACACGGATGCCGAAGGACGGTACAACATCATCAACGTCCCCCCGGGTGTCTATGATCTTACGGTTAACCACCTTGCCTACAAGCAGGTCACGTTGAAGGACGTGCTGGTGACCGTGGACAACACGACCTGGCAAGACGTCACGCTGGAATCTTCTGTGCAGAATATCGGCGAGGTTGTCATCCAGGCGGAGCGTCCGCTGATTGATGTCCGGGTGACCAGCGCGCGCGCCACCGTGACCGCCGAACAGATCAAGCAGCTCCCGGTTCAGGAGCTGCAGGAAGTCGTGAATCTCCAGGCTGGAGTGGTCAACGGGCACTTTCGGGGAGGGCGGCTGGGCGAGGTGCAGTACCAGGTCGACGGGGTCAGCGTGAATGACCCCTACACCAACAAGTCATCCTTGAGCATCGATCGATCGCTCCTGCAGGAAGTGCAGGTCATCAGCGGGGTCTTCGACGCCGAGTACGGTCAGGCGATGAGCGGTGTGGTCAACGCCGTGCTGAAGGAGGGAACGGACAGCCTTCAGTGGAATGCCGAGCTCTACGGCGGCGGCTTCTACTTCCCCGATGCGACCCGGCGTCCCGTGGCGCATGATGACCGGGTGCAGCTCACGGGCACGCGTAGCGCGCAGGCCAGCGTCAGCGGACCGCTGCCGGTGCCTCGGACCACGTTCCTGTTGAGCGGGCGGCGCAACGTCTGGGCCGACTACGTCCGGGGGCAGGCCCTCGACCCGAATGAGCCGATCCGGCCCGACAGCTCATTGAATCTTGTCGGTCCCCGCAGCCCCATCGGCTACTCGCGGGAGTGGTCCGGTCTGGTCAAGATCACCAACCATTCGCTTTCCGGGATCAAGGTCAGCTACCAGGCGATCGTGAACCAGCGCGAGGGACGCAGTTCGAACTATGCCTGGATCTACAACCCGAATGGATTATCCAAGCAACGGCAGGTTTCCATCGTGCACGGTCTGGACTGGACTCACTCGCTGGGTGGCAGCACGTTCTACAATCTGAGTGTCCGTGAGAACTACGTTGACTACCGGGACATGCTCCACGAGAGTTTCCGGGACTCGGCCTACGACGCCGCGGGCACCCCGGTTACCAACCCCCTGATAGCGAGCGGATCGCTGATCGTCAAGGGGGCGGAACTGACCCGCTTCATCCAGAAGACGGACGTTGCCATGGTCAAAGGCTCCTTCACGAGCCAGATCACGCGCGACCAGATGATCAAGTGCGGGGCGGACTTGCAGTGGCCCAACGTCACCTTCGGGAACCCCGGGTACCTTCGGGAGGTGGGCGGTGTGCTGACCCGCAACGACAACGAACCCCCTGATTTTCCCGCGCCGAAGCGTTACCGGCCGACGATCGCGGCCGCCTACGGGCAGTCGCAGCTTGAGTGGAACGACTTCACAGTCCGCACCGGACTGCGCCTCGAGTACTTCCACGCGCACGCCTCGTTGCCGAGCGACCTGGCCAACCCAGCCAATTCCATTCAGGGCGCGCCTGCTTCGCTTCCGGTCGCGGTCAAGGGCAAGACGGTCGTGTCGCCACGGGTGGCGATGGCCTACCCGATCACGGAGCGGGCCGGCATCCATTTTGCGTACGGGCACTTCACCCAGTACCCATCCCTGAGTGACATCTTCTCGAACGCCGATTACGCCAAGCTCTACTCGCTGCAGGCGAACGCGTCGGGCATCCCGGTCATGGGCAACCCGGACATCGGTGCGGAGCGAACCGTCCAGTACGAGCTGGGCTACAAACAGATGGTGACCAAGGATCTCGGCGCCTCTTTGAACCTCTTCTACAAGGACATCCGGGATCTGCTCGGCGTTGAGTTTATCACCACGTACAATCTGGCGCAGTATGGCAGGCTGACGAACGTCGATTTCGGCGACGTCATCGGCTTCACCGTTTCGGTCGACCAGCGGAAGTTCGGACGATTCGGCTCCACGCTCGACTACACGTGGCAGCACGCGCAGGGGAACTCCAGCGATCCGAAGGAGACGGCGAGGCGGGCCGAGGCCGGAGAAGACCCGCGCCCGCGGCTCATCCCTCTGGGCTGGGACCAGCGCCACACGCTGAACCTGACCCTGCGGTTCGACGACCCGGGAGCTTTTTCCGCGAGCGGAATCGTGCGGGTGGCCGGCGGCCAACCATACACGCCGATTCTGGACGCCGGTTTCGGGTACGGCATGAACACGAATTCCGGGCGGAAGCCCGCATCTCTTCTGGTCGATCTCCGAGGCGAGCGGTTCGTGCGCGTGGCGGGAAAGCGCGGGAGTCTCTTCTGCCGGGTCTTCAACCTGTTCGATACGCGATCGGTGAACGGGTTCGTGTTCGAAAGCACGGGCAGTGCGGACTATTCCAGGTTCCCTGACACCGTTCCGGACGTGAACACGCTCAGCGATCCGACCCGGTATGCCGCGCCGCGCCGGGTGGAGATCGGATTCACCGTGGACTCTGTATGGTGAAGGGGAGGCCCTACGTGAGGAAGGGATCACTTAGGATGAAGTGGCGTTGCCGCGTCGGCCGGACCGCGGGGTGGATTTCGGCTCACCCGGCGATTCCGGCCATGCTCGCGACGGTCGCGGTGGTGGCGGTCACGGTCACAACCATGGCGGTCGCCCAGATTGTGACGCCCGTGCCGTTCGACGATCGGGGGCGCCTCGATGCGGAGCGCACGGGCACCCACGACGCGGCCAACCTCCGCACGGAGTTCTCGAACTTCGGCATGGTCGGCGGCTACCCGGATGACCCGGGAAATGTCGACCTGAGCACCTTCCACTCGGTCGAGGTGCCGAAGGGCGGCGGGATGAACTACAGCGACGGGATCACTCCCTTCGTGATGGCCAAGATCCCGACGCGGAGCGACCCGCTCACGTATCTCTATGTCATGGAGACCGGCTTCCGTGAGCGCCAGACCATGAGTCCGAGCCACAATCGAGTCATGCGGTTCGAGCCTCGTCCCGGTTACTTCCAGTCCGATCCCGGCCTCAACATCGCGGATTCCCCCGCGATGAGCCACGATGACCGCACCTGGCCGCGATCCTGGCCCGACCGCCTGCTCGATCCGGACGACCCGGGTTGGAAGGGTAAGTGGAACGGGTACTTCGGCAAGCGACCGGCGGCGGACCAGGAAAGCTACACGGTGATGGACGACCAGTACTACGACGGGTGGGATTTCCGGCCTGATAACCGCGACTCCACCAGGTACGGTCTCGGGTTGCGCGTCGAGGTGCGCGGCTTCCAATGGTCGAACCCGCAGGCCGGGAATGTGGTCTTCTGGCACTACGATATCACGAACGAGGGGACGACCGACTACAACGACAACATCATCTTCGGGCTGTACATGGACTCAGGTGTGGGCGGCTCCGCGCTTTCGTGCGACAACATCTATGAGTCGGACGACGACAACGCATACTTCAACCGGCGCTTCGGCGATCAGGTCATCAATCTGGTCTACACGTGGGACAACGGCGGGCACGGGCGTGACCTGTCCGGGAATTGCGCCCGAACCGGCTACCTCGGCTATGCCTACCTCGAGACACCGGGGAATTCCACCGACCGGATCGACAACGACGAGGACGGGATTACCGATGAGTTGCGCGACGGCGGTCCGGGGGAAAGGATCGTCGGGCAGGACGCGATCCGGGCCGAGGTCGGTCGCCGATATAACCTGACGCGCTTCGTCGCGACCTACGGTCCGCTGGAAAAACGCCCGGCTTACCGCGTGGGGGTCTGGTGGACCGGGGACGAGGACCTCGACTGGAACGCCGAGTTCCACGACACCGGCGCGGACGGGGTCTTCGAAACCGGCGATACCGGCGAGCGGGACGGGACACCAACGGCCGGGGAGCCTTACGTCGATCGGACCGACGTGCACGAATCGGATCAGATCGGACTCACCGGCTTCAAATTCAACCGCATCAAGCCCGGCCAGGGTAACCCGAGCCCGGTGATCGACGACATCGTTTTCTATGACAACCCGGCACGTCCCGGCCCGAAGCAGCTTTACGAGAGGTTCACGAGTCCCGACTCGGCCACCCGCTTCGACGCCCCGCTGGCGAACAACTACAACATCGGGTTCCTTTTCGCTTCGGGACCGTTCCGGCTGCCGGCGGGGAAGACGGAACGCTTCTCTCTGGCCCTGGCCTATGGAGGAGACTTAGACGAACTGCGCCGCACCGTGCAGACCGTGCAACTGATTTACAACGCGAACTACCAGTTCGCGGAGCCGCCGCCGATGCCGACGGTCACGGCCGACGCGGGTGACGGTTTTGTCCGCCTCTCCTGGGACGACATCGCCGAGCGCGGCCGCGACCCGGTGACCGGAGAGAACGACTTCGAGGGGTACCGCATTTACCGGGCAACCGATCCCGACTTTCGCGATCCGCGAGTCATCATGACGGGGACCGGCTCGAACCTCTTCGGCAACGGCCGGCCGATCGCTCAGTTCGACGTAGTGAACGGGCGCCGCGGGTACTCCGAACGGGTCGAAGAGGGTGTTGCTTACTACCTGGGCGCCGACACCGGGATCAAGCACACCTGGACCGACAGCACGGTGACCAACGGGCAACTGTATTACTACGCGGTGACCTCGTATGACTACGGCCCCAAGGCCGCGGCGAACGCAGCGACCGCGGATTCCATGACCTTCTACCCGTCCGAGAACTCCATCTCGGTGTCGAAGACGCTGCGGGGCGGGGTGATCCTGCCTCGCAACGTGGCGGCGGTGCGTCCGGAGCCGAAGGTGCTCGGCTACTCCCCGGCGGATACGAAGGCGGCGGCCCACGTCTCCGGTGAGGGGATCGGGACGGTCGACATCCATGTGGTGAACTCCAACCTGGTCCCGGACGACCATGTCTTCGCCGTCACGTTCCAGCCGGGCGGTCCGGACAGCCTGCGCGCCTCCTCCTACACACTTCGGGACACTACGGCGAACATCACATTGTTCACTACGGGGCGGGATCTGCGGGGTGAAGGTATCGGACCGGTCGGGTCCGGACTTCTGCCGATCGTGTACACCCTGCCGCGTGTCGAAGTGGACGTCGACAATTCCGGCTTTTCCACCGAGAGCGGCACCGACGCGCAGCTCGGCGTGAACTACCAGGAGGCCCTGCCGAACAATTTCCGACGGCCGGGGTACCCGGACGACGTCACGATCCGCTTCTACGACACAGTGCAGGACACCTCGCTTGCGGCGATCGGCCTTCCCGCTGTGCCGGTGAAGTTCAAGATTCTTGCGCACGGGGATACCGGTGATCGGCAGATGGATCTGCGTTTCTACGATGTCGACCCGGATGGCCGCAACGGCCCGCTGAGTCCGAACGGGATTCTCGACCGAAAGGGCGAGTACATCGAGATGATGACGTACGCCACGGCGCGGCCGACGACGCCGCGGGCCACGTGGCAGTTCCAGCTTGCGGATACGTCGATGATCCCTCCCGGCGAGGGGGACGAGTTCCGGTTGATCCTGCGCCGGCCTTTCGGCGTCGACGATGTGTACATCTTGCGCAGCCGGGGGCAGCGGACCGACCTCGACGAGGCCGCCAAGAACGCGTTTCAGCCGTACGTTGTGCCGAACCCGTATGTCGGGGCCGCCGCTTTCGAGCCGGAGCGTTTCGCGGTGTCGGGGCGCGGGGATCGGCGGATCGAGTTCCGCGGATTGCCACAGGATTGCATGATTCGGATCTATTCTGTGCGGGGCGATCTGGTGCAGAGACTGGAGCACAACGGTTCGAATGACGGATTCGTGGCCTGGAATCTGCGGACCAAGGACAACCTGGACGTGGCGCCGGGACTCTACGTTTTTCACGTCGACGGCGGTACGCTCGGTACCCGGATCGGCAAGTTCTCCATCATCAAGTAGGCGGAGCAGAGCCATGAGAAACGGAAACTGGCTACTCCTGGTTCTTCTGCCGCTGGCGGTGTCGAATGCGCACGGCCAGAGCAAGACAGGTACCGCTGTCGGTGAGTTCACGCTCATCGAGCCGAGTGCCAGGATCGCCGCGCTGGGGAACGCGGGCGTGGCGGTCAACGACGGCCTGCAGAGTGTTTACTATAATCCTGCCGCCATCAGCGCGTTCCGGCGCCCGAGCATGCAGTTCACCCACAGCGAGTGGCTGGCGGGCATCAAGTACGATTACGTGGCGACGGCGATCCCGTTGTACTGGGGAGCGCTTTTCGCGAGCGTGACGGCCCTGAACTCGGGCGACATCGAGGTCCGCACGGTCGGCCAGCCTCTGGGCACCGGCGAGCGCTACCGTGTCTCCGACGTGGCCCTTGGCGTCGGTTTCGGCCGGACCATCACGGACCGTTTCTCCGCGGGCGTGCAGGCCAACTACCTTTCGGAGTCGATCTGGCACAGCAGCCTCCACACCTTCACCGTCAATGTCGGCACCGTCTACCGGCTGACGGACAGCGGGTTGCAGCTTGGCTCCAGCATCAGCAATTTCGGAGCCCAGGGGCGATTCCGGGGCCGCGATCTGGCCATTCAGTACGACAACGACCCCGGGATCCACGGCGACAACAGCGCGTTGCCCGGGGAGCGTGCAACCGACGATTTCCCCGTGCCGGTGGTCTTTCGGCTGGGCTTAAGCTATCCGCGATCCCTCGGCGGGAACGCCGGCACGCTGCGCTTCCTGGTCGATGCGCTCCATTCCTCGTCGAACACGGAGAGCGTGAGCGGCGGCATTGAGTGGCAGTGGCGCCGACTGTTGGCCTTGCGGAGCGGGTACCAGAACTTGGGTCAACAGGATCGCGAAACCGGGCTCACTGCGGGGTTGGGCTTAAGCGGTTCGCTGGGGGGGCAGACGTTCGATTTCGATTATGCCTGGGCGGACCAAGGGCGACTGGAGACGTCGCATCGGTTCACTTTCGTTCTGGACTTCTAGACGATTCCGAAACCGGAGACACGACATGCATCACAGAGGAGACACCGACATGAGATCCGGATGGCGTAGCGGCGGACCCGGTGAGTATGCGGGGGGCTTGGTGCTTGCGTTGCTGCTTTGCCTTCCCGCGACGCGGGCCGATGCCCTTAGCAACGAGGCCCTGATGGACACCCTTCAGGTGACGTCCTTTCGGTACTTTTGGGAGCAGACGAACCCGGCCAATGGCCTGACCAGGGACCGCAGCGCGGTGGGCTCCCCGGCCAGCATTGCGGCGGTCGGCTTCGGTCTTTCGGCGATCTGCACCGGCATTGACCGTGGTTGGGTCTCCCGTGAGACGGGGCGCGCCCGCGTCCGCACCACCCTGAACACGTTCTGGACCGGCCCCCAGGGGACCGGAGCGACGGGATATATAGGCTATCAGGGGCTCTTCTACCACTTCCTCGACATGTCGACCGCCAAGCGCACCTGGGACTGCGAGGTTTCCACCATCGACACAGCCCTGTTGATGGCCGGGATTCTGGACTGTCGGCAGTACTTCAACACCGTTGACACGCTGGATGTCGCGGTGCGAGCCCTCGCGGATTCAATCTACCGGCGGGCCGACTGGAACTTCTTTCGCAACTCCAACCCAGGCATTCTCATGGGCTGGAAGCCGGGGACGGGGTTCAGCGGGTTCGGCCAGTGGATCGGGTACAACGAGGCGATGATCCTCTATATTCTGGCCCTCGGTTCCCCGACGCACCCGGTGCCGACCACGGCGTGGAATACCTGGACGAGCGGCTACCGTTGGCAGACCTACTACGGCTACACCTATGTGAATTTCCCGCCGCTCTTCGGGCACCACTATTCGCACTGTTGGATCGACTTCCGTTCCATCAAGGACGCCTACATGCGCACCCAGGGGATCACGTACTTCGAGAACTCGCGCCGGGCGACCCTGGCGCAGCGGGCGTACTGCACGGCCAATCCGGGCGGGTTCGTCGGTTACGGCGCCGACCTCTGGGGGCTCACCGCGAGTGATGGTCCCGAGGGGTACAACGCCCGCGGCGCGCCCCCGGCGCAGAACGACAACGGTACGATCACGCCGACGGCGCCCGGGGGTTCGGTTCCGTTCGCGCCGACCGAAGCGCTGGCGTGCCTGCAGACAATGTGGGAGAATCACCGCGCGCAACTTTGGGGGATCTACGGGTTCAAGGACGCGTTTAACCTGACCCAGAACTGGTGGGGGACCGACTATCTCGGGATCGACGAGGGGCCGATCATTCTCGGGATCGAAAACTACCGGACCGGCGCGCCCTGGAGCCGGTTCATGCAGGACGCCGACGTCCAGGTAGGGCTCGGCCGCGCCGGTTTCCTCCTGGATACGGTAGGTATCGAAGGGCCGGGCGTGAGCAACGCCTCGGCGCTCCTGACGGCCTCGCCGAATCCGTTCCGCGAGTCGATGGAGATCCGCTTCCGCGTACCCTCTCCGGGGGTGGTGCGCCTGCTGTTGCATGATGTCACGGGTCGCCAGGTGGCCCGGCTCGCCGATGGGACACGCCCGGCCGGTGAGTATTCCGTCACGCTGGAAGGCGCGGGCCTCGCCAGCGGTGTCTACTACTACACCCTGACCCTAAGGGACCGAACGATCCGGAAGCAGTGCGTGCTGATCCGGTGAAAGGAGGTGAACCAACGGAGTCGACGGTAGGAAGACCGTCGCGCCCCCCGACGATGGCGCCGGAAAAGGGGAGGGGCTTCAGGCCCTCATCCGGGGTGCGGGATTCCAGGAACAGACCTACGTGCTAATGAGTTACTCGTCGGGCCGGCTTCCGTGCCGCCCAACCAGTGGCCGGAAGGGCCGGGCCGAAAGAAGCCCGGGACGAGTCCGGCGCCGACAAGAAAACAACAGCCCTGACAACGGAGGAACTGAGTGATGATGAGCAAGAATCGCATGATCCTGGGCCTGGTGGCCCTGGCGGTCGTTCTGAGCGCCACGGCCGCGATGGCCGTCACGCCGGCCGTGAACAGCACGGTCCTGATCCCGCGCGTGTGGAATGACTGTCCCTTTTCGGTCCTGACCACGGCAAACAACTACCCGTCGCAGATCTTCTTCGACGACAACAAGGGTGACTGCGGCGCGTGGGCCAACCTGCATGTCTGGCGTTACTCGATTGATGGGGCCACCGCCGCCATCTTCCCGAACGCCAGTTGCTTCCGCAGCGCGGCCGATCTTGTGATCTCCGGCGTGAACGATGCCGAAGCCGGTCTGCAGATCCGTCCGTGGTGGAGTGAGGCCGACGGCCGCTTCAACGTCCGTTCGACCGACGGCGAGATCGCTTGCTTCGGTGGCCGGCTCCCGTTCTACAGCTTCAGCGATGTCCTGGGCTTCAACGTGCGCTACGTCAAGGGCACCCCGATTCACCTCGAGGTGATCTACCAGGCTAACGGCCTTAGCGAGGCCAGCCCGGCCACGATCCAGTACCTCCTGACCTACAACAGCCTCAGCTACGCCAGCCCCGTCCTTCCGTTTGACGAGGGCAACCCGCTTGAGACGTACGGTACTTGGGGGATGCTGGATGGCGCGCAGGTCGGTGGCTACGCCCAGGTCTTCCTGGGTGGCTTGGTCAATGAGGCGGTTCGCGCCGAGTGGACGAACATCGTGTTCGAGGATCTGTGCCCGCCGCCGCCGTCGCCCGTCGAGAAGACCACCTGGGGCCAGATCAAGGCCAGCTACAGGAACTAACTTCGTGACCCCATGGCCGGACCACGTGCCGGTCTGAGTGGCGCGGCCGTCTCCCCTCGGAGATGGCCGCGCTTGCTCCATGCCAAGGGAGGATCCATGGCAACCTTGCGTCTCGAGGGAATCGAGAAGGTATTTCCGGGCGGGCAGAAGGCGGTGACCGGTGTGGACCTCGAGGTCTCGACCGGGGAACTGGTCGTGTTGCTCGGCCCCTCCGGCTGTGGAAAGAGCACGCTGCTGCGCATCGTGGCGGGCATAGAGACGCCGAGCGCCGGACGCGTCTTTGTCGACGGAACCGACATTACCGATGTCCCTCCGCAGAAGCGGGATGTCGCCATGGTTTTTCAGAGCTACGCGCTCTATCCCCATATGACCGTGCGCGAGAACCTCGGGTTCGGGCTTAGGATGCGCGGGACACCGGCGCCGGAGCTCAAGGCTCGGGTGAACGAGGTGGCCGAGAGCTTGGGGTTGGCACCGCTCCTCGATCGCAAGCCGTTCCAGCTTTCCGGTGGGCAGCGCCAGCGCGTCGCCCTCGGTCGGGCCATCGCGCGTCGGGCAAAAGTGTTCCTGCTCGACGAGCCGCTGTCGAATCTCGACGCGCAACTACGCGTCAGCACCCGCGCGGAGCTCTCTCGCCTGCACCGGGTGCTGCCCGCTCCCATGCTCTACGTGACGCACGACCAGGAAGAGGCCATGACCCTCGGTGACCGCGTCGTGGTCATGTCCGCGGGTCGGATCCTCCAGGTCGCAAAGCCGATGGAGGTCTACGAGCGGCCGGCGACACGATTCGTGGCCTCGTTTGTGGGCTCGCCGCGGATGAACTTCCTCCCTGCGACGATGGTCGGGCCAGTGGCCGGCCGCCTGCCGGGCGGCGGGAACGCTGTCCTGGCCGCCGGGAGCGCCGTCGTGGCCGGCGAAAACGTCGTCGTGGGAGTCCGCCCGGAAGATCTGCTGCTTGTGGCCCCGGGGGACGGCGATCTGGTTGCCCGCATCGACCTGGTCGAAGCGCTGGGCCGTGAGTCGCTCGTCCATCTTGTCCTCGATCCGGCCCGGGAGGATGGGCCGCTCTCGGTCCTGGCGCTTGCTCCCGGGGGGTTCCAGGCCGAGGCCGGTGAGAGAGTCGGGCTTTGTGTGCGGCCGGGGAAGGCCCACTACTTCGACGCCCGCTCGGAGGAGAGGATCGGCTAAGTTCAGGGTCGGGCTTCAGACTTCAGACTTCAGACTTCAGACTTCGGGCTGCGGGTCCAGAGGTCTGGAGCCCGAGGCCCGAAGCCTCCGTGTTTCACCCCCTCCTTCCCGCCTTTGACCCGGGACTTCGGATCGCGTAGAATGTTGCCGCGGACCAGGAGCCGAAGGAGGGAACCATGGACGAGACCAAAGGAGCGGTCCCGGCGGGCGCCAGCGCGATGCCGGCGAAGCCGGACGCCTGGGTGACGGGAGTACGTCCCGAGTTTGAGGACTGCCTGCGGCAACTGGTGGAGATTCCCACGGTGAGCAGCGACCCGGCGCGAAAGTCCGAGATGCGCCGCGGGGCCGAATTCGCCGCCGACATGCTGCGCCACTTCGGGGCCGAGGCCCGCATCGTCAACACGGAGGGGCACCCCGCGGTCGTGGGCGAGTTCCGCGCCGAGGGGGCTCTGCGCACGATCACGGTCTATAACCACCTCGATGTCCAGCCGGCCACGCCTTCCGAGTGGACGCATCCGCCGTTCACCTATTATGCCGAGGACGGTCGCTACTACGCCCGCGGCGCCACCGACGACAAGGGACCGGCCTTGGTGGCGCTCTTCGCCGCGCGCCGGGTCCGCTCTTGCGGCCTGCCGCTTAACATCCGTTTTCTCTGGGAGATGGAGGAGGAGATCGGCAGTCCGAACTTCGAGCCGCTGGTCCGCCACCACAAGGACGAGTTGCACACCGATTCCGTGCTCGTCTCCGACACCATTTGGGCGGCCAAGGGGCGCCCTTGCGTGGACTATGGCCTGCGCGGTCTGCTGGGTTTCGTGCTCCGCTTGAAGACGGGGACGAAGGACATTCACTCCGGGCTTGCGGGGGGTGGCGCGCGCAACCCGTTTGCCGAATTGGTCGACCTCATCAACCAGATGTATGATTCGCGCACCGGCAAAGTACGGATCCCCGGCTTCTACGATGAGGTGCAGAAGCCCACCAAGGCCGAGATGGAGAATTTCCTGGCCAGCGGGTTCGCCGTGCCGAAGTTCAAGGCCGCGCACGGCCTCAAGAGCCTGAGGTCCAATGATCCGGCTACCCTGATGAAGAGTCTTTGGACCCAGCCAACCTTCGAGATCCACGGCTTCGCCGGCGGCTATTCCGGCCCGGCGATCAAGACCATCATCCCGCCGATGGCTGAGGTGAAGCTCAGCATGCGCCTTGTTCCGAACCAGGATCCGAAGCGGATCCTCACCCTGCTGCGAAAGTTCATCCACGAGGTGGCCCCGGAGGTCGAGGTCGAGCCGCACGGTTTTCTCGAGCCGTATCTCGGGCCCTCCACCGGGCCGTATGCCGAAGCCGCCACCGAGGCGATCAAGTACGGGTTCGGCCGCAAGCCGGCCTTCATTCGCGAGGGAGGCTCCATCGGCGCGGTGGTGAGCATGGCGCGGGTGCTCAAGGCGCCGGTGCTGCTGATGGGGCTGTCACTGCCGGAGCACTCGTATCACGGTCCCGACGAGCACTTCGATTGGGGCCAGGCTTCGGGTGGGATGAAAGCATTCGGGCGTTATTTCGAGCGCGTGGCGGAGATCTGACGACAGGCCGGTCCAGAATTTCCGGGTAGGGACTGCTGCTCGTGCTCGGCCACGGTTGCGAAAGCGATCTGCGCCGCGCCCCCCGTTAGGCCAAGGCCGGTACTGTTTGCGGGAGGGACAGGCGGCATTGAGGGGAACTCGCACGGGAACGAAGGAGCCTTCCGGGGCCGGGGCTCCTCGGCCGGTGCGAAGTGCGAGGACCGCAGGGGAGTCTCTTCGTAACCTGGAATCCGTGGCCCCTGGCCGCATCCCGGTCTTCCTCGTTCTTTTGACCGCCCTCGCCTTCTTGCTGCGACTGGCCCACGTGCTCGCCAGTCGGCAGAATCCGTTTTTCGACTTCCTCCGAGCGGACAGCGGCGCGTATGACCGCTGGGGACAGAGGATCGCCGCCGGGGAGTGGATCGGTCGCGGCATCTTCTATCAGGATCCGCTCTACCCCTACTTCCTCGGTGGCTTCTACGCTTGTTTCGGGCGCCATCTGGCCGCGCTCCTTGTGGTCCAATCGCTCCTCGGCTCACTCAACGTGCTGCTGCTCTGGGGAATCGCTTCGCGCGTCTGGGGATCGCGGGTCGGGATCGTGGCAGCGATTCTGGCGGCGCTCTATGCGCCCTTCTGGTTCTACGACGGGCTGGTGCTCAAGACATTCCTGGAGGTCCTGCTGCTCAACGCGGCCCTTCTGGCCCTGATTGTCTCTGCCGAAGCCGGAAACAGGAACAGCGCGGTGCGTCGGGGCCTGCTCGCGGGGGTTCTTCTGGGGCTGGGAGCACTTGCCCGAGCAAACTACCTGGTCTTAGTTCCTCTTCTGCTCTGGTGGCTGATCTACCTTGCGCCCAGCCGGACGGGCGGAAAGAACCGTGAGGGCGGAAGAACGTCGCGACTCACTCCGTCCTCGGCTCCGCCTGCCGCCGGGCTGGGTCTGCTTCTCGGTTTGGCTGTGGTTCTGCTTCCGGTTCTCGTGCGCAATCTTGCGGTCGGCCACGACTGGGTCTTGACCACATCTCAGGCCGGCCAGAACTTCTACACGGGGAACAATTCCGAGAATGTTCGTGGCACGTATGTCCAGCCATCCTTCGTCCGGCCTGATCCCCAACACGAGCAGGAGGACTTCCTTCGGGAGGCGGATAGACGCGCCGGGCGTCCCCTTTCGCCGTCCGAGGCCTCACGCTTCTGGTTCCGGCAGGGACTCGACTACGTTGCGGCCCACCCCGGCAGAACCCTGGCGCTGGACCTGAAGAAGCTCGGCCTGCTGTTGCACCGCTATGAAGTGCCTGATAACGAGGACATTCAGTTCTGGAGCCGCTACTCGCCGTGGCTGCGCTTCAACCCTCTGCGATTCGGAGTGCTGGGTCCGCTGGCCCTGATAGGGCTGGTCCTGGGCTGGTCGCGGCGGCGACAACTTTCCCTTCTTTACCTGGTCCTGGGCGGGTACCTGCTCTCGGTCACCCTCTTCTTTGTTCTGGGCCGGTACCGGATGCCGGCCGTCTCGTTCCTGCTCGTCTTTGCCGCGGGGGCGGTGGTGGAAGTGGTCGGGGCAGTCAGGCGGTCCGATCGCGGGAAGCTCCTCCTGGCCATGGCCGCGCTGCTTCCGGCGCTTTTCATTGTCCACCATCGGGAAGCGGAGGAACGGGGGCCCATGACCCCGGAAGCGTATACCAATCTGGGCGGGGCCTATCTGGAGGCCGGCCGTCTTCCGGAGGCTCTGGCGGCCCAGCGGCAGGCGGTCTTGTTGGCCCCGGATTGGGCTGATGCGCGCTACAACCTCGGCATCACCTTGTACAAGACAGGGGATCATGACGCGGCCCTAGGGGAATTCCGCAACACAGTCCGTTTGTTCCGAGACTATGAGGAAGCCTGGTTCTACCTCGGCCTTCTGCTCAAGGAAAAGGGCAGGTTGGAGGAATCGGCGGACACTCTGCGCCAAGCGCTGAACCTAGAGCCCGGCAATGCCCTCTATCTGTTCACCCTGGCCAGGGTTCTGGGGGAGATGGAGAGGAAGGACGAAACGAAAGCACTTCTGCAGAGGCTATACAAAGTCAACGATCCACAGTACTCGGCCGACGGACGGATTGTCGAAGCTCACTTGCGCGCCGGCGAGGGTGACACGTCGGGTGCGGTGAAGAACCTCCGCGAGTATCTGCGCCTTAGCCCGAGCGGCCTGATGCGACCACAGGTCGAGACCTTACTGCGCAAGTGGGAAGGCGGCTAGCCGGACGAGCCTACGGAGTCAGCACCATCTTTCCTGTGCCCGCCCCGGCCGTTGTCCTGATCCTGGCCACGTAGACGCCGGAAGGAAGTCGCAGGTCGGCGTCCCCGCGACCATCCCAGTCGGCCGCATGGTTGCCGGCCGTCTGCCATCCACCGGGGAGGCGACGCACCAGCGAGCCGGATGCGTCGAAGATCTCTATGGTGACTGCCGTGGCGCCGGGTAACTCATAGCAGATCCGCAGTTGCCCCCGGCTGGGATTCGGGACAGCCGTGGGACCGATGTCTCTTGCGTGCTGAGATCCGTCTACGATGCCGGCGATGGGATCGCCAAGAGGCCGGAGAGCGAGGCTGTGGAGACAGCCGCCCCCCACAGCCGTGAAGCCCGCGTTGGGCTCCGGCACCCGGCATTGACCGTCGTCGTCGTATCCCCAGCTCACGATCGAGCCGTCGGCCTTTAGGCCGAGGCTGTGCCAGTGCCCGGCCGCGATCGCGATGAAGGCGGTATTGGGTGCCGGCACGTCGCACTCGCCGAAGTCGTTCACCCCCCAGGCCGCGATGGATCCGTCGAGCTTCAGTCCCAGGCTGTGTTCGGCGCTCGCGGTAATGGCCACGAAGCCGGTATTCGGCTCCGGCACGTTACATTCGCCATAGTCGTTGATCCCCCAGGCCACAACCGAGCCGTCGGTTTTCAGGCCGAGGCTGTGGAAAGTGCCGGCCGCGATCGCCGTGAAGTCGGCGTTGGGTGTCGGCACGTCGCACTGGCCGAAGGGATTGTCTCCCCAAGCCGCAATGGATCCGTCGATTCTCAGACCCAGACTGTGATTCCAGCCCGCGGCGATCTTCGTGAAACCGGTGTTGGGCTCCGGCACGTTGCATTGGCCTAGGGCGTTGTTCCCCCATGCGACGACCGTTCCGTCGGTCTTCAACGCGAGATTGTGCTCTCCTCCCGCCACAATCGCCACGTAGCCGGCATTGGGCCGTGGCGCGTCGCCCTGACCGTAGTCGTTGGCGCCCCAGGCCGTGATCGATCCGTCGGCCTTCAATCCGAGGCTGTGATAGCCGCCTCCCGCGACCGCCGTGAAGTCGCGATTGGGCTCCGGTACACAGCACTGGCCGTAGTCGTTGTGTCCCCAGGCCACGATCGCTCCGCTGTCGCCGTGCGCCGGCACGCTTCCCCGGGAGAGCAAAATCACGCACCCAAGGAACAAGGACTTCCGTTTCATGTCGCATCCCCCGGTATCTCTGTCGATCCGATCCTGCCGTTCGCTGGAGGCAGGGACGGTTTCTCGACACGTCAGTACTCGGGGAGCAAATACGGGGCCACGGCGGGCCCGGACGTACTCCGGGTTTCCGCCGCGACGGCCTTCGGGGGATTTCGGTGGTGGGGCTTCACGATCGTTGCGACCGGGGTCGCCCTCATGGCCGGGGTCGATCTCGTCAGTCGGCTAGCCGAGCCACTTCCCGTCTTTCAGGATCGGCTTTCCGTCGCCGTAGACGACGAACCCCTTTCGCGTGTCGCAGACCATGTCCCAGTGAACCGCCGACTTGTTCTTGCCGCCCGACTCGGGCAGGGAGGCGCCCAGCGCTATGTGCATGGTTCCGCCGATCTTCTCGTCGAAGAGCGTGTTGCGGGTGAACTGCCGGATCCCGTAGTTGGTGCCGAAGGCGAGCTCGCCCACGAAGCGGGCACCGGCATCGCTGTCGAGCGTGGCTTGCAGATACTCCTCGCCCTTGTCGGCGCGCGCTTCGACGGCCTTGCCCCGCTTGAAGACCAGGCTGACGTTCTCCACCTCCTTCCCGCCGTAAACAGCGGGGAAGGTGTAGCGGATGTGCCCCTGTGCCGAGTTCTCGACCGGGCCGGTGAAAATCTCGCCGTCCGGGAAGTTCTCGCGACCATCGCAGTTGACCCACGTGCGGCCGGCCACGGAGAAGGAGAGGTCGGTGTCGAGTCCGACGATGCGAATGGTCTTGAGCTTGCCGAGGAACGCCGCCATCTTCGCCTGCCGAACCGAGACCTTCTTCCATTCGGCGATCGGGTCCTTCTTGTCGATCAGCCCGGCGCCGTAGACGAAATCCTCGTACTCGGTTTGTGCCATCTCCGCATCCTGGGCCGCCGAAGGCGTAGGGAACTGGGTGCCGCACCAGTGCAGGGAACCCGCGGCGATCCGGGCCAGCATCTTGTCGAAGATCGGTCGGCCGGCCGTGCGCTGAATGACGAGGCGCTTGGGGTCGACGTTGGTCATTTCCTTGGTGTTCGAGCCGCCCCAGACGGTGAGGATAGCGTCGAGCTTCTCCGTCTCGAGCCGGGCGGTAGGCGAGATGAAGCGGAGCTGCTCGTCGCTTGCATGCTTCATCGCCAGATAGCCGAGTCCCGGCAGGGATGGCCGCACCATCGGGAAGCCGCCGGCTTTCAGCACCTCAACACACGTTGCCGTGAGCAGCGGCGCCGCCTCGATAGCACCGTCAATCCTGACCCACATCCCCTTTTCGACCCCGAGGCTGTAGTTGACCAGCACCTGGGCGAGCTTCTGCACGCGTGTGTCCGCCATCCGAACCCTCCTTGAACTGTGAACCGGTCTTTCGGTCGACGGATCTGTCGTCGACCGGATCCTGGCCTCCGTTTCGTTGACGACGCCGGGCGTACCCGGGCACCGCTGCGAGCCAGCATAGCCGGTCTTGAGGAAGAGATCGAGGATCGCTATCGTGCGTCCATCGAGCGGGGAGCACCGGGCGGGGAATGGAGCAGGAGCGTCGGCGAGACCAGAGCTCAGGCAGGGGACGAAGCGCCGGCGGGCACACGAGTCTCCGGTGCGCGAAGCAGCCCTGCACCCGCCGAGGTCGTGGCGATTGCAGGGCCGGATCATCCGGCGCTCTAACCCCGTGCACCGGATCCGGTCACCCCGGAACTTACGGGCGCTCTTCCCAAACGCAAGCGATGTTGACGATGACCTCGACAGCCTTCTCCATATCCTGGAGGGAGATCCACTCGAGCCGCGAATGGAAGTTGTGCTCGCCGGCGAAGATGTTGGGGGTGGGAAGGCCCATGAAAGACAGCCGGGAGCCGTCGGTGCCGCCGCGGATCGCGCCGTCCACAGGTTCCAGGCCCGCGCGCCGGATCGCCGCGCGCGCGTGCTCCACCACCTTAGGGTGCTTGTCCAGCACCTGCTTCATGTTGCGGTACGACTCGACGACCTCGAACGTGACCGATGAGCCCGGCCACGACGCCACTGTCTCCCGGGCCAGGAACTCAAGGACGTGTTCCTTCTCCTTGAGGCGAGCGGTGGCAAAGTCGCGGATCAGGAACTTGACCGAGGTCTTCTCCACCGAGGCGTCCACCACGTACGGGTGTACGAACCCCTCCCGATCCGCCGTGGTCTCGGGCGACATCCAGGTCCGGGGAAGGAGGCTGATGAAGTCCGACGCCACCTTGATCGAATTGACCATCCGGTCCAGGGCGAAGCCGGGGTGCGTGTTGAAACCGTGGAAGGTCAGGGTCATCGCGTCCGCCGAGAACGTCTCGGCCTCGACGTGACCGCGCGTCTCGCCATCGATCGTGTACGCGCAATAGGCGCCGAACTTCTTCACGCTGAAATGCTTCGTGCCGCCTCCGACCTCCTCGTCGGGCGTGAAGGCGATGCGGATCTTGCCGTGCTTGAGGCTCGGGTTCTTCACGAGGTACTCGGCCGCCGCCACGATCTCGGCCACGCCCGCCTTGTTGTCGGCGCCCAGAAGCGTCGTGCCCGAGGCGGTAATGATGTCGTTGCCCACCTGGTCCCGCAGGTGCGGGTTGTCCGCGAGGCGCAAAACGGCCGTCGGGTCATCGGGGAGCACGATGTCCCGGCCCTTCCACTTGCGGTGGATGATCGGCTTGACGTCGGTGCCGGAAGCCTCGGGCGAGGTATCCACGTGGGCGATGAAGCCGATCACGGGCACGCTTCGCTTGCGGGTCGTGGCCGGGATTGTGGCGAAGACGTAGCCGTGTTTGTCGCGCACCACGTCATCGAGCCCGATCTCCTTCAGTTCCTCGGCGAGCTTGTCCAGGAGTACGAGCTGCCCGGGCGTGCTCGGATAGGTCGGCGAATTCTCGTCGGCCCGGGTATCGTAGGTGACGTAGCGCAGGAAGCGCTCGAGGACGCTGGACTTGATCGCGGCGTTGGCCATGGGGCGCCTCCTGTGGTGATCGACCCGGTCTGTCTCCGTTGTGGACGAGGCGAGCGTAAACGGCGCGGTCGTGTGGGGCAAGAGTCACCCATCGCTTGGCCACCGGATGGCCGTGGGGATGGCCGTTGGGATGCACACTGGATGGTCGTCGGGGCCGGCCAACGGATGGCCGCCGGATATTCACCGGGTCCCTCGCCGCACCCGTTAGCTCCTGTCCCGGTACATGGCGGGATGCTAAGATGCTCAAACGGAAGCAGCGTTTGGGGACTCGACACTGGAACTGGGAGGTGTCCGCATGTACACGAAAGAGGCGCTCCTGGACCTTCACGACCGCGGCCATCGGAGCTTGCGGAAGCTGCTGACCCACTGCGCACAGCTCTCCGCCGAGTCCCTGGACCACAAGCTCGAGGGATTCGGCTACCCGACGGTGCGTCTGCAACTCCACCACGTGATCGGCGCCGAGGAGTACTGGATCGGAGTGCTGCAGGGGAAGATCCTGGCGGAGGACAACGACGCCGATTTCCCGACGGTCGCCACCCTGGAAGCGTATCGCGAGCGGGTGGCAGGCGCGACCTGTGCGTACCTCGAGACCGCTCCGGCAGCCGAGCTGAACACGGCGCGGGAGATGGTCACGTGGCAGGGAGCGACGCGTCGGCTTGTCCCGGCGCTCGTCGTTCTTCGTCCGATCACCCATCTCTACCAGCACCAGGGTCAGGTGCTGGCGATGTGTCGCTTGCTCGGGATGCCCGGCCCGGATGGACTGGATTTCCCGCTCGACTAGCGTTTCCCGACGTCGGCTACCCGAGCCGCGTGCCAGGGATGACTCCGCTGGGGCGTAGGAAGGAGCAATCAGGCTGCGCAGTCAAGCGACGGACGTCCGGGGCCATCGGCGGAAACGCCTGCCCGGCATCATGAAGCGGTCCCTGGCTCTTGTTCCGGGGCTGCTGGTCCTCGCGCTCGCAGCTTTCGGCAGGCCCGACGCGCCGGACGTTCCGGATATCCCCTACACGGTGACGCGCTTGAGCAAACGGGTGGTCGTCCTGGACTGCCAGGATGTCAACGTGACCGCGATCGCGGCGAAGTCGGGCCTGATCGTGATCGACACGAACCGTTCTCCAGCCGTCATGCAGCGTCTTCGCCGCGTGATCGAAGAAGAGTTCGGAAGAAAGGATTTCATCTATCTTGTCAACACCCACGGCGATCCGGATCACTCCTCCGGCAACCCGGTGTTCCCATCCGTCCCTCTGATTGCGCATCGGGACTATGCGGCGTTCATTACCCACGGCAAGGCACTCGCGCTACGCAATCGGTGGAGCCGGAGATCCAGGCTGGAAGACGCGCAAGCCAAGCTTACGGGGATGAACCCACAGAGCCCGAAGGCGGAGTCACTCCGCGTGAGAATCGCGACTCTGGAGTTGATGAGCGCAGATCTTCACGACGGGCGGTCAGCGAGAGTACCGACGGTCACCTTCAAAGACAGTCTGCATCTGGATCTTGGCGATCTGACCCTGGAGCTGCGCTTCTGCGGCGAGGCGCATACGAACCACGACCTGGTTGTCTATGTTCCGGAGGAGAAACTCCTTCTGGCCGGGGACCTGATCTGTTCTCCATGGAGTCCGTGCTTCTCGATCAACGCCATGGCCGATGTTCCGAGGCTCGTGCGCGAGCTGGAACGGCTGCTGCAGCAGGAGGCGGGGATCGAGACGGTCGTGCCGGGACACGGAAAGGTCCTCACGCGGGCTGACCTGTCGACCTTCTGCCGGACCCTCGCGGAGCGATATGGCGAGGTCAGAATCGAAAGCTCCGCCGCTCGCATCGTGAGTCAGACGATCGAAAGCGAGGGAATGCAGGCCGCGCTGCAGCGATGCCCTTGGCCTGCCCGGGGCGGCCAGGGGACGCTCGATTGGTCCGTGTGGGAGTTCGGTACGTTGGGCGTCCGGCTGATGCGCAGGGGGAAGGTCGATGAGGCGATTGGCGTCCTGCAACTCGCCATCCGCGCGCAGCCCCAGTCGGCATACCTTTACGATTGTCTCGGAGATGCCTGTCTGGAAAACGACGACCGCGCAGCGGCGGCCGTTGCCTATGAGAGATCGCTCGTCCTGATGCCGGACGGCCGGCACGCCGAGGAGATGTTGAAGACCCTTCGCGGTGAGAAGTGACTGGCCAGTATGCCCGCAATGTCTGGACGTACTGCGGTGATTGCGGTAATTCCGGACATGGTAACGGCCACGGAGATCCGGGATCAGGTTCGGACCGACGTGCCGGACTACCAGCAACGGGTCTTCTGCCGGTGTGGCTGTTCCAAGCCGTGCGATCGGATCATATCGCTCAGCGTCAAGTCGAGCTTCTGCGGTGCCCGTTTCGCTTCCTCCCGAGCCGCCTGCGCCGACTCCAGATCCTTGCAGAGGACCACGAAGTCATCTCCCTAGCGAACCAGCCGATACGCCTTGCCGGGACTGCTGACAGCGAACCCACGGAGCCCTTTCAGACCACGTGGGCGCCGACACTCGAACGTGGATCGATGGTTTCGTTCGGACTTGCCGCGGCCGCTGCGCATCCGGGGGACTCATGGCAAAAGGCGGGCCAAACGTGGAGACCGCGTGCCTGTGAAAGGCAAAAAGGCGGATGGCTGCGGTAACTGACGCTGCCGCAAGCGCCGAAGATCCGATAGCGACGTTCGGCGGGCGATCCGTCGGAAGCGGAACACGGAACGGGTGGCTCGATATGCGTGACTGTGGGTCACGCCTCCGCATGGATGTTCCGTGTTCTTACGGCACAGCAGCGGCCTCCGCTTGCGGGCGATAGGTCCGAACGGGAAGAAGGTCGGATGCATCCGTGGTCCGACCCCGGGAAAGAATCAGGATGTGAAGCGCAATCCTCGGCGAACCGCTCGGGAAGCATGGGCGGTCCGTTCGGCGCCGATCCTGCCACTCCCGCTGCTCATGGACGTTCTTTCGATATCTGCGGGCGTGGGCGGGAAGGGCAAACGGAACGCGTAACCTGATTGGCAGCGGGGCATTCGCGTCTTTCGGATACTACGGGAGCAGGGCATACGGAATCGCCGTGTCTGGAATCACCATGGGGAACGCACGCGTGAGCGCGCCACCGTATCATTGGTGTGGCCGGTCGTGCGCATGTGCGCGGGGGGGGGGCCGGCGTGCCGGTGGTCCACTTGCATGCGAGTGAACCACCATGCAACTGTCACCAAGGTCCTCTACCTGGCACACCAGGGCGCAGGACCAGCCCGGTAGGTTGACGTTGAGGATCGCCCGTGCCGCGCCCGCCACGTTCTCTACTGCGATCTTGCGGATGACGAGGGTGTGTCAATGGCGGTCGGGCACGCCTTGACACGCGGTGCGTCGAAGCAGTAGAGGCAGCGATGAGCCTCGGCCACGGCTTCGGCTCGCGTGTAGAGCGGCTTCCGGTCCGCAAATCTCTCGTTGATCCAGGCCCGAGGGCAGTGGGAGCTCCAGGGTCATCCATCCCCCAAAGTGGGGCAGGCTCATCCGACCCCCAACGCGGAGAGGGAATCCTCCAGGATAGAGAGCCCCTCTTCCACTTCGCCTTTGCTGATGTTGAGTGCCGGAGCAATCCGGATGGCGTTGTTGTACAAGCCTCCCTTGCCGATCAGAAGTCCGCGCTTCTTGGTCTCCTCGAAAAGCTGAAGGGTGGCCTCGACATTCGGGGTGCGATCCTGGACCGTTTCGTCGACGACGAGCTCGACGCCCTGCATCAATCCCATTCCCCGGACCTCGCCGACCGTCTTCGGGTGTTTCTTCTGGATCCTCATCAGCCCCTCACGAAGCAATCCGCCCTGTTGGGCGGCGTTCTCCACTAGCTTCTCCTGCAGAATGGTTTCGATCACAGCCAACGCGGCGGTGGAGCAAATCGGGTTGCCGCCGTAGGTGGAGATGTTGCCGCTCTTGTACGCGTCGCCGATGACCGCCGTGCAGAGCGTAGCGCCGAGTGGAAAGCCGTTGGCGATCCCCTTGGCCATGGTCATGATGTCCGGCTCGACGTTAAACTGCTGCGCGCCCCACATCTTCCCGGTGCGGCCGAAGCCGGTCTGGACCTCGTCGATGATCATGACGCCACCGTACTTGCGGACAATGTCCGCGGCGATCTCGAAGTAGTTCGCCGGTGGGGTGATGAAGCCGCCCACACCCTGGATCGGCTCGGCGAGCATCCCCGCGATCCGACCGGCGGTGGTGGTCTTGATGAGCTCTTGTAGATCTGTGGCGCAGGCTGTGCCGCAGGTACGCGCCTCTAGCTTCATCGGGCAGCGGTAGCAGTACGGCGAAAGGCCGTGCTTGATCCCGGCGATCTGGGTGGGAACCGCGCGGTAGGCGCCGTGACCCACCAGCGATTGGGCGAGCATGGAGCGGCCGGCGTAGCCGTGCCGCAGAGCGATCAGCTCGGTTGAGCCTGTGAAGACCTGGGCCAGCGCTACCGCGGTCTCGTCGGCCTCGGTGCCGGAAGCGGTAAAGAATGCCTTCTTCACCTTTCCCGGGGCGATCGCGACCAGCTTCTCGGCGAGTTCCACCATCGGCTGCGTCGGGTAAAACGTGGAGACATGCCCCAGTGTCTGCATCTGGGCGATCACCGCGGCGTTTACCTTGTCGTGGCACTGCCCCAGCGAGTTCGTGAGGATGCCGCCGAAGAAGTCGAGGTAGCCCCTGCCGTCAAGGTCCGTGACTCGCGATCCCTTGCCCGAGGCGAGAACCACCGGCTCCTCGTAGTAGTTGGCGACGGATGGGAGGATGAACTCCTTGTGCCTCGCTCGGACTGTCTTGCTGTCCATTTGGATTATCCCTTCACCGCTGTCGGAGACGGAGTGGAGAGCCTGCGTGGCAGAAACCGCCCGGCCCCGCGTTCTACATCGAGCGTGCCGTCCTTGCACTGAACCCGTCCGTTGACGATCACGTGGCTCGGTCGCCCTTTGATCGCGAAACCCTCGAAGATGTTGCGATCGCAACGATGGTGGTGGGTCTTGGCGGAGATCGTCGAGCTCGCATGGGGGTCGAAGACGACCAAATCGGCATCGGCCCCCGGCAGAATCGAACCCTTGCGCGGGTAGAGGCCGAAGATCTTCGCGGGTTGCGTGGCGAAGATATCCACGAACCGGTGGATGTCGATCCGGTTCTCGACAACTCCGTAGGTGTAAAGCAGACCGAGACGGTTCTCGATTCCCGCGGCGCCATTCGGAATCTTCGTGAAATTGTCCTTGCCGATCGTCTTCTGCCCATCCTGGTTGAACGGGCAGTGATCCGTGCCAACGGTCTGGATCAAGCCGGAGGCGATGCCGGCCCAAAGCGCGTCCTGGTGACCTTTCGGCCGGATCGGCGGGCTCATGACGTAAGCGGCGCCCTCGAAATCCGGTTTGTCGTAGACCGTGTCGTCGAGAAGCAGATACTGCGGGCAGGTCTCGGCCATCACCATCTGGCCTCGCCGACGCGCCTCGGCGACCGCATCGAGGGCCTCCCGGCACGTGAGATGCACGATGTAGATCGGCGCACCGGTCAGCCCGGCGAGCATCGCGGCCCGTCCCGTCGCTTCTCCTTCCACCGGCGAGGGACGCGACTGGGCGTGGTACTTTGGCGCCGTCTTGCCCTGCGCGACGAGCAGTTTCTGCAGCGCGACCACGGCCTCTCCGTGCTCGCAGTGGATCGTAACGAGGGCGCCGAGCCCCCGGGCCGTCTGCATCACCGAGATGAGCTCGCCGTCGTCGATGCCGATCGCGCCTTTGTACGCCATGAAGGTCTTGAAGGAGGGGATCCCCTCTTCCTCCACGCAGGCGCGCATCTCCTCCGGAATCCTGTCACCGAACCAGGTGATCGCCATGTGGAAGCCGTAGTCACAAACCGCCTTCTTCGCCTTTTCGTTTCCAATGGCCAACCCTTCGAGCAGGCTCTGGTTTCGCGCCGGGATCACAAAGTCGATGATCGAAGTGGTGCCCCCGGCGATGCCGGCGGCGGTGCCGGTCTCGAAATCGTCGGCGCTCTCGCTGCCCATGAACGGCAGCTCCATGTGTACATGCGCGTCGACGCCCCCGGGAAGGACCAACTGGCCCGAAGCGTCAATCACGGTGTCTTGTGCGGACGGTTTGTCGAGTCCCGGTCCCGTCGCCTGGATCTTGCCATTGGCGCAGTAGATGTCGCCGACATAGCGGTCGGAGGCGGTGATGATCTCACCGTTCTTGATCAGGATTCCCATGTTTGGCTCCTTGCTGGAATGGCCGGGCCACTCGCTGACCAGGCCGACAGGCTTCGGGCTTCGGGTTTCAGGTTCCAGGCTTCGGGCTTCTCCGACTCTTAGCTCGACCTATGGCAGTTGCTTTGTCATATCCTCGTAGGTCTCCGGCCGGCGATCCCGGTAGAAGTGCCAGGTGCGCCGCACTTCCTCGATCCGATCGAGGTCCACCTCCGCCATCACCGGCTCGTCTACGTCCTGGCTTCCGACCGCGAGCATGGTCCCCCGCGGATCGCGGAAGGAGGACGTCCCGTAGAACGTTCCTATGTTCCATTAAGGGCCCATCGGCGTTTCCCGTGATTGGGCGGAGGGTAGCCGAGCCCCGGCCGGTGGGAAACGCGAGACGGCTTTCCCCTATGACCAGAACGGTTCTGGATGGAATTTCAGGGTTCACTTCTGCGAAATCCCAGCGGTTTGGTACTCAACCGCATTCAAGTCGAACAGATGCATTTTTTGATAAAGAGTTAGTTGAATGAATATAAGCACCATTGTTCCTATAGTGACACAAGAAGCCGTTTCAAGTATACGTGAGAAATGCCACCCAACTATTCCTTGAGCCGAGAGCGTTGTAAGAACAATGGAACACAGAAACAAAGATCGCAGAAATTTCATGTTCACTCGTTCTATCTGATTGTCTGTCCTGTAAAGATATACATAAGTAAGCAAGTATGGGAACCAAAGAAAGATGAAATATGCCTTCCATGCAAGCGGTGATAACAGTGGGACGATCGAAAACACAAATGAATATTCCATGACGGCTTTCCGGTTCGATTTGTCCGCTAGTCTCTTCCTGAAGAGATATGCTGGGAAGATGGAGGCCAAGATGACAGAGCCATAGGTTATGTACTTGACGGTTTCTGACTTTAGGCTTAGTATACTTGCGGACAAACCATCTCCGGAATTTTCAGAAGTAAGAAATCTGAGCATGAAACCAAAAATAGATTGATTCTTGTGATGCGCGGTTGGTGAAGCGGATGCGATTTCAACATACCAGTGCCGATAGTACGAAACGGCCGTCTCAAATCCAAAGACGAAGAAGGCAATCGAGTTGAGTACGAACAGGAACGCAATTGTCCATATCGTTGCCTTCGACTCTCTCTTATAAATGAAATAGAACAAAATGAAAACTGTGTACACCTTCAATGAAATACTTAGTGCAAGTACAAAACCAAGAAGAATGCTCCTTTTGTTGACAAAATAAGACATTGCAAGACAGGACAGCAAGAGCATGTAGACATTGATTTGCACATTGGCGAGATTTTCCAACAGAAATCGAAGCATTATCAAGACAGGAACCAGAACTAGGTTGTCTTGGAGCATGATATCGCTACCCTTGTTCCTCCAGCTCAGAGTCCTGTCGAGGAGCATCTTGATGGTCAGCCTGACAACAAAATACATGGAAAGTACGCTGCCTGCGAGCCATAGGAATCTAGTAAGTATACCACTTACCTTGTCTCCAAGTGCCAGTATGGCGCTGAAGACGGAAAAAAGCGGAGGCCAGGTATTCGTGGCATCTGCGTAGATGTTCTTATCCTCGAGTACGAGGTTTCCGGCACGAACATAGCCGGAAAAATCTCCATTCTTTAGTGAATCTCTGATCAATTCAAATGAAAGAATCAATCCGATAATGACAAGAATGGAATTTGCTATGATGTGTCGCCGTCTTGTCACTTGATATAGTCTCCAAATCGTGAACGACGTTGTCCGGTAGACGACGGATCCGAGCCGCTCCGCCCGCAACGGAACACTCAGCTACTCGGCGCAGTGCCGGGCGTGGCCTTTCCCTCTGTTGAGGTCCTGATCTGACCGCCCTTCCTGGCCCGGGTCGGCACTTTTGTCGACCCGGGGCCTCTTCGAGAGCGCGACTGCCGCTGCCGCCGTCACCGCGTTCTCTGCACCCCCAAATTGCAGCGCTCGACACAGATCCGCGGATGTTGTGCGCGATCGAGCAGCGTTTCCCGCCACTGCGTCATCGCGGTGCCATGCCAGACCGCTCTGAGTCCGTCCTGCAGGACGTTTCCCATCAGTGCCTCGGAATGGATGCGACAGCAAGGGGTGGCGTTGCCGCGAGCGTCGAGGTAGAGCCTTCGCATCGGGTCGCGGCAGCGGCGTCGATCCCAGCGCAGGTACATCTCCAGGACCACCCCGTGCTCTTGCGCCGCCCGGCGCATGGCGGCCAGCGTTCGTTTCCGCACGACCTTCGGCAACGAGGCGAACTGGTACTCTCGCCGGTCGTGAACCGCGCGCTCGGTCGAGCTGTCGCGAAACGGAACCGTCTCGGTGGCGCGGATTCGCCGGATCCCTGCCCCCGCGGCCAGCGCGGGCAACAGCGGCATTGAGGCGTGGTTCATCCGGTTCAGGATCGAGTACAACGCGACCGGAGTGGACGACCGACGCGCGAAGGCGGCCGCGTTGCGGAGCACGCGCGCTAGGTCGACGCCATCGCGCAGATACTCTACCTCGACGGCCGTGCCGCCATCGACCGACACATTGAGCTCCCCGAGTCCGGCGTCGGCCAACTCATCGAGGACGCGTCCTTCGAGATGCATGCCGTTGGTGTGGAGCACCGTCCCGGTCAGACCACGCTCCGTGCAGAGGCGCACCATCCGCGGCAACTCAGGGTGGAGCAGCGACTCGCCCTGCCCGGCAAGCCAGAGCCGGTCGACCGGACCCAGCATCGCCACGATCCGCGCGAAGTCGTCGAACGCCATGTCGCCGTAGTCGGGGAGCTTCTGTCGCGTGCAAGTGCGGCAGAAGAGGTCGCAGCGGTTGGTCACCTCGACTTGCACCAGGCGGGGCAGACCGAGCAGGCGGGAATCGAGGCCGCCGAACTGCCAGGCCAGCTCCCGCGCCCGCATCCGCTGCCTCGGCAAGAAACTCAGCATTGGGCTGCGCACAACACCTTGTGCACCCCGTCGATGACATCCCGTGCGTCCTCCTCGGAGATGCGCGTGGAAAACGGGATACTCAAGGTGCGTTGGCTGAGAAACTCGGCGTTGGGAAACATCTCCGGCCGGTAGCCGAAGGTGTCCCGGTAGTACGGGTGCAGATGCACGGCGCGGTAGTGGACGCCGGTGCCGATGTTCTCGGCTTGCAGCGCCCGCAGCACGCGGTCGCGGGTCCAACGGAGCCGATCCAGGTCGAGGATCAGCGTGAACAGGTGGTAGGCGTGACGGTCGCCTTCGGCCACCGGCGGCGGCAGGAAAACCGGGAGGTCGGCGAACGCTGTTAGGTACTGCTGCCAGAGCGCTGCGCGGCGCGTCCAGTTCTCCTCGACCCGCCGCAACTGCGGCACGCCGAGCGCGGCCTGCATGTCGGTGAGGTTGTACTTGAAACCGGGAAACGAGACCTCGTAGTGCCGGTATCCTTCGTCGGAGTAGCGCTTCCAGGCGTCCTTGCTCATTCCGTGAAGACCGGCCACCTTGATCCAAGAGGCGATCTCCTCATCACCCGTGGTGACCATGCCACCCTCGCCGGTGATCACGTTCTTGGTTACGTAGAAACTGAACGCGGCGCAGTCGCCCATGGTACCGGCCTTGCGTCCGCGATGGATCGTCTCCACCCCGTGGGCGGCGTCCTCGAGCAGACGGATCCCGCGTGGGCGGGCAATCGCCTCCAGGGCGGTGAGGTCGGCCGGGCGGCCGGCGAAGTGGACCGGCACGATGGCCCGCGTGCGCGGCGTGATGGCGCGCTCCACCGCGATCGGATCGATATTCATCGTCTCCCGCTCGCAATCGACGAGAACCGGCCTGGCCCCGACATGAACCACGGCGTTGGCGGTGGCCACGAAGGTCATGCTCGGCACGATCACCTCGTCGCCCGGCTTCACGCCGAGGGCGATGAGGGAGAGGTGCAGTCCGGCCGTGCACGAAGAAACCGCCACGGCGTGCGCCGTGCCGAGGTAGCGGCGGAACTCCTCCTCGAACTCGGCGACCTGCGGTCCGGTGCCGATCCAGCCGCTCTCGAGGGTGCGGACCACCGCATCGATTTCCTCGCGGCGGATGTCGGGGGCACCGAAGACCAGGAAGCGGTCGCGGATCGCGCGGCCGCCTTCGATGGCCAGCGGTTCTCGGGCGCGGTCGGTCATCGATGCCTCCTGTCGGTGCGGCCGGTGCCGGTCACGCGTCCGTGGGTGATCGCGTCCGGTCCGAGCCGGTCCGTCATGGTACGCCGCGAGAGTCGTGGCGAACAAGTAGCGCCACTTCGAATCTCAGCCCGGAAGGTGCACCTTGGCACCTATGACGAGCGCTTGCTCGCGGCGGTGCGTCGCCTGAAGATCCCACTCGCCCGGATCTCAGCCGGCCGGCCGCGGCTCGACCGGATGCAGTGAGGCGCTCGATGGCGATGGAGTTTCCTTGGGCTTTGATGCATTCTCTCCTCTTGATCGCTCGCTTATGCACAGCGCGAGCGTAAGCGTTGCACCCCGAGCCGGGCTTGGCTATGCTCGCTCGCGGTCAGGCAAAGGGCGGGAGCGGCGTCCGCCGGCGATCAGTTTTATAGTCAGTCGGGTTGATCGGGATTGAGGCTCCGGGGCGCGGCGGGCGCTCGGGTACGCTGTGGAGCCTCCGAGAGCCGCCGGGCTCCCGGCGAACGGGACGCGCTCGGCGGGACTTACTGAGACTACGGGGAGGAAGGGTGCCGGGACGTCAGCCTGATCGCGGGCAGCAGGGTCACCCACGCTCGCACCGGCCCGGCCCGCCGTTTGCGCCGCCGCGTGTGTCAGGACTTGTTTTCTGGCTGGCTGCCGCGCTCCTCGCTGCGACCGGCCTCTACCACGCCCGCGCTTTCTGCCACGATGACGCGTTCATCACGCTGCGCTACGTCCATCGTCTGGTTACCGGACACGGTCTGACCTGGAACGAGGGCGAACACGTCGAGGGGTTCACGCACCCACTGTGGCTGGGTCAGGTCGCGCTGCTGCACGGGTTCGACCTGGATCCGGTGGCGGTGGTGCGAGCGCTCGGTCTGGCCTACGTGGCGGCGATCTTCCTGCTATGGTGGCGTGCGCGCGTCCGGCTGGCACCCCTCCTGCTTGTCGCGACGCAGCCCGGACTTCTGCTTTGGGCACGTAGCGGGCTCGAGACGGCCAGTTTCTGCTTCTGGATGATGGCGGGGGCTTATCTGGCCCTAGGCGCGAGCGAGCGCGCTCGGGCGGGCGACGCCCGGGCGACGCGCACGGCAGCACTCACCGGAGCAGCATTTGCGGCGGCGGCGCTCACGCGGCCGGAGGGATTCGGCGCCGGCCTCATCGCGCTGCTCTGGATCTCGCGGGCAAAGCGTCCACGTGTGCTCCTGGCCGCGGCCGCTCTCCTCGTCGTGCCTCTGGCAGCGTATGGCTTGTTCCGCCTGGCCTATTTCGGCGACGTTCTGCCCAACACGGCCCGCGCAAAGATTGGCGGACTGCACCTGGGCACGCAGCTGCAACTCGGCTGGTTCTACCTCGCCAGCCAGTGGACGAGCTGGCTCCCGGGCACCGCCGGCGCCGCGATCGCCTTGGCCCTCACCGGGTCTGCCCGGTCGATGTGGATCGTCGCCCTGTCGCTCCCGGTCTGGATCTCGCTCTTCGCAGGCGGCGGAGATTACATGCCCGGGGCGCGTCTGGTGATCCCGGCCACCGTGCTCGCGGCGTTCGCCGTCGCGATCTCCCGGCGGCCGGGCACGCGCCGTTCCCACGTGGCGCTGATCGTGCTGTGTGCGGGAGCGGTGTGGCAGGCAGGAACGGCCCTCACCCAATTGGCGGAGCGTGATGCCGCTCTGACCGTCGGCGAGCCGATCGGGCGCTATCTCGAAGCGCATCTTCCGGCCGGCGCCGTCGTCGCGACCGCAACCGCGGGCTCGACGCCCTACTATGCACCGTCCCTGCGCTTCATCGACACGCTGGGCCTGAACGACCGCGAGATCGCCCGCCGCAAGATCGTGTCGATCGAGACGGGCGGCCAGTCGGCTCCGGGGCACGCGAAGGGGGACGGTGCCTACGTGCTGCGCCGGACGCCGGATGTGATCATCCTGGGCCCCGCCGAGGGGTATCTCGGCCAGGATCCCCGCACGTGGTTCCTGACGGATTTCGAGCTGTTGTCTTCCCGGGAATTCCGCGAGCGGTATCGGCCGTATCAGTTCCCCGTGAGCGTGTCTCCGGAGGAGGTCGCGCAGCCTCCTCTCGCCCGCATGGCTGATACCTCGAGACGGTTCGTTCCGCTCACGGCGTACCTGCGCATCGGATCCGTGGCGGCAGAACGGCTCTCGTCCCTCGGAAGACCCATGGTCCCCCCTGGCAGTTCGCCACCGAGGTGACGTCTGATGGACCTGGGTCACCGCCTGTACCACGAATTCGGGGAAGACAGCATCGCTCCGACATCGCTCACGCCCCGGGTCGTAGCCGATGCAGCCCCCCGCGCCGGGTCCAGATCGGAAACGGCGTGCGCCGCCCGCCGAGACCTTCCTTGAATGCCTCGACCGAAGCGTGTCCCCCGCTCGGGAGGAAGTCGTACCAGCGATAGCCGTCCCGGATGGCCCGAAGGATCGACTCGATTTGTAAAAGTGCGGTCGGGCGCAGCGCGCGAGCCTCGCGGTCGAAGTAGCCCGCGAGGTAGTGGGCCTTCCCGTTCCAGCGCAGGACGAGGCAACCACCCGCGAGCCTCCCCTTGTGGCGCACCACGGTGAGCCGCACCGCATCGCCTCCGTGCGCCAGGAGTGCCCGGTAGAAGCCCCGAGGGTTGGCGAAGCGCGGCTCGCCTCCCCAGTGGGCGAAGGAGGTCCGGTAGAGCTCGTACACAGCGTCGGCGTCGCGCTCGGCCCGGGTTTCCTCCACGGTCACCCCCTTCTTGGCCAGACGCCGCCAATCGTTGCGCTGGGCGGTGGTGAGCACGCCGCCCCAATAGGCCGCCTCGGTGGCGGGAAGGGCGAGCAGGTGCGTGGCGTCCTGTTCGGCAGTGAAACCGGGCGGTGGCGTGGGATCCGCCTCTACCCGAGACGGAGAGATCTCCGCCGGCCGAGACGGTGACAGGTTTGCCGACCGAGACCGGGACGTGTTCGCCGACGGAGACCGGGAGGCGATCGCCTGGCCGGCGTCGACGAACGGGTTTCCGGTGACCCGCCAAGAGCACAGCAGGTGTCGCGGCCGCGGCAGGAGCCGGCAGGCCAAGTCGGCCCCGGCGTCGTCACGCGACGGCACCGGCCCACCGTAGGCGAAAGGAAACGAAGAGTGTAGAGTGCGGAAGAGGCCGCCTGCGCGTGACCAGGTGAACAGCGGGAGGATGCAGGGGGTATCGTCGCCGGAAACGACGAGGGATGCGTCGCGCAGCCGGGGAAAGGCGGTCAGAACAATCCGCGCCCAGGTGCGCGTGTGAAAGATCGTTCCCTCGGGATGCGCGGCGACGAAGGCGTCCCAGCCGGTCTCGTCGTCGCGCGAAGCGGGCGGCCCGGGCCGCCCGCCCCCGTCGGCGCCCGGTCGGGGGGCGCACATCGCCGGTGTCTCAGCCGTCGATTTGGCCGAAGCGGTAGTCCTTGACGTCCGCCTGCTTCTTCAGGGTAGCCAGCCACTCGGTGAAAACCTGATTCTGGCGGCGTTGCATCAGGGCCTTCCGCAGTGACTCCTTCTGGGACTGGAAGGCCTCCCGGTCCGCCGGGATCCGCTGCACGACCTTGACCACGAAGGCCGATGTGCGCCCGCGCAGCACCTCTTGTTGAACGCCCTCGCCGCCGGCGAAGAGCGGCCCGATGACAGCCGGGTCCGCGCCGATCCCCTTGGGAAAGCCCGTCCGGGCAAACGGCTCGGTGGTGTCAAAGACAACGCTGCCATCGGGGCGTGCGAGCGAGGCGAGCGGCGTGCCGGCCTGGGCCTGCGACACCAGGCTTTGCGCCATCTGCGCGGCCTGGGCGACGCGCATGGAGTCGGCAGCCTCTGTGCGCACGCGATCCAGGATCTGTGCCAAGTCGGGGATGCCGGGTTCGCGCCGCTCCTTCAGCCGGGCCACTACCCAACCATCGGGGAGTTCCGTCGGCGGGCTCACGGTGCCGGGAGCGGCCTTGAAGGCGAATGCCTGGAGGTCGGGGGCACTGCCCAATCCCGGGATGAAGCCTCCCTCGCCGAACGGTGCGGTTTCTTGCACCCGGAGTTGCATCTCGCTTGCCACCTGCTCGAAGGGGCGCTTAGCCGTGTCCTGGCGGAACTGCGAGATGGTGTCCCGGATCTGGCCGTAGGTGTCGCCGGAGGGGCGCAGAGTCAAGAAGATGTCGGCATACTTCACCTGTTCGCCCGCCGGGTCGACCTTGCGGTCGAGCACTTTGATCACGTGTACCCCCGTCGTTCCGCCCAGCACGCCGCTGACCTCGCCCACACCGATGGAGAAGGCCGCCGCCCGCACGTCCGGGTCGGCGATCTGCGAAGCCGTGAGATAGGCGCCGGCGTCGCCACCAAGCAGTTGCAGTGGCGCCTCGGAGAAGTCGCCGGCGAGAAGGAGGAAATCCTCGCCGTTGCGATACTCTTGCAGGATCCCGCGCGCCTGCTCCACGAGGTTGAGCGAGTCGTTCTGAGTGGGCCGGATCGGGACGCTGACGAACTGCAGGACCGCCTGGGCGGGGGCCTGATACGACTGTCGGTGGGCCCGGTAGTAGGCGTCGAGATCGGCCTGCGAGAGGGTGTTCGCATCGACCGGGAACTTCGACCCGGGAACCATCAGGTACTCGACCTTGATTCGCTCGTTCTGGATCTGGAAGGCATCCCACAGTTCGCTGTCCGAGACCGAGACCGTTCCCGCCACGAGCATCTGAAGCTTCTGTAGCGGCAGGTTCTGGCGGTACTGCTCTTCCAGCATCTGCGTCGGGGTGTTCGGATCCTGAAGATAGGCCCGGTACTTCGCCTGGTCGAACTGCCCGTTGGTCTGAAACATCGGACTCTGCGTGAATTCCTGGGGCGGCTGGGAGAACACAGCTTCCACGATCTCGGGGTCGGTGACGCGGATCTTTCGGCGATCCGCCTCCTGGCGGAGAATCATCTCCTGCACCAGGTCGTTCCAGGCCTGGGTGCGCATCTGGATGTCGGTGCGCTCATCCGGGTCACGGCCCGCTTGCCGCTTATAGTTTTCTCTCGCTCGTTGCACGACCATGTCGTAGGCGCGCCCGTCGATCGGTTTCCCGTTGACGAGACCGATGGTGCCCTGAGCGATCTGGGCCTTGCCCCCGAAGCCGGAGCTCAAGCCCCAGCCCAGGAAGCCGAGGCCGATGAACGCCACCACCGTGATCCAGAGGATCAACTTGGTATTCTTCCGCAACTGTTCGAACATGGGAATGGGTCTCCACCGTGAACCCGCCGCAGGACGCCCCATGCGCCCCACCCCGAGCACAAAAAGCTACTCTAGCAACTTTGGCGCCGATTCTCAACCTTGATCGCGGCGCATCAGCGATTCTGCGGGACGCCCCTGCGACCGACGACGGGCCAGGCGTCGGATGAGTCACCTCCTTGACCGTCCTTTCCGGGGCACCTAGACTGTGCCCCGGAGACTCCACGAACATATGTCGGCATTGCTTCTCGTCGTCCTTGGTTTGTTGCTCGTTGCCTCGGCTTTTTTCTCAGGCACCGAGACCGCGTTTTTCGCTCTTAACCGGTTGCAGGTCCGCCGGATGGAGCGGGATGGGCACTCGCGGGCCCGCCGGGTGCTCGCCGTTCTAGCCCGACCCCAGGATCTCCTCAACACCGTTTTGGTCGGCAACACCCTGGTCAACATCGCGCTTTCCGTGGTCGTGACCACTCTCCTGATCGATCGTTTGGGGCGCGGGGGGGTGGAGGTCGCCATCGCCGTTTCCACCGTCGCCGTTCTCCTTCTCGGCGAGGTGACGCCCAAGACCCTGGCCATGAACCATCCCGAGGCCGCCAGTCGATATTTCGTCGATCCGTATCGGCTGGTGCGTGCCGTTCTCGCGCCGCTGGTTTCTTTCGTGTCGTTTCTGGCCGGGTTGGTCCTGGCGGTTCTGCGGATCAAGCCGATCGCGGTGGGACAAGGGGGGCTCTTTTCCCGCAGCGAGTTGGGGAGCCTCTTTGAGGGAGCGGATGAAGAAGGGGTGATGACGGCCCGAGAGTCGCGACTGGTGCAGCGCATCCTCGGCCTTTCGTCCCTTACCGCCGAGGAGATCATGACCCCGCGGGTCGACGTGGTGGCGGTGCCCGAGGGGATCGATCGCGACCATCTCTTGGAGATCGTGATCGAGGCCAAGCACTCGCGCATCCCGGTCTACGATCGGACCATCGACGAGATCCACGGCTACCTCAAGGTGCGCGACTTCCTGCTCGACCCCAATCGCCGCATGGCCGACCTGGTGCGTCCGGTCGCGATTTTTCCGGAGCGGGCTCCCGCTTCCCGCGTCTTCTACGAGATGCAGCGGCGCCGGACGGCGCTGGCGGTGGTGGTGAACGAGTACGGCGAGACCACCGGCCTGCTGACCCGTGAGGACCTGATCGAGGAGGTCGTAGGCGACATCTACGACGAGTATGAGTCGGTGCGCGAGTCGTTGGTGCGGACCGGGCCGGGAGAGTGGCTGGCTGAGGGGAGCTTGCGTCTCGAGGAGTTGAACGAGTCTTTGGCGACCGACCTTCCGCTGGATGGCGCGGTGACGCTCAGCGGGTTTCTTACCGGGATCTTCGGACGGCTGCCGGGACGAGGCGAGACGACCCGCTGGGACGGGATCGAGTTCACGGCCCTCGAAGTGTCGCGGCACCGGATTCAGCGGGTAAGGATCGGCCTGGCGCGTGCCGCCGCGGAAGCCGGGCGGTCGTGACCGGCGCGATCCCGCTCGAGGCGGGACTTTTCCTCCTCGCTGTGCTCGCCTCGGCCTGGTTCTCCGCGGTGGAGATCGCCCTTGTTTCGGCCAGTCCTTTGCGTCTGCGTCGGCAGGCGAAAGGCGCGCGCGCCGCCACCGGACTTGCCGTCGGCCTCCTGGAAGACCGCGAGCGGGCCCTCGCCACCACCCTTGTGGGGATCAACCTCTCCAATCTCACCGCCGCGGCCGTCGCCACGCAGATCCTGTCCTCGCTCCTCGCCGATCGGCTCGGCTCTTGGCAAGTGAGTGCCATCACCACCGGTGCCGTGACCCTCGTCCTGCTCGTTTTTGCGGAGATCGTGCCCAAGGTGTACGGCAAGCAGCGGGCGGAGGGTCTGGTCGCGGCCGCGGCTCGTCCGATCGTCTTCACGGAGCAGCTCCTGCTGCCGCTGAGTGCCCTGGTTCGCGGTTGGCTGTATCTGCTGACGCGGATCCTGCGCCGGGCCCCGCGGCGACCGGCGGTCACCCGTGACGAGCTGAAACTCCTCGTGCATGAGGTGCCGGGGGAGACCGGGCCGGGGCGCAAGGAACGGAAGATGCTCCGCTCGGCCCTCGACTTTGCCGAGACCAGCGTGCGCGAGGTGATGGTCGCGATGCCGGAGACAGTGGCCATAGAGCAGGACAGCTCCTGTGACCTGCTGCGAGCGCTCGTGCGTCGCTACGGCTTCACCCGCCTGCCGGTCTACGAGCGCCGGATCGACAAGATCATCGGCCTCGTGAATGTGTTCGACCTGCTGTTCGATCCAAAGCCGGCCGAGGTGATCGGGAAGTACATCCGCGAGGCTCCTTTGGTGCCCGAGACCAAGCGGATCGAGAGGCTGCTGGCCGAATTGCAGCGCGACCGGCAGACCATGGCGGTGGTGGTTTCCGAATTCGGTTCCTGTGTCGGCATTGTCACCCTCGAGGACATCGTGGAGGAGATCTTCGGGGAGCTGGTGGAGGAACACGAAGTCTCCACCCGCAAGTTACGGCGCATGGGGCCGCGCACCTGGATGGTGGACGCCCTGACCGACATCGACGATGTGAACGAGGATCTCGGGCTGGAACTGCCGAAGGGGAGGTACGACACCGTCAACGGGTTCGTCTTGCGTCGGCTGGGGCGCATCCCGCGCGAAGGGGAGTCTTTCGAGTACCATGGGATGGAGTTCAGGGTGGTGGACGCCCACCGCTACGGGGTCAGGACGGTCATGCTGATTTTGCCGGAAGGGAAGCGTCGGGAAGATCCGGAGTGACGATGTCGGCAGGGAGGTTGCGCATGCACACAGGTATCGGCACGGGGGGATGGCAGACGCGGGGCTTGGCGAGGGGAACCGTGTCGCTGGACCCGACAAGAGGGGTGTCGGTGCTCGGGGCCGCGGCGGCGGTCAAGGTCGCGTGTCTCGTGATCGCGGGGTTGGCCGCTGCGCCGTCGTCGGCGGTGTCGGGTCTCGCCGCGCGGGTCTCGGCCGCCGGGGCGCTCCGTGCGGTCGCGGGGGATGCGGGAACGGGCGTGGCCGCCGGGGCCGGCGTGCTCTGGTGGTCGACGCCTACGCACCTGGTGTGGCACCCGGCCCTCGGCGTTGACAGCGCCCTCACCTACACGGCCGTGGTGAAGGCCGGTGGCCGGTATCTCGCTTCGGCCGAGGATGGCTCGGTCTGGATCTCGGCCGACGCGGAGGGGAAGAGCTTCTCTCGTCGCGCTACCGCTGCCGCGCATCCTCTGCGAGCCGTCGCCCAGGTTGTGGGGGGCGCGGCCCTCGTCGCCGTGGGGGACAGCGGCACGATCGCGCGCTGTGCAGATCTCAACGGCGTGATCTGGACGACGCTTGTCTCACCGGTCACGGCCCACCTTCGGGGCATCGCCTTCAACGGGATGAGTGCGGTCGCGGTGGGCGACAGCGGCACCGTGCTGCGCGCCGGTTCTCCAGGAACCGAGTGGAAGGTGGTTGCCATCGACGAAACAACCGACCTGCTTGCGGTCACCACGGATCCGCCGCCGGGGCTCGTGGGCCGCTACCTCGCCGTGGGGCGGGATGGGGCCGTGTGGCGCGGCGAGGGCGATGGCCTCACCTGGACCCGGCTCGATGGCTTCACCACGGGCGCACTCCACGGAGCCGCGTGGATCGGACCGAGCGCGGTGGTCGTGGGCGAAGCGGGAGCGATCTACTGGTCGCCGGGAGCCTTCGAGAGCTGGGTTCCGGTGGTGTCCGGCGTGACGACGAGCCTTCGCGCCGTGGCCTTGGCCGGTGCTGAGCTTCTCGCGATCGGGACCGACGGCACGGTCCTGTGGAGCCCCAAGCTCGACGGCCGCGAGTGGCGACGCGCCGAGGTGCCGGTGCCGGTGCGTCAGGTTTCCTGGGGAGGGGTGAAACAGATGTTCCGCCGCTGATCGCGGGGATCGGATCAGCCGGAACCGGGCTGCTTCAGTTCGAGAATCTCCTCGATCGTCGTGACGGCCTTTTCCAAAGCGGCCAGTTGCTCCCGGCCGTCGTCTCCCTCGAATCGCTCGCCCGCACCCCACGCCTCGATCGCGAAGCGGACCGTGCGGACGGCGCCCTGCAGGTCATGGCGCTTTCGCGGCTCCAACTGGCCCAGAATCGAACTCACCGCTGGGATCCCCCCCGTCCTACTTGAAACTCGCGCCCGTGGATCGGGCTCTTCGGCCGACACGCTTCGCTCACGCGATCGACTTCGGTCGTTCGAACTCACCCGAAGGATCGTGGAAGGGGTGTTCGAGAACGCCCTCCCACACTGTCCGGGCCGCCTGGGGTGATCGTACGACGTCGGCTGGCCGCAGCTCCTTCCCGGGTGTCGGCTGATACTGCCGAACGACGATCCCATCGGCCAGCTCCACGATCTGGTCGCAATCGGCCAGGGTCTCCGTGCGATGCGCGATGATGAGCCGCGAGATACCCCGGCACTCGTGGTTGATCGCGCGCTGGATCAGCGAGTCGGTCTCGACGTCGACACTGGCCGTCGCCTCGTCGAGCACGATGATCTTCGCCCGGGCGAGCAGCGCGCGGGCCAGGCAGAAGAGCTGCCGCTGTCCCTGGCTGAAGTTGTGGCCGTTTTCCTGTACAACCGTGTCGAGTTGACCCGGCAGACCGGTGATGAAGGCGTTCAGGCCGAGGCGCCGCAGCGCTGCCCGGATCTCTTCGTCGGTGTAGATGGCGAACCGATCGAGGTTCTGCCGCAGCCTGCCCTGGAAGAGGATCGGATCCTGCGGAATGATCGCGACCGAACGCCGCAACACTTCGAGGGGCACCGAGCGGATATCATGCCCATCGATCAGAATGCGCCCGCCGGACAGGTCGATGAGACGGAACAGCACCTGAAACAGCGTGCTCTTGCCCGAGCCGGTGCGCCCGACGATCCCCATACTCGTGCCCTGCGGTACCCTGAACGTCACGCCACGCAGGATTTCCGGCAGGCCCTCGTCGTAACGCGCGCGCACCCGGTCGAAGACGATGTCGCCCGCGAGCGGCCAGTGGTGGGCCTCGGACACCGAGTTCTCCATGAGCAGACGCGGCTCCGGTTCGAGCGCCGCATAGCGCGACAACCGCTCCACGGAAGTCAGGCGAGACTCCGCCTCGCTGAACGCGCGGATCGCCCAGTTCAGCGAGCCCCAGAAGTGAAGCGTGTAGGTCAGGACCAGCCCCACCGTGCCCGCTCCCATGGCACCCCGGCGAGCCGCCCAAGTCAAACCCAGCACCACGCCCAGCGAGACTAAGGAGCTGAGCAGCGGGATGCGAATCGAAAACCAGCGGTTCACGCGGCACATCGCGTAGAACATCCGCTGGTTCTCGGCCAGCGTCCGGAGGAATTCGTCGCGGAACATCTCCTGCTTGCTGAACGCCCGCACTACCGTCAGCCCTTGCAGCGTTTCCTTGAAGTGGGCGAAGCGAGGCGACCGGGTGATGGAATGCAGGCGCTTGGTCTCCCGCGCGGTGGCGCGGTACGACGCCTGCAGGCGGTGATAGAGCAGCAGCGTCGGCAAGATCAGCGCGATCGTTCCCGGGAGGACGGCGATGATCACCGCGAGGCAACCGATGGTCCAGAGCACGGCGCGAACCGCCTCGGCGAAACTCCACGCCAGGTCGCGCTCGACCGAGTCGACGTCGCGGGAGAACCGGTTCAGGATGCGGCCAGCCGGGGTCGCGTCGAAGAAGCGGATCTTCGTATGCAGCATTCCGGCCAACGCCCGATCGTGGAAGTCGCGAGCGCTGGAGATCGCTCGGAACGCCCAGAAGAGGAACTGGGTGAAGATCATCGCCACCGCGGTGAAGCCGATCGCCCCGTAGATGGCGAGGCCCCATCCCTGTCCCGGAGGGAGCGTCCATCCGAAGAGGGCGACCCTCAGCGGACCTGACCCGGCGGAGGAAATCGCGTTCGTCCAACGCGCCAGCCACGAATTCTCCAGGATCGACAGTGCCGGCAGCGCGAGGGTCGTCGCTACCAGCAACGCCAGGATCCACCTGGCTCGCCGGGGGTTGCGGCCGCCCAGGGCCTTGAAGTAATCGAGGTAGACGGACAGGCGGACGGCTCCGGCCTCGCGGTCCTCATCATCGGTGATGCGCGTCGCGGCGGCGGGCAGCGGGCCTGCTCCGAGTTCGGCGGTCGGCGTCGGCGCCCCGGCCTTCACCGCCCGCCCGGCACCCGAGCGTCTTTCGTTCTCGGCCAGGAAATCGCGGAACCTCGAGCAGTCGGCATCCAGCTCATCGAAGGGACCGTCATCGACGATCTGACCCGCCTCCAGGAAGACAATCCGGTCGAACGCCCGCAGGTTGCCCAGGCGGTGTGTGGTCATGACGAGGGTGGTCCCGGCGAACGCGCCGCCGATCAGGCGCTCGATCAATAGATCCTCGGTGGTCTCATCCACGGCGGAGAGGGGGTCGTCGAGCAGCACGAGATCCGGCTTGCGCAGGACGGCGCGGGCAAGGCTGACGCGTTGGCGTTGGCCTCCGGAGAGGTTCACGCCGTTTTCGCCGATCTCGGTTTCCAGGCCGGCGGGGAGCAGGCTGAGGTCGTGCCGCAGCGCGGCGGCGTCGATCGCCGCCTCCAGATCACCCTCGGTTTCACCGAAGGCGATGTTGTGGCGCAACGTCCCGTTCAGGATGAAGGGATCCTGGGGGACAAAGGCGAGACGCGGCTTGCA
Organism: Candidatus Eiseniibacteriota bacterium; assembly: GCA_903844735.1. Lineage (GTDB taxonomy): Bacteria > Eisenbacteria > RBG-16-71-46 > CAIMUX01 > CAIMUX01 > CAIMUX01. Next base: position 84,131 of record CAIMUX010000022.1, read on the forward strand.
GGTCAGTCCCTCTGGCCCGAGGAACCGCATCTCGCCTGCGGTCGGTTCCAGCTCACCCAGGATGGTCGCCAGCAACGTGGTCTTGCCGCAACCTACCGGGCCCACGACCGCTAGCTTCTCGCCGGCCCGGATCGTCAGCGACACGCCATGGAGTGAGTCGTCCTGCGCACCCGGATAGCGGATGTCCACGCCGGCGAACCGGATCGACACTCGACCGGGCCCGTACGTGGTCGTGCGATCGGTCGGGACGTAGGTTTCTTTGGCGAAAAACTTGATCAGCCGATCCGCCGAGACGCGGGCGGTCACGATCGCCGAAACGAGATTGGGGAAGCTGCCGAAGGGGCGCTCCAGAAGCGAAAATAGGAACACGCAGGAGAAGACGAGAGGTGCATTCAGCTCGTGACCCAAGAGGACGTAGGTGCCGAAGGAACCCAACGCCATGACGATCGTGGTACCCGCATAGAAGAGGAGGGAAAGGCTTTCGGTGACCACGAGCCGGCGGCGAGCCGCTATCTCGTGACCGCGGATCGCCCCGATCTCGGAACAGAAGCGCGTCTCCCACACGAAGTACTTGACGATGCGAATACCGGCCACGGCCTGCGAAACGAGGGAGACGCGCTCGTCCCTCTTGGTCATGATCGTCTCGTCGAGGGTCACCACCCGCCGAGCGACGATCCTCGTCACGGGCCCGAGAACCACGAGCACGCCCAGCGCCACAAGGCCGGCGGCCCCCAGTTGCCAGACTAAGAGGGCGACCACGCAGATCACCGTGAGGACGCCGATGACGAGCTCACAAGCATAGATGGGCAGCTCCGCGATGGCGTCGGTGTCCGTGCTCATGTGATTGACGAGATCACCCACGGGGGTGGCGGTCCGTGCGTTGCGGGTCAGGCGCAGGGCGTGGTGATAGATGCGGACATTCAGGCCATTGGCGGCCCGCTGCTCGGCGTGCAACCACCGGTCGTACACGTGCTGCTGCGTGATGGCGGAGGCGAGACTGGCGAGACACAGGCCGGCAGCGGCGGCCAGTACGACGAGGGACGAGGTCGGCCCGGCCGCCGTAGGAACGAGCGAGGTCAGCAGTTGCCGTACGAGGAGGGGCGAGGCGAGGTCGAAACCGAGAACGATCAACGCGAGCGCGAGGATGACCAGGAACTCGCGACGCATCGCCCGGATGAGACCGACGAGAAACCGCCGCGGATTGGCGCAGCTCAAGGAGGACAGATCCGGCCGGCCGCTCGCGGGATCAAGGTGGGGCGGCAGGGCCGGCAGGTCATCGGGTCCGATCACCTTCCTCCGGCCGGTGGCGACCACGGGCCCCATGTCGGCGAATAACAGAGCATTCCATCGCTTGCGGATTGATGCGAGCACGGCCGTTCCTCCACTGATCACACGACGAGAGCGTTACCCGCATTGTCCATCAGCGCTCCACTGCGACAGGCAAAGATCGAGTTCATGCCCGGAGCCGCTCCAGCATGTCCCGGATCTCGCGCCACGGGATCGGACGCTTCTCCATCCGCGCATCGATCAACCCTGCGAGCACGGTCGAGTCGCAGTTGTCCGAACAGAGAATCACCGGACCCTCGTACGCCGTGGCCTTGAGCTTGCGGAGAAACTCCTCCACGGGTTCGGTCTCGCCGGCCCCGAAGTGGTAGTCCGTGACGAGGCAATCGATGTTCGCCATGTCCGTGTCGTCGGCCGGGTGGTTCGACCAGAACTCCAACGGTCCTCGATAGGCTAAGACACGGGCGTCCGGCACGCGCCGGACCCAGGCCCGGCGCATGAATATATCGTCGTCGACGACCACGATGAGCGGACGCTGTTCTGCGACCGACGTATCGACCGGCGGCTCGACCGGCGCTTCATCCGGCGCCTCTATCGGCGACTCAGGATCGATCTCGCGGGGCGGTCGGTGTTCTGCGACCGGCGCCTCATCCGGCGGTTCGGGCTCGGCCTCGCGGGGCGCGGTCGCGCACTCTCGGGTGGTCTCGTCGAGCAGTCGCACGAGGTGCGGACGACTCATCGGTTTGGGCAGGAAGGCATCGGCCCCGACTTCGATCGCGTGACGATAGTCCTGCGACACGCTTCGATTGGAGTGGATGTAGATGACCGCCCGAATGCCCCGGCGGCGCAGTTCGAGGGTCACGGCGAAGCCGTCCGGAGATTCCGCCCCAAGGTCGATGTCACAGATGCAGGCGTCGGGTCGGCCATGTGCGAGCGCCTCGTACACCATCGCTTCATCCCGCAGCGAGACGATCTCCACATTGTCCTCAAACCATGGAGCGTCCTTGATCAGATTACGGATACCCTCCGCGTAGATCGCCTCGTCGTCGATTACCCAGATCCGCAGGCGACGTCGGTGAGTCTGGCGAAACGCGACCAGGTTCCCGGCCAGCAATTTCTCCCGTTCGAGCGCTCTGCGCTCGTCCTCGCTCAGGGAGAGAGCCGTGCGCTGCTGGTAGTCCTCCACGATCTCGCGGCTGCTCGGCGGCAGGACCAGCGACGACCGGCTTTCGGTTTCGTGGGCCGGCAGCGTGAAACAGAACCGCACGCCCCGGGTGCGATCCGAGACGCACCAGATGCGTCCCTCGTGGGCTTCGATGACCTTCTTGGTGATGGCGAGTCCGAGGCCTGTCCCGCCCCGCTTTCCCTTCGAGAAAAACGCGTCGAAGATGCGGGGGAGATCGGCGGGTTCAATGTACGAACCGGTGTTGCCGATGCAGACGCGAACGAACGGCTGCCCACCCGCGATGACATCCTCGGTTTCGCAGCGGATCTCGCCACGGTTCTGCATGGCGTCGGCGGCGTTCGACAGGATGTTGGCGAAGACGCGGTGGACCTGGTGGGGGCAGGCGTGAAACGGCCGAGTATGGGACAGATGATAGGCGAATCGCACGGCGGCATGGGCCCTCGTCTCGAAGACTTCCCGCAGTCCGGCGTCTAACGCCCCGTCCGGGGTCACGACCTCGCGCACCGGTTCGCGGGCGGTGCCGATTTCCAGGATGTCCTGGATCATCCCGTCGACCGCGCCCAGCGCCCGTTCCACTTCCGGCAACATGCGTACGGCCATCTCCCTGACCTCGGCGAGACTGCCGGCATTGCGGATCATGTCCAGCAGGATCCGGACCATCGAGAACGGGCGGCGGACGTCGTGGGCGAACATCTGCGTGGCCGCGCCCAGCGCGGTGAGCATCGCCTGGTTCAACTCGGCCTGGTCGAACCGGGCGGACCTGCGATGCAGCGAGGCGAAGGAGGTGAATCCAGCCGCCGAGGTGAGGGACTCCCGATCGATGCGGCGATCGACAAGCAGGCCGACGGTCGCCTGGAACAACGGTACAATGCCGAGTTCCGGGCCGATTTCCCCGGCGAGCCGGCGAATCGCGTCGGTCCGGGCGATACGGGAGGACGCCCGCCGGGCCGCCAGGAGCGCTGCCGAATAGGACCGCCCGCCCGCCCGCCCGGCCGATTCGGACTCCACGGCCAGGTGCTGGAAGAAACCGAGTTCGTCGACGCTATGGCCGACGAAGATGGCGCGCAGGTGGGCGTGACACTCGGGCGTCTCCGCCCCGAGCGGGACCGAGGCTCCGCTCACGAACCGGACGGTCGCGCCGCGCGCGCGGCACTCGGACGCGACGGCGTCCAGGAAATCGGCGCGCAGGCTTCCTTCGTCGAAGGCCACGCTGAAGGTGGGTATGCCCCGGGAACGCGGGGCGGCCGACGCGCGGTCGGCCGGTCCGGCGGGGCATGCGGGAATCGCGGGGATGAAGGTGGGCGGTCTCAGACCGAAGAACGCCTTCTTCAGGCCGGCGGCGTCACAGGCCTGTTTCAAGATCCGAACCGAATTGTCGGTCGGGGAGATGTCGGGCCGCAGCCGCAGGTAGAACAGGCGTTCACCGGGGAGGCGGGCCAGGCGTTCGGTGAATCCCCCCGGGGACTTCTGGGGAGCCGGGAACGGCTCGCCGAAGACTACCACGGTAGGGTCGTGCGGGCTGAGACTCCCGGTGGATCTCGGCACCGGTCCGCCCTGGGCGTGCCCGGCAACGTCCAGCGGCGCGCCGTCGGGAGTGGGGCCGTGGACGAGGATTCGCGCGAACGATCGGGGGCGAGCCGCCGGGTGATCTTTCTCGATGGAGAGCTCCCACTCCGTCGGATCAGAACGCTCCACGCGGTAGGGACCGCTGAATCCGTCCACCGATCCTTCGGTGGCTCGTCGCGATCGAATCGAATTGCACGGGAGCGCCAAGTAGTGCAGGAGATCGTCGCAGCGGTCCTTCAACTGCACTTCGAACCGGTATCGTGAGATCCGGCGGAGGCCGCTCCCCACAGCCGCTCCTCGCGCGGCCGGGTGCTCCAGCAGGTCGAGGAGCCGGGACCCCTCCGGGTGAGTGGCGGCGGCGGTGGCCAGCGATTCCATGACGTCGTCGGACGTAACTTCGTCCCCGTTGTGAAACCGGCGCTCGGACTGGATCTGGAACCGGTAGATCGTCCCGTTTCCCGAGACGGCATAGGACGAGATCAGGTTGGGATCGGGGGCTCCGCGCTCGTTCAGCTCGAACAAACGATCGGAAATGCTCACCAGCACGCACCAGGCGATGGGCGAAAGAGGTTCGCGGGCACAGCACGAGTCGATCCCCTCGATCGGACCGGACGCGAGGACGTGCAGCGTGTCGTCGGCCTCTTGTCGCCGAGTCGCGTCGGCCTCACGGCGTGGAGTCGTTTCGACGTCGTGGAGCCGAGTCGTTTCGGCCTCGTGGAACGGATTCGTCATGGAGCACTCTCCAGCTTCCCCTCGGAGGGAAGGGCGAAGCGGGCCAGGGGATCCTCGCCGGGTTCGCGCAGGCGCGACCAGTCCGGGGGATCCTTGCCGATGATCCCCCGCAGCCACGGCATGGGGCTGAAGCGATCGGCATCGAAACCGGTGGCGAGGTAGATCTCCGTGAACCCGGCGTCAAACATGCTCCACGCAAACTGCTCACCGGGCAACTCGTCACATAGATCCGAGTCGATGAACAAGACGGTGGACCGGTCAAGATGCGGTTGCACGGCGAGGAATTCCCGCATGGACTTGCAGGTCAGCAGCCGCTTTCCGGCTCGCGCGGCCGAGAGCTCCCATCCCTTGCGGATCCAGATGTGGTCGTCCACCAATACGGCGTCGGGCCGGCCCTGGAGGGTAATCGGTCGCCCGCCGATCCCGCTCACGATCGGAATGCGCGTGACGAGGTTCTTCGGCAGGAGCCGCAGTCCGAGCCCCAGGGAGCGGCTGCGCACCTGCGGCTCCTCCCAACGGCCGGTTACCAGCACGGAGCGCGGCACGACCTCTCGGAACCGTTCCAGCACGTCGAGCCCGGATCTTTCGCTACCTACGTAGCCGTCATCCACGAGGAGCAGCCCGACCTGCGCCAGAGGGCCGTCTTCCCGGAGCCGGCTTTCAAGTTGGTCGAGGCTGTGGAGGTGGACGATTTGCGGGAGCGAGAATTCCGGAACCGTGCGGAACGCCCTCTCCCACATCTGGTGTACCCAGTCATCGTCATCGACCACAAGCACCGGCCGGTTGAGCGGCAGGTCAATCTCGGGCAAGAACCAGGACGGGGGTGGCGTCAGCGGGGCTGTGATCTCGACGGCGATTTCGCTGCCCCGGCGCGACACCGTTCCCCCCACGGGGATCAGAATGTCCTGCAGCTTGGCAATCCCTTCGATCAACGCCGAAGGTTTTCCAGGGTCCGCGATCGGCCTGCTGAACAGTTGCCCGGTGACCGGACGCACAAGTTCGACGCGGCAGGTCAGGACGTCGGCCGCCGTCCCCACCGAGAAGCGCAGGATTCTGTCGCCCGCTCCGCTCGCCTGCGCGAGCATGCTCAGAGCCAGATCCTCCAGTCCCCGGCGAAAGGGCCGTTGCGGGACATGGATGAACAGACCGTAAGGAACCATCTCCTCGTCGAAGTCGATCTGACTGGAGAGAAAACCGGGTCGCAGGCGAAGGGCGGAAACCATCGCCTCGATGACCGCGGACAGCAGGGCCGGCTGCGGCTCCGCCTCGCCGGGCAGAAGGAACGTGGTCGGGTCCGGGTGGGGCACCGCCAGAACCTCGTGGGCCCATCGTTCACTGGTCAACAGACCCGCAATGCCGCGCAACCGAGACAGGGCCGGCTTCAGCACCTGGAGGCGCGTCTCGGGCGAGATCCGGCCTGCGGAAAGGAAGACATCGAGTGCCGCCAGCGGTGAGCGGATGTCGTGGGCCAGCCGCGCGGAGGCGCCCTGCAGACGGCCGGCCGTCTCGGCCCGGAACGTTTCCCGATCGGCCTCGCGCATCGTGGCGCGGCCCTTCTCGATCGCCTCCGCCAGCCGGGCCAGGTCGGCGGGCAGCCGTTCGCGCTCTGCGGGATCCAGCGTGAGCGTACGCTCCAGTGCCTCACGCAGGCGGCGTACGGCGCGCCGGGACGTCCGACGATCGATGATCCGTCCCAGCACAAGTCCGACCAGCGCCGCGCCGATCGCCGGCCCGACCCCCATGACCACCTGCGCCAGCTCCATCTTCCGCCCCCCGCGGGTGTCTTGGATGCGACTTGAGCCCGGTCCAGTATACCGCGACCGCCTGCGGGGGAGAACGCCCGCGCGGCACACGCAGGCTGGACACTCCGGCCGAACACCCTGGGCACTCCGGCTGGACACGCACTCGCTGGACAACGCGCGCGCCGGACTTCCGGCGGGCATGCTATGCTCCCGAGCCTGGAACTTGCCGGAGAATAGGGGATCGCGGCTGATGGACGCAGGGTCCGAGATTCCGCCCGGGACCATGATCGACGGGCTCAGAATCGAGTCGTTGGTCGGGGTGGGGGGCATGGGGACGGTCTACCAGGCTGTCGATACCCGTCTCGACCGGCTCGTGGCGGTTAAGTTCCTCACCGACGTGCGCAACCGAAACATCTCGGTGGAGAGATTTCGCCGCGAAGCCACCTCGGTCGCGCGATGCTGTCACCCGGGGATTGTGCAGATCTACGGCTGGGGCGAGTTCCGGGACACCCCGTACTTCACGATGGAGTTCGTGGAAGGCCGGACGCTTGGTGCGTACATCAGCAAGGGCCGGTTGCTCCGCCACAAGACCGACGCGGAGGTGGAAAACCTGATTGCCGCCGGTTACCTCAACCACGACCCCGAGCAGCCGTACTTCCTGCGCGATCCCTGCCGCGATCCGATCGACTCTCCTGAGCACCTTGTGGAGGCGGCCTCCCTGGTGGCGAACGTGGCTGATGCGCTCTCGGTGGCGCATGCGCAGCAGATCATCCATCGCGACGTCAAGCCGGCGAACATCATGTTGAATCGCCGGGGGGCGGCCAAGATTGTCGATTTCGGACTGGCCCTGCAGCGGTCCACGTCTGACCTGACGGCAAGCCAGCAGATTCTGGGCACGTTGCGGTACATGGCCCCGGAGCAGTTCAGCGGCCACCGGGAACGGATCGGCCCCACGACGGACATCTACTCCCTGGGTGTCGTGTTCTACGAACTGGCCACGTTCGTTCATCCGATCCAAGCGGGGGAGATTGCGGCGGTCATCGGCCAGATCGTCGGCGAGAGACCGGAGTCGCCGACCGTGCACAATCCAAAGCTTCCTCGGGCCATGGCGCGGATTATGGAACGTTGCCTGGCCAAGGACCCGTCCGACCGATTCCCGTCGGCCGATGCCCTGGCCGACGAACTGCGGCTCGCCGCCGAGGGGCGTTCGTCGGGGCTGCGGGCCTGGTATTCGTTCTTTCGCTCTCCGACTCCTGGGAAAGCCGCCTCGATAACCTCTGATGCCGCGGAGCCGTTCAGAGTCCCGCCGCCGGGTCCCGATGTTCCGGCCGGGGGCGTTCACGAGGGGATCCCGGCGCGTGACGGGGCCGGCGCTTCCGCCCTGGCGCGAGCCGTCAGCACGTTTCGCCAGAGGCTCGATGTCGAGGAGGCGCTCCCGCTGCTGGAATCGGTCCTGGCCGCCCACCCCGAGTTTGTCCCGGGCCATCTGCTCGCGCTGGAGATCAAAGAGTTCCTGGACGACGAAGAGGCGTGCTTGGAGATCGTGCGGGGCCTGCAGGAGCGAGCCGGCCAATTCACCGAGAGCGGTCGCATGCTGGCCGAGGCCGTGGGGCAGCTTCGCGGGGAGACCGACTTCGAGGCGGCCCGTGCCCTCATCCGGAAGCACAACGGCAGATTTCCGTTCGCCCCGTCACTGGTCTGGCCGGAGATCGAGACGTACCTGGAGCTCGGGGAGCAGGAGCGGGCGCACCAAATGATCGGCAATCTCCTCCGACAGCGCCCGGACGATGCCCTGTGTCGTTGGTACGCGGCGCGCTATTTCCTGGTGCTGGGCCGGCTCGATGCGGCGCGGACCGTGCTGGAGACGTCCTCGGCCGAGCCGGAACTCCGGTGGCTCCACCTGCCGGCGGCCCGACTGGCTCTGGCGGTCGGGGATGTCGAAGGCGCGCGGCAGCAGATCGACCGACTTCGGCAAGAGAGACCGATGCATCCGGGGATTCTCGATACCGACATGCGGGTGGCGCTGGCGGAGGGTCACGTTGACAGGGCGTGTAAGACCGCCCGCGAGCGCGTGAGCATTGCCGGCGATGGGCTGGAGAGGGTCCGCGCGTATGCCTGGCTGGCGCGCTTGGCCCGGGCGGAGCAGCGGCAGAGCGACGCCGACAAGTATCACGAGATATCCCGCCGTCTCGGCGGCCCGAGCCGAGCCGGCACCGGAGATCCGTCGGACGCCTCGTCCGGGGGGGGGCGAGGCGCCCCGACAACGGGGCCGATGGTCGGCTTGGTCCGCGAGGAGCTGCGGCGCTTCGGGCTCGATCGCCCGTGGTGTCGTCCGTGCGTTCACGCGTCGCTGTTCACCTTCTGTGCCGGGCGGGAGTTCTCACGCATCGACTATTTCGCCCGGACCAACGACCTTCTCATGGACTGCCGTAGCTTCCGGGTCCATCTGCCGAGCTCACCCCGCGAGCCGTTTACCACCCTGGGCGGGAAGCTGCCTATCGCACCGGTTACCACCCTCGATGGGGAGCTACCCCTCGCACCGTTCACCACCCTCGATGGGGAGCCGGCGGTCGCCCGCTACAACGCGCTGTCCACGCCCTACGGTTCGGTGCGTGCGTCGGTGCGGCTGCCGGTCGATGTCGCGCCGGAGGGGGAGATCATCGTGCAGACCGGCTTCGAAACGGTCCTTCGGCCGCAGGGGGAAGTGACCCTGCCGCCCGAGACCGCCCTGGCCTCCGAACCGACGGCCCGTCTGGTGGTGGTGGAGGTCCCGGTGGCCCTGGCGGGTGTTGTCTCTTCGCCGGTACCCTCTGAGACGATCGACCTTCTCGACTCGCGGCTGCTGGTCTTCCGGCGACACCTGTTTCGGGAGGAGCGGTGCAGCGTGACGCTCCAGTTCTGACCCGCGCGCCGTGAGGGCAAAGGCGTCGGCCTCCTTCCCGCGATGCCGGAGTACCGGAGTCGCTCCCCTTCTGTCGGTGCCCATGCCGACGCCACGGGCACGCCAAGCCGGTTCCGTGCCATCCGGCCGGCGGCCCGCCCTGTCCTCGTAGATACCTCTTGACGACATGGCAAATTGGCCATACCGTAATAACATGAAGCCGTCAAACACCAACGGGAAGGAACTGTTTCGAGCCCAGGCACGCGTCCTCAAAGCTCTGGCCAACGAGTCTCGCCTGATGATCGTGGATCGTCTGAGCCGCGGGGAGTGCAGTGCGGGCGACCTGACCCGTCTGATCGGGTCCGATCAGACGACGGTTTCGAAGCACCTTGCCGTCTTGCGCGCCCACGAGATCGTGGCGGACCGGCGGGAGGGAAGCGTGGTCATGTATCGCCTGCTGACGCCCTGCGTCATGAACTTCTTTTCCTGTGCGACGCAGGTCCTGAAGGAGACGAGATGACAGGCATCTTTTTGTTTGGCAAGAGTTTGTCGGCAAGGCCATGTCGTCATGTGCCGGCGGGGTCGCGGCATGGGATGAAGACGTGAAAGCCGATGTTGAATGCTGCGCCCCCGCCGAGTCGCCCGCGTCCGCGCCCAGGCCGGCGCAGAGGCGGCTTTGGTATGGACTTGCGGGCGGGATCGTAGTCTGGATCGCGCTCTACCGCCTGTTGAAGCCGGCGGCCGCTCTGCTGATCTACGACACCATCGGCCTGATCCGGGGCACGCGTCTGGCAAGCAGCGTCGAGTTCTTCGTCTACGAGGTGCCCAAAGTCCTCATGCTCCTCGTCCTCGTGGTCTTCGGCGTGGGGATCGTTAGGACGTTTTTCACCCCCGAACGGACACGCCGCACCCTGGCCGGAAAGCGGGAGTCGCTCGGCAATGTTCTCGCTGCTGCCCTGGGCGTGGTCACTCCGTTCTGCTCCTGTTCCGCCGTGCCTCTGTTTCTCGGCTTCGTCGAGGCTGGGGTACCGCTCGGCGTCACGTTTTCGTTTCTGATCTCCGCTCCGATGGTAAACGAAGTCGCCCTTGTTCTGCTCTTCGGTCTCTTCGGGTGGAAGGTGGCCGGTCTCTACCTGGCAACCGGTCTCTTGATCGCCATCGGCGCCGGATGGGTACTCGGTCGCCTGCGGCTTGAGCGCTATATCGAACCGTGGGTCCATGAGACAAGACTCGGCGTCGGCGGGCCGATCGAAGAAGACCTTACCTGGGATGATCGAGCGCAACGAGCGCTCCAGGCTGTTCGGGAGATCGTGGGAAAAGTCTGGCCCTACGTCGTCGGCGGAATCGCCGTCGGCGCGGGCATCCATGGCTACGTTCCCGAGGGACTGATGGCGGGGATCATGGGCAAGTCCGCCTGGTGGTCCGTTCCCGCCGCCGTACTCGTCGGCGTGCCAATGTACTCGAATGCCGCCGGCATCGTTCCGGTGGTCCAGGCACTTCTCGAGAAAGGCGCGGCCCTGGGGACCGTGCTTGCCTTCATGATGGCCGTGATCGGGCTGTCGCTGCCGGAGACAATCATCCTGCGCAAGGTTCTGCGGCCACCGCTCATCGCCGCATTCGTCGGTATCGTCGCGTGCGGAATCCTCATGGTCGGCTATTTGTTCAACCTGATCTTCTAACGCAGTTCATGGTGCTGGACTTTTCATCCTGATGATGGGACCCGGGCCGACCGTCCCGCTCCGTCGGCCCGCTACACTTCTCCATTGGATCGGCCGGCTGTCGGCCGGAATCGCTGCACTCGCGGGCATGTTGATGATGACGGACCTTTGCCGGCTTCAGGCTCCCACACGGCTCGCCTCTACCCCCCCCAAAAGGGGGCGCAGCGGTCGGCCCGCCGTGCCCCCTTGCCGATAGCCGATAGCTGCTCTTATCATCTGGGATCGGACCTTGCGCCGGCCCTCGAGATCGGCTACGGTCATTGCGGCGTTTCGGAGACGGCGAAAGGCGCCGCGGGCGTTGGTCTTTCAAACGGGCTGGGCTGAACGAAATGAGAGATTCAACAGGGCCGCGGCACTCCGTCATCGAAGGACTGGCAGCCGGGTGGCGGGGCGTCAAGGCGTGGTCCACAGACTCGCCGTACATGCCCCGGCTAGTCGCCGCGGGGATGGCGACACTTTATTGGGAGCTGCTCCTCATCCGGTGGCTCAGTGCCTGGGTTCGGATCGTCGCCTACTACACCAATTTTGTCCTCATCGCGGCGTTCTTCGGTTTGGGGCTGGGGGCGCTGCTGGCGAGGCATCGGTTTCGCCTGACCCGGTGGCTCGCACCCCTCCTGAGCCTCGGCATCTTGGCCGCCCTTGCCTTCTCCCAGTCGTTCCATCTCAATCCTGCGAGTCCGCAAGAGCACATTTGGATCGGCGCGCCCAGCGGCATGGGTTTGGCCGGGGCCACGTACACGCACCGGATCCCCCTCCCGCTCCTTCTGGGGTTCCTTTATGTTCTGGTCGCCGCCATCTTTGCTTGCTTCGGCCAGTGGCTCGGCCTTCTCTTTGAGGGGCGCCCTCCTCTCCGTGCCTACTGCCTTCAAATTGTCGGAAACATCCTGGGAATCCTCCTCTTTGCGAGCTTCTCCTTCCTGGGCCTGAGTCCGGCTGTCTGGATCCTCGTAGGGTTCATCACGGTTCTCGGCGCTCTCGATATGAAGCGCTCCGACAGGTTGATCGCCTCGGTTCTATTTGCGGGCGTTCTGGCGGCGGTTGTTCCCGCCGTGCGGCCTTACGTGTGGTCGCCCTACTACAAGATTCGGATGACCCCCATCACCTCGATAGAGGACACCGAACGGAAACAGATCGTGCAATTTCCGAGCACGGTGGGCTACTCGCTGACCGTGAACAACGACTATCATCAAATGCTCCTCGATTTGCGGCCCAGCCCGCAGGAGCATCCGTTCTTTACCAGCTGGCGCCAGCTCTACGAGTTTCCCTACGCACTGGACAAGTCCCTGCCGGAAGGCCCCATTCTCGTGATCGGAGCCGGGACCGGCAATGATGTAATGGCCGCGTTGCGGGCGACGAACCGCCGGATCTATGCTGTGGATATCGACCCCGCGATCGTCGGGATCGGCCGCACCTATCATCCCGAGCGGCCCTATCAAGACCCGCGGGTGACCCTCATCGTGGACGACGCAAGGTCCTTCATGCAGAAGACGCCCGTCCGCTTCGCCATCGTCGTGTTCGGCTTCTTGGACAGCCACACGCTCTTTTCCTCGTTCTCGTCCTTGCGGCTGGACAATTTTGTCTATACGACCGAGTCGTTCCGCCGGGTCAAGGAGATCCTCGTTCCCGGAGGCGAGGTGGCCGTGACATTTGCTTGCCCGCAGGAGTGGCTCTTCAACCGGATGAGCACGATGATGGATCAGGTGTTCGATGCCCCCACGGACCCCCATTGGCCGCCCCCCCCAGCCTTCGCCAACGGCATCGTGTTCCGGAATTTCAAGGCGCCCGTCCCCGCCGGGCTAAGGCCCCTGCGGCCATCCGTAGCGGAGGCGCGCCTTCCGACGGACGATTGGCCCTTCTTCTACCTGCAATCGCCTCGCATCCCCTCGCATTACATCCCGTTTCTCCTCATCATCGTTGGGTTGGGGTCTCTGAGCCTTCTCGGTCTGCCCGGGTCGCAAAGACGGCTCAACCTGCCTTACTTCTTTATGGGCGCCGCGTTCTTCCTGCTTGAGACGAGCAACGTAGTGAACCTGTCGCTGCTGTTCGGGTCCACGTGGGCCGTCAATGTCGTGGTTTTCTTGGGAATCCTATGTCTGACGCTGGTCGGCACGCTGTCGGCGTCCGGTCGGATCGGAAGGCTCCCGGCGTGGAGCCTGTTTCTGGCGCTCTTCGCCAGCCTGGCGGTGTCCTACTGGCTGCCGGCCTCGGCGCTACTCGGAATCGAGTCCATGGCACTTCGCGTGGCTGCGGCCTCCGTGATCTTCCTGGGCCCGGTGTTTTTCGCGGCCGTGATCTTCGCGCAGCTGATCCGCGGAGAGGAGCATCTGGCACAAGCCTATGGGTCCAACCTGCTCGGCGCGGTGGTCGGCGGCGCATGCGAATACCTGTCCCTTGCCTTTGGGTTCCACTTTCTGTTGCGGTTGGCGTTTCTCCTCTATTTCCTGGCTTTCTTGACCGCAAGAAACCGGGGCCGGACGAATGCAGCGCCGGCGATAACCGCCACTCCCCGCTGAGTCTCCACAAGGGTGTCCGGCGCCCGCGGCGCGAACGGATCCAGGCGGTCCCGGACCGCCGCCAGAGGAAGGTTGCGCGTGCGGCGGCAAGACCCGCCTTCACCGCGTGTCACGCCGCGGCAGATTCCTTCGCTTGGTTTTCGGTTGACGGCCGAGGCGAGTCAAACTACAATTACCTACATGAGTACAAGCGAAACAACGAGCACAGTCAGAGCGAGACCCAGGTCTCAGGTTGACAAGATGTTCCGGGCCTTCGCGGACCGGACTCGTCTTAGGATCCTGCACCTTCTTCAGGACGGCGAGCTCTGCGTCAGCGACCTCATCACGATCCTGAGAGTGCCGCAGGCGAAGGCGTCCCACCACCTCAACTACCTGCGCCGGGCGGGACTGGTTGAGGTGCGCAAGCAGGGGCTCTGGTGCTTCTACCGTCTCCGTCCGGCCCAGACTGTCTTTCATCAGAAACTGCTCGAGTGTCTTGGGCAGTGTTTCGCCGACGTGCCCGGACTGGCCGCGGATCGGGAACGCGCGGCGAAGACCAAGGCGTCCGGCGGATGCTGTCCGAAGTGAAGGCTCAAGGAGCGACGGGCGAACGTGCCCTCACGGTCCGGGGACAGGGCCGAGCGAGGACGGGCCGCGTGGATCGCAGCGTCCTGTGCGCGTTGTCCATGGTGAAAGATGTTCCCATAGTCGCCCGCCGGGGCGGCTTCGATCCGCTGGGAGAGTCAGAGATCCCGACGGGGAGTCCAGAACGGCACTACCATCGCAGGGAGGTCAAAATGCTCGCACGCGTCCTCGGATTCCTCTTTCTGGCCCTCGGATTCTTAGCACCGTCGGCGCAAGCCTCACCGCGGCAAGATCTCGATTCGGCTGCCAAGCAGAAGAAGGTGGCGTTCGTCCTTGTCACGGACCTGGGGGCAGCAGGGGTCGATGCGGCGAGGGAAATGATTCAGCAGGCAATGCGGCAGGTCAAGAAGTCGACCCTCGTCGAGCTGGACCGATCCAGTCCGGGCAACGCTGACCTCGTAGCCAAGTTCCGGCTCGCCGGAGCCCCTGTTCCGCTCATCCTGGTCACTGCGACCACCGGCATGCTCGCAGGCGGGGTTGCTGCCGCCCAGGCGACCGCGGAACAGCTCGTCGGGATGGTTCCTTCGCCGAAGAAGGCCGAGGCTCTCGAGGCCATCCAGAACGGCAAGGCGGTTTTGATCTCCGCGAGCCGCAAGGGTATGGCCGCGCAGTCGGGAGCGAAGGCCGCCTGCGCGACTGCCTGTGGCCAGTTGGCCGACAAGTGCGTCACGGTGCAGATCGACATGGATGATCCGCAGGAAGCGGGTTTTCTCGCGGCCATGAAGGTCAATCTCGCCTCCACCGAGCCCGTCATCCTGGTGATCAACGCTCAGGGGCAGGTCACGGGGACATATGCGGGAGCGGCCGATGTAGCCACCCTCGTTCAGGCGACCACGAAGAAGGCGGGCGGTTGCGCCCCCGGGGCTTGCGGCCCCGGCGCCAAGGCCTGTGGTCCGGCAAAGTAAGGAGTCAGCACCTTGAGACTACGCACCATTCTTTGGAAGGAACTCCTGCTGCGCAAGTCCCGCATGATCTCGGGGTTGCTCGCGATCACCCTCGGCATTGCGGTCATCGTCGGGATCCAGTCCGTGTCCGACGTTTCGAAGAGGGCCGTCGCGATCAAGCTCGACAACTTAGGCTCGAACATTCTTGTCCTGCCCCAGGCGGCCTCCGTCGACGACTACTATTCCGCCGACATCGATGCGCCGACGTTTCCTGAGGACTACGTGGAGCGGTTGGCCACGTCGATGCTGCCAAGTGTGGACAACCTGTCGCCCAAGCTCACCAGGCGTGTCAAGGTCGGCGGCGTACCGATCATCCTCACCGGGATCCTGCCCGCGAGTGAATTGGCCTCCAAGCCGATTTGGCAGAGCGCCGGGCTGGCCGGAGACGAACTGGCCTTGGCGTGCGGGACGAGCCCCGAGATCAAAGAGGGACCTTCGTACGTCGACGAGAAGCTACAGCGCAAGGCGATCGACACGTTGGCGCCAACCGAGATTCTGGTGGGGAGCGTCGCCGCCGAGCGGTTGCGTCTTTCCGACGGGGGAACCGTCCTGATCGAAGGCCGGCAGTTCCAGGTGGCCCGGGTCCTGCCGACGACCGGCACGATCGATGACAGTCGGGTGTACGCCCATCTTCACGTGGTGCAGGAACTCCTCGGAACCGGGCCGCAGGTCAGCGCCATTGAAATCATGGGCTGTTGCGCGGCCATTTCAGACGGACTCCTCGGCAAGCTCCGCAACATCCTGCCTGACACCCGGATCGTGACCATCGGGCAGATCGTCAGCACGCAGATCGAGACCAACCGGTTGATGGCCAAGGTGTCGGTCATCCTGCTGGTCCTGATCGCCATGATCGGCTCCATCTCCATCGCCAACTACATGTGGGCGAACGTAGAGGAACGCCGGAGGGAGATCGGGACCTTTCTCACACTTGGGGCGACCCGGGGGAGCATCTACCGGCTCTTCTTCGCCAAGGCCGTCATCCTCGGCTTGCTCGGCGGCATCTGCGGCTACGTTCTCGGCACCGCCTCGGCCATGGTGCTCGGCCCACAGCTCGCGCGGCTCTCCGTGGAGCCGGTACCCATCTATCTCCTTTGGTCACTCGGAATCGCCGTCGCCATTGCTCTCCTGGGGAGCTGGTACCCGACGTACCGGGCCACTCGCCTCGACCCGGCGTCGATCCTGCAGGAGGTGTAGCCCCATGTACGTCCTGGAAAGCGCTGACAAGGCCTATACGAGTCGTCGGGGAACCGTCCATGCCTTGCGTAGCGTGTCCCTGGAGATTCCCAAGGGAAGCTGCGTGACCATCACCGGTCCGTCGGGGTCCGGCAAGACGACACTGCTTCTGACGCTGGGGGGGCTGATCCGCCCGACGTCCGGGCGTGTCTTGTTCCACAGCGTCGACCTAGGTGGTCTCAGCGATGCGAGGCTTGCCCAATATCGGAATCAGAAGATCGGTTTCGTCCTGCAGACATTTAATCTTGTTCCCTACTTGAGCGCGCTGGAAAACGTCATGGTGCCGATGATGTTCATGCACCGATCGAAGAACGGCCTGGCCGGACGGGCGCGGGATCTGCTCGGACGCCTCGGCTTGGGCGATCGTGCGGATCACCTTCCCCGGGAGCTTTCGGTCGGACAGCAGCAGCGCGTGGCGATCGCGCGGGCTTTGGGAAATGATCCGGAAGTGATCCTAGCCGACGAGCCGACGGGCAACCTCGATCCGCGTCTCGCCACGGAGGTTCTGGATACCCTTCGCGAGCTGAACGAGAAGGATGGCCGTACCGTGATCATGGTCACGCACAGTCCGGAGGCTGCACGGATCGGAAACCGAAAGCTGCATCTGGTCGAAGGAACCTGCCAGGACGGAGCGCTACCGGGCACGGTTGCGGTCTGAGACTAGAGGGAGGGGTCCCGAATTGAAGGGGACAAGTGGCGAAAACGCGCTGCGACCAAGGGGCGTGAGTGCGGGGGCGGCTGCCCCCGGGAGGCTTCCGTTCCTCGACCGCTACTTGACGATCTGGATCTTCGTGGCCATGGCGATCGGGGTCTGCCTCGGAGCGGTAGCGCCCCAGGCCGTCCGCTTCATCACGCGTTTCCAGGTCGGCACGACATCGATACCGATCGCGGTCGGGCTCATCCTCATGATGTACCCGCCGCTGGCCAAGGTGAAGTACGAGGAACTGGGCGGGGTCTTCCGCAACTTCCACGTGCTCGGCCTCTCCCTCGTGCAGAACTGGATCGTTGGGCCGATCCTGATGTTCGGCCTCGCCGTGCTCTTCCTGCACGACAAGCCTGAGTACATGGTCGGCCTGATCATGATCGGGCTCGCCCGCTGCATCGCCATGGTCATCGTCTGGAACGATCTCGCGAAGGGAGACACCGAGTACTGTGCTGGGCTGGTCGCGTTCAACTCGATCTTCCAAGTGCTCTTCTATTCGGTCTACGCCTACGTCTTCATCACCGTGCTGCCGACCTGGTTCGGGCTCGAGGGTGTGGCGGTCAGCATCACCATCGGCGAGATCGCCAAGAGCGTGTTCATCTATCTCGGCATCCCGTTTCTGGCTGGGATCATCACCCGGTTCACTCTGATCAAGGTGAAGAACAAGGAGTGGTATCACGGGAGATTCATCCCGAAGATCAGCCCGATCACGCTGATCGCGCTTCTCTTCACCATCGTCGTGATGTTCTCGCTCAAGGGCAAGACCATCGTCCAGCTTCCGTTCGATGTCGTGCGGATCGCAATCCCTCTGCTCATCTACTTCGTGCTGATGTTCTTCGTCTCTTTCTTCATGAGCAAGAAGGTCGGGGCAACGTACGGCCAGGCGGCGACGCTTTCGTTCACGGCTTCATCGAACAACTTCGAGCTGGCCATCGCGGTGGCGGTGGCTACGTTCGGCATTCACCACGGTGCGGCCTTTGCCGCGGTCATCGGGCCACTCGTCGAGGTCCCGGTGCTTATCGGACTCGTCAATGTCTCCCTTTGGCTGGGGCGCAAGTACTACGGGAGGCGTGAGGTCGCATGATGGCACGGAATCGGATGGCGGAGACGGCGAAGGTCGAAGCCCTCAAAGCCGGGTGGCATCCTGTATCTCTTGACGAAAGCCCCCGGCATTCATTCGTGGAGGAAGAAATGGAATCGAAGTGCGGTGACGGAAGCCACGGCGTTCCTTGTTGCGGGGGTGGCCCGGACAAGGGCACGGGTTCGAGTGGATCCGCGGCGAACTGCGATTGCGGTGCCCCCGATGCAGATGGGCTCAGGCGTGCTGCTCATCGGCGCGGGTTTCTACCTGTCGGCCAAAGGGTAATGGGTGAGGGGCAATGGCGAGGCGATATGGCGAGAGGTGACCTTTCCTGGACGGACGGCACCCTAGACACCGAAGCCGGCTCCGTCCCACGGGCGCGCACCCGCCTTGATCTCCGTGACCGCCTGGGTGCGGTCAAGGCCCGGTGGGGCATCGGACGAATGGACTATTCCGTGTCGCCGGGCCTATACGCGGTAGGTAGCCCGGGGGCTCCGTCGCCGGTTCTGGTCTCCGCGAACTACAAACTGAGCTTCGACGGCTTGCGCGGGGTGTTGTCCGGCCGTGACGCCTGGATCCTCGTGCTCGATACCCACGGCATCAACGTCTGGTGCGCAGCCGGCAAGGGCACGTTCGGCACCGACGAGATCGTGCGGCGGGTGCGGGGCGCGGCGCTCGATCGGGTCGTCCACGATCGCGTTCTCGTGGTTCCGCAACTCGGTGCGCCGGGAGTGAGTGCACACCTGGTGCGACAACGATGCGGGTTCCGCGTGGTCTATGGGCCCGTTCGAGTCGAGGACCTTCCCGCGTTTCTGGATGCGGGCATGACGGCCGGACCCGAGATGCGGCAGGTGCGCTTTTGCCTGCGAGACCGTGCGGTGCTGATCCCTGTCGAGTTGGTCATGGGGGCGAAGTATGCCCTGTTGCCGGCGGCAGCCATCCTCTTGCTCGGGGGCCTCGGTTCGGACGGATACTCTCTGGCGCGAGTTCGTGCGACGGGCTTGCCGGGCGCGGGCCTCATTCTGGGTTCGTTTCTTTGCGCAGCGATTCTCGGGCCGACGCTGTTGCCCTGGTTGCCCGGCCGGGCCTTTGCGATCAAGGGCGCCGCGCTGGGCCTGGCGCTGGTTGGCGTGTGGGCGATCCTGGGGTGGCCGGGGATGAGCGCTCCGGTCTCCTGGCTGCACGTGGCGGCGTGGACGCTGATCGTGACCGCCATGAACAGCTTCGTCGTGATGAACTTCACGGGCGCGTCGACCTACACGTCACTCAGTGGGGTGCTGCGCGAGATGCGCTTCGCCGTGCCTGCGCAAATCTCGGGGGCGGTCGTCGGCATCGGTCTTTGGCTGACCGGCCTCTTTGTCAGAGGCGGGGGAGGCACATGAGGTATCTCGAGGAAGTCGCGACCTTGGAACTCGACGTGACCCGATGCAACGGCTGCGGCATGTGCATGCGGGTCTGTCCGCACGCGGTGTTCCGCCTGGAGAACAGGCGGGCCGTCGTCGCCGACCGCGGAGCCTGCATGGAGTGCGGAGCCTGCGCGAGGAACTGCGAGCCGGAGGCGATCCGGGTTCGCGCCGGGGTCGGTTGCGCGGCGGGTGTGCTGACCGGCCTGCTGAGGGGTACCGGGCCGACCTGCGACTGCTCGGGAAAGTCGGCCTGCTGCTGATCCGTCCCGCATCACTGGATCTTCACCAGCCGCCTGATCGCATCACCGGAGGCGCCGGTGAGCCGGACCAGGTAGATTCCGGTGGGCGTGTCGCGACCGGTGCCGTCCCGGCCGTCCCACTCCAGCGGCGCGCTGCCGTCGGCCCGCGCCAGCGTCCGTACAAGCCTTCCGGCCGGGTCGAAGATCTCCGCGCGTGCCGGGCCTGCCCCGGGGGGCGTCAGCCGTGCCGAGCCGCGAAACGGAGTCGGACCGACCGACCAAGCTAGCGCCGGCGGGTCCCACCGAGCTTCCACCGAACCGATGAATTCGCTGCGAGCACCGTTGACGCTCATCTCCAGGAAATAGCGAACCGTGGCCCCGCGAGGAGCCCCCGGGTCCACGATCTCGATGATCCCTTCGGGAGATGCTGTGATCCACGCGGATGACACAAGCGTCGCCTCAGGCGTAGGGGTGAGATCGTGCGGCCCGGCCGCCGGATCGCGCCAGACTCGATAAGAGCCGCCGGTCGCGCCGACCGGTATCTCCCAGCGGATCTGCAGCCCCTCAGCGAGTGACGCCACCGCCCGCGACTCGAGAAGAACCGGGGTAATGGGACACAGATTCGGCATGCATGGTATACCCGCACCCAGCCAGGAATTCGGTGACTCGCACTCTGCTTGGAGGGTGAGTGTGCAGGCGGTGTCCGGGCGGCAACAGGCGCCGGCGGGAGGGCCCAGCAGACCGGCGCTGTGATACCCGCCTGCCGCGATCGTCGCGAACGCGGCGTCGGGCGAGAGCGCCGTGCACTGGCCCAAGTCGTCGGATCCCCACGCAACGATCACGCCGCCGGTCTTCAGCGCAAGGCTGTGTAAGGTGCCTCCCGCAATCGCCGTGAACCCGGTATTGGGCGCAGGGACATTGCACTGCCCGAAGTCGTTGTATCCCCACGCCACGACTGCACCGTCGGCCCTCAGGCCCAGGCTGTGGAGGTAGCCTCCCGCGATCGCCGTGAACCCGGCGTTGGACTCGGGCACGACACACTGGCCGGATGCGTTGTCGCCCCACGCCACAATCGCGCCGTCGACCTTCAGACCAAGGCTGTGCCCCAAGCCCCCGGCGACGGCGAGGAAGTCGGTATTGGGTCCAGGCACGTTGCACTGGCCGAAGCCGTTGTACCCCCAGGCGACGATCCGGCCGTCGGTCTTCAGGCCAAGGCTGTGGATATTGCCGGCCGCAACCGCCGCGAAACCGGCGTTGGGTGTCGGTACGGCGCATTGGCCGTACGTATTGTCCCCCCAGGCCACGATCACACCGGCGGAGGTGAGAGCGAGGCTGTGCCGTCCGCCGGCCGCGATGGCCGTGAACCCGGTGTCGGGCGCCGGCACGTTGCACTGGCCGCCGCCGTTATCTCCCCACGCGATGATGACACCGTCGGACGTGAGACCGAGGGTGTGCCACGAGCCGGCCGCGACCGCCGTGAACCCGGTGTCGGGCGCCGGCACGTTGCACTGGCCGCTGGTGTTGTAGCCCCACGCCAGAATGGAACCTGCGCTCGGCTCAGGGCACGGATTCGCGTCGCAGGTGAGCCAATCGGAGCGCCAGACGCTCGGCGCTGCGCAGTCATCCTGCGTGGTCACCGTACAAGAGCCTGTCGGCGTGCAGCAGACGCCACGCACGAGGCACGGATTCGGGACGCAGACCGTGAGGTCGCCCCGGTAGGTGCCGCTGTCCTCGGGGCACCGCGTCTCCACGGTGACCTCACAGAGCCCGCCTTCGTAGCAGCAGGCGCCGGTCGGCGGCGGACATGGATTCGCGTCACAGGTCAGCCATTCGGGGCGCCAGACGTCCGGCGCGGAGCAGTTGTTCACCGTCGTCACGATGCAGGTGCCTGCCGGATCGCAGCAGACCGCGTTGGGATTGCGGGTTGGGCACGGCGTCGTGCCGGCCTGCCCGAAACCCAGAGAGCCGTAGCCCATGATCGGGTCGGCGTTATGTGGCGTGGCGTCATCGGTGAAGAACCGGTTGGCCGCGTCGGCGTAGGGCACGGTGCCGAACGACTGGGGCGTGCGGCTGAGGCCGCCGTAGCCATAGCCGCTGAAATAGTATAGCTCGACCACGGTCGTGGTTCGGGGGCCGGTGGGAAAGAACTGTTCGATCATGCCGCCATCGGTGCTCGGCCAGCCGCCACGAGTGCCTGCGAGATCGGTGCCCGGGCCATCCGCATTCGGGAGACCGCAACCTCCGAGGTCGATGGAGACGTACCCGCCGCCAACCGAGGAGATGGCCAGACCCCAACTGACGCCCTTCAATCGCGGGCGGCCTCCCGCCGGAAACGCGGCGTAGACCTTCCAGACCGCCTTGATCTCCTGCAAGTCTTGCTGATTGTCGACGCCGGAGCAGTCGGTGGGCGCCGGACTCACGGGCGGCCCGGGCGGATCGGTCGAGTAGATCAGACCGGTGTCGTGGACCCAGAGCACGCCGCCCGCGTTCGGCCCGGCCATCGTTGTCGAGGCGGTACACCACAGCACCGCCAGAAGCCATCGTGCCTGCTTCATCGGTCCGTGACCTCCGCAGACGTTGTGCCGCCGCAAGACGGCCCTCACCGGTCCGCGTGCGGGCCCGTCGGTTGCCCAGCGATCCTTGTGCCGAGACCTCGGTGGTCCGGTGATCCCCTCACCGTGCCGGACATCGCTCCGATCGAAGTCGCCACCCCCGAGCATAGCAGCGCCATAAGGGACTCGCCAGGGGCTTCCGGACATCTCCGGCCGCTGGGGGCGATCCAAACCACCCGTGGATGCGGCCGCCGCGAGATCTGTGCTAGTCTCTGCGAGACGGAAGGAGGATCGCCGACGCGCCCGAAGTCTGAAGCCCGAAGCCCGAGGCCCGAGGCCATTCGTATTCGTTCCCTATTCCGATTTTCAGGGGGATCCATGGCGCTCGACATCCGTGAGTCGATGGAGCAGATGAAGGCCAAGCATCCACGCGTCCGCTGGGAGGTGCTGGAGACAGGGCAGGTACACCGCTTCCGGGGCAAGCTTGGGTACGAAGGGCCCTGGGATCGCTGTAAGTACGACGTGATCTACTTCCAGGAAGACGGCCGCGAAAGGGCGATGGTCGTCTGGGGCCTGGTGGAATAGCCGGGGCCCCGCGTGGATTTCCTTCGCACCGTCGTCGGCTTCGTCCTCCACCTGGACAAGTACTTGGACAAGGTCATGGCGGCCTTCGGCCCGTGGACCTACGTCATTCTCTTTCTCATCATCTTTTGTGAGACCGGGCTGGTGATTACGCCGTTCCTCCCGGGCGATTCGCTTCTGTTCGCCATCGGCACCTTGACGGCTCTACGGGATGCCGCGCCCCCGGCCCTGCGTCTCGAGATCGTTCTGCCGCTGCTGATCGTCGCTGCGATCCTTGGGGACACCGTAAACTACTGGATCGGGCACCGGCTGGGGCCTCGTGTCTTCCACCGCGAGGATGTCCGGTTTCTGAACAAGCGCCACCTCGACCGCACCCACGCCTTCTACGAGAAGCACGGTGGGAAGACCATCGTGCTGGCTCGCTTCATCCCCATCATTCGGACCTTCGCGCCGTTCGTGGCGGGAGTCGGCGCGATGGCCTACCCGCGGTTCCTCGTCTATAACATCATCGGCGGCGTGGTCTGGGTGACCCTATTTCTGCTTGGCGGTCACTTCTTCGGCAATCTCCCCGTGGTGAAGCGCAACTTCACGCTTGTCATCCTCGCGATCATCGCCCTCTCCATGCTTCCTCCCGCGATCGAAATTCTCCGGCACCGATTCGCGCGGGGGAACGGCTCCCCTCCGTCCCAACCCTGACTCCGGCGAGCTTGCGCACCGAATTCCACGCCACGATGCCTTCCCCCCGGCGGGGCCCGGATCCCAAGGGGATGGCGCCCCCGATGGGGGCACGGCGGGCGCGGCCACGGTCTGCACGTCTTGCCCCCGTTGGGGGCGCCCACCAAGCGGTCCGGCCTGATTCCCGATCCATGGCCCCTACCGTCCATGGCCATCCACGCGGGACGGCGAACACATTCGGACACATGTCACACGGTGCTCCGAGGGGTGCCGCGCGGATGAGTCCCCGCCGGGACCCGATCGGGGCTCCGCGAGGGACTGCGGTTTCGATTGCGCGACGTATCTGACGACGCCGGGTGTGGCGGTGCGCGGATCACGGCCCGGTAGTTGCCGACCCCCTAGCCGGAAACTGGAGGCCCTCGTGGGGCACAACCTGTCAAGGGGGGGGATCGTGGTAGGAGCATCGAAAGCAGACCAACAGAAGAGCGAGGCTGGACAGATTGAGGTCGAGCGGATCGACGCTAGACGGATCGAGGTCGGGCGTGTCGAGGTCGGACAGGTCGAGGGCGGAAAGGTAGAGGTCGGGCAGATCGAAGTTAGCGGGAGGGCCGGGCGCGCCGCCTGCTCCCACACAAGGCGCGCCGCCGCGCGGGCGGTCTGGGTGCGTCGGGCTCGGGAGCTGGCCCGGGCCGGGCGCTGGACGAAGGCTGCACAGCTTCTGCGCGCGGGGATCGCCGCGGGTGGCATGAACCCCGCCGCGGAGCTCAGGATGCGTTTCCTTCTGCTCAGGTGGGATCTTGCTGCGTCGCAGTGGGACGACGTGCTGTGCAGCATCGAAGGACTCTACGGGAGGATGGCGCGGCGGGGGATCCTCGGTGGCCCGGTGGCCGGGTGGGTGTTCCTTGCCCGTGCGGTGGCCCAGTTTCAGACCGGCGAAGGAGCGAAGTACCGGCGTTCGCTCGCGCGGGTGCTGCGGGCGGCGCGGAGCAAGCGTGGCGCACGCCTGCGGGAGGTGGCGATCGGCGTCGGGGCCGCCGTGGAAACGCTCTCGCGCCTACCGGGGGAGCGGCTCCCGATTCTATCGCGCCTGGCCGAATTTCAGGCGAAATACGCACCGTGCTCGGCCGGGGATCTGCGTCCCGGTGTGACCGTGTCCGATAGGGTGGGATCGGCGACCGCACTCGCTGCTTGGCTGCGAGAAGGAACCGAGAGCCGGCCGGCTCATCAGCCGTTCCGTTGGATCGATCTGCCCGCGCTCCTTCTTGGTCCGCCACGCTTTCGCCCCACCTTGACTGCGGCAGGGCTTCCGGTATCGCTGCTGTCCCGCTCGACCTACGAGAACGACCTCCCGGTCGGGGAGGAGAGTGTCGGTGTGCTTCTGGTCGAAGCCTGGCTTGCGGGCGCCGCGGCGCGGCCCCGGAGGAGGCTGCCGGCCTGGACGGTGCCGGCGCTCTCGCGTCTGGCCGAAGATCGGATTCCCGAGGAGGGGGCGGAGCGACGCGGACAACTCCTGGCCGCGCTCGGAATGTTTGCTGCGCGGGCTCGCGAGCCGTGGGCGCGTGCGATGGCCCTGGAGGCGGTTGCGGATGGAAGGCTGTGGCACCTTGCTCCGGCGGAGGGTCCGGCCCCGATTCGTCGTGCCGCGGTGGCCCTGGTGGAGGCGCGGGCCGATCTGGCGCTCGCGGCGGGGCTGTTTCGCAGGGCCGGCTGGAATCTTCGTGCCGACGCGTGCGAACGCCGCTGGGCGCGCCTGGCGCTTCCGATTCTCGGGCCCCAGGTGGCAGAGACGGTGACCGTGGAGGCCCGCCCGCCTTGGATGGGGGCGGTACCGTTCGACGGGAGCCCGTCGAGCCCCGGCGGATCGATCGAAGGGAGACGGGCGGGCCACGGCGGATCGTCGGTTGCTGCCTTTGCCGAACCGGACCTCGGCTCCGTGCAGCGCGCCTTCGCGGAGGTTGGCTTCCTCACCGGCGATCGGCGCACCCTGCGGGACATAGCACCTCTGCTTCTTCTCGCCGCCGCTCCGCTCCCGGTGCTGATTCTCGGCGAGAGCGGTACGGGCAAGGAGGTTCTCGCCCGGGCGATCCATCGCTGGAGTCGCTTGCGCGGTGACCTGGTGGCCATCCACTGCGGCGCCATCCCGCGGGATCTGCTGGAGAGCGAGCTCTTCGGCTACGCTCGCGGGGCGTTCACCGGCGCGGCCGGGGAGAAGCCGGGGCTGATCGAGGCGGCCGACGGCGGCACGCTCTTCTTAGACGAGATCGGGGAGATGGGCACGGAGGCGCAGATGAAGATGCTGCGCGTGCTGGAAGGTGGCGAGGTGCGTCGGTTGGGAGAACTGCGGCCGCGGCGGACGGCGCTTCGTCTGGTGGCGGCCACGCACCGCGACTTGGAAGCGGAAGTGGACCGCGGTTCGTTCCGACTTGACCTCTTCCATCGGATCCGGGGTGTGGTCGTGCGCGTGCGACCCTTGCGTGAGCGGCGTGGCGACATCCCGCTCCTGGCCGTCAAGTTCCTGGCCGCGTCGGTTTGCGCTGGTCTGCGGTTTGCGCCGGAAGGGCTCGCCTCGTTGGTGGCTCATGGGTGGCCCGGCAATGTCAGGGAGCTGCGCACAGTGGTTCAGCGCGCAGCGCACTTGACGCGTGCTCTGGGTCACGCCGCCATCGGTCCCGCCGCGCTGGGGCTCGCACCCGCTGCGCGAGCCGCGTGGGCGGAGTCGGTCGTGTCGGCTGGGCCGGCCGCGTGGGCGGAGCCGGACCGCGCACCGACGGCATTACTGTCAGCCGCCGGACCGGTGCGTGGGTGTGGGGACTTTGCCGGAGGTGAGATCGCGGCCGTCACCGTCGGCTGGTTGGCCGGCGACGGCCAGGCCGTCGATGATGCCGATGGTCGGGTCTTTTCCGCGGGGGACGGAGCGATTCCGGAGACGGTTCGAGTCAAGGGCCTTGACGCCTATCTGGACGGTATCGAGCGGCGGATCATCGTGCGAGCCCTCGAGGATCGCGGCTGGAACCGGACCCGCGCGGCCCGCGACCTCGGCGGTCTCTCTCGCACGACGCTCCTGGGGAAGATCAGGCGCTTGGGGATCGACGGGGACGCTTTGTTGCGGGCCGGGGCGGATCCGCACGGCGAGTGAGGGAAGCCTTCTCGACAGGAACGCCGCGCTGCCCGGAAATGGACGCCCGGCCGCGGTCCCGTCGGCGCGGCCGGTCACTCCAGGTTGAATTCCAGGCGCAGCGCCGCCAGAGCGGTTTCGCAGCGCGCGTCCTCGATCATGCAGGTCACCGACGACACCGAGGTTGAGATCGCTTCGATGTTGACGCCCGCGCGGGAGATGGCCCCGAACATGCGGCCTGCGATCCCCGGCTCGGTCTGCAGCCCGGGTCCGAGGAGGCTGATCAGGGCCGCCTCGGCGTTGCTGTGCAGCGCCCGGGCGCCCGCATCGCGGCGGATCGCCTCCAGTGCCTCGACAATCCCGTGCGTCTGGTTCCGCGTGATGGCGATGGAAATATCGGCCGTTCCATCCTGACCGCCGGTGGAGACCACCATCTCCACGTTAATACCGCGCCGACCCAACGCTCCGAGGATATCGGCTGCCATCCCCGGCTGGTCGGGGACCCCTACGAAGGTGACCTTCGTGGTCTTGCGGTTCGCGAGCACCCGCAGGCCTTCCATGCAGCCCTCCCCGCCGGGCCGTCGGCCGAGCCCGACAACCTGAACCTATCTCGCTAGAAAAATATGGGGGATCGGTCACTTCAATCGGTCGTCCTGCCCCTTCCTTGGAGCCAAAGGCAATACCATCACCCCTGCCTTCCGCGGCTCAGGACGCCTGAGCGGGCGACAGCGACCGATCCCCATCTCTTTGCGCGCCCGGCCCCTTGTGGTCAAGCCCCGGCGTGGTCGCGCGGTTCATTCCTCCGTCTGCGATCCTTGAGGGGCCCCCCGTCGGGATTCCCACAGCGTGTCTGTCCCGCCGGCCAGACGATTCGCCGTTCGGGCATAGACGAACAACCCATCCGAGAGCCGGTTCAGCCAGGTCAGTAACGGCATCCGCGCATCCTCCCCGCAGGCAGCCTCTACCGCCTGGCATTCCGCCCGCCTTGCCACCGTGCGCACTAGGTGCAGCCCGGCCGCTGCGGCGCTTCCTCCCGGCAGGATGAATCGGGTCAGCGGAGGCAGTGCCTCCTCCAGCTTGTCGATTTCGGATTCCAGCCACGCCGTCTCGGCCACGAAGAGCGCGTCACTGCCGACGGGGTCGGGCGAGGCGAGGGCGGCACCGGCTTCGAAAATGACATTCTGGATCCGGCGGAGCGGAGCCTGCAGCGGCTCGGGAACGTCGGATCCGGCCAGCACGATGCCGATCTGGGCGTTCAACTCGTCGAGGAGACCGAGGGCGCGGATCCGCGGATCCGACTTGCGCAGGCGCCCGCCCGAAAGCGTCCCGGTGTCGCCCCGATCGCCCTTGCGCGTGTAGATCCTCATGACGACGTCTCCCGGTCTTTAGGAGCAACCGTTGGTCGTGCCGCAGTTGAAGCAGCGGTAGCACGACGCGTTGCGCACCATGAGCGCCCCACAATCCGGACAGGCCGGTGCGTCGGTCATCATCTCGTGCGTGGTGGGCATGCCCGTGGGACCGCCGCCGGCGGGCGATCCCCCCAGAGCCTCCCGCAGCTCGTCGCCCGGCTGCTCCGGCGCGCGGCGGGGTCCCTCCGCCAGCACCGGATGATCGGGGATGAACTTCAAGGCCAGCCAGCGAAACACATAGTCGGTGACCGATTTCGCGAAGCGGATCTCGGGATTGGCGGTGATGCCCGAAGGCTCGAAGCGCACATTCACGAACTTGTCAACCAGGACGCGAAGCGGCACGCCGTACTGCAACGCGAGGGAAACCGCGGTGGCGAAGGAGTCGACCATCCCGGAGATGACACTCCCTTCCTTGGCCATCACAATGAAGATCTCGCCCGCGGTGCCGTCCGTGTAGAGCCCGACCGTGACGTATCCCTGGTGCCCGCCGATGGAAAATTTGTGCGTGATGGAGTGGCGCTCATCGGGGAGCCGACGGCGCACCGGCCACGGAGCCGCCGCGACCGGGGGCGCCACCTCGGCCGCCAGGTCGGGAGTTGCTCCGGTGGCCGCTCCGGGCACCACGACGGGCACGGCTCCGGGCGCCCCGGCGAGCGCCACCGCGGGCGCCACGGCGACGGCCCCCCTTCGTTCGGTTGCTTTCTCGCGACCGGTGTTGAGCGGCTGGGTTCGTTTGCAGCCGTCGCGGTAGATGGCGACCGCCTTGAGCCCCAACTTCCAGGCCTCGAGGCAGACGCGCTCGATATCCTCCACCGTGGCTTCGCGCGGCATGTTCACTGTCTTGGAGATCGCCCCGGAGATGAACGGTTGCACCGCCGCCAGCATCCGGATGTGACCCCCGTAGTGAATGGTGCGGGTTCCGTTCCGTGGCTGGAAGGCGCAGTCGAAGACCGGCAGGTGCTCGAGCTTCAGGCCGGGTGCACCCTCGATCGTTTCCTGCTCCTCGATGTGGTCTAGGATCTCGCGACGCTCCTCCACAGAATAACCAAGGTACTCCAGAGCCTCGGGCACGGTTCGGTTCACCATCTTCAGCATGCCGCCGCCCACCAGCTTCTTGTACTTGATGAGGGCGATGTCCGGCTCCACCCCGGTGGTGTCGCAGTCCATCATGAAGGCGATGGTGCCGGTGGGGGCCAAGACTGTGGTCTGCGCATTGCGGAAGCCGTGGGCGCGCCCCAGTTCTTCCGCCCGTTCCCAGGCCTGGCGCGCCGCCGCGAGCAGCCTCTCCGATACCAGGCCGGGATCGATCTTGTCCACCGCATGACGGTGCTTGGCGATGACGTGGAGCATCGACGCGCGGTTCGGCGCGAAGCCGGGGAATGGGCCGGCGCAGGCGGCTACCGCGGCCGAGCTGGCGTAGGCTTGGCCTGTCATGAGTGCCGTGATGGCACCGGCGGTGTGGCGCCCCAGCTCACTGTCATAGGGAATGCCGCGGGCCATGAGGAAGCTGCCGAGGTTGGCGAAGCCGAGCCCGAGTGGTCGGTACTCGTGGCTGTTCCGCCCGATGGTCTGTGTGGGGTAGCTGGCTGCATCGACGATGATCTCTTGCGCCAGGGTCATGACATGGACGGCGTGGCGGAAGGCGTCGATGTCCAACTCGCCCGTCGTCGTACGGAACTTCATCAGGTTCATGCTGGCCAGGTTGCAGGCCGTGTCGTCGAGAAACATGTACTCACTGCACGGGTTGCTGGCGTTGATGGGGCCGGTGGCCGAGCATGTATGCCAGTCGTTGATCGTGGTGTGGTACTGGATGCCGGGATCGCCGCAAATCCACGCCGCCTGGGCGATCGCGCGGAAGACGTCGCGGGCACGGTACGTATCGACCGGCCGGCCGTCGCGCACACTGAGGGTCTGCCACGGACCGTCCTTCTCCACCGCTTCCATGAAGGCGTCAGGCACGCGCACCGAGTTGTTCGAGTTCTGGAAGAAGACGCTGGCGTAGGCTGGGCCGGTCAGCGAGCCGTCGTAGCCGGCGTCGATGAGCGCCCAGGCCTTCTTCTCCTCCTCAGCCTTGCAGCCGATGTATTCCATGATGTCCGGATGGTCGACGTTGAGGATGACCATCTTGGCGGCGCGCCGCGTCTTCCCGCCCGACTTGATGACGCCGGCGAAGGCGTCATACCCCTTCATGAAGGAGACCGGTCCCGAGGCTGTGCCGCCGCCGGACAGCGGTTCTTTCGAAGAGCGCAGCGGGCTCAAGTTGGTGCCCGATCCGGAGCCCCACTTGAAGAGCATCCCCTCGATCTTGGCCAGGTCGAGGATGGAGGTCATGGTGTCGCTCACCGAGTTGATGAAACAGGCCGAGCATTGCGGCCTATCTTCGATCCCCACGTTGAACCAGACCGGCGAGTTGAAGGCCGCCATCTGGTGGACCATCATGTGGGTCAGCTCCGCCTCGAAAGCGTCGGCGTCGGCCGGGGTATCGAAAACCTGCTGCTCGCGTCCCCAGCGTGCAATGGTGCCGACCACCCGGGAGACCAGTTGCTTGACCGATCGCTCCCGCTCCGGCGTTCCCACCGCTCCGTTGAAGTATTTCGAGGCGACGACGTTGGTGGCCATCTGGGACCAGGCGGCGGGGGTCTCCACGCCCTGCTGCTCGAAGAGGATCTCCGCCTTTTCGTTGGTGAGCGTTGCCGTGCGCAGTTCCCAGGTCACGCCGTCGTACGGGTGGGCGCCGGGGTGCGTGAACCGCCGGGGCACGGTGACACCCCGGTGGATGAGGTCGCCTTGGGTTCCTGGGGCTTCGCGGGTCCCGGGTGCGCCGCTTCTCAAGTCCTTGCGAGCCATCTCTGCTTACCTCCCTGCAAACCAGGCCCCCGGGCGGCCCACCAAGCGGTCCATCCGCCACTCCATCGGGCGGCCTATCAACTGCTCCATCAAGCGGCCCGTCAAGCCCTTCATCCGCGCCGGCCGGCGATGCCTGCGCTCGTCGCGAACGGACTCAAACCTGGTGTCCTTCCTACCCGAAGCACAAGATCTAGTAGGACGTTGGGATTCTAGCACTAAATCTGGGGGTGACAAGTGGAATCTCTGGGCCTGAGATTTGAGGTAAGAAACGAACGCGACTGGCTTCGGGCTTTGGGCTTCGGGCTTCTGAATCCTGACTTCTGTCCACTGTCTACTGTCTTCAGACGATGGGAGCTGATGATCCTGACGACGCCGGAAACCCTCCAGAGGCTGACCACGGGAACGGACGCCCTGATCAACGATCCTCCTGCTCGAGCCGGATCCGGCCGTCACGCTCGGACTTGCCCGCCATTGCCTGGTGGGAGGCCGACGCCTATTGCCGCTGGGCGGGCAAGCGCCTGC
The DNA here is from genome assembly GCA_903844735.1 of Candidatus Eiseniibacteriota bacterium. Lineage (GTDB taxonomy): Bacteria > Eisenbacteria > RBG-16-71-46 > CAIMUX01 > CAIMUX01 > CAIMUX01. The sequence goes on from CAIMUX010000022.1 coordinate 115,685, forward strand.
CGACCGAGGCCGAATGGGAGAAGGCTGCCAAGGGTGGCTGCGAGACCCACGGGGATCCAGGGCAATGGGATGCTTCCGACACGCCGACGTACCCTTGGGGCGAAGGTATCAGCGGCGCGCGGGGCAACTACGAGAGCAGTGGCGACTCTAGCCCTGGCCTTGAATCTTGTCCTGGACTTGATTCAATAAGGAAGAACTCGGGACAGCCGAAGTGATGACCGTCGATCTGAAGCCCAAAGCCCAAAGTCTGATGTCTGAAGCATGAAGCCCGCTACGCTACGACTCCTCGGACGACTCACGCAGCCGCGACGGAACCTCGAAGCCGTCCTTGCCTTGCAGGAGCGTGATGAACTTCTCCATCACGGCGGTGCGCTCTTTTCCCTTCTTCACAAGGATGCCGACCTGGCGCAGGAACGCACCACGGGGGAAATCGATAGCCAGGAGCGTGCCGTTGCGCACCTCGGCCTCCACGGTCAGCGCGGGGACGATGGCGAGACCTGCGTTGATCTCCACTGCCCGCTTAATTGTTTCCACGTTGTCGAATTCCATGACGATGTCGACGGCCACCCCCTGGCGGCGCAGCACGCGGTCGACCGCCCGGCGCGTGGGGATGTCCTTCTCGAAGGCGACGAAGCGCTGGCCGGCCAGCTTGCGGATCTCGACCCGGCGATGTTTTGCCAGAGGGTGCTCGGGGTGGACGATGAGCACCAGTTGATCTTCGCGGAAGGGGAGGATGTCGATGCCGGAACGACGTACCGGATAGGCCACGATCCCGAGATCAACGGCGTTGGCGGCCACTGAGTCGTAGATCCGGTTCGCTCGGTCATACTCGATATGAATATTGGCCGAATGGTAGCGGCGCAGGAACTCCTTTACGAATGGCGGCAGCTCATGCAGGCCGACCGTGTAGATGACGGCTACCCGCAGCGGGCCGGCGATGGCGTTGGAGAGAACCTGTAGGCGGTTCTCCACGAGGCGAAACCGCTCGAGCAGGTCCTTGGACCCCTGGTACAGAATCTGCCCTGCCTGGGTGGGAGCGAGACTCCGTTTACCGCGCTCGATGAGCCGCCGGTCGTATTTGTCCTCCAGTCCGCGGATCTGCTGACTCACCGCCGACTGCGAAATGTAGTTCAGGCTGGCCGCTTTGGAGAAGCTCTGGGTCTCGATGACATCGCAGAAGATCTTGAGGGTTTCCAACTGCATGTGGCCTCCGCGCCCTAGTCCGGGCCTTGGGTGATTAGAATGCCTAATCCGACTCCGGCTACGCTGTCCAGCATTCCTTCTAGCACAGAGAAGGCAGGGCCGCAATCACCGATGCCGAGATGGGACGCGTCGGCCTCAGTCCGCCTGTTGGACGGGGCACCGCCGGTCGGGTCGAAAGCCCCGCCTCCCTATTGCCGTGGCCTTTGCTGCTGCTTATGATCCACCCATGCACGAACGGTTGTCCTTTGGGGCCGGGTCCGGGACCTCAGCGCCTACGATCAGCATTGCCTCGGTCGGCTGCAAGGCCAACCGCGAGGAGATGGAGTGCCTGGTCAGCCGCCTCGTGGATGGCGGTTTCCGTCTGGTGCCGTTCGGGCAGGGCGCCGACGTCACCGTGGTCAACACTTGCACCGTGACGGCGGCCGGCGATGCCGACAGCCGCAAAGCAGTCCGCAGAGCCGCGGTGGGAGACGGTCGGCTCATCGTCACCGGGTGTCTGGCGCAGCGCGAGCCGGGTTCGGTGGCGGTGTTCGACGGCGTCAGCCTCGTCCTTGGCAACGCCGAGAAGGCGGGCCTGGCGGAACGGATTCTGCGGGAGGCCGGGTGCGCCCACGCGACTTCGGCCGGGACTGCGGCTTCGGCTCGCACGGTGGCGTGCATCGAGGTGGGCGCGGACCCGACGCTCCCTTCGTTTCCGGAGCACGGCCGGGCCCGCGACGGGCGACGCACGCGCGGGGTGTTGAAGGTGCAAGACGGCTGCGATGGCGCGTGCGGCTACTGCATTGTTCCTTCGGTGCGCGGCGCGTCGCGCAGTCGGCCGCTCGCCGCCTGCCTTGCCCAAGCCGCGCTGCTGACGGATTCGGGGCATCGCGAGATCGTCCTCACCGGCATCAATACGGCAGCGTGGGGGCGGGATCTCCCGGGCCAACCGGTGCTGCCGGATCTGGTGGAGGCGCTGGCCGAGGTCCCGGGCTTGGCCCGCGTGCGTCTGAGCTCGATCGAGCCGCGCGAAATCGGCCCCGGGTGGCTGGAGCGGCTCGCCACCTGCCCGCATCTTTGCCCGCATTTCCACCTTTCGCTGCAGAGTGCCGACCCGGGGGTCCTGGAGCGAATGGGACGCCCCATCGAACGGGGCGGTCCGGAGGCGCTCGTAGCCCGGATCCAGCGGCTTCTGCCCGGTTCGGCTATCGGGTGCGACCTGATCGTGGGCCTGCCGGGCGAGACCGATGAGGCGTTCGCCCGCACGTTGCGCTTCGCGGAGGAGCAGCCGCTGGCCTACCTCCATGTCTTTGCGTTTTCGCCCCGCCCGGGTACCGCGGCGGCGGCGATGAACGAAGCCCCGCCGGAGTCGATCCGCCGGGACCGATCCGCCCGGCTGCGCGCGGTGGGAACGCGTCGGCGGGCCGAATTCGCGTTGGCCCAGGTGGGAACCGTGCAGGATGTCCTCCCGGAGCGCCGCTGCGGGCCGGGTCGGGGGCAGGGGCTCTCCGGCAACTACGTGCGGCTGCGCTTTCCCTGGGATGGGGCGCGGCCGGAGGGGGATGAGTTTCTCAGCGTGCGTGTGTTCGCGGCGGCCGCCGACGGCTCGGCGGAGGGGATCGTCATCGGGAAGAGCCGCGTGTGAAGCGCGTCTATATCGAGACCTACGGCTGCCAGATGAACGCGGCGGACAGCGCCCTGATGGAGCACCTTCTCGCCGAAGCGGGATTCGTCGCCACTCTGGATGTCGCGGAGGCGACCCTCGTGCTCGTCAACACCTGCGCCGTCCGCGAGCGCGCGACCGAGCGCGTCATCCGCCGCCTGCGCGAACTGGGGCGGCTGAAGCGGGTCCGCCCCGACTTAGTCCTCGGCGTGACCGGCTGTGTCCCGAAACACGAAGGAGAGAGTCTTCTCGCGGCCCTGCCGGAGGTCGACCTGTTCGTCGGTCCCGATTCCTATCGTCGTCTGGCGGAACTGGTAGAGGCGGCGGCGCGACGCCCCACGATCGACCTGCGGCTCGACGGCAACGAGGACTACGCCGGCTGCGATTCGGTGCGGGTGGAGGCCGGGCACGCCTTCGTCCCGGTGATGCGCGGCTGCGACCGCTTCTGCACGTTCTGCGTCGTGCCCCTGGCCCGTGGGCGCGAAAAGAGCTTGCCGCTGGATGAGGTGGAGCGGCAGGTCGACGCAGCCGTGGAGCGCGGAGCCCGCACCGTGACCCTTCTGGGGCAAACGGTGAACTCCTATCACCACGGCGAGCACACCTTTTTCGATCTTCTCGACCGGGTGTCCCGAGTTCCGGGGCTTCCGCGGGTTCGCTTCACGTCGCCGCACCCGTCGGATTTCCGAGAGGAGCATTTCCGTCTCATGGCGGAGCGGCCGGTGCTCTGCCCGCACCTGCACCTGCCGGTGCAGTCGGGTGCCGACCGGGTGCTCGCCGACATGAAGCGCGGTTACACCCGCGACGATTTTCTCCGCCTTGTCGGGACGATTCGACGGCATCTGCCGGACGTGGGGCTCACCACCGACCTCATGGTCGGCTTTCCGGGGGAGACCGAGGACGACTTTGCGGACACTCTCTCGCTCATGCGGGCCGTCGAATTCGACGGTGCATTCCTCTTCCGCTATTCGGAGCGGCCCGGCACTTTCGCGGCGCGCAAGCATCCCGACGAGGTTCCTGATGCCGTGAAGGGAGATCGCCTCGCGCGGATGATCGCGTTGCAGGAGGAGCACGCGTGGCGGCGTTATGCGCGCTGGGTGGGACGCGTGGTGGAGGTGCAGGTGGAGGGTCCCTCGCGTCGAGACCCGCTGCGATCTATGGGGAAGACCCCCGATTTCAAGAAGGTGGTGCTGTCATGCCTGCACTCGGTGGGCGAGACCGTCCATGTGCGTGTGGCCCGCTCCACCTCTCATTCGCTTCTGGCGGAAGGTGTGCCGATCGAGGGAGAGGATCCGGCGGCACCGGCGGTCGACGGCTGACCCGCGGGACGCAGCGCCGTAGGCGAGGCAGAGGCGAGGTTCGCGGCGAGGTCCGCGGAACGTCTCAGGGCCAGAAGAAGTCCGGTTGGTTGGTCGGCACCTTGATGTACCGGTACCATCGTCGCAGGCCCGCTAGCATGAGCGTCAAGCCGAACAACGCCTGAACCAGCAGCAGCGCGAGGTAGGTCCCGAGCAGCGACCGCAGTCGGGCCAATTCCAACGGGGCGGCGGTGGCGGTTAGTTCCGGGGCGGCGCGCAGCAGTTCCCATGCCCGAGGGGCGAGGAAGACCTGCTGTCCGGTGGAGATGGCGGTCATGACCAGGATGAGGACTACCGAGCCGAGGATCGTGCGCGTGTCGCGCAATGTAAGGAGGTGCATGAGCAGCGTGGTGAGCAGCAGGAGGCTCCCGGCTCCGCAGCCGAGCAGTCCCAGCCGGCCGAGCATTTCAAGGGACAGGCGCACCGCCTGGCCCGCGTCGGCCAGCCCGGCGAGGAGCATGGGCACCGCCAGTGACGCCGCGAAGGCGAGCGAGCCGGTCCACAGCGATAGCAGGACCTGGTGGGTCGCTTCCAGCACCATGGCACTCCAGCTTATCCGCCGGGTCTGCGGCAGCGAGAGCACTTTCTGCGGGTCCGGTCGCATCGCTTCGGCCAAAGTCTCCTCCCCATTGTCCTGCGCCGGTGCTGTCGTTGTTGCGAGCGGTGTGGCGCGGGTGACGCTCACCCTTGCCAGTTATCGTCCGTTCCTGGCCGTTTGCCCAGCTCGCGATTGCTGATATGGCATCCCGGCTGATCTACTTCGACTATGCCGCGACGACCCCGCTCGACCGGCGGGCACGGGCGGCGATGCTGCCGTACCTGGGCGAAGCGTTTGGGAACCCGGATAGCCGGAGCCACGCCTTTGGTTGGGAAGCCGAGGAGGCGGTGGCTGTGGCGCGGGAGCGGGTGGCCGCGCTGCTCGGCGCAACTCCGGAGGAGATCGTGTTCACCTCCGGGGCCACGGAGTCGCTGAACCTCGCTCTCAAGGGCCTGCTGCGCGGCTGCGGCCGTCAGAATGCTCACCTCGTCACCACGACCATCGAGCACGCCGCGGGGCGCGAGGTCGCCCGAGCCTTGGCGCGCGAAGGGCTCGGTGTCACGACGGTCCCGCCAGGGATCGGGGGGCACCTCGATCCCGCCGCTGTGGAGGCCGCGATCCGGCCCGAGACGGTCCTCGTCTCGGTGATCCACGGTAACAACGAAATCGGCACGCTGGCGGACTTGGAAGCGATCGGCGCGGCCTGTGCGCGGCGTGGTGTGTTCCTGCATGCCGACGCGACGCAGTCGTTCGGAAAAGTGCCCCTCGACCCCGGGTCCGCGGGCGTGCACCTCCTCTCCTGTTCCTCGCACAAGATCTGCGGACCGAAGGGGGCCGGGGCGCTCTATGTGAGACGGCAGAGCCCGCGCTTGCCGTTGCGGCCGCTGGTGGAGGGGGGAGGACAGGAACAGGGCCTGCGGCCGGGGACGCTGAATGTCCCTTCCATTGCCGGGTTCGGGGAGGCGTGCCGGATCGCCCTCGACGAGATGCCGGAAGAGTCGTTGAGGGTCGCGGGCCTCCGCGACCAACTGGAGAGGGCGCTTTGTGGGGGGCTCGACGGCGTCACCGTCCACGGCACGGAGCCACGCCTGCCGGGGATCAGCAATCTCGGGTTCGATGGCGTGGCCGCAGAGGCGATCCTTCTCGGCCTGCGTCGGGTGGCGCTCTCCGCGGGGAGTGCCTGTGCCTCCGGATCGCTTGAGCCGTCGCCGGTCCTGTTGTCCCTCGGGCTGGAGCCGAAGCATGCCCGCCGCGCACTTCGCTTCAGCCTCGGCCGCTTCACCACCGTCGCGGAGGTGGAGACCGTCATCCGGGAGCTTACGGAGCTGGTCTTGCGACTGCGTGCGGCCGGGCCGGTTGCGACGTGAGCAAGCCCGAAGCCCGAAGCCAGTCGTATTCGTTCTCTACTGCGAATCTTAGGGGCCGGAAAGAACCTTGACATCCGCAGCGCGAGGCGCCCACATTCCGTAGCGGCCCGGCCGATCGGGGGGCACCCGTCGCCGGGACCGTGATGCTATCAGATCAGGGACAGCAACGAGGACCGCACCGGGGGTGGCATGAGAGAAGTGGAGCGATGGCCGGCGCTGCGACGCATCATAGCCGGCGCGAATCGCTTCCTCGTGACCTCCCACGTTTTTCCCGAAGGGGATGCTATCGGGTCTGAGGTGGCGCTCGCCCAACACCTGCGTCTCCTGGGCAAGGACGTCATCATCTGCAATGATGGTCCGCCCCCCGATCGATATCGGTTCCTCACGCGCCACCACCCGGTCCATTCTGCCGAGAGCGCTTGGCCCGAGCCTGGTTGGATCGAGGCCGCCATCTGTGTCGACGTCAGCAGTTGGGACTATCTCGGTACCGTGGCGCGGCGCCTTCGGGCGGCCCGACCGGTCATCGTCTCCATCGACCATCACCACGCGAGCGCCGGGTTCGGCGATCTCGACCTCATCGTGGAGGGCGCGGCCGCCACCGGCGAGATCCTCTACCGGTATTTCGTCGCTACCGGAGCGGAGATCACCCCGGGGATGGCCGAGGCGCTCTACGCGGCGATCCTCTTCGATACCTGGGGATTTCGCCTGCCCAACACGGGCAACGGGACGCTGCTCTTGGCGGCGGAAATCCTTGCCCTGGGGGTTGATCACCGTTCGGTATGCACCCATATCTTCGAGGCCGACTCTTTTCCAAAGCTCGATCTGCTGCGGCTCGCGCTCGGCACGCTGCGCAGCGAGTGCGAAGGACGGCTGGCGTGGCTCGTCATCCCCGAGGATCTCTTTCTTGCCACCGGGGCCGAGTTTGCCGACGGGGATGGAATCCTCGATTTTCTGCTGAGCCTGCGCGATCTGGAGATCTGTGTGATGTTCCGCCAGCAGGGCAGTCGCGGCGTGAAGGTGACCTTCCGCTCCAAGGGATGCCACGATGTCGGTTGCCTGGCCGAGGGCCTGGGTGGGGGCGGGCGTGCCACCGCCTCGGGTGTGCTCCTCCCCATGAGCATCAGCGACGCCATGGACTGCGTCCTTCCGCGCCTGCATGCGCTGGTGGATGGACAGCCCGCGGACTTTGCGGACTCGGAGATCCTGCCCCGCGTCTCCGGCCTCTCCTGATCCGCTCCCGGGGAAAGCTGGATGGACAGATGCCCGGTTGTACACTGGCTGAGCTCGTGCTCTGCGAGTCACGCACCAATCCTGACCGATATCGCGGGTCGGTGGCGGCGCTTGAGGACTCGGCCGGGCAGGTGGGGGAGGCGATGATGGCCGAGGAAATGAGAGCCACGGAGTCTGTGGCTGGGGAGAGGGCTGGAGAAGAGGCCGGAGATATGACTGGGGACATGGAGGGCGGGGAGAGAGATCCGCTGGAACCGTTGGCTCGGCGATGGCTGTCCGAGCTGGGGGAGGATCCTGACCGCGAGGGGCTGCGCCGCACGCCCGAGCGACTGGCGCGTGCCTACCGGTTCCTCACCCGCGGTTACCACGAGAAGGTCGAGGATGTCCTAAACGGAGCCGTTTTCGAGGAGTCCTACGATGAGATGGTGATCGTGAAGGATATCGACTTCTACTCGATGTGCGAGCATCACATGCTCCCCTTCTACGGCAAGGCCCACATCGCGTACATCCCGAAGGGGCGCATCGTCGGGCTCTCCAAGCTGCCGCGCATTGTCGACCTCTTTTCGCGGAGGCTGCAGGTGCAGGAGCGGATGACGCAGCAGATCGCCTACTGCATCCAGGAAGCAGTGCATCCGCTCGGCGTGGCCGTGGTGGTGGAGGCGTTCCACCTCTGTATCGCCATGCGCGGCGTAGAGAAGCGGAACTCGACCACCACCACGAGCACCATGTTGGGGGCCTTCCGCAACCACCGGGAGACCCGCATGGAGTTCATGACGCTGTTGCAGCACCGGTCCATTTAGCGCACCAGCGCCAGGACCAAGGGGATGATGACGAGCGCGAGGAGCGTCCCGAGCAGGACCGCCCCGGCCACGCCCTCGTCGTCGCGCCCGGCGCTACGCACGAGCACCACGTTAATCATGGCGGGCGGCAGGAGCGCGTAGAGCACAAGGACGGTGCGCAGGAGTCCTGTGGGCTTGAGCAGCGGTAGGATCACCAGAAGCGCCAACGCCCCGCCGACGTAGCGCGCCGCCGTGATCACGAGCGCCGGGCGCAGAGCACAGAGCCGTGTTCGGGCGAGCGAGTCGCCGAAAAGGACCAACATCAGCGGGATCGCGGCAGCCGCCGCCAGACGGATCGGCGCCAGCACCGGCTCAGGAAGCCGGACCCCGGCCAACCGCAGCACCCCCGCCGCGGCGGTCGCCCAGAGCGCCGGCTCGGCCAGCGCCCGCCGCATCTGCCCCTTTCCATGCACCAGCACGATCCCCAGGGAGTATATCGCGACGTTGGTCACCGTGAAGCAGACCACGCCGATCGAGAGGCCATCCGGACCGTAGATGGCCAGCAGGAGAGGAAAGGGAAGGTTGGCGGCGTTGACGAACGCCACGGGAAGCAGGTACTCACTTCGGTCGCGCCAACCGGCGAGGCGGATGGCCGCGAGGCCTACAAGGACTCCGCAGCCGATCTGGATCGCGGTCGCGCCGGCGGCGGTGGCGAAGGCGGATGCGGTCAGCCGCGAGTCGAGGATCGCTTGGAAGGACAGACAGGGAACGAACAGATGCATGCCGAGACGGACGGTTGCCGACAAGTCCGGCCGCGTCTTTCGGGCATAGAGCCACGATGCGGCGAGGAGCGCGAAGATCCCGGCGCTGGAGGCCAGGACGGTCGTTAGGTACTGCATGGCCCGGCATGATAGCAAAGCGGCGTGTGCCACACACGGAACCGTGGATGGCGTATGGCCGAAGAACAGGAACGAAGGCCAACCCTGCTTGGAGAGTCGATGTGATCCGGTTCGCCGAACCGATTCTCGATCGATCCTGGTAGGTGCCGAGGCCGCCTGCGGCGGCGACGTTCCATCGATGTTGATGAGGTGATGAAGGTGTTTCGGGTGTAGGGGCGGAGCGAATGACGATGTCTTCCGGTCGCTTGGGCGTGGGCCGCGATGTTCGAACTCACCCCTCCCGGCATGCTGCGCTTGTGATGCGACACATCCGAGGCTGGGTTTTCGGGACACACGCCCGGCGGACGCCTCGCTTGACCATGACCAGCCAGCCAGGGATCTTCCCCAGAGAGACGGCCAGCCGGGTCGAAGGGGCGGAGTCCACACCGGTCGAGCCAAAAGCCGGGGATTTCGCGGAAACGCCAACCGCTTTCGCGCGCCAGGCCGGGAACCACACCTGTGACGGTCCACCCCCAATGGGGCACGACGAGTGGCCCGAAGAGACCTTGCCCTCGCCTTCGGAGCTTGGTTAGACTTTTGTCCGGCCGCTCGGGGTGGGGCGAAGGGCGCCCGAGGGCGATAGATCGGCTTATCGGCGAGTAGGGTATTTCGCTGGTGGTTTTCGCCCCTCGGGGGGCGTTTCAGAAGCGGGGGTTCCTCACGTCAGCCAGGAGGTGTCACATGGAGATGTCGCCCATGCCGACGATCCGGCGCCGCGCGGTGCGTTCGGGGTTGATTGTCATCCTCTTTGCGGGGTTCGCGCTCTGGACGGCCGGGGGCGCCGCGGCCATCGCGATCTCGGACATCCGGTTCAACCCCGGGTCGCAGGCGGCCCTGTCGTGGGACATGACCGTGACGGTCACCTGGGATCACTCTCTCGGGTTCTTTGAGGATGACGGCGTGAGGATCTTCGTCCGGCCCATGACGGCCGGCGCTCTCTCCCCCCACTACGCTGCCTCCGGGGGAACGCTCTACATGCCGGGATCCACGGGCGGCAGCAGCACGTTTCGGATCACGACCGGCAACGTGGTGGTTGACGAGGTCCGGTTCCAGGCGTTCGACCCGAGCAACAATCTCAGGCTCGAGTTCTTCGTGCCGTGCCTGTTCAATTACGGCGCCTGCGCCCTCTACAACCTGGCGATGACGCCCGCCTCCACCTCGTGCGTGGCCTACGACCAGAGGATCGAGTTCACGTTCGACTACAGGAACCCCCTGACGGAAGACGTTTACGTCTTCATCCGCCCCTACAGTGGGTTCACCTCGCCGTTCTATGTCTCGTCCGGGTCCCCCGGGTACCCGCCGGGCTCGGGGTCCGGGGATTTCTGGACTCGCATTCCTCAACAGACTCTCGTCGACCGCCTTCGCATCAAGATGGAGAACTCCGTGACCCATGAGGTCCTGACCGAGTTCTGGGTCCCCGTCCGCTACCAGGCCGAGGAGGCTTCAGTCTACAACATCGCGCTCGCGCCGGCCTCGCCGGCGGGGAGGCTGCACCCGGAGAACGTGACGGCGGATCTGGACTACCGGACGACGGAAGCGGGGGGCGTGCGCATCTACGCCATCCCGTGCACCGATGGAGCGCCCTCGCCTAATGCCGCATTCAGCGGATCGAGCCTCTGCCCATCCGGGACGGGGCACGTGGCGCGCAGCTTTCGCATCACATCGGGCGATGCCGTCATCGACTCCGTCCGGTTCGACATCTACAACGCCGACAACTCGCGACTCATCACGCGGTACTTCGTGCCCGTGAACTACCATTACGCGGAGCAGATCGTCCGGGCGGTGATCCTGCAGCATCCCTCCCCCTCCTACTTCAATCATAGCAACGAGACGCCCGGCTACCCGGCTCACGACGCGTACGTGGACCTGCCGTACACGGTTTCGATCCCCGAAGGGGTGCGGATGGTCGTCAAGCCGTACACCAACGGCTCCATGACGCCGGGTTCTCACTACGCAGGGGGCCAGTACGTCCCGGCGGGATCCGGCACCCTGACCGGTCTCTTCGTCGGCGTCCTGGACGAACCGCGGGTGATCGATCAACTCCTCGTCAGGGTCTATGAGGCCTCGGAGCCGTACGCACCGATCTCCGATTGGTTCGTGGACGTCCGCCTCCACTACGGCAATCAGCCCTTCACGTCGGACGCCCCGCTCGAGGAGCCGAGCGCGGCCGCGGCGGCGCTGTTTCGATCCGTCACCAATCCCGCGATTGCCGGCGGGCGCCTCTCGTACATACTCCCCGAAGCCGCGGACGTGCGGCTCGAGGCTTTCGACGTGAGCGGCCGGAAGGTCGCCACGGTAACGCAGGGGACGCAGGCGGGCGGCGTTCACGAACTGCTGTGGGGCGGACGGGAGATGGCGCCGGGGGTCTACTTCCTGCGGCTCCGGGCGCAGCCGAGCGATGGCCCCGCCGTGACAGATCAGCGGAAGGTGGTCCTGATCAAATAGCGGAAGAGCGGGAACGCGGCCATCTTGTCCCGGGCGACCCTGGCTCTGGAGAACGCCGCCCTGCGCCGGCCACTCGCGATCTAACAACGGGCTCAGACGCGTCCGGCTCGGTGCAGGCGACCGCGACCCGCCGCCGGTGTTACAATCGGTGGCGTCAGAGAACAGCCGTGATCCGCGATGATTCCATAGGCAACGCTTTCAGTCCGAAGCCAACCGGGATCTCGGTGCCGCCAGGCTGCTGGACCGGATGTCTCGCCCCGTCGAAGTCGGTTCGCGGGTGCTGAACGTCGTTGGGTCGCGGTCAGAGGTTTTCACGACGCCGGGGACGCTGGAGCGCCACAGGAGAGAAATCAGGAGGGTGCGGTAGGAGCGCGGGGCAGGATCAATCCGCACGCTCCCCAAGTCCAGCGACCCCGGAAGTTCCAGCGAGCTGTTCGGTTCCGCGTCCCCCACCCGCAGCTTCTCCTGGAACGTAGACATCGTGAGATCCATGTCCCAAAGGAAATACGGCCGCCCGGCGCCATCCACGAGTGTCTCGGGAGGCGTGGGGTTGAGGATGCTCGTAAGACCTGCTCCTCGTATTCGGATGTGACGATGGCATGGACGCGAAATCAAACCGCGCTCAGATCGGACGTCCCGGAACCCCATGGATCCGCAGCGTGCGCCGGCAGGATGTCTCGCCGACCGCGCCCGGGTCAAGCCTTAGCCTTCCCGGAAATTCTCGACATAACCTTTGCGCGGCCCATCTCCTCCAGTTGCGGACGGTCAGCGAGTCTCGGGCGGGCCGTTCGGCCTGGGTGGAGCTGGCGCCGATGACCTGATCGGAGATCCGCTCGCCTCCCCGCACCACGATCCTTGACCGCGCCTTCGCGGCCGGCTGCACGGCGGAGTTCCTCCGCGACCTCCCGTCGGCCTGCGATCCATTGGCCGACGAACTGCGCTACCGATCCCATACGGGCGGCATGCCCGACACCCTCGGTCCGCTCGATGTGCCGGCTCGGTCGCGTGATTGCGCAGGTCGGACTCGGTCCGTGGGGTTGCCCGATGCCGAGGTACGAGCAGGGCGCAGTTGTGCTGGTTGAGAATCGCTTGAGCCGTGTTGCCGATCGGGATCCTAGGCCGCGAGGCGGTAGTCATGGTGAACGCCACCGAGCACGGGCAGGGCCACGAGCCGGCCTCCCGGTGGTGGGGGTTGCTTCGGCTCCGGGTACGGATCTGGAATCCCGTGGATCGCCTGCGAAGGCCGGGCTCCGTTGTAGTACATCGGTATTCTATGACCACGCGGCGAAGGTGATCGACGCTGAGAAAATTGAAGCCTTGCCGGTGCCAGGCGATCACGGTCTCCGGTTGGACGATGATCCGCGACCGGTCCCAGGCGGACCAAAGTCTAAGGAGGACGACCCGGAAGACGCGATCTCCGGTTCGAAGGGGTGGCTGCTTCTGAATCCTCCGGTAGATCGTGAGTTGCTGACGCATAGCCGCGTTCTCCAGGGCGAGGTTGGATCTGGTCAGGAATACCGACCGAAGGATGACGATGAAAGCAGAAGGCAGCGTTCCCACAAGGTCTCGAAAGGTATCATTAAGGACGGCAAGTTGATGTTGGATGTGACGTCCGGAGTTTTCGCGGACCACGGGCGTCGCCCCCGAGTTCCATCAGACTCGATTGCCGTCGCTCCGAGCGGGGCGAAGGGTTTCCGAGGTCGATAGGACTTCCTACAAGCCTCAGAAGTCGTTGTGTCCCGCGAAACCGTCACCAACGCGGGGGGCGGGCGAATCCCAGGGCACCACGGTCCCGATCGCGCAGTCGAACGCGGTCGGGGAAGATACCCAGCGCCCGCAATCCCGAGGCGTACTCGTAGCGGATGACATGATGGTCGGTGGCGATATGTTCAGCGGTGAACTCGATCCGTCGGACCGAGTCGTTGCGTTGCTCGCCCCAACCTGTGCCCGGATACGAGTCGCCGTCGCTGCGGCTTGCCGCGGCCTCGTTCTCCGACATTGCGTCTTTCCTCGACCCCTTGGACTCGGAACGCTCGGTCGGCGGCGCAGCTTCATGGCGCCCCGGGGGTGCCGCTGACGGCGCGGCCCGCTGCTCACGGAAGGCCAGCACGCGGATCCAGCCCATGTCGCCGTTCGCCTGGCCGGTGCGCTCGGCATACGAACGCTGCTCCTCCACGAACACGAAGCGCTGCACCTGGTCGAGCGAGGTTCGCCATCCCTGGATGGTCGCGGTCTCCCTGGGACCCAGCACGTACATCGGTTCGTCTGCCGACAGGCTCGTGCGTTCGCCACTGACGACGTTCAGGCCGTCCACGGCGATGAGCACACCGACCCGTTCGCCGGAGTTGTTCCGCAACATGACTGAGTAGTTGTCCCCATCGACCGCCTGGAAGTAGTGACGCTCGTCTCCCTGCGGCGATGGATAGAGGGGCGCGGGCCGCCCGCCGACGGAAAGCTGCACGTTCACCAGGCTGCCTTCTGCCCAGGTGTCGTCATTCCAACGGGCGTCGGCGGGTGGGGCAAGAGCAATGCCGGCCGCGAGAGCGGCGAGCGTGATCCACAGATTCCGGGACGGCGTCAACGGGGTCTTCATGGCGGTTCTCCTTTTCGACCGGGAGTTTTGTTCCTCGGCCTCGGATGGATCTACGCCATCTCCGCCCGGTTATTCCCGGCGTTTCCGGATCCATGGGCCGTGGTGCGTCTGTTTCCGATGGAAGGGTGTGGACAGCGGATCACGCTGTGGGTGCCGGCGGGGCCTGCCTGTGAGCGTGAGCACGGAATCTGAGGGTTCGAGGCCGGGTTTTGGATCATGGAAGCTGAGGTTCCGGGGTCTGCGTCCCTCAGGAACCGTAGAAATGACCCCCTCGCGAAGCTTGCTCTAAGCGTCCGGAGGGGGTTTTCTC
>CAIMUX010000023.1 GCA_903844735.1 Candidatus Eiseniibacteriota bacterium
CATGGTCTGGCACGGCCTCAGGGGGTGGGTCATGACCGTGAGAGAATACTCCTCACACCTGGGTCAAGACCGTGAGAATCGGGTGGGTCAAGATCGTGAGAAAATCGCCCTAAACCTGGGTCATGATCGTGGGAAATGACATTTGAATCAAGTCCAGGATCGATTTCAAGGCCAGGGTTGAAAGGGAAAAGGGACCAGGGTTAAGAACCGGTTCTCACACAACGAAAGCCGAGGTTGCCGTAGCGGCCGCCCGGGTAGCTGCTGCCGCGGATGGCGGACTGGAGGATGATGTCGTCGCTGATGAGGCAGGAGCCGCCCCGCAAAACCCGGCAGCATTCAGAGTGAGACGCCGGAGGATTCTCTCGGCCGTCGTTCGGGTTGTACGGGTAACCCGGGTAGTAGTTCGTGCTGCACCACTCCAAGACGTTCCCGGCCACATCATAGAGACCATAGGGGCTCGGGCTGTTGATCGTCTGGTAGCCGCCGTGGTTGCTGCCGTCGTAGTAGCCCACCGGGGTCGTGTAGCCGCTGCTTTCGTAGGGGTCGCCACTGTCCCAGTAATTGGCCTGCGGGCCGGTGATGCCCTCGCCCCAGGGATACGTCGGGGTATCGGAAGCATCGCACGTCCCGGAGTCTCCGTGGGTCTCACAGCCCCCCTTGGCGGCCTTCTCCCACTCCGCCTCGGTCGGCAAACGCCCGCCCGCCCAGCGGCAGTAGGCGTCGGCCTCGAACCAGGAGACGCCGTTCACGCGGAACTGCTCGTTACCCGCGATCCCGCCGCCGTGGTAGTCGTTGCTGTTCCAATTGGCCGGCAGCGAGATGCTGTTCGCCACCCTCCAGACCCAGCCTGCCGGGTTCCAGTACGCCTGCGTGGTATACCCGCCCTCATCGATGAACGCCTTGTACTTGGCGTTCGAGACTTCATAGATGTCGATGAAAGAGCCCGCCACGTTGAAATCGTTTACCGGCTCGGCGATGCCGACCTGCCCCAGGCGCACGTTGCCCGCCGGGATCCAGACCATGCCGGTCGGCGTCGTCTGGCAGGGGTTCGGCTCGCAACTGGTCCACTCGGCGTGCCACGTGCTCGGCGTCTGGCAATTCGCTGCCGTCGTGACCGTGCACGTTCCGGCGGAGGCGCAGCAAGCTCCCGTCGGCGTCACCGGCGGCGTCGGATCATCCTTCCCGCAGCCGACAGAAACCATCACCACCATCACCGCCAAGGTCACCGGTCTGCGCATGGTCAGTCCCCCTCGTCTTCAACCGTGATCGTATCGGTCGTCTCTCGGCGGAGATGCTAGAGCGCTGGATTGGGGGGGGCAATGGCGGGCAAGACCGAGCGTGACGGCCGGATCCGGTTCCGGCGATCGAGATTCACCTCGGCATAGTCGTGGGCCGGCGGAGTCTGAGGACGGTAGACAGGAGACAGTGGACAGAAGACAGAAGACAGGAGTCTGAAGTCCGAAGCCTGAAGCCTGAAGCCCAAAGCCAGAAGCCCGAAGCCATCTCTGACGGAGCTTGCTCATCGCCCACGATCGCGGTGAACTGTACCCGGGCGGCCGCGGTGGTCGGCGGCGAAATCGGGACCCCGCGCCCGCCCGAGAAAGGCGAGCATGACGGTCGGGTTCATCCTCCACCCCACCTGGTACCTCGAGCGCGGACGACCCGTGGTGCACCTCTTCGGCAAGCTCGCCTCGGGGGAGACCTTTGTGGTGCGAGACGGCCGGCCTCGGCCGCACTTCTTTTTGCTCGCCCGCGAGTTGCCCGCAGCCCTCGACATTGCCGCCATGCGCGCGTCGGCATGCCCGTGGACCGCACCGGACGGAGAGCCGCTGGGGCGCATCACTCTGGACCTTCCGTCTGACGCCGCTTCGCTGCAGGCTCGGCTTGAGGCCCACGGCTTCGCCACCTTCGAGGCAGACCTGCCTTTCGTCACTCGCTACCTGGTCGACGCCGGTATCCGCGGCTCGATGCGAATCGAAGGGCCCTGGCAGTCGGGGCGGCGAGTCGGACGGATCTACCAGGACCCTGAGCTGTCGCCGGCGTCGTGGGTGCCTACGCTCTCGGTTCTCTCGCTGGACATCGAAACGACCCCGGACTTGCAACAGGTCCTCTCCGTCGCCCTGTGGGGTGGGTCGACCCGCGAGGTCATCGTGGTGCGCGCTGGGACGGGCGAGACGGGCGGCGGTGGCGTTCCGACGGCAGCCCCGGATCGCATCGCCGACGCGCCGGGCTCCGAGGTCACGGTCGCCGAAAGCGAGCGGGATCTTCTCCTGGTCCTCGGTGAGCGGGTGCGCGCCCTCGATCCCGACATCCTCACGGGGTGGAATGTCATCGATTTCGACCTCCGCGTCTTGCAGCAGCGGTTCGAGGCGCTGCGCGTTCCGTTCCACCTGGGGCGCGCCGACCTTCCCTGCCGGCTCTTCCTCGACCGTGGCGGCTGGGGCAATTCGCGGGCGGTGGTGCCGGGACGCGCGGTGCTGGACGCGCTGGCGTTGCCGCGCGGAACCCAGGAGCGGCTGGACGATTGGAGGCTGGATACCGCGGCCCACGCGGTTCTCGGCGAAGGGAAGAACGTCTCCGCGGAGGACATGGCGTCTGAGATCGGTCGGCTGTACCGCGAGGACCTGCCCGCGTTTCTTTCCTACAACCTGGCCGACGCCCGGCTGGTGTATGAAATTCTGGACCGGCGGCGGCTCGTGGACCTCGCGGTGCGCCAGTCGCTTCTCACCGGGTTGCCGCTCGACCGCACCGGGGCCTCGATCGCCGCGTTCGACTCGCTCTACCTCAGCGAGTTGCACCGGCGCCACATCGCCGCCCCGTCCGTCGTCGCCGACCGGCCGCTCGCGCCCACCGCGGGTGGATTCGTGTTGCCCTCGCAGCCGGGTATCCACGAGTGGGTCGCCGTCCTCGACTACCGCAGTCTCTACCCGAGCATCATCCGCACCTTCCGCATCGACCCGCTATCAAGCGTGCGCAACGCGACGACGCGTGGCGATGCCGCCTGCATCACCGCCCCCAACGGCGAGCGTTTCCGCCTCGAGGGCGGAGTCCTCCCCGGAATTCTCGACCGACTCCTTCCCGAGCGCGAGCGACTGCGGGAGGAGGGCGACAGCGTCGGCGCGACAGCGGTCAAGCTTCTCATGAACTCCTTCTATGGCGTGCTCGCCACTCCGCGGTGCCGTTTCTACTCACCCCAGACGGCCAACGCCATCACCGGCTTCGGCCAGCAGATCCTCCACTGGACCCGGGAGTCGATCGAGGCCGGCGGTCGCCGTGTCCTCTACGGCGACACCGATTCGATTTTCGTCGCTCTGCGCGCCGACGATCCCGCGGGCGCCCAAAGCGAGGCCCGCGAGCTCGCGGAGCGGATCACGATCGCCCTCGCCGACCACCTGCGCGAGATCCATGGCGTGGAAAGCCGCTGTGAACTGCGCGCCGATCGTGTCTTTCGCCGGCTCATCATCTTTCCTCTGCGCGCCGGCCGGCGCTCAGAGGGAGCGCCCGAAGGGAGCCGCAAGCGGTACGCCGGGCTGGTCGACAGTGCACAGGGCCCGCACGTCGTCTACGTCGGGCTGGAGCAGGTGCGTCGCGACTGGACCGCGCTGGCCAAGCTCTTCCAGCGGGAGTTGATCGAGCGCGTCTTCCGGGATGATCCGGTGGACGCCTTCGTGCGCGACTTTCTCCTCCGCTTCCGCGCGGGGGAGTTCGACGACCTGCTCGCCTATCGGCGCACGAAACGCGGCGGGGGCGACCCGCATGCCATCGCCTCTCCCGCCGCGGCGGGCGGTGTGTGGCCGGATGCGGAGGCGGCCGCGACCATGCCCGCCATGGCGCGCAAAGGACGGGTGGAACACATCGTCATGACCAGCGCGGGACCGGAACCGGAGTCGGAACGGCGGCACACCATCGACCGTGCTCACTACGAGGAAAAGCAGCTCCGACCGGTGGGCGAATCGGTTCTCGGGCTTCTGGGGCTTGACTGGGAGGGGGTCACGGGGGGGCAGGGATCGCTTTTCTAGGGTTGCCGGATTGCGTCCCGGCCCTTCAGGGCCTCTGCGATCGCCTCGACCGAGGGCGAGAGTAGGCCCAGTTGCGGGTCAAGGCGTGGCACGTCGTAGAGACCGCGGACAAGGTGGCGGATCTCCCCGGACTCAGCCTGGCGGGTCAGGGCCTTGCGGACGGCATCCGGGCTCCCCAGATCGATGAAATCCTCCCGCGAACATCCTCCTGGATCTTCAGGCGTCCATTGTCGCAGCGATGGTCCTGAAGCGGCTGGGCAAGGTCTTTGCGCATGGCGGCCCCGAGTTCGTCTTCGCGCCCGACCAGCCCGACCCGGGGGCGCGGAGCGCAGTGCGCGCTCCACGATCGTTCGGACACGCTCCAGGTGCCGCCCGGCACGCGATCCGCCCTGCGAGGAACCCGGAGTCGGCGGCGCGAGAGGTGTGCCTGATCGGCACAGTGTGCCGAAAGGTGTGACTGAGCGGCACACCCCCGTATGGTCGTTCGGTGCTCTGACGGCGGAGATGCGGCCTCGGCCGGGGGGCGACGGCTCCGCACGTCGGGAACGTCAGTCGATTCCGCCCTCCGGCCCGGGCGAAAAGCCGAAACGTGAAATTCCATTCGCCGCGGAGCAGGTCGACGTTCTGCACTGACGAAAGGGATCCGCCGGCGGCTCGTACAGCGTTCTGTACCGGCGTCCGAACTCATGGCCAGGGCCGGACGGCATTCGGTACTCGCGTCCAACTTTGGGCGAAGGGCCGTGCAGCGTTCTGTACTGGCGCCCGGGATTACCTGGAGCCTCGTACAGCGTTCTGTACCGGCGTCCGACTTTTCCCGGAGGGTCGGTCAGCGTTCTGTACCGGCGTTCGGAGCCGGAAATGGG
>CAIMUX010000024.1 GCA_903844735.1 Candidatus Eiseniibacteriota bacterium
GCCCGCCAATAGTCGCCCTGCAGCGCCGCCCGAAGCTCAACCCCTCGCACCGATCCAGTCTTCATCCCGCACCTCCTCTCGAGGTCGGGATCGTCTCAGTCAACGCGGTCGGGGGCTACATGGGTTGGCCGAGTGGATACCTTGTATGAAGCTTTTCCAACGCGTTTTCTGGTCGTTGATGCTCTGTCTGGTGATCGCAGCGCCCGCATTGGCGGGCTCCAAGGAGGCGACGATTTCGTTGAGCCGCAGCCCGGAGCCGCCGTTCTGCGCCATCCCCGGGCAGACGTTGGTGCAGACCAGCTGGAGCATCACCTATTCGACGACTCCGCTCAGCGTGAAGTACTTCCTTCAGGATCCGACCCGGTTGATCAACCTGGAGTATCAGGAGTACCCGTTCGCCACCGGCGTGAACATCAACCGGAATTGGGCCGTCCCGGCCGGTTCCGTGGATGGCAAGTACTGGATCCGCGTCGAATTTCGGTCCCTTGAGTCCGGCAACGAGGCCAACGCCGAGGTCGCCTTTTACGTCTGCAGCGAGACGGGAACCATTTGTGCGACGAAGCTGGCCGACACCAACTGCAACGGTCAGATCGATCCGGGCATCGATCAGCCGGTCCCCAACTGGTGGATCTGCCTGCACACGCCGCTCGGCGATGATCTCTGCAAGCAGACCGACTCCGTTGGACAGGCCTGCTGGTCGGGAATTCCGCTCGGAGACTACACCGTTAGCGAATTTGCCATCGCGGGCTGGGAGACGATCGGTGCGACCACGTACAGTGTCACGTTGGAGAACAGCACGCCGCAATCGTTCACCTTCCTGAACCGAAACCTCGCCGAGTGCTATCACGCTTGCTGTCTGCCCAACGGGAGCTGCGTCGTTCTGCTCCAGCCCGATTGCGTGGCCCAGGGCGGGATCTGGCAGTCTTCACCGACATGTTCCGGCGTCGCCTGTCCGCAACCGCCGGGCGCCTGCTGCCTGCCGAACGGCTCCTGCCAGTTCGTGACGGACGCGGAGTGCCAGACCCTGGGCGGCGTGTGGAATGGCTTCGGCAGCGTCTGTGAGCCGAACCCGTGCCCGCAGCCGACCGGCGCCTGCTGCGCGCCCAACGGCGACTGCACGGTGACGCTGGCTGCAAACTGCCCTGGCACGTGGACGATGTTCGGGACCTGCGTCCCGAACGTGTGCCCGCTGCCGACGGGCGCCTGCTGCGCTCCGAATGGCGACTGCACGGTGACGCTGGCCGCCAATTGCACCGGCACGTGGACGATGCTCGGAACCTGCGTCCCGAACGTGTGCCCGCTGCCGACGGGCGCCTGCTGCGCTCCGAATGGTGACTGCACGGTGACGTTGGCTGCGAACTGTCCTGGCACCTGGACGATGTTCGGCACCTGCGATCCGAACCTCTGCCCGCCGCCGACCGGAGCTTGCTGCGCTTTGAACGGCGACTGCACGGTGACGCTCGCTGCCGATTGCACAGGCACCTGGACCATGTTCGGGACCTGCGTTCCGAACGTGTGCGGACTGCCGACCGGCGCATGCTGCGCTTTGAACGGCGACTGCACGGTGACGCTGGCCGCCGACTGCGCCGGGCCATGGACGATGTTCGGGACCTGCGTTCCGAACCTCTGCCCGCTGCCGACGGGGGCCTGCTGCGCTCCGAACGGCGACTGCACGGCGACGCTCGCTGCCGATTGCACGGGCACCTGGACCATGTTCGGGACCTGCGTTCCGAACGTGTGCGGGCTGCCGACCGGCGCCTGCTGCGCTCCGGACGGGAGTTGCACGGTGACGCTGGCCGCCGACTGCGCCGGGCCATGGACGATGTTCGGGACCTGCGTTCCGAACCTCTGCCCGCCTCCGACCGGAGCTTGCTGCGCCTTGAACGGCGACTGCACGGTGACGCTCGCTGCCGATTGCACAGGCACCTGGACCATGTTCGGGACCTGCGTTCCGAACGTGTGCGGACTGCCGACCGGCGCATGCTGTTATCCGGATGGCGACTGCACGGTGACGTTGGCTGCGAACTGCCCCGGTACGTGGACGATGTTCGGGACCTGCGTTCCGAACGTGTGCCCGCTGCCGACCGGCGCCTGCTGTGCTCTGAATGGCGACTGCACGGTGACGTTGGCTGCGAACTGCCCCGGCACGTGGACGATGTTCGGGACCTGCGTTCCGAACATGTGCCCGCTGCCGACCGGTAACTGCTGTGACCAGGTCACCGGCAACTGCTCGATCGCGACCGAGGCCGCATGCATAGCGGCCGGGTTCACGTGGCTCGGTGTAGGGCCGTGCAACGCCCAGACCTGCCGGGAGCCGGTGCCTACCGAACGAACGAGCTGGGGTCAGATCAAGAATATCTACCGCTAGCCTGAAGTGGGAAGCGGATCCGGCCTGAATCCGGAGCCGTCTGAGCACGAGACCCCGGTTCTCCTCGCGGAGCGCCGGGGTCTTCTTCATGCGCAAGGCCCCGGGTCTTTCTGTCACAGCCCGTCGGATCCAGGCGTCCAGGCCCTCCCTTTTCCCCCAGGAGCGCGGACGAGTCCTGGAATCCGACCCCGAACGCTCACTGGAAGGAACCTGCGCAGACCGGAAGGGAAAGACACGGCCGGAACCGCAGATCGACTCTATTTTGCCTTGCAATCGGCTCCTGCCCCGCCTATAATCCGCGATTGCCGGTTAAGTTCTGGATGAAACTGGCGATATTAGGGGAAGCGGCAGCTCCCTCCCGTGCGGTGCTGGGAAACGCCCCGCTGGCCACCCGTGCTGTCCCGGCTGCCTCCCCGAGGTCCATGGTGCAGGGGGGACCCTGCGGAAGGGGGCAGCGTGAGATTCCGGGGTTGGGATCCACTCGCGATTTCTTGTCTTGTAGGCGCTTGTGTTCTCGGTGGATTGGCGGCCGCCGCCCCGGCCGTGGCTCTGACGGGCACGGCCCAAGGCCATGTCGGGCTCATTGACACCAACACGAAGGCATATGGGTTCAGTTCCTTCTCAGGGCGATGGACTCCGGTGACGCTGACAGGCCCGGCTCAAGCGAAGTCGGCCGCAGACTACCTAGGCTACCTCCGCACGGCACAGAAGCTGTACAGCTACAACTCCACCAACGATCACTGGTACAGCATTGCCTACGCCGGTCAGGTCCGGGGTGAGGATCTATGCGGCGCTACGGCGGTGGTGTGGACGTCCACCAGCATGTACGCCATCGCCTCAGTCTGGGCGATCTGGCGAGCGCTGCCGTTCCAACCGGACGAGGTACCCATCGGGGGCGGTTCGGCGAGTAACTTCGGGCTCTTCTGGACGAACAAGCGAGGCTATGCGTTTCACTCCGCGACCGGAACCTGGATGCCCCAGCCGGCCCCTTCCAGGGCCATCAGCGGCATTGCCAACGACGGTTTCGGTCTCCTCTGGGATACGAGCGCGGCCTTCTCGTACGATCCGACGCCCGGTGGATGGAACAACCTGAACCTCGACGACATGCAGGGCGTCAGCGCCGCCGGTGGCGGCAGTGTGGGTCTGGTTTGGGGCGAGAGCCGAGCCCAGGCCTACAGCGGTGCCTTCGACTGCTGGACATCATTGGAAAACACGGAACCGTTCCTTGGGGGTGCGGCGGGCGGCGATGTCGCCATCCTGTGGGATACGGCCAAGGCCCACTGCTATAACGCCGAAACCAACTCGTGGACTTCCGTGATTCTGCAGAGTGACCCGGCCGGCGTTGACCGCCTTGGCGGCACGGGTGGCCTCTCCGTCCGGCCAAGTCCGAGCTCGGGCGAGGTCGCCTTCCGCCTCCCGGACGTGGGGGACTGGAAGATCGAGGTGTTCGATGTGAACGGTGCGCTGATCCGGCGCCTTGACACCGACACGCGAGAGAAGGGCAATGCACTCTCCTGGGACGGGCTTGATGGCGCCGGTCGCCGCGTCGCCGCCGGCACCTACTGGGTTCGTGCGGAATCGGCGGAGAGGCAGGTCGAAGCCCGTCGAATCGTGATGATGTGATAGGGGAGCCCTCCGCGGGGGGCTCGGCCAAAGGCAAATGGGGAGTCCGGGCCTGGTGGCCTGGGCTCTTCCGTTAGGTTGTAGGTTGGCCCTTCGGGCCGTTGCGCTCGATGGAAGTGCTTTCGCCCGGCGGCCGGGCAGTGGGCGCGTTCGTGTCTATGACCTCTCGTCGACGGAAGTCAGGATCTCGCGCAGGCGCGCGCCCGAGGCCTCGGACAGATCCCGGTGCAGACTGGCTCCGTGCGAGTCCATGGTGACCACGACCGGGAAGTCGCGGACCTCAAACTCCCAGATCGCCTCGGGGGATCCGAACTCCATCAGGTGCACGCCGCGTACGCCGACGATCCTGGCTGCCAACACTTGGGCGGCGCCCCCGACGGCGTGAAAGTACACACAGCCGGTCTCGCGGCAGGCCTCCAGGGTCTTCGCCCCCATCCCGCCCTTGCCGATCACCCCGCGCAGGTGAAACTTACGGATGATCTCGTGTTGGTACGGCTCTTCGCGGATGGAGGTGGTGGGGCCGGCCGCCTTCACCACCCAGGTTTCCCCTTCTCTGACCACCACCGGGCCGCAGTGATAAATCATGCTGTCGGTGAGATCCACCGGAGGCTCGTTCCCGTCGTGCAGGTACTTGTGGACCGTGTCCCGGCCGGTATAGAGCAGGCCGTTGATCTCGACTAAGTCCCCGACCCGCAGAGAGCGGATCTTTTCCTCGCTGAATGGCGCTTCCAGGCGCATAGCGGACCTCCTAGTACAACCAGCTCCGGATCGACCCGTCGGGAGTGAGGACCGCGCCCTGGCGGCGATAGGCCCAGCACATGTATGAGACGCTGACGAAGAAGGAAGCGGGCAGGCGGTTGAGCACGCCGACCTTGCAGCCGAGAAGCGTGGTCGCGCCGCCGAAACCCATGGGGCCGATGCCGAGCCGGTTGGCTTCCTCCGTGACCCGTATCTCCAGGGACGCGAGCTCCGGCACTAAGTTGGTGTCGGTCAGCGGGCGGAGAAGCTGTTCCTTGGAGTGTGCGTAGCCGGTAGCCCGGTCGCCGCCGACGCAGACCCCAAGGATGCCCGGACCGCATCCTTTCCCTTGGGCCTGGTACGCGGCGTCGAGGAGGCACTTCTCCACTCCCGCAAGGTCGCGGTCCGCTCCGAGCCTGGAATCGGGAAGCGAGTACTGAGCGCCGACATTTTCACAGCCACCGCCCTTCAGCATCAGGCGCACCTCCATGTCGGGCGCGCCCCACTGGTGGATGTGGAAGCTCGGGCTGCCGGGTCCGAGATTGTTGCCGGAATTGCGGCCGGTCAGCGAGTCGACAGAGTTCTGCCGCAAGTATCCGTTGGCCGTCGCCTCGGAGACCGCTTCCGCGGCGGCACGGGTGATAGCGGTCTCGTCGAAGCCGCGCGGGGCCCGGATGTAGAAGAGAATGCTTCCGGTATCCTGGCAGAGTGGGGCGCTGTTGTCGCGGGCCAAACCGATGTTGTCCGTGATGACGTTCATCGCCCACAAGGCGTTGGATCCCGTTTCCTCCTTGGTGCGGCCCGCTTCGATGGCGCGTACGACGTCCAACGGTAGATCGACCGAAGTCCGGCGCACGATTTCGAGGAAGCTCGCGCGGAGCGATTTCGGATCGAGTCGCTGTTGGGCGGGGACCGCACGGCGGGGCGCAAACCGGGGGGGGGCCGATTTGGTGGTTGCCCGTCGTTGGGCGACCTTGGTCGGAGCGAGTGCCCGGTGGCGGACTGCCGCGATTTGAGCGGGTGCCCGGGCCGCCGCCTTTTTCGACGGCGCCTTCAGCATCGCCTTGGCGACAGTCCGCGACGGGGATTTCTTCGCCGCCCTAACCACCGCCTTCTTCGAGGCCGTTCTCGCCGGCCGCTTTGCCGCGTCTGTCTTGGGGACATCGCGCTTTGCAGTCGGCCGCGGAGTGGGACGCCTTACGGCGGGCTTCTTCGCCGCGGTGGGCCTCTTCGCCGCTGTGGGCTTCTGCGCCGCCGGGGACTTCTTCGCCCCGGCCTTGCGCGCGGCCTCACGTGTGGCAGTCTTCTTCCGGTTCATCATGGCGGGCTATCTCCTGGTGGGTTCGCGAACGGAATGACGCGATACTCCGCTAGAGTATTTCGTCTGTCAAGGATGGGGTTTGCGAACCGCGGGTGCCGACGGAACCGATCGTCCGCGCTAGGCGGCGCGCCAGACCTCGACAGTGGTGTCGCCCGCCACGATCTCGCGAAGGGGGGGACGAACATCGAGGAGGGTCGGCCCGCCGGCGGCGAACGGAAGGTCAAGCCAGCGCACGACCAGCGTCTCGTCGGGGCTCGTGAGATGACTGACGGTACCGGCCGCGGCCTCGTCCAGCCTGAAGAAGAGGCAACACGACGCCACAGAGGAGTGGCCGGCGTCGCATGGCCATGAAGGGCCCGGGGTGCGGCCCTCGGACAGATCCATCCGGAGTCCCCAAAGACCCGGCGCGTCCTGTACGAGGCGGCAGGGGCCCTCGCTTTCCAAGATCGCGGGCCATCCCATTCGGTGCGAGAGGATGACGAAGAGTCTGATCCCGAACCCGGAGGCTATGAGAACCGAGGCAAAGCAACTCGCCATCCCCAGGATCAGCGCCAGCCAGCGAACCTCGTCGCGGCCGCCCCAGGGTAGGCGGGTCGCCGGCCGCGGCAGATCCCCCGTCAGGACGTGCGTGGCTGCGGCTCCAAAGAACAACGCCAGCGCCAGCCCGCCGAGAAACCCCGCCAACTGCGGCCCAAGGCGAGGTGGCTCGAGGGAAAACAGGCGGGGTCGGTGGAGGCACAGTTGGGACCTCATACCAACGGTATCGGCAACGCGACGGACGATCTTCACCGGGACTTGACGGTGCCCTCGATCGCCTATCGGCGATAGGTCGACTTCAGAGCTCCCCAGGTCGTTTCGACCCTGGTGAAATCGCAGGGCGTCGGGGTGCAGCCTACCCCTTCGCTCTGGAAGAGGCCGCGGGCGTCCAGACATTCGTCCCACAGGAGCATGCGGCACTCGGCGCGGATGCAACAGGCGCCGACGCCGGGGGTGCAGGGGTTCGGGCTGCAGATCGTATTGTCACCTTTGTAGTTGTAGCCGGACAACGCCTGGCAACCCGCCTCCGTCTGGAGCATGCACCGACCCGAACCGCTGCAGCAGGCTCCTGTGGCCACTCCGTCGCTCAGCGGATTGAACCCCTTCACCCCAAACCCCAGCATCCCGTAGCCGGCAATCTCGTCCACGTTCGAGGGAAACGCATCGTCCACCATTTCCCCGCCTTTGAGAGGGTGTGGGACGAGCTTCACCGTCTGCCCGGCATCGGCATACCCGCAAAACCAGAAAATCTCACTGAGGCGGCGGTCGAACGGCGCCTTCCAGTCGACCGAAATGCCCGAGCCGGAAGATGGCCAGGAACCCACCGGATACACCAAATTGGTTTCGCCGGTCGGACCCCAGCGTCTCGGCTCGACCGATGGGTCGGACAGCTCGATGCCGAACGAGATCGTCACGAGTTTCGGCATGGAGAACTCGTCGAAGGCCGCGAGGACAAAGTAGACCACCCCCTGGGCATCACCGGGGACCTGGGTCACGGCGTCCTTGGCATCGTAAAGCTGCGCGTACCCGCTGAAGTTGCCATCGGCGCTGAACTGGAGCGTCTGGTTGCAGTGGAGAATGAGCTTGCCGCCCTCGTTCGCTCCGGCGATGGCAGGTTGGGCTGCCACGAAGAGCGTGAAGGCAAGCACAAGCACCGAGACGGCCGATATCGCCGCGGCCTGTGTCAACACGTCTGTTACCACCGCAGTGGATACGAACACGGCCGGCATCCGTGGCGCCGGTGCCCGGGAACTGCGTTTGGACGGGGAGGCAGACTGGCCCGCCCGGTGCCGACATCCGGCCGAACGTCGTTCACGGATGAACAGATCCCTGAGCAAGTTGCCTCCGAAGGTTGGGTGGCGGCTGAGCCTCACCTCGTTCGAATCATACCACGCAGCCCAAACTTGGTTCTGGGAATGATTCGTCCGACCGTGTGGCACTCCCCCGGGATCACCGCACACCGATGGCGCGGCGGACCTCCTCCATCGTCCTCTCAGCCCGAGCCTTGGCCTGCTTCGCGCCATGATCGAGGATCTCTTCGACCTTGCCGGGCGTTGCCTCCAGGGCGCTTGCGCGCTCGCGGATCGGTTCGAGTGTCGCGCTGAGGCTTCGGTGCAGCATTTTCTTGCAGTCGACGCAGCCGATCCCCGCCACGCGACACTCGCGGTCGACGGTTGCGATCGTTTCATCGTCGGAGAAGTTCCGGTGAAGGCTGTAGAGGTTGCAGATTTCCGGGTTGCCCGGGTCGGAGCGGCGCTTGCGATTCTCGTCAGTTACTGCCGGGGCCAGCTTCTTCCAGGTCTCCTCGGGGGACTCCAACAAGCCCACATAGTTCCCCAACGATTTGCTCATCTTGGCCTTTCCGTCGAGGCCGAGGATCCGGGCCCCCTCTTTCGGCACCAGGTGGGCGGGCTCGGGGAAGACCTCGCCGAACCGGGCGTTGAACTTCCGGGCCACCTCACGGGTCAGTTCGATGTGCTGGATCTGGTCCTCGCCTACCGGCACCGCCCCCGCCTTGTATAGGAGGATGTCGGCTGCCTGCAGGACCGGATAGCTGAAGAGCCCGGCATTGATGTTGTCCTCGTGCTGCTTGCTCTTCTCCTTGAACTGGGTCATGCGGGATAGGTCGCCCATGGGGGTCACGGTGTTGAGAATCCAGGCCAGTTCGGTGTGCTCCGGTACGCGAGATTGGACAAAGAGGACGCACTTCTCAGGGTCGAGCCCGGCAGCGATATTTACTCGGGCGGCGTCGACGACCCGCTGCCTCGTCGTCGAGACGTCGTGAGCAACGGTGAGGGCATGGTAATCGACGATGCAGAAGATGCCGTCGTAGGTGTCGAGGAGGCGGACCCAGTTCCGGATCGCACCGCAGTAGTTTCCGATGTGGATCGTCCCGGTGGGCTGGATGCCGCTGAAAAGTGGCGATTTCAAGGGGTGACCTCCTGTGGAAGACGGGCCGGCCGCGGCCCGCTCGGTGGAAACGGCCCGGCCCATCGTTTGGGGCCGAGCCGTTCGAGGCCTCGCGGGAAGCGCGCGGGTACCAAAGGACCTGCTATAGGACAGCCGCCTCCACCGCTTTCAGCATCTTCTCGAACTTCAGGAGGCTGACCTCGGGGTGGTGCTTCAACACGACCTCGCGCAGTGCCTCGAGGAAGTTGCCGCGGGGACGGCCCGCGGCGGGCGCGGACCGACGGGCGACCTTCCGCCGCCGCCGCCGCACCACCGGCGCAGCCATCTGGTCGGAAATGATCGGCAGGGCCTTGGGACGGCCAGGCCCGCGACGGGCTGCCTTCTTGAGGGTCTTCCGGGCGGCCTTCTTGCCCACCCTCTTGATTGCCTTCTTGGCTGCCTTCTTGGCTGCCTTCCTGGCGGCCGTCTGCGCCTTCGGCTTGGGGCCGCTGCGCAGGGCAGGCACGATAATCTTGGCCCCCTTGCGGCGGCCGCGGCTGATTCCGGCCTTGCGTGCTTTGTTGTTCACGGTGGGCAGCGAGACTCCCTGCTTGAGGGCGATCTCGCGGTAGCTCAGAATCCCTGCCTTGATGTCCTCGATGATGGCCTTTTCGCGGCTGATCATCTGTTCCGCGGACAGGCGCGGCTTGCGATTGCCTTTCCGTGACTTCTTGGCGAGCATGGTCTCTCTCCTTCCGTTCCCGTCTCCCTACGGTATCACGGTTCGATCGGAGGATCCGATCCTACACCGCGCGGTGCCCGGGGCGGGCGTTCCTGTACACGCGGCCGAGTATGGGGACGGTGTCTTTCTGTGTCAACCCACATTCGAGCAATGCCGTTCGGAAGACTTTCTGTGCAGCGATCCGGTTAGACAGGCGACGCGCCGGCAAAAGCGGCTGACATGCTCGCGGGCGGCCTGTATGATCTCCCGGTGTCCAACCCGGAGGGGATTCTCCGTGGACGATCTTGCACAAGCGGAAGGACGCCATGAACACGAGCGGACGAAGTAACCGGAAGTCGTCGTCTTTGCCGGCTCGCACCGCGGGGGCCGGCCCCCTGTTTGCCGCGCCCGTAGCGGCCACCGGGGCCGCGCTGCCGATGCTCACACCGTCTCCGGTGGCCGCACTGCCGATGCTCACACCGTCTCCGGTGGCCGCACTGCCGACGCTCACACCGTCTCCGGTGACCGCACTGCCGACGCTCACACCGTCTCCGGGGATCCCGGCAGCGGCCTTGGACCAGCCTGTTTCCCGGGCTGTGGAGGCGGCGTCCGGACTTGCTCCCCGCCCGCGCCGGGAGGGGCCGCGCCTCACGGCGGCTGACATGGCGGGACGCCAGCGTGAGATCTCGATCTCCGAGTTTTTCGCCAAGAATCGCCATCTGCTCGGCTTTGACAACCCCTCGAAGGCCCTCCTCACGACGGTGAAGGAAGCGGTGGACAACTCTCTCGACGCGTGCGAAGAAGCGGGGCTCATGCCAGACCTGCAGGTGGAGATCCACCGGCTGTCGGAGGACCGCTTCCGGGTGGCGGTGCAGGACAACGGCCCCGGAATCGTGAAGAGCCAAGTCCCGAAGATCTTCGCCCGGCTGCTGTACGGGTCGAAGTTCCATACTCTGAAACAGAGCCGGGGGCAACAGGGGATCGGCATATCCGCCGCCGGAATGTACGGCCTGATCACTACGGGTAAGCCGGTGGTGATCACCTCGCGCACCGGGAAGAATCGTCCCGCCTACCATTGCGAGCTGGTCATCAATACCAAGAAGAACGAGCCGGAGATCCTGGGCGACTGCGAAGTGGAGTGGGAGCTGGAGCACGGCACGCGGGTGGAGATCACCCTCCAGGGAACTTACAAGAAGGGGCGGCACTCGGTCGACGGCTACCTGCGACAGGTGGCGATCGCCAACCCGCACGCCCGGATCACCTATGTCTCGCCCGACCCGGACGACGGCGGGCCGATGATCTTTGAGCGGGTGGCGCTTGGGCTTCCACCCGAGCCGGTAGAGATCAAGCCTCACCCGTACGGCGTGGAATTGGGCGTCTTGCTCAAAATGTTGAAGGACACGAAGGCACGCAACCTCTCGGCGTTCCTGCAGGCTGAATTCTCGCGGGTGACCCTGAGGGTGGCGGCCGAGATCTCGGAAAGGGCCGGCCTTTCCGCGGGAGCGCGGCCGCACCAGGTATCGCACGAAGGAGGGGAGCGCCTGCATGCGGCGATGAATGCGGTGAAGATCATGGCTCCGCCCACCAATTGCATCTCGCCCATCGGTGAGGAACTGCTCCTGGGGGCGCTGCAGCAGGACCTTCATGCCGATTTCTACACCACGGTCACCCGCCCGCCCTCGGTGTACCGCGGCAACCCGTTCCAGGTCGAAGTGGGGCTTGCCTACGGCGGAGGGCTCTCGGCCGACGATACCGTCTCCCTCTTCCGATACGCCAATCGCGTCCCCCTTCAGTACCAGCAGTCGGCCTGCGCCATCACCAAGGCAACGATCGGGGTGGATTGGAAGAAGTACCACCTGACCCAGCCCCGTGGGGCACTTCCGGTCGGTCCTCTGGTGCTGGTGGTGCATGTAGCCAGCGTTTGGGTTCCGTTCACCTCCGAGTCGAAGGAGGCGGTGGCCCACTATCCGGAGATTATCAAGGAGATCCGCTTGGGTCTCCTCGAGGCCGGGCGGCGGGTGGCGTTGCACATCGGCCGCGTGCGCCGCGACCGGGAAGAAGGAAAACGGTTCTCCTACATCCAAAAGTACATCCCCCATGTCGGCATCGCCTTGCAGGAGATCCTGGCGCTCTCCGATCCCGATCGGGAGACGTTGGTGGAGGTCCTGACCGGTGTCCTCGAGCGAAGCCGCAGCGGAGGTGACGAGACATGAGTGCCGCCAAGCAGGACCGGACCAAAGAGATCCGTGAGCGGAACCGGAAGCTGGACGAACAGACCGTCCTGCTCATCAAGAAGACCGCGAGTGACATTCACCGCAAGGTACTGGCCCGGCACAAGCCGGACCTGAAGTTTCCGGTGCGCGCCCTCTCCAATGTCAGCTATTCGGAAAAGCGCGGCTACCTGGAGATCGGCACGCAGAAGAAGGTGCGCACCCTCACCGTGAGCACCGTGAAGACCTTCGCCCAGACCCTGCGCATGATGTCGCTCTCCAAGTCCCTCATCGAGACCGGCGACTTCGCCACCAAGCGAGATGCCTACTACCAGTCCAAGAACTGGGGCGAGGCGATGTTCCACGATCAGCCCGAGTCGGACACGGTGATGGACGACATCGAGGCCCTCTTCTCGGTCCACCAAGTGAGCCGCGAGCAACTCAGGTTCATTCCCGATGAACACGGCGGGGCGGTGGCGGGCGAGTTGGTGGTTCTCGATCCGGACCCGGACACGGGCGTGGTGGAGAGGATCGACTGCACTCGCTTCGGTAGCGGCGCCTATTCCATCCCCAGCTCGGTGGAGGGCCTTTCCTTCGAGACCAGCGCCTCGTTCGTCCTGGCCATCGAGACCGGCGGCATGTTTCAGAGGCTGCAGAGCCACAAGTTCTGGAAGACGGCGAACTGCATCTTAGTGTCGATGGGCGGGGTGCCCACGCGGGCCACGCGTCGGTTCATCCGCCGGCTGGCCGACGAAAAGAGTATCCCGGTCTACGCCTTCGTCGATTGCGATCCCTATGGGATCAGCAACATCTACCGCACGCTCAAGGTCGGGAGCGGGAACGCCGCCCATATCAACCAATTCTTCTGCGTTCCGCAGGCCCATTTCCTCGGCGTCACCCCGCAGGACATCGTCGACTGGAAGCTGCCGACCCACCCGCTGAAGGAGGTCGACATCAAGCGCGCCAAGGATGCGATCAAAAACGACCCGTTCTTCCAGCAGCACCAGACCTGGCAGAAGGCGATGAACCAGTTGCTCAAGATGGGAGTGCGCGCCGAACAACAGGCACTGGCTAAGTGGGGGCTGAACTACGTCATCGACGAATACCTCCCGGCGAAGCTGAAGGCCGCGGGCAAGTTTCTGCCCTGACGCAGCGCCCGCTTTCGTCGAGGAGACGGACCGGCTCTTGGCTGACCGGCTGACCGGCTGACCCGCTGACCAACGGACCGGTTGCCGGCGGGTGGCACAATGGCGACCCTGGGACGCGATCGTTCGTTTGGGTGTGTCGAGAGGGTGGAGCGACTCGGGCGAGAGATGGAGCTTCAGGCTGCCGGACCCGACGGCCGAAATCTTTTTGAAAGCTGATGACTTCTGGTGACAACAATGTGTCATCTGGAGGTATGCTGCTTTGGTCTGGTGGTCAGTTCGGGTGGAGGTTCTTCCTTGCCCACTCTGTCCACGCAGCGGGAGGGACGGCCCAATGGCCGTCCGTAAGTGGCGGGCCAGACCCGCCGGTACCTACGGCGTTTCCCGTGCGGCGGCGCCAGGAGAAGAGGGTTCTTAGACATGTCCAAGAAACTGTACGTGGGCGGGCTGAGCTGGGGAACGACGGATGAAAGCCTCCGCCGGGCCTTCGAGCGCTTCGGCGAGGTGACCGAGGCCAAGGTGATCATGGACCGGGACACGGGTCGCTCCCGTGGGTTCGGGTTTGTGACCTTCGCCGGAGATGACCACGCGATGGCGGCCGTTGGTGAGATGGACGGCGCCAGCCTCGATGGCCGGAACATCAAGGTCAGTGAAGCACAGGATCGCGGGCCGCGCACCGGTGGCGGCGGTGGTGGCGGCGGCCGGCCGGGCGGCGGCTTCGGTGGCGGCGGCGGCGGCGGCGGCCGGCC
>CAIMUX010000025.1 GCA_903844735.1 Candidatus Eiseniibacteriota bacterium
CCCTCCCGCCGCCATTACCACCCTCGCTCCCGGAGCGACGACACAGACCACGGCGATCCTCACGTGGACCTCGGTCGGGGACGACGGCAACACCGGAACGGCCGCCACCTACGACTTGCGTCGCTCGTCCTCGATCATCACCGAGGCGAATTGGGCCTCGGCCACGCAGATCTCCGGCGAGCCCGCGCCGCGGGCGGCCGGGCAGGCCGAGTCGATGACCGTCACGGGCCTGACCCCCGGCACGATCAACTTCTTCGCCTTCAAGGTCGCCGACGAAGTTCCTAACTGGGGTGGGTTGTCCAATGTTCGTAGCGCAACAACCCTGCCTCCAAGTGATGTGACACCGCCGGCAGCGGTGACCAATTTGGCGGTGGGGACCCCGACCTCGATCTCACTATCGTTGACCTGGACGCCGGTGGGAGACGACGGCAACACCGGTACCGCAACGGCCTACGACCTGCGTTACTCGACGTCGCCGATCAATGCCTCCAACTTTGACTCGGCCATCCCGGCGACCGGAGAGGCTGTTGCCCGTGCGACGGACCTGGGGGAGGGGTTCAGCGTCACGGGCCTGAACTCGTCGACGACATACTATTTCGCGCTCAAAGTGGCGGATGAAGTTCCGAACTGGTCGGTGATCTCGAACGTGCCCAACGGGACGACCTTGCCTGCTCCGGACACCACACCTCCGTCCGCGGTGGCCAACCTGGCGGGAGGAATTCCGACAGCAACGTCGCTGACGTTGACCTGGACGACGGTGGGTGACGACGACAACACCGGCACCGCGACGACCTACGACCTGCGGTACTCCACCTCGGCGATTAACGCCTCGAACTTCGCCACGGCGACGCCGGCAACGGGCGTTCCCGCTCCGCATATCGCGGGAACGGCAGAGAGCATGACGGTTGGCGGGCTCTCTCCGAGCACGTTGTACTACTTCGCTCTCAAGGTGGCGGATGAGGTTCCGAACTGGTCGGGCCTGTCGATCGCACCTGGTGCGACAACGCAGTCGGCCTCGGACACAGTCCCGCCTGCGGCCGTGACGACGCTTGCCGTGGCGTCTGCCACCCGGACTGCCACGACACTGGCGTGGAAGGCTACGGGGGACGACGGAAGCACGGGAACGGCAACAACGTACGACATTCGGTACTCAACATCCGTCATCTCCCAGGACAACTTCAATTCGGCGACCCAGGCGGTCGGAGAGCCGACCCCAACGGCGGCAGGCCGGTTAGAGAGCTTCGCGATCACCGGACTGAACCACGGTACGAGGTACTACTTCGCCATGAAGGTGGCGGACGAGGTTCCGAACTGGAGTGGGCTGTCGAAGGTGGTGAAAGCAAGGACCCCCACCCCCACCGAAGTTCCCCCGCCTGCCGCCATCACCGACCTTTGGGTCACGGACGTAGGGATCGGGACGGCCCGGTTGGCGCTACGGCACCCGGAGACGCTGATCGAAGGTGCGGTTGTGGACCACTACCAAGCCAGGGTCGCAGAGACGCCTCTGGACGACGAAGTCTGGGAAGCATCGTTCGTCGTCCCCAAGCCGGATCCCGGGTCTGCCGGCACCGAGGTGGAGTGGCTTATTGCGGGACTCGAGCCAGCGCACACCTACTACCTCGCGATGCGGGTCTACGATGTGGACGGTCGCGCTTCCGAGCTGTCGCCCGACATCCAGTTCCAGACCGAGGATGAAGACCTCGCTCCTCTGGAGCCGCCGCCGGGACCACCACAAGTGTCCTGGAGCGCTGACGGCACGAGGTTGACGCTCCGGTGGTCGGCGTCGGTCGATCCGCGGGTGGCTGGCTATGCCCTCTACTACGCCCAAGGACAGGATGGCGACTGGTTCCGGTATCGTCCTGACCTTCTGCCGACGCCCTCTTGCGAGATGGAGCGGCCTGACTCCTCCATCGTAAGGCTGATGGCGGTGAAGTCGGTAACTGCGAAGGGGGTTGAGAGCGTGCGCTCCAGCTCGGCGGACCTATACCCGAGTTCCGGGGAACCGAATCTGCAGGGGCGATCGCTGCGGTCCTTGAGTATCGAGGGTCCATTCCCGCACCCGGTCATCGACATCTACCAGTGTTGGTTTAGGATCTCCGTCCCTGAGGGTTTCCCCGCGGACCAGGTTGTGCGCGTGGAAATCCTCTCGATCGGCGGCACCAGCGAGGCGGTGCTTTACGACGGGCCGGTTCCGCCGGGTGGTGAAGTGAACCGGGATCCCCAGAGCGACCGCCCCAGCGGCCCCAGGCTACCTCCCGGTTATCACTACCTGCTGTGCACCGGAGGAGGATCCCGAACCCTGCGGACGATCTACCTCGCACCGTAGCGGACGCGGCGTCGGCTGGTCTCATCGAGCGGAGACCAGCCGACGTTCCTCGATCCGTTCGATGAGCGACGGAAGGTCGAGGGTCCGCGTCCTGAAGACTACGTATCCTGAAGGCCATAGCGCCCGGCAACGATGTGTGCGACGCTTCGCCGGTGATGCACGCATTCCGTAAGCCGGTTTCCGTTCTTTCTCCCGGGGAGCTCTTCGGGGGCGTAGAGACCCAAATTCTCGGACTCTGTACTCAACTCCGTGAACTTGGTGTCAAGGTGCAACCGCTTCTCTTCCACGATCACGAACTTGCCGCCCGGCTCCGCGACGCCGGTCTCGAACCCCGCGTCATTCGGGCGCGCCACCGCTATGATCCGGCTGTGGCGCGACGACTGGCCGAACTGGTGGACGCGAACGGCAGTCGAGTTCTCCACGTCCACGGGTATCGAGCAGCCGTGACCTCGGCCCTGGCGGGATCCCGTCTGCGAGTGGGGGTTGTTAGGACAGAGCACGGTCTTCCCGAACCGGGGACGAACTTCCGCGACAACGTGAAGTCGCGACTGAATCATGCCCTGGATGACTGGTCCACCCGCCGTCTTGGTGCTCGCGTCTGCTACGTCACCGCCGACATCATGCGCCGATTTGATCGGGCGCATGCGGGCCTCACCCGGCGGGTCATTCACAATGGCATCATTCCTCTGACCAAGGCCGGGCGTGAGCGACCCCAAGGCCTTGCGCCTGACCTGTTTCACGTGGGAATCGTCGGACGTGTCTCCCAGGTCAAGGGCATTCCTTTCGCTCTCCAGGCTCTGGCCCACGGTTCCATCCCCGACCGCCTGAGACTCGACATTATCGGGACCGGTCCGGTGCTAAACGACCTTCGCAACGCTGCAGAAGTGCTGGGACTCGGCGACCGGGTTCGCTTTCACGGCTTCCAACGCGACGTCATCGACTGGCTGGCTCATCTTGATGTCCTGCTCATGCCCTCACTGCACGAAGGTCTGCCCTACACCCTACTGGAAGGAATGTCGCTGGGCGTTCCGGTCGTAGCTTCACGGATAGGCGGTCTGGCCGAGGTACTTCGTGACGGCGTGACCGGCCTGCTGGTGGATGTCGGCGACGTCGCCGGCCTGGCACGAGCACTGGCCCGCCTGGCCGCGGAACCGCATCTCGCGAGCCGGCTCGCCGCGGCCGCGGCAGAAGAGCAACGACGGGGTTTCACGCTGGCGCGGATGGTGAGTGACTACGTGGAAGCTTACGCCGCCGCGGATGCCGCCGGCCATCAGGAGTAGCAGGCTCGCACCATCAGGCCAGGTCGGACCCGCGGTTCCCGACCGACAGCAGGCGATGCCTGTCACCTCCTTGGACTCCAGGTCACCTGCTTGTGCCCGAGCAGGAGGCGCGCCAGCGCGACCGCCGCGGCACCGTTCAGAAGACAGAGATAGTAGGGGAACGACAAGGGAGCGGGAACGGATTTCCATACGACACCCAACGCGGCCACCAGATAGAACAGACACTGACCGGCGAACAAAAGATCCCAGACCAACCCTTCACCCAACATGCCGACATTGCCCACCAGGGCTCCCATTTGGAACACGGGCGCGAAGTACCGCAACCACTTGTGCGACCACAACTGCCAGGCAAAGAGAGGGTATCGCAGCGGGTTCAGCAGTCCGAGTCGATCCAGCAGCACATGCCATGCTCTCAACGTCACCCGAATCCGCATCCCGAACTCGTCCGTCGGGTTACTCAGGCTTTCCTCGAACACGATGGCGCCCGGCACGAAGACCACCCTTGCACCCCGCTGAACCACGCTGAGAGGAAGAACCAGGTCCGGCTGCTGATCAGGCCGCATGCGGAGATACAGGCTCGCCCGGATGGCGTCGATCCCGCCGTTTACGCCCACGATCGACCCGATCGCCGACTCGTGCCGCCTCAGGAAATTCTCGTAACGCATGTACAGGGAACACGCCTCGCCGGTCATAGATCCGTCCGGCGCCAGGTACACCATCTTCCCCGTCACGTAGCCGACAGCGGGGTCGGCGAACGGTTCCGCTAGCTTCCGTAGCGCATCGGGTGCGTAGAGCGAGTTGGCGTCCGCGAACACCAGGATCTCTCCCTTCGCCACAGCCGCCGCCGCGTTCAGAGCCGCGGTCTTTCCGGCTCGTGGTTCCTGGCGAAGATACCGAACCCGGCCATCCATGTCTGCAGCTCTCTGGATCGCGGCGTCTGTTCCGTCGGTAGATCCGTCCGACACGACAATGACCTCAAACGAATCCGTCGAATAGTCGAGCTGCAGCTTGTTCGCTATGCCCTTCGCGATACAAGCCTCCTCGTTGCGCGCCGAGGTGATGATCGTGATACGAGGCGTTATCGCCGCACCACGCACCCCCCGTCGCAATGCCTTGCCCAGGGCGACGCAGATCACCGGGTAGAGCACGTAGACGTACACCAGCAGGAAGATGCATGTCAGTAACACAAGCCGCAGCATCGCTTCCTACCTTCCGCTCGCCAGTCGTCCGCTCATGGGC
This sequence comes from Candidatus Eiseniibacteriota bacterium, assembly GCA_903844735.1. GTDB lineage: Bacteria > Eisenbacteria > RBG-16-71-46 > CAIMUX01 > CAIMUX01 > CAIMUX01. Next base: position 4,846 of record CAIMUX010000025.1, read on the forward strand.
ATCCCGTCCCGACTCTGCGAAGACTCCACGATGAAGCGGCCATACCCAGCCAGAAACCCAACGTCAGTCCGATGTATATGACAAAGAGGGCGATCATTACCCGCCATGCTTTCGTCTCTGTGGTCGATGCCCGGAGACTCTCCGCAACCACCAGCACCAGCCAGGCGGCGATCGGAACCAACAACGTCAGCATGCCTACGGCCCTGCCGAAAGCCACAAACGTCGCCGCCACCAGCAGGAGGAATGCCGTCAACAGCACCAGGGGCCACGGAACCGTGCGGGAGTGGGTCCGGAACAACCGGGCCCGGCCGGTTCCGTAGCGGAACATCTGACGGTACAACTCGCGCAGGGAGGAACGGGGTCGGTAGTGCACAGCCAGATCCGGGTGGCGATAGGAACGAAATCCAGCTTTGGCCAGCCGATGATTGAACTCGACATCTTCGCAGGTGTCGAATCTTTCATCGAATCCCCCCAACTGCTCTAGGCATGCTCGTCGGTAGGCCGCGCCCGCCGAGCGCGGGTTCGTGAAACCAGGCGGACCGCCATAGATGTCCGATGGATAGTTGTGCCCCAGCCACGAGTGCCTCGCGGCGGCGATGGCCATGGGCCAGGCTCCCCTGGCCAGATGGTCGAGTGGCTGCGGACGAGCGAGACAGTCAGTGCCCGTCGACTCGAACAGCTCGACCGTTCGGATCAGGTAATCCTGACGTGGTACCGCGCAGTGACCATCCACGAAGAGGACGAACCGCCCGCGTGCGGCTCGGAAACCCACGTTCCTCCCGGCGGCGGCGCGTCGGCCCGGACTATCGAGCAGTTTCAGCGTCGGGTGCTTAGCGCAGAGACCAGTCACGATGGCCCGAGTGGCATCGGTCGATCCGCCATCTGCTACCAGGATCTCGAACCCGCCGGGGGGAGGAGCCTGCTCCAGAAGCTGGCCGAGCAAGCGGCCGATGTCGCGCTCCTCGTTGAGAACCGGCAGGATTACGGAAACGTCGATGGGCTCCTCAGCCCTGGGCCGGTCCATCGGTCTTCTCGGCTGTCTTGTCCTCGCCGTATCCACGGTGATATCCGTAGCCGGAAGCGTAGTCATATCCGTACTGCCCGTGTCTCCCCGACGTTTCTTCGACGTTGCTGATTACCAAACCCATGATGTTCGCGTCCATGCCAAGACAAATGTCGCGGGCCTTGGTCAGTTCGTGTTTCGTCGTCTTGCCGGCCATGCCCAAGAAAATCACCCCATCGGCGACCCAGAGAAGATTGGACGTGTCGGCGACCGGCAGGAGCGCAGGCGTATCGACGAGAATCAGATCGTAGCTGCTCCGGAGTTGTCTAAAGATTTCGTGCAGCTCTGGTGTCTTCATCAATAGACTCGGGTCCTCACCCTCCGGCAACGGGCAGATCAGGTCCAAGTTGGGCAGCTCGGTCTTCTGGATCGCGATATCAAGGCTACACTCTCCCCGGAGCACGGCACCTATGGATTTCGATGCGTCCAACGGGAAATGCCGACCGAGCGACGGCACGCGGAAGTCGAGATCCACAGCCAGCACTCGCCGGCTGGGATACAGTCCCATCGCCGCTGCGAGATAGGCGACCGTCGTGCTCTTCCCTTCGCCACGAACCGCGCTGGTGAACAGGATGACACTCAGGTGATCACGTTGTACCCGCCGCCACAGCCGGGCCTCGAGTTTGTGCACCTCTGTGGCCAGGCGCCAGTTGCCGTTCAGGTTGTCAGCGATCTGCATTCGGGGGGCTCCCGGGGCTGGTCATCTGGACAGGTCGACCCATAGTGGCCAATCGCTGCACGGCCGTCGGACGGGACAGAAGAAACATCAGCCCCAACAGAGCCACCGAGATCAACGTGATCGCCACCCGGTGACGCCGAAACCAGCTTGGTTGTCCGGGCATGCGGGAGAGCGGTGGCGTGCTGCCGAGCGTTGGCTCGGGAAAGACATTCGCAAAGTCCTGCACAGTGCGCAGCGTGGGATCCAGTGTCTCCGCTAGGAACGCCAAGGCTGCCCCGATGAGCGGGCCCAACAGCAACGACGCCAGCAAGACTCTCACCCGATTCGGCTTACTCGGTGAGAGAGGTAGACTCGCGGGATCAATGATCGCCATCTTCGTGCCCAGGTTGGTCATCTCCACAGCTTGGCTGATGTCACTGGCGACCTGCTGATCGCGAAACGATTGGAGTAGCGTGCGATTGCTCGCAACATCTGCTTCAAGGCGCGTCAGTTCAGATTCACCCTGCGGAATCGCCCTTGCCTGCCGCTGAAAGTCGGCGATGGCGCCTCCCAGCATTTCAGCGACCTTGAGTTGTGCGTCCACATCAGCCTTGGCAAGGACAAATCGCACGATTCGGCTCGATGCTTCTCTGGCAAGCTCCGGATACCGCCGGATCGTCTGGAGTTGAATTCCTTGCTCCAGCCGTACTCTCCAGATAGCGTTCGAACCAAGAGGAGGCCATTGGACGTCGGGAGCTGCCGCCAGCCCACCCGAAGCGCCGCCGCTCCCCAGTCGTTGCCGGATCTCTTCCTTCAGCAACGACACATAATCATCGACCAGCCCTCTGATCTCCGGATCGCCGCTGAAGTCACACTCCTCGGGGCTCCTCTCGACCAAGACGAGGCTGTCCATGGCGGCCTTCAGCCGTTGGCGAGCCGCTGCGATCTCGTCTGCGAGGCGGCCGTCCAACGCTAGGGCACGGTCGAGGTTCTCGCTGCGAACGAGACGGCGTGTCAGGCCTTGGTCAATCAGCGATCTCTTGTAGTCTTCCAGGGCCCCCTCGGAACGCCGCAGTCGCTCCTCGTAGATTCGCGCTTGTTCCACACCGAACTGATTGGCGGACCGGATACGGTCGAGAGCTGTCTGGTTGGTGACATCGACGAACAACTGACTGATCCATTTGGCGATGGACTGGGCATTTTGCGGACTGTAGTCGGCAACAATGACACGGTACATCACTCCTGAGCCCGCGTCCTCGAATCGTATCCGCGATTGCAGACTCGCGACGAGAATCCGAACCGCAATGTCATCTTGGTTGACCTCCGGATTCCTCTGCCTGCGCTTGTACGCTTCGGCACGGATCACCGGATCCTCGTTCATCTTCAGAAGTCGGACTACTCTCTCCAAGAACGGAAAGCTTCGGATTCTCCCGACCATCCGAGCCATTCGCTCCCCATCGTTGCCATAGCGCCGGGGAGCCTGGCCGATTCCTCCCATGGCCCTCTCGATCCCGGAAGAGACGAGCTGGCTGTCCTCGACCTGAAGCGTGACCCTTGACTCATAAACCTTTGGGACGATGGCCAGAGTAATCACCGCAATGCACAGTGCCGCAAGCGTGCTGAGCAAGATGATCCACTTGCGCCTCCACGCCATCTGCCCGTAGTGTCGAAGTCCGAGAGCGTTGCCCGGCGAAAAGGCCATGCAGCTACCTAGCCCCCCTCCCCAACAACATAACATCGATAGTCTTGATCATGATCTTGAGGTCCAATAGCCGTCCGCGGTTGTTGACGTAATAGACATCATACTTCACCTTCGTGCGGACATCCTGCACGCTGGCGTCATAATGCCGCTTCACCTGGGCCAACCCGGTAATTCCCGGCGGCACCTTCTGCCGCTCGGCGTAGCCCGGAATCTCGAGCACGAGCTGATCGACAAAATGCGGCCGCTCCGGCCGCGGCCCGATGAGCCGCATCTCCCCCTTCAAGACATTGATGAACTGCGGGATCTCGTCGACGCGGAGCCTGCGCAGCAGGCGTCCCAGGCGGGTGATTCGCGGATCTCGCTCCGTGGCCCACACCGGGCCGGTCAGGCCCTCCGCGTTCGGGATCATCGTCCGAAACTTGTAGATCCCGAACGGTCGACCGACCCCGTGCGTTCGCCGCCGGTCTGCCGCGAAGGCGGCGGCAACGGCGTTGGCACCGGCATTAGCACCGGCATCGGCACCGACAGTCCGGCGGCGCCGGTCGAGCCCCACGCGCTCCTGGCGGAACAGCACTGGCCCCCCGGGTGAATCTACTTTGATCGCCAGCGCGACCAACGCCATGAACGGCGACAGCGGAACAAGCATGGCAAGCGCCAATCCCCGTTCCAGAAGTCCGACGTCCGGCAGCCCTGCCCCTTCGGCCCGCTCTGCCTCCCCGGCCCCTTCCGCCGCCTGAACCTCGCCTGGCAGCGGAGGCAGTTCCGTCCAGGCCGAGAAGTCGAACCGGGGCGGCTGTGCGCTCCCCGAGCTGCCCCCCCTGCCCTCGAATGTGCCGATAGCCATGTGCATGGGGTACCCCTTTCCGTTAACGGTCCACCGGATCCACGTTGCTCGCATGCAGTTGCCGCGCCCGGTATTCCCGGGCCTTGATTCCCTGCTTGGTCAGAAGCTCATGCAGGCTCGGACGCGAGATCCGAAGCACCTGCGCGGCTTTCGAAATGTTGCCCCCGGTCTGTCGCAGCACGTCGATGATCGTGCGTCGTTCCGCCTCGTCACGGGCTTCCCGCAGCGACAGCAGCCGGCCGGAGTCGGGAGCGTCCTCCAGCCCGAGATCCCGGGCGTCCAGGTGCCGACTCGATGCCATCAACACCGCACGCTGGATCTTGTTCTCCATTTCACGAACATTGCCCGGCCAGTTGTGGTTCTGGATCGCCAGTCGTGCGCCCGGCATGAGCGTCGCCTGCCCCTTGCCGAACTCGTTGGAGTAGCGGTCCAGGAAGTACTGGGCCAGAAACAGGACATCCTCTCCCCGCTCGCGCAGGGGGGGAAGCTTCAGGGTGACGACGCAGAGCCGGTAGTAGAGATCCTCGCGGAACCGACCCGCTCTTACCTCATCTTCCAGGTTCCGACTGGTGGCCGCGAGCACCCGGACGTTGAGGTCGATGACCTCGCGCCCGCCCACCCGTTCCACCTGGTGGTCCTGGAGGAAGCGCAGCAGCTTGACCTGGAGCAAGATCGGCAACTCACCCACCTCGTCGAGGAAGACTGTGCCGCCGTCCGCCAGTTCGAGCCGACCGACGCGGGCGGCGTGCGCGCTGGTGAACGCGCCCTTCTCGTGCCCGAACAGCTCGGCCTCCATCAGGTTCTCAGGTATGGCCGCACAGTTGATGCTGACGAACGGCTTGGTCGCCCGTTTGCTCAGGCGGCGGATCTCCTTGGCCACCATCTCTTTGCCGGTGCCGCTTTCGCCGAGCACCAGCACCGACACGTCGACCGGGGCCACTTTGTCGACATCGCGGAAAAGCGCCTTCATCGCCGGGCTCTGGCCGAGGATCGAGCCCAACCGGCGCTCCTCGCCGAGGTTACGGACCAGCTCAGCGTTCTGCCGCTCGAGGCGCCCGCGCGTGAGGACGCGGCGCAGCAGGACACGCAGATCCTGGACGTCGACCGGCTTGCCGAAGAAATCGGCCGCCCCTTGTTCAATCGCCCGCCGCGCGTTCTGATCCTCATCGTTCCCGGTGATCAGAACGACCTTCATGTAGGGGTCAAAGCCGAGACACTTTTCGAGCAGGCCGAAGCCCGACTCGGGGTCGCTGTCATCCAACGCCAGATCCAGCGTGATGAGATCGGGATGCTCTTTGCGAATCAGCTCCCACGCGGTCCAGGAGTTGTTTGCCGTCTTGACGCTGAAGTCCCGACTGAGCGCCAGGCTGAGCTGGCTTAAGATCGACGGATCGTCATCGACAATCAGCAGGCGGGGCGGCGTCACACCGGAAAGTGCGGACGTGCTCATGACTCGCCTCCCAGTGGGGCCGCGACCTCTGGATCCAGGCCTCCGTTGCTCGCGGCGCCCAGCACCACCTGAAACACCGACCCTTCTCCCGGGCGGCTGCGGACCAGGAGCTCTCCCCCGTGGGCGTGGACGATGGACCGGCACTGGTACAGCCCGATACCCAGCCCCTTCTTCTTGGTTGTCGCAAAGGGACGGAAGAGCCGCTCGCGCACGAACTCGTCGGTCATCCCGGGGCCGGTATCCTCGACGAACAGGTAGACCTTGGAGGAACCGTTCGCGCTCAGGTCCTGTGTCCTGATCTTGAGCGTCCCCGATCCAGACATTGCCTCGACCGCGTTCGTGACCAGATTCTCCACCACACGACGAAGCATCCCGCGGTCACCCCGAACCGGCTGCGTCGCTTCCAGCACAAGATCGACCTTCAGGGTGGGCCGGGTCTCAACCTGCAACCCCCCGAGGGCATCCCTAACCAGTTGATTCGGGCAAAGGGCCTCCCCACCCAGCGTCGGATCCTGACGCAGTTCGGAGAGTCGCTGCACAAGCGTCTCTATGCGGTCGGCCACGCGGCTGATGTCCTGCGCGCAGATCGTGGCGATGTCCGGATGGTCCTTGTTCTCCACCAGGTTGGTGGCGACCATCCGCATCGGGTGCAGATAGTTCTTGAGGTCGTGGAGCAACATGCTGCTCCATTGCGACATCAACTCCATCTCGCGAGACTCGGAGACTTCCCGGGCTAAGTCCGCGGACCGCAGCGCTGCCGCGAGGTGTCCGGCGATGCTGTCCAGGAGCGAGACATCTTCGTAGGTGAATGGGTCGGCCCCGTCCTTCCGCTCCAGGCCGATCGTTCCCATCAATTCGTCACCGTGGAAAAGCGGCGCCACGACACGGCTGGCCGTGGCATCCAGCCACTCGCCGTTTTCGGCGTAGATCGGGATGTAGGTAAAATCGTGGGACTTCCGGTCCAGCAAGAGCGCCTTCCGCTCCGCGGACAGATGGTTGTACAGAGCGGAGCCGGTTTCTATCCGCAGGTCTCGATTCCCGTCCAGCCCCTTGCCGACCACGACCCGGATGTGACGGTGGTGGCGGTCCCCCAGAGCGATCGTCACGATGCCCGTGGCGAAGACCTCGCCCAGGAAGATCACCGCCCGCTCCAGCAACGATCGGCGATCCACGGCAATGCTCAAGGCTTCGGTCAGGGCCGACCACTGCGTCCGGTAGTCATACCGGTTCACGTAGAAGTTCCGGTCGATGTACCGCCGGACCCTGCGCTGGAACCTCGTGGAGAACAGGAAGAGGACCGTGATCAGGACCGCCAGAAAGCCGAAGGAGACGACCAGGATCTCGTCCGGCGACCAGTGCGTCACCGTCGCCACCTGGGCCGCGACGGCTATGGCCAGGACAAACAGCCCCGCCGCCACCGCGGTGAAAGATGAGTAGACGACGTTCCTTGAAACCGGGGCGTTCACATCCGTGATCGCCCCCTTAAGAAATCCGTACGCTACGGTGACCGCGGCGAAGCCGACCGGAAGGGAGAGCGCCACCAGTTTGCCGATGCCGATGGTCGAGTAGAGCATCCCGGATGCCAGAATGAACGCCTGGTACGCGAGGAGAAAGAAAAGTCCGAACAGGGGCACACGCAGACGATGGCGAGTGTCACTCAGGGCGACCCGGTAGGTTCGTTCCAGGTTGTAGCCGATAAGAACAATCCCCACCAAGAGATAACTCAGGAACGCCTTGCCGATGGAACCCAGGCGGGCCACGCCCGGCCTGCTCGCCCAATCGTAACCTTCAACGAATCCCGGGTGCTTTAGCAGGGCCAAAAACACGATACCGCCACCGATGAGTAGGAACGCCGTCCGCCCCGACGCCCGAATCGCCTGACCTGCGTGATCACGCCCAAAGGTGAACGAGAAGAGATACCCGGCCAGCAGAAGGGGCACCGCCGAGGCCATGAGCAGATACACCCACACGTCCGGACCGGTCCGGGGTCCGTCCTGCACGAGGTGGAGCACGATGCCCAACAGGAACAGCACGCTCGCGGACGCCAGTACCGTAGACAGGGTCACCAACCGCCTTGCCCGCCCGCGCAGGAATACCGCCACGACCGGAAGGATCGTGGTCAGCAGCGCCAGGATCAGGACGGTCTTCGCGAGGCTCATTGCGGCTTTGTCCCGCGGAGGCGCGCGGCCTCGGTGGAGGCCCACTGCCCGACCGGCGACCCTTCGTACGTCTTGCCCATCCGCTCCAGAATGTCCGCGGCCTTCAGCGAATCGGCCAACTCGCGGTAGGCCATGCTCGCAGCGCCGGTGAGCAGCGCCACACTAATCCGGGCCGGTGCTAAGTCCTGGCCCAACGACACCATCTCCGTGATCGCCTCGTCGTATTTCTTCTGCAGCGCGAGAGTCTTGGCTAGCTGCTGCCGCGCAAAGCTCGTCTGCTGCCCCGGGGGGTACTTCGTCACGAAATCACGGTAGTCGCGCGCGGCCTTCTCAAGGGCGGTCGCGGTGGCGGCCTGGTCCTTCACCCGATCGTAGTGTGCCGCGATCTCGAGCGGAGCCCGGAGAGCTTGCTCGGTCAACGGATACTGAGCGGGCACGGAGCGGTACGCGTCCAGCGCCTCTCCCCAGCGATCCCGGCTCTCGAGAATTCGCGCCCGGGTGAGGAGACCTTGCGCAGCCGCGGTCGGGCTGCTCTTGTAGTCGGTCGTAAGCCGGTCGAGGTAGCCCAGAGCTTCGCCCACTTGGTTCCGACCGTAAGCATTCAGTGCCAACTCATGCAGCGCCTGGGGCACGGCGGGGGACGTCGGGTAGTCCTCCAGGACGGAGTTAAGCGTCGCCTGCGCCTGTTCTGGGTTCTTCGCGGCCCGGGCTTGGATCCCCGCCTGTGCCATGCGGACGTCGGCCGGATCCCGCGGCGGGGAAGGGATCGCCTTGAGTTGATCTTCCAGTGCTTGTAGCGCGCTCAACGCCCGCGGCCAATCGCCGAGGTCGACGGCGATGTCGGCCAGGTGCCCTTGCGCCGTGAACTGGATTCGGCTACCCGCGTTGTCACGCACGACGCGTTCATACCATCCGCGGGCTTCATCGAAGTAGGATCTCCCCCCCGCGGCGGGAGTCGAGCCGGCCGCCCGCGTCCGCAGCCTGGCGATGAGCAAGGGCAGGTCGACGACCGCCCCGGCCACCCCCGCGCTTTCCGGGTCCGGCTGCACACGGTCCACGACCGACTGATACAGATCGGCTGCCTGGCCGAACTGCCCGCGACTTTCAGTAATCCTTCCTTTGGCCAGGGCAACCTCGGCCGCGACCGCGGGCAATCCGGAAAACTCGCCGGCCATACGGCCGAAAATCTGGTCCACCCGCGTCGAGTCCCCGTTCGCGCCGTACAACTGCGCTGCGGAGAACAAGGCCCGCGCCGCCACGGCCTGCAGGCCCTGTCGACTCCGGCTGTTGGAGGACGCCGCACCCAGCCCCTTCCCGTGACGATCCGCGATCCCCTCGTACCGGTTGGCCAGCGCCAGCCACTGCTCTTTCTTCACGTCCCGCGGACGCACCGAAAGCTCCCGCTGCTGGAAATCCGCCTGCCAAAGCTCCCGCTCCGCTCGGTAGCGCCGCCCAGCATCCTGGTCACGGCTGCAAGACGCCAGAAGCACGCAGAGGCCCAGCCCGAGCAAACCCAGTCCAGCCAAACTCAGCGCGCGCCTCATCGGCCGACCTCCATTCTCCAGACAAACAGTCGCGTCAGGGCGCCGACGAGGATGAAGGTGCAGAACAATTCCATCACGATTTGGACCGAGACCAGCGCTAGGGTCGTTTCCGGCCGCAGTTTCTGAGCGATCAGGTCAATCCGGCTCGTGGCATAGGAGATCGGGAACAGAAGCGCTGTCGGCAACGCCACCACGAGCAAAGTCGGCAAGAGCGTGATCCCGGTAACCTTGAACGAATCACGCAGCGCCGGGAGAAACCTGTGCCCCATCAGGACCACCCACGCCGTAGTGTAGCCGAACAGGCTTTGCACGATGATGAAGACGGCGAGCATCCCCCCCCGGGTACCCCAGCGCACGGCGGCGTTGGTCAGCATCAGATCCCGAGGCACCAGGCGGACCAAGGCGCCGATCCCGTAGAGAATCCCTATCACGAGGAGCGTCAGCGGGATCAGCGTGGGCGCCGCGCGAAAGCCCCGGCGCCAGGCCCCGTCCGAGTTTCCCATCCCCCAGAATCGAGCGAATAATAGGGTCGCGGTCCCACCGGCGATGGAGGCGACGAGCGCCCCGATGACCAGGTTGGCCCGCGAGAACAGGGTGGGGAGCGCATAGTAGAACACCGGGTAGTGCGTGGCCGCCTCCCCCGCGAGTCGTTGGACAAGGGGCAAGCCAAAGGGCAGGATCAGAGGCTTGTCAAAGAAGACCAGGATCGCGAGGACCGCGAACTGGACAGCGGTAACGAGCAGGAACGGAACCCACGTGATCGGGCGAAGCATCATCGAGAAGGCACCACGCCATGCCCAGCCTGCCACCTTGACGGATTGACCTACTTGCACTGTGTCGGACTCTCCTTCAATCTACTGTTGTGCAAACCGACAGTTCCAACGAAGTTGACAAAAACCCCGGCTCCTCCCGGAACACCCACGACCAGCGATTGAGGAGTTGCTGGGCCAAACGGCACGACTGCCTGTGACTCAGATGCTTAACTCACTCGGCGAACCAACAAGATAACATTAACACGAACGTAGACTCCCGTCTCTAAGGAAAATCGGCCACAAAACGGGATCTTTCCGGGGCGAACTAGGGACGCGATTCCCGACTTCTGAGATCGAATCTCTCTTTTCTGTCAGCACAGGGCGACAATTCGAGTCATAACAACCCGAGGGACTCCAGAACATCGCGCTGCGGGCGGAACTTGGCCCGAGACAACAAGTCTCTCAATCGGCGCTCGGCCGTCCCGAGGTTGTGGTAGTGAGTCCACATGGTCCGCCTGCCGACAGGGAGCCGGGGCTGCCCGGGATCGAGCTCCCATGGGTGCACACTGACCACAAACGGCTCTGCCCGTCGCACCATGCGGGCGATCGCCCACCGTTGAAATCCTTCCGGGAGGAGCCGGAGATAGGCGCCACCCGTGGCCGGAAGGTTCACCGGCCCGATTCTGACGGTCGGAAGCGGGAACTCCGCGATCGACCCCGTCGCCCCTAACTCGATGCGATGGGGCCATCTAGAGGCCTTGGGCATTCCATAGCGGCGGCGTGAAATCGGGAAGATGCTCGAGTCGTAACGGTATCCTTCTTCCGCCAGGATCGGCAGCGCCCAAAGCGTTCTCTGGACGATGGTGTAGGATGGCGCTCGGTAGCCGATGACCGCCTGCCCACTGAGATCCTGTAGCAGTATCTTGGCAGACCGAACATCCTCACGGAATTCCGCAGCCGTCTGGTTGTAGATCATCTCGTGGCTGTACCCATGCGAAGCGATCTCATGTCCCGCATCACGAATAGTCTTCACGAGCGCGGGGTGTTTCTTCGCCACACAACCGAGGACAAAAAAGGTCCCCTTTGCGTCGAGATCCGAGAGCAGGTCAAGGATTCGCTCCGTATTGGCCTGGGTGCGATCTTCAAACGTGTCCCAGGTCTCACGTGGACACAGGGGCCGCAGCGCCTCGACCTGGAAGTAGTCCTCCACGTCGACGGAGAAGGCCGCGAGGCTGGGTGGACCCGGACGAGATGACGGCTTCATGAGTCGCTCCGGCGCCCGCCTCAGAGACCGACCTCGCCCAGCACGGTGTGCATCTCCGGGACCAGAAGGGCCATCAGCTCACGGGCAGCCGTGGAGTCGGACAGCGCACCATCGAACCGAATGATGACCGCGTCGGTCGGCCGACGGGCCAGGGAGTTCTTGACGAGGTCCCATTTCACGGCGTACTCGCCCGCAAGATCACCTCCGCGCGTGCGAAACCAATAGAGAACCTCCTGCTCCGATCGGGATTGGGCAACCAGCATGCGCGTGACCACCTGCGGGCCCACCGGTAGCGGAATGGTCTCGTTCGCGATCCGCCGCACCTTCCAGCCCGACCCCGGCAGGCAGTTCCTCGGCGAATGCATCTGCGAGTTCACCTGCTGCTGGGCGAAGTACGCAACGAAAACCCCGATCGTAGTACCGTCAGTTCTCGTGTACGCCCGCTTGAGAGTGACATCCGCGGCCAGGACGGCGGCGGTCGCCGAGTCCGTGGATAGACTCTCGCCACGCCAACCCGCGACCACGGCCGGCACACGATCGAGAACCGGAAGTGTCCCTACGGTCGCGGCCCCGTGCCGGAGCTGGGCGGCGTACATGCCGGCGAGGCCGATGAGGACGATGGCTGTGATGTACCGTGCAACCATATCGATTGGACTACTTTCTTCACCGCGTAGAACAAGCTGAGGGTGACGATGAAAACCACCAGGCCGAACATCTCGTGAATGGTGCCTCGGATCGCCTCCATCCCGAAGAACGATGCCGCCACGCCGCTTCCAAAAACCCGAAACGCGTTGCCGGCGATGGTCAATGGAATGGCGGTCGCGAACACCAGGAGCCGTCCCCACCAGGCGACAGGGAGGGAGTAGGCCATGAGCGCGCCGGCCGCCAGAAAGGCATAGAGCGACCGGATGCCGCTACAAGCCTCCGCCACTTCCAGACTGACTCCCCCCGCGAGATGGATGATGTTCCCTTGGACCACGGCCGGAACACCGATCACTCTCAGCCCGCCCACCGCGATCTTCGCCGCCAGCGCCTGCAGCGGCATGGTAAGGCCATAGTAGATCACGTACGGCAGCGGTATCGCCAGGAGGAGAAATACGATAGGGAAGGCCACCAGCCGCAGGTGGCGCCAGCCCCAAAGAAAGCAGACCAGGGAAGCGCACAGCACCAGAAGGCCGACCCGCTGGGTAAACACCTCGGCGGCGGCGGTGCCGATGACGAAGAGGCTCAACCCGCCAACCAATCCGGCCAGACCCCAGAAAGAGGGCGAACTCCGGGTGCTCGTCAAAACGGACTTCTTCTGCCAGAGAAAGTATGCCGACACCAAAGGGATCAGGAACCCGTGGTTGTAGTTGGTGTCCCGGGCCCAATCCTTGACAAGCTCGGATGCGACGGAAGCGAATACAACACAAACAGTTAGTGTCAAGATGGCGGGTGCAGCCAAGCTGATGGAGAGCTTTCTCATGGGTATCTCCCGGGCAGACTCACTCCGAGTTCCACCACGCTGTGGGTACAGTAGCATAAGAAGGAACCCGTGGAGATGAAGTTTGGACTGAAAACCGACTTGCAGACGCCGAGGGATTCTAAGGTGTTGCGGCTTCGCAGCCAATCCAAGATGAAGAACTCCCCGGCCTCATCTTTGAGCATGTCGGTGAGCGAGAGGCAATCGCAGCGTTGCCGGAGAGTACGAGATCTCCATAGAACCTGGACCGCATTGTCACGGTGGAGCGATACCCGTTGTCAGTCGATCTGACAGTCTCTTCCTGCCACCTCCCGGGCGCCGTTCGTTGAGAAGAAACGAGTTCCCACGTACCCAGGCGGGCCGCAGCCGAACGAGATGTCACCACGGGCGACACTTGTTGAGGTAGGCATCTTGCACCGATCCAAGGAATCGAGTCCCAGAGCCAAGTTAGTGTGTTGCATCTGAAGCTGTTACCTGGACTGCAGTTTTTCCCGTTCGTGGCTTGGCACAAAACCTGTGGCGCAGAACGAGTGGGTCTCGTGGGTCATGCAACTTGTGTCAAGTGGAGGATCGTTCGATGAGGAAAATCGCAGCAGTCTTGGCTCTCTTGGTAGCTCTTGCCGCGTTTCCGGCAACGTCGCACGCGGTATTCGTGGAGTTTTTCGGTCAGGACCTTGGGTTGGGCGAGTATACGCCGCAGCTCAACCATCCGTTGGCGGACGCAGCTCAGACTTCGTTTCTCTCGAATCTGACCGGCGTAGGGACAGAATCGTTTGAGTCCTACGTGGCCGGTACGGGTGGTCCGCTCGGTATCAGCTTCCCGGGAGCCGGAACCGCGACCCTCGGTGGCAACGGTTCGGTCGCCTACGTTCCCGCCGGGACCACCAACAATTTCGGCCGCTACGCCACCTCGGGCACAAAGTACTGGGAGTCATCGGACCTCTTCTCCATTGATTTCTCAACCGCGATTTCGGCATTTGGATTCTACGGTGTCGACATTGGAGACTTTAACGGCCAATTGACGTTGACGGCGACGGATGGTGTCACTCACAGTTACACCATTCCGAACTCCACCAACATCGAAGGAGGCAGCGTCCTCTACTACGGCTTCTACGACACCGAAATTGCCTACACCAGGATCGAGTTCGGGAATACCGCGCCGGGCGTGGACTACTTCGCGTTCGACGACTTCACCATCGGCACCCTGGAGCAGGTGACCCCGGAGGTTCCGGAGCCCGCATCGATGTTGTTGCTCGGAGTTGTCCTTGGGGCCGGAGCCCTATTTGCCCGGAAGCGGAAGAACAGCTAAACGGTTCTTGTCCGCAATTGAGAGGTAGGGGTCCCTCTCTGATGCACGAGTCGGCTGTCGCCAGACAACGGAATCGTGCATCGGGGAGGGATCTCACGTTCAAGAGAAGTAGGGACCGTCGAATCTGGCGGTTTCATCCCGCCGTGTCCGAAGACTCGCTCGCATTCGAGTTTCCCGCTACGCCACGTGCCGGCAACTGCTTCAGCATTCCGCCGAGGCAATCTCCAACCTTCACCCGGCCCTCGCTCACGGTCAAACCGCCACAGATCTCGGATTCACGGCCATGCCGACGATGTCCAAAGCCATTCGTCTTCGTTCCCTATCAAGAAACACCGTTTCATGGCTCGCGGAGCCGACGGTTGCGGCGGCATGGGCACTACTCCGAATCTCAGGTGATGGTCGAAGTGGTACCGATTCCGTTTCAACCGGGTGCGGGTGGGTCATCCGGCCGGGTCCCAATCGGATCTCCATTTCCCTCGAGGATGCGAGGCATGCGCCCGGGACGCGTCCGATGGACATGGCCCACGTTCGCGCCTGACGCTCTTCGCCGTCGATCCACGCACGGCCCTCCCTGTCTGTTTGGATGGGTTTGAGTTGGAGCGGTAGGCTCAAGCTGGAGTATGATGGCGCGTGGGCGAAGTGTCGCCGGGAGGACCGGAGGCGGAAACACCCGCGGGATGGACGAGGCGGTCATGGAGCATCGACACAGCATCCTAGTGGTTGACGATGATGAGTCGTTATGCCGGAAATATCAGATGATTCTCACCGAGTTCGGGCACGCCGTGGACACGGCTCCCGACGCGGAGCGCGCGCTCCAGCAGGCCATCGCCTCCTTGCCCGATCTCATCATCATGGACCTCGACCTCCCCGGCAGGAGCGGCCTGGAACTCGTGGGTGACCTGCAGGAGAGCGGCGTGGAAGCCACCATGGTCGTTCTCACGGGAACGGGCTCGATCCCCAGTGCGGTGGAGGCGATGCGCCACGGTGTCTTCCACTATCTCGAGAAGCCGGTCGAGACGAGTCTGCTGAGAGTGGTCGTCGAGAAGGGCCTCGAGCGGACCGCGTTGCGCCGGGAGGTTCTCGAACTTCGCCGGGAAGCTATGAAGACCGGGCGGCTCCAGGAGCTTGTCGGCCGCTCCCCCTGCATGCTCGAGCTCTACCGGTTGATCGACCAGGTTGCCCCGAGTAGCGCCGCCGTCCTGATTACAGGCGAGAGTGGGACTGGCAAGGACTTGGTGGCACGGACGTTGCATCGACTCAGCCCGCGCACCGCCCGCCCCTTCGTGGCCATCAATTGCGCGGCGATCCCCACGACACTCCTGGAGAGCGAAATCCTGGGTCACGAGAGAGGTGCATTCACCGGGGCAACCCTAGCCCGCGCCGGATGCTTCGAACAGGCGAATGGTGGCACTCTCTTTCTCGATGAGATCGGGGAGATGCCGGCGGACCTGCAGAGCAAGCTGCATCGCGTGCTGGAAGACGGCAAGGTCCGGCGGGTCGGCGGAAACCGCGAGGTGACTGTCGACGTGCGGGTCGTGGCCGCGACCAACGCTGATATCGGGCAGATGCTGGAGCAGGGCAAGTTGCGTCCCGACCTTTACTACCGGCTCAACGTCTTCCCGCTGCATGTCCCGCCGCTACGGGAACGGGTTGAGGACATTCCCACCCTGGCCGAGCATTTCCTGGAGCGATTTCGCGGAGAAAGCCGGGCACCCATCGCCGGTTTTTCGGAGGCGGCGCTCGACGTACTGCGTGGGCAGACGTGGCCGGGCAATGTCCGAGAGCTGCGCAACGCCATCCACCGCGCGGTCATCCTCTGCTCGGGGGGAGAGATTCAGCCGGAGAATCTTCCCTTCGGCCTGCGGCAGAGAATCGCCGTGGCACCTGCGGGAGACGGCCAGATGGTGATCATTCCGGTCGGCGCATCGGCAGAGGAAGGCGAGAGGGCGCTCATCCTGGCGACACTCCGGGCCTGCGACGGCGACAAGCCGGCGGCGGCGAGGATTCTCGACTTGAGCTTGTCGACCCTGTACGCGCGCCTGCGCGGGTACGAGCAGGAGGAGACGGGCCGGCTGGGATACGTAGGACCGGTTGGTTCCAGCGGAGTCCTCGGATCGGCCCAAGAGCGGTTCGGCTGAGAAGCCTCATCGGCGGATTACCATGCGTTTTTCCTGGCTCACCCGGCCCGTGCTTGCGGTCCTCCTGTTGGCCATCGTGCTCGTCACGGTCTCCGGACTACTCGAGCTCGTCAGCGCGGTGCGCCTGGCCGCCTCACACGCGGTCGTGGAGACCGGGCTGGTCGCGGGGAGCGTGCAGCGCGAACTGACACGACGGGCGGCCGGAAGCCCGAGCGATTCATCCCAGGCCTTCAGCGACAGCGCCCGCATCCACGAGGCGCTCATGGATGGACTGGCCCGGGCGCCTTCGATCCTGTACGTCGCCGTACTCGACCCCACCGGTGTGGCGATCGCCCATACCCAGCCGGATCTGATCGGCACCGTACCGCCACAGCTTCCCCCCCTCCCGGATATCCGGACGTTTCCGCAGTCCGTGCGGATGCTCTGGAGCCTGTCGCGCACGCCCCAGACCTACCAGAAAGAGACCGCCCTCCTGCGGGGAGATCAGCTCTACGCGACGATCCGCGTGGCCATCGCCGGGTCTTTCCTCTGGGAGGCGGTCCGCGATGCCGCCTCGCGGGGGGGGATGACCGCTGGGATCGTGGTTTCCCTGGCGATGCTGGCGGGAATCCTCCTGACCCATCTGGCCACCGGCCGGGTCCGGATTCTCGAAGCCGGGATCGATGCCATCCGCGCGGGTCGCTTCACGGAACGGCTTCCCGAGTCGGGCCGTGACGAGTTCGCCCGCATGGCCCGGGGGTTGAATCTCCTCGGCGCCCAGTTCGATCAGTCGCGCGTGCTTGCGAGCCTGGGGGAGGCCGCTAGAGGCGTCGTTCACCAGATTAAGCACCAGCTCCAGACGGTTCTGATCGACCTCGAGGCGCTGCAGAAGGCGGACACGCTGCCTCCGGAGGATGTGCAGCACCTGGTCGATGACGCGACCCACGCGGTCCGAAAAATAAAACAGGCAACAATCGGCTACCTGGCGGTGGCCAAGGTGCAACCCTTGTCGCCGGTGTCATTGGGGATCAACGAGATGGTGGGCGACCTCTGTGCGGAGCAGCGAACATCGGCGACCCTCGCCGGAGTGGAGCTTCTGCTTGAACAGGATCCGTTGTTGCCCGAGACTCTCGCTGATCCCGGTGTGCTGGGTCAGGCGGTCCGAAATCTCGTCTGCAATTCGCTGGAGGCGCTCTCGGGGCGAGAAGGGCGGATCACGGTCCGAACCGCTCGGGTCGGCGACCGGGCTCAGATTACCGTTGCCGACGACGGTCCCGGGATCGCCCCCGAAATCCTGAAGCGGGTCTTCGATACAGACTTCACCACGCGTCGCGACGGAAGCGGAATCGGTCTCGCCCTAGTCCGTCAGTCGGCCGAGATGCACGGAGGAAACGTCACCATCAACTCGACGGTCGGGAGCGGGACGGAGGTCACCCTCGATATCCCCCTGCGGGTCCCATCCGGACTTGAGTCCCGGACATGAGGATTCGTCACCCGCGCGGCCGGGCTGTGATTTTCGTGCTCTGCGCCTGGTTCGCCTGCGCGGCCGGCGGGGCCGGGTGTGCGCATTTCCCACCCTGGAAGCGGGCCGCGCCCACGGCGCCGCTGGCGAACGCTCCCGCCGACACATCCGCAGTACTGACACCGAGTCCCACGGTGCCGGTACCCGTGGCGCCGGCCGGGGACAAACCGGTCAAACGGAGGCAGATCGAGAAAATCGTGGTGCCGGCACCCAGCGATTCTCTACCGGCGCCGGCGGAACTAACTCCCGGCGATCCTTCGGTGGATCCCGTGATCTCCGTGGATCTTCCTCCGGAGGAGAAGGCGCGGCTGAGAGATACGATGCAGCGTGAACTGGAGCAGATCCGCGCCGTGGTGGAATCGGTCGACACCGGGCTCCTCTCTCCCGCGGGAGAAGAGACGCTGCGAACCATTCAGGCACTGTTGAAGGCCTCCCGGGACGCCACGGATCGCGCCGAAATCTCGGAGGCCGCAGGCCTGGTCCACAAAGCCTGGATCCTGGCCGCGGGGATATCCAAGCGTTGATGCCCTGTTACTGACTGGCCTCGTGCCACCAAACCCGAGACTGACTGTACTCACTCTTTCCTCCGACAGCATTTCATCGAATTTCCCACATACTGCAAGCCAGCAAGGGCATTCCGCAACTTTCTCGGCTCGACTGGACTTGGGAACGATTTGTGGCTTGGCCAAACCAGCCTCACATCCGTCCACGATGAAAAGACTTAGAGAGACCTCGCACTAGAGCGTTTTCGAACTCGCGATGGGCACGAATCTGGAGCCACCCATCGCCATGCGACACATCACCGCCATCCCAGTGCTGGACCGGGGGGTCCCCAGGGTCGGCTTCGCTCTCAGCCCAGGCCGCCTGGGGAGGGGCAGGCGATCCCTGGTGGCGATCGGGCTTCTGGCCTTGCCGGCTCTCCTGGCTCTCTTGGCCATCCCGGTGACGCCGACGAGCGCCCACGCCGGCAACCCCGCCGCTTTCACCTCGCATCTCCTCGCTCCCGATCCCGAGTGGCAGGCGATGCGGGGCGCTCGTTCCGCGACCGGTCCCGGCCTGGCCGCTTCCCTCGGAAATCCGGCGGCCATTGGCTCGCTTTCCGGTGGGGCTGCTGCCTGCACGCACCTGCAGTGGGCGGGCGGCCTGGCTCGCGAGTGGGCCGGCGCCGGCCGGCCCATCGGGCATGGGATCGTGATGGCCTTCGATGCCGCGATTCTGCGCACTCCGGAACTCCCTGGCTATGATGTCGATGGAAACTCCACGACGCCGTTTCGGGCCTCGGAATGGAGCGCCGCCGTGCACGCGGCTCTACCCATCGGCCATGGGATCGGCGTCGGTGCCGGAACCAGGGTCTTTCGCCTGGAGGACGGAACCGAACCGCTCACCGGAACCGGCTTCTCCTTCGGGATCCAGGCGCGCGACGCCGGCCGAACGCTTGGCCTCGCGCTGACGGACGCCGGGGCACCGATGAAAGGACCGCATGGTGCCTATGCGCTGCCAACTTGCTGGCGCGCCGGGCTAGAGCAGGAAATGGCAGGGGAGAAGGTGCTCCTGGCAGCTTCGATCGAGAGGGCGATTTCCGGGACCACGCACGGAGCACTCGGCGTGATCATGCGCCCCGCTGCTTCCCTCGAACTCCTGGGCGGCCTGCTCATGCGAGGGAGTGACGAGGGCGAACCGCCGCTCGGATGGTCGGCCGGCGCTACGGTGTACCGGGGATCACTTGCCGTTTCCTATGCTTTCCGCCAGGAAGAGGCACTCGGTGTGACCCACATCGTCGGGCTGCGCATGAATCTCCGTGGCGCTCGGAGTGCCTCCCACACGATCCGTATCGATACTCCGTCGGCGCTGCCCCGGGCGGCGATGACCGAACGGACGACGACGGCGTTGGATCGACCGGAACCCACGACGCCGATCGTCGTCACGGCAAACGCGTCCGCTCTCGAGAGATCTCTGGTACCCGATCTCTTGACTGCTCCGGCGGCCAAACCGCTAACCACGGTTGCGCCGAGATACGGCGTCTTCGGTGGGCGCTACCGGTCGGCTGCCGCCGCCGGACCGGAGGTGGCGCTGATCCGTCGCGAGGGATTTCCGGGTGCCCGGCCCGTGTCCAGCACCGAAGGTAGCTGGCGGGTGCAGGTTCTCGACTCCCCGACAGCGAGGGAAGCCGATGCTGCTGTCACCCGGCTGCGTGCTCGCGCGATTGTCGTCACCGCCGAGAGCCTTGACGTCTCTCTATCGCAGGCCGTGAGCCCGGCCCTTCCTTGATCTGCACGGCAAGATCTCTCGCCTGTCTGTTCCACGACCCCATCCACGTGACTCGCCACACCGTACGGCCGTATCTCGAATTCCCTGCTTGCCGCATTGTACAGCCGTATCTCAAATTCCCCGCTTGCCGCACCGTAGAACCGTAGCCTAGATTCCCTACCCACTCCCGGCGGGCAGGCCAGTTCTTCATTCCGGCTTGATTGCGGCATCGACAAACGAAGAGACGGCTCATGATCGAACGGCGTACGGTGCACACTGCCCTCTCTCTCGGTATCGCAGCCGGCGTGATGGCGTTCGTACTCCTGGCGAACACGCCGGATTGGGGCATGCTCTGGTCCGCGGTGTTCGACGCCGGTCATGCGCCGCTATTTGGCCTGTTCGCGCTCATGGTCCTTCGGGCGGCCTCTGCCTGGGAAAACCCGAGGGCTGGGCAGACGGGACCGCGTCGGATCCGAAACTACGTTCTGGCGCTTGGTGTTACCGTCGCGTTCGGCGGGCTGACCGAGATCCTACAGGGCCTCGGCTCTCGACATGCCGAGCTCTGGGACTTCATCCGCGATGTTCTTGGCGGCTCTGCCATTCTCCTTCTCGCGTTTGGGTTTGACCGGCGGGCAGACCCGCACCCCACTCACGGGCGCCTGCCTCGCGCTCAGGAGTGCTCGCTCCGGGTGATCCTGGCTTTCGTCGCGATGATCCTGCTGGCAGTCGCCTTTCTGCGTGTCACCACCGTGGCGATTGCCTATTTGCGGAGGGACGCAATCTTTCCCCGGATTTGCGAGTTCGACGACCGTTGGCAAACCACATTGGTCGGGGTCCAAGACGCGGTCCTCACGAACGGCGAACCACCGGCCGGTTGGGGTCGAGAGCTCTCGAACTTGGTCCGGCGCCTCACCTTCCTCCCGGCGCGGTACCCCGGCATGTCCATCCTGGAACCTCATCCGGATTGGACGGGCTACGAGCGCCTGGTGTTTCAGGTGTACTCAGAGGAACCGGCGCCTGTCGGTCTCGTGCTCAGGATCAACGATTCCCGTCACAACAACGCGTACGGGGACCGCTTCAACCGGACGCTGGTCATCCAACCAGGTTCCAACCGGATTTCGATCGCCCTCGATGACGTGCGGCGCGCGCCCACGACGCGTCTGATGGACATGACCCACATTCGCGGTCTGACGCTCTTCGCGGTCGATCCGCCGATGCCGTTCTCGGTTTACCTGGATGGGTTTCGGTTGGAGCGGTAGGGGCGGCCGATCCTGAGCATAGTCATCGTTCCTCCCTCCGGGATTCCCACGACCGGGTGCCCTTTGCTCGATGGGACATGGTGCCCGGTGCCTCCGGCAACCACAATCCCTCGGGTTCCCCCACGGCTGTCAGGGCATCTGTGGGGGTGTTCTCGGTTTGCCTGGAATGGCTTCGGCCGGAGTCGCCCGCTGGTATCGGGGCAACCGGTGGGGTATCTTTGCGCCCGCGGACCTGGGCCCGAGGCGCCGCGCCGAGACCCGGCGCCCCGGCCGCATGCAGAGGAGGGTCCCTGCCATGAAGCGTCGGATCTCGGCGGTCTTGCCGGCCGCCATCATTGCGCTCGCCGGGCTTGCGTCCGTCTGTGTGACCGAGGTCACCTCGGCCCCAGGGCCCGCGAAGCCGGCGAAGAAGGAGGCCGCCATCGTGAGCTTCACCATCAGCTCGCCGAACTTCACCCACGAGGGTGAAATTCCGTCCAAGCACACCTGCGAGGGGCCGAACACGTCTCCCGCCCTGGCGTGGAAGAACGTGCCCGTCGGGACGAAGAGTCTCGCCCTCATCGTCGACGATCCCGACGCGCCGGACCCGAAGGCGCCGAAAATGACCTGGGTCCACTGGGTGCTGTACAACCTGCCGCCCGGTGCCCACGGTCTTGCCGAGGGGATCGCCACCAAGGATCTGCCCGCCGCCACCCTCGAAGGGACGAGCGATTACAAACGCGGCGCCTGGGGCGGCCCGTGTCCGCCGATCGGGCGCCACCGCTATTTCTTCAAGTTGTATGCGCTGGACGCTCTGCTGCCCGACCTCGAGAGCCCGAACAAGGTCCGTCTACTGAAGGCCATGGAGGGACACATTCTCGCGCGGGCGGAACTGATTGGGACGTACGAAAAGAAAGGGGGCTGATGGAAACCCACGATAGGAAGAGGCGCTGAGGGGAGCCCACGAAGAAGTGGGAATGTGATCGGTTCTTCGCAGGCCCGCCTCCACACCGGGGACGGGCGGTTCCAGCCACGATCCCCGCGGCGTCTCTGCCGCAAGGAAGGATGTTTCGATGCGCTGGGTAACCCGTGCCCACGTCCATGTCGATCGCGTCGCCTGTCCCTGGCTGCTTCAGCGTTTTGTCGATTCCGACGCGGAGTTTCTCCTCGTGGCGCGAAATCTTGTCGATCGCGTCGCCGCGGAAGAGGACGCGACCCCCTTTGATGTCGCAGGCGCCGAGTTGGGGCACCAGGGGGACCGCTGCTCGTTCGACGCCATCATCGCGAAATACGAGCTGAAGGATCCGGCGCTCCTCCGCTTGGCGGACATCGTCCGCGCCGCCGACACCGGCAAGATGGAGAACGAGCCGATTGCGGCCGGGCTCGAGGCGATCGCCACCGGGTTCAGCCTCCGCTATCCCGACGACGAGGAAAACCTCGCCGTGCAGTTCGAGGTCTATGACGCGCTCTATGCCTGGTGTCGGATCCAGGTGGCGAAGACGAAGTAGGGGGCGCCTCCCAGTCGTGAGCGATCAGCCGAGAAGACCCACTTCGGCCACCGGCGCGTCAGGCGAAAGAGGTTCGGCCCCCAACGCGCCAGGCGAAAAAAGTCCGGCCATCGGCGCGCCTGCGGACTTGGCGTCCGCTCGCCGTTTGCCACCTCCTGGCAGCCCCGGGGTCACCTCGCCGGGAGCCGCCGTCCGGAAGGCGGTCGGCTTCCTTGGCATCAACCGCAGTATCGGCGGGCTGATGGGAATGGTGATTCTTGTCGGCCTGGGCGAGAAGATGGCCGAGCGGTTTCTGCCGATCTACATGTTGGCGCTGGGGGGCGGGATCCTCGGCGTGGGGCTTCTGAACAGTCTCGACAACTTGCTCTCTGCGCTTTATTCGTTTCCCGGGGGCTATCTCGCCGATCGTTACGGCACCAAACGTGCGCTGCTATGCTTCAACCTGATGGCCATGGTCGGGTACCTCATCGTCATTCTCGTGGCGAAGTGGTATGCGGTGATCCTCGGAGCCGTACTCTTCCTTTCGTGGACCGCCATATCGCTCCCCGCCACCATGCAGCTCGTTAACAACGTGATGCCCAGGAACAAGCGGACCATGGGCGTCTCGATGCACTCGTTGATCAAGCGGGTACCGATGTCACTGGGACCGCTCATGGGCGGCGCCTTGATCGTGGCGTGGGGCGAGACCACCGGCGTGAGGTTGGCGTTTGTGGTGGCGCTGGTCATGGCAATCATCGCTACCCTGGCGCAGGAGCGGATGATCACCGACGCCCGGCCGGCGCGGGACGATCGGAAGCGCTCCGCCGAACGCAACCCGTTTCGCCTCTGGAAAGAGATGAGCCCCGACTTGCGCGGTCTCCTCGTCAGCGACATCCTGGTGCGTTTCTGCGAACAGATCCCGTTTGCTTTCGTGGTCATCTGGGCGATGAAGAGTCTGGGCACGCCGGGCATCGGCGGTCACCCGGTGACTGCGTTCCAGTTCGGCGTCCTTACCTCCATCGAGATGGCCACGGCCGTGCTCTGTTACATCCCGGTGGCTTACTACGCGGACAAGACAGGCAAGAAGCCGTTCGTGATCGTCACCTTCGGTTTCTTCACTCTCTTCCCGGTGGTGCTCTGGTTCAGCCGATCGTTCTGGCCGTTGGTGGGCGCGTTTGTGATCCGCGGGTTGAAGGAGTTCGGCGAGCCGACGCGCAAGGCGCTGATCATGGATCTCTCTCCCGAAGACCGCAAAGCGGGGATGTTCGGTCTGTACTACCTTATCCGCGATGTCATCGTGTCGCTGGCGGCGTTTGGCGGCGCGCTCCTCTGGCAGCGCAGTCCGGCGATCAACTTCATCGCCGCGTTTGCGTTTGGTGTCCTCGGGACGGCGTGGTTCGCCTGGAAGGGGAAGGATCTGCCGGTGGCGAAAGAGGCCGCGTGAGCCGCGGGGGCTCCTCCGGCTGTGCCGACGGGCGAGCGTTCAGACAGGAAACGGTCGGCCGCTCGTGACCGGCGAGGCGAGTGCGGGTCAGATCCGCAGCAACGACCGGGCATTGGCGGTGGTCGCGCGTCCGATCGCCTCGACCGTAGTACCCCGGATCGTGGCCACAGTCCCCGCAATCTCACGGACGTGCCGCGGCTCCACTTGCTCCGGCGGGACCTCGTGGAGGCCGATGAATGGCGCATCGGTTTCCAGGAGCAGCCTTGTTTCGGGCACCATCTCCACGGAGCGGCCGGCCTTGCTTCCCGGCCGGGTCACCGCTCCGCCGAAGGCAAGGTGCATCCCAAGGTCGAGGAAGCG
This sequence comes from Candidatus Eiseniibacteriota bacterium, assembly GCA_903844735.1. Classification (GTDB taxonomy): domain Bacteria; phylum Eisenbacteria; class RBG-16-71-46; order CAIMUX01; family CAIMUX01; genus CAIMUX01. The sequence continues at coordinate 29,468 of CAIMUX010000025.1, forward strand.
CTGTGCCAGCATCGGCTCCTTGGCATAGGCGTGGATGACCCCGCGGAGCTCCGGCGCAAACTCCCGGAGTTCCACGATCAGTTCGTCGAAAGCGTTCCGGCAGTGGAGGAGGACAGGCAGGTCCAGCTCGCACGCCACGCCGAGCTGCATGCGAAGGAGGCGACGCTGCGTCTCCATCGACGGGCTTTCGATCTTGGCATCGAGGCCGATCTCGCCGACCGCCACGGCACCGCACTCGCGCAGAGCGTCGCGCAGCCGTGCCGAGTCGAGCGGTTCGCCGGCAACCCACGGGTGCAGCCCGAGCGCGGCATGAACCCCTGGATGCTCCTTCATGACCATGACTTTCTCCCAGGAAGCGAGATCATAGGCGGGAACCACGACGCGCGAGACGCCGGACTCGTCCGCCCGCGCCAGCACGCCATCGACGTCATCCGCGAGGGGTGGTTCATAGAGGTGACAGTGGGTGTCGACGAATTCCATGCCTGCAGTGTAGGGCGACCGGGCGCAGGAAGAAAGCGGGTGTCGTCGGTTGATATCGGATCCCGCTCTGACAACGGGCAAGGACTGGCAGCCCCGGAAGAGTCCTTTTTCCCAGTCGAACGCGTAGCCCGACGTCACGGACGTCAGTGGCGTCGAAGCCTGCAGATCTCGTCGGTGCTCATGCCGCCGGCTAACCTCCCGACGACCAGTTCGACCGGGACTCGTGTGCCTTCCATCACAGGGCGGCCAAAGCGCACGCTCTCGTCGACCGTGGCTCCGGGCGGCGGGATGGTCGCACGTGACCTGCCCGGGCTTGACCCAGGTCAAGGCGCCCCCGCCGTCTACCGCCGATCCTTATTGAGTGTGCCAACCAAGGAGGAAACCATGACACAGACCCGGGACATGATAGAAATCGACGAGGAGCTTTGCGACGGGTGCGGGCTCTGCGTTCCGTCGTGCCACGAGGGGGCCATCCGGATCATCAACGGAAAGGCCCGGCTGGTCGGCGATTCGCTCTGTGATGGGCTCGGCGCCTGCCTCGGGCACTGCCCGCGGGGCGCCTTGAAGGTCATCCACCGGGAGGCCGTTCCGTTCGTGGCGCCGGCGCCATTCCCGGCGACCGCCCTCGCTCCAACGCCGGCGTCTGTGCCGGCGGCGATTCTCGCCCCAACGTACGCGCCCCTCCCAGTGCCGGCCCCCGCCGCGCACCATCGTGAGGGAGGTTGTCCCGGCAGCCGAATGCGGATCATGAAACCGATGTCTCCGGCTGTCGCCGGCCCGGCTCTTGGGGGAACATCCACCGGTGCGTCCCCGGCCGCACCGGGCGCACCAGCCGCGGATCCTCCTGTGGGCAGCGAGCCTTCGCAGCTCTCACACTGGCCGGTACAGATCCGTCTCGTTGCGCCGACCGCACCGTTTCTCGACGACACCCGATTGGTGGTCGCCGCGGACTGTGTGCCGGTAGCTCTGCCCGGATTCCACCGCGAGTTTGTGGCCGGAAATGCCGTGATGATCGGCTGCCCCAAGTTCGACGACCTCGAGGCCTACACCCAGCGCTTCGCCGAGATTTTCTCCACGGCTCGGGTTCGCCGCGTCACCGTGGTGGTGATGGAGGTGCCGTGCTGTCGCTCGCTCCCGACCGCCGTGCGGCGGGGAATCGAAGCTGCCGGCGCTTCAGTGCCGCTGGACGTGGTGGTGGTCGGTGTCGATGGGGAGATCCGCCAGCGGACGGTCGTCCCGGCGGAGGGGCCCCCGGGGCAGTGAGCCGCAGGTCTTGAGCCTCGACCACAACTCGGCGATAGAGAGCCACATCGAACCCGGACGGACCCTGCAGGTTGCCGCACGTGCTCCTGCAACCCATGGCCGAGTTCCTCCGTAGAGCGGATGTCCGGCGGCCCCAAGCCCAAACAGCCGACCCCCTTATTGGGGCCGCCGGACGCTACCCTTAGAGGAGAAAGCCATGAACAGACCCCACCGATCCCCGCTGACCTGGACTTTATTCGGCATTCTGGCTTCCCTCCCCTTCGCTCTTGGTCCCGCCAACCCCTTCCTCACGTCCGCCTCGGCGGAGCCTTGGCTCCACGTCAAGGTTGTCGAAGCCGGCGCCGACGCCGAAACAGTCCGCGTGAATGTCCCGCTCTCCCTCGTGGAGGCTCTGGTTCCGCTCATGGAACACGCCGGAGACCGGAATGATGACGCCGCCGAAGCTGACGATGCCGACCGGACCTCTTGGCGTCACCACCACGGGATGAGCATCAACAGTCACGACATCACGCCGGCGGAAGTGCGCGCCCTGCTGGAAGCGTTCCGTCAAGCCGGAGACGGCGAGTATGTTACCGTCGACGGCGTGGACGAGAAGGTTCGCGTGACCAAATCCGGCGGGTTTTTTCTCGTCGATGTCGAGGAACGCGGAGAAGAGCGCGAGCAGGTGAGGGTGAATGTGCGGATGGAGGTACTGGAAGCGCTTCTGTCCGGAGGCAAGGATGAGCTCAACTTCCAGGCTGCGGCCAAGTCGCTGCGGAACCACGCGGGCGAAGATCTCGTCACGGTGGTCTCCGAAGACGAAACGGTTCGCATCTGGATCGACGAGAAGAAGACCACCGATTGAATCGCTGAGTGACGTCCGGGGGGGGGCGGAGCGTAAGCCCCGGCAGAGCAAACCCCGCGCCACCCCCGGGCGACTCTTCAAGGAGACGTCGCCATGAACGAGCCGACCGGTCCCAATGACTTCACCCCCGGGGCGGTCAGTCCCACGAGTCACCCGGACCCCAACCGTCCGGGGCGGTCGGGCGCTCTCACCCCGACCGTGGCCGTCGAGACCGGAATCCACCGTACTCGCATGCGGCGTTTCATCTTCATCCTGGTCGGGTGCGTCGCTGCCCTTTCGCTACTGATCGGCACCGGCCTCGTCATCGCTTGGCGAGCGGGATCGGTCGTCGTCCAGGTCAGCGGGCACGACCGAGGCGGGGACGACGTTCGCATCAGGGTTCCGGCGGCCGTCGGCCACCTGGCGTTGCTCTGCATACCGGACCGCGCTTTCGGCTGGTCGGCACGGGACCGGGTTTTCCACCACGGCGAGATGCGACTGCTCGCCGGAGAGTTGGAGCGGATTCCCGACGGCACGGTGCTGGTCCAGGTCGACTCGCCCGGCGAAACGGTGCAGATCTCGCGGGAGCACGGGATGCTGCTCATCCACGTCGACTCGGACCAGGAAAAGGTGCGAGTCGAGGTGCCGGTCAAGCTGGCCGGGGCGTTCCTCAAGAGGGTGGAGCGAGTGGCGCGAGTCGGTTGACGGTTCTCCGGGATCTGTCTGCGACCGGCGCACCGGCCTGGCGTGCTGAGCGCGGAAGACCACGCCGCGTTCGTGGCCCGGTACGGTGAGCTGATTTGTGGCCTCTAGCCCGACCTCCTACTTGGTGGCCACCGCCGGCCATTCGGTTCTCCAGGAGCTCGGCCGAATCAAGAGCACGGCCACCATGGGATTGCCTCGGCCGACTCCCGCCGCTCTTGAAGGCTGCGATTCCGCCGGAGCTGGAGTACATCCAGGATCCGGACCGTTTCATATCCCGGGGGGCGGAGCTCCGGGGCGAAGCCCGAAGCCTGAATCTCAGGAAGCATCCGAGCTGGCCAGCGGGACGACTCAGGGTGTCCGCCGAGGGGCGGGTTTCACCACATCAGGCAGCTTTTCTTCCTATTGCCTCAACATTCGGCCACAGTCCCGGCTTGCCGCCGCGCGGGGATTTGGTCGCCAGGTACCGGTCGAACTCGTCGGCCGGCATGGGCCGCGCCAAGGCAAAGCCCTGCCCGATGTCGCACCCGCTGCGTCTGGCCCACTCCACCTGCTCGTCGGTCTCCACTCCTTCCGCCACTACCACCAAACCCAACATGTGTGCGAAAGCGGTGATGGCCGAGACAACCGCCCTCGGCCTGGGGCCCCCGGTGGCCGCTTGGATCAGCGCCTGGTCGATCTTCACGCATCCGATCGGCAGTCGGTGCAGATGGGAGATGGACGTGTTCCCCGTGCCGAAGTCATCCAGGGCCAGACGGACCCCAAGGAAGCGGAGCGACTCAAGCTGGGTGGCGTAGGCTCCGATGTCCTCCGCCGCCATGGACTCCGTCACTTCGAGGTCGAGCCTGGCGGGGTCCAGACCGGTGTCTTTCAGGATCGCCCGGATCTTCCGGGAGAAGTCCGGCGACCTCAACTGGAAGAGAGATAGGTTGACCGAGATCCGCATCCACGGCCAACCCTCGTCTTTCCAGACGTTGGCCTGTTCGCAGGCCTTGCGCAGAACCCAACAGTCGATGCTCGGACCCAGGCCGATTCCCTCCGCAAAGGGGAGAAAGTCGTGCGGAGCGAGCAGGCCGCGCTCGGGATGTTGCCACCGGATCAACGCCTCGGCACCGATGATCTCCCCGGTGCGCAGAGACATCTGGGGTTGGTAGTGGACGACGAGCTGCTCGGCCTCGAGGGCTTGGGCCAGGCTCTCCTTCAAGGAGGCCGTGGGACCCGCCCGATGGTCGGAGGTGGAGACGTAGGCCTGGTGCCGGCTGCCGCCGAGCGCCTTGGCCTTGTAGAGTGCCTCGTCCGCCTTGCCCAGGAGCTCGTCGGGGGTCGCGCCGTCCAGGGGATAAACCACGGTGCCGACGCTGCACGTGCCGACGATCGCGTTCCCGTCCACCAGGAACGGGAGCTTCATCACGCGGACGATCTTCTCGGCAATGAGCGCCACGTCGTCGGTGTGGGCCAGCTCCGGCAGGAGGATCAAAAACTCGTCCCCACCGAGACGCCCGACGGTATCGGACCGGCGCACGGTGCGATGCAGACGCTCCGCGACTCTGCGCAGGAGAGAATCCCCGGCCGCATGACCATAACTGTCGTTCACCGCCTTGAAGTTGTCGATGTCGAGGAAGATGAGCCCCAGGTGGTGCCCGTGGCGCTCGGCGAGTGCGACGGCGTTCTCCAGGCGGTCACAGAGAAGCTGCCGATTGGGAAGCCCGGTCAGGATGTCGTGGTAGGCCAGGTGCTCGAGCCGCTCCTCGGCGCGCTTGTGTTCGGTGATGTCCAGGGCGTACTCGAAGCGAACCATCCGCCCATCCGGCCACCGGATCAGGCGGTCGGTCAGTGCGAAATCCCGGTCGCTGCTTGCGTCGTGGTGTTCCCACCGGTGGACCTGCCCGGGGTTCTCGCGGATGGTGGCGTTGGTGCAGAAGGTGCAGGGGGCGTCGTGGTCATGGAGTACCCGGTAGCACGTTTCCCCCACGAGCGGTCGGCCGCTGCGGAGCTTTCTCATCGCGGCGTTGACGAAGAGAATCTCGTGGGTGTCGAGGTCCGACACGTAGATTGCTTCCTCGAGGCTCTCGAAGACGGAGAGAAGCTGGCCGTGTTCCTGTTCCAGGGCGGCCTCTGCCTTGACTCGGTCATCCAGAAGGCGCCGTTGTTGAATGGTTTTGTGGATGACGGAGGGAAGCAGGCCGAGATAGAGCCCGCCGGCGTCCTTCGTGAGGTAGTCGCTCACACCGAGCTTCATGGCCTTGACGGCGACGTCCTCGCTCCTTGCGCCTGTAAGCATGACGGTGGGCGGAAGCCCGGTGGTTTCCGAGAGGGTCCGGATCACTTCGAGACCGCTCAAGCGGGGCAGGTTTTGGTCTACGATCAGGACGTCGTGCTGCGCGCGAGCAAAGAGCGCGAGACCCTCCCCGCCATCCCGGGCCAGGTCGACGTGGTATCCCCACCGTTCGAGGGTTCTCTGCACCAAGCTCGCCTGTCCCGGGTCGTCCTCGATGTAGAGGAGTCGGGCCTTGCCCGAATCCCCCCCTGTTGCCCGCGTGTTCATGGGCGCAGGTCGGCTGGCGGCGATGGAATTCGCCGCCATCTTCTCGGTGGACCCGTCCACCGCGTTGCTCGATGTTTCTCGGTCGCCGCCATCCACGCCCCACGAGGCCTCCGACCGCAACCAGTCTCGTCGATGGATCATTTCAAGTGGGCTCGACTACGAGACTTAGCAAACGGAGCCGTTGATAACGTCGGAAGGTCCGGGGGAGTACTGGAGGAAAATCTGTTGATCCGGGGGGGCACTGAGACTCGGGGTAGCATCGGGTCTCGGACTTTGGGCTTCGGGCTTCGGGCTTCGGGCTTCGGGCGTCAATTCGGGGCCTTCGGAAACAGCTCACCCCCTTCTCATTCCAAGAACGCGCAGGTCGGACGACGGTTGAACTCGCGACATTTGGACACAATCGGGGATCTTCCGAGATCCTGTCCCCGGGCAGCGCCGGGTGGTTTGAGAGCTGGCCCCACAGGCCGCTTTCGCGCGGGTCCTCTTTCTTGCGGATGTAGAGACACAGCCTGGGCCTCAGCTCTCCCAGTTGAGTCTCGGCACTTCCACGACAGCCAGAAAGAGGCCCAGTTGTCGAATGGCATTCACGAACCTCTCGTACTCAACGGGCTTCACGATGTACGTGCTGCAACCCAGGGCATGACATTCTTCCACCTCTCTGGGGTCGTCGGTCGTGGTGATCATGATGACAGGGATCTTGCGGAGCTCCGGATCGGCCTTCACCTGGGCCAACACTTCCACCCCGCCGAGTCTCGGCATGCGGATGTCGAGAAGCAGAACGTAGGCGGTTCCCGCTCGCCGTTTGCGTCCATCGCCTTTCCGGAGCAGAAACTCCATGACTTCCTGTCCGTCCTTGAAGTGCAGCAGTTCATTCGCGATGCCTGCACGCACCAAGTTCTTTCGGATCAATCCCGCGTGTCCCTCATCGTCCTCAGTTATGAGGATCACAACCTCACTGTTCATCTCTCTGTCTCCTTTCGCTTCATGTCCATGAACGTGACATACGTCTCGACCGTGATACCCGAAGCGGCGAAGGCATCGTCAATCCCGCGCGGCATATTGTCTGTCCAAATATAGCCGCGATTGAACGAGTTGAGGACGAACACCCGTCTTGGTTCCGGCCCGGCGGCAAGGGAATCAAACGCGGTCAGCCCGACCATGGGCGAAATGAGCGCCGCGACACAGATCCGTGCGAACGGACTACGAACCGTCGGCTTCATGACAACTCCGGTGGTCACAGCCAATAGGTAATCGCCGATAGAAAGGCAAGTGATTGTCACGGATGCGGCCCGTCCGCTTTCGGATGGCGGCGTTGGTGGTTTGCCCCAAGCTCGGCGGCCTCGGGTCGTCCTCGCGGTGGAGGAGTCGGGCCTCGCCCGAGTCTGGCCCGGTCGCCCCGGTGTTCATGGCTGCAGGTCGGCCGGCAGCGCCGGATCTCGCCGCCATCTTCTCGGTGGCCCCGCCGACCGGCGCTGCTCGATGTTCCTCGGTCGCCGCCATCCACGCTCCACGAGGCCTCCCACCACAACCTGTCTCGTTGATGGATCGATTCAACTGGGCTCGACTACGAGACTTGGCAAACGGAGCCACTGATGTCGTCGGATCGTCTGGGGTGGGTGCTGGAGGAAAATCTGTTGAGCCGAAGGGAAGCGGCGGGGAGCCGCGGGGGCCAAGCGATCGCCGACGGCCAACCCGGAACACCGGTCGCCGCCTCAAACTCATGATTGCCAGAGACTGCTCGACGTCCTCCGGCCCGAAGCCCGAGGTCTGAAGCCCGAGGTTTGAAACGAGCGGTATTTGTCCGCCGCTCCAAATCTCAGATCCAGCCTCCAGTTCTTGACGCAGCTCATGCCTAAGGGATAGGCTGTCGTGTCCCATGCGGGGACACCCGGGCGCAACAGGCTCCCGTAAGCCCCCGCCGGCACGGACCGCAGGAAACATCGAGGTCATCGTGCACTTTGAGTACTCCGTGGTGCTGATCTACCTGACTGTTAGCGCGGTCATTGTAGGACTGGCGCTGTGGCTCGGCCGGTTTCTGCGGCCGAACCTTCCGGATCCCCAGAAAGCGCAGATCTATGAGTGCGGCGAACGCCCGATCGGGAGCGCATGGTTCAACTTCAACCCTCGCTTCTACTTGATCGCCCTCGTATTCATCGTATTTGACGCCGAGATCGCCCTGACCTTTCCGGTAGCAACTGTGGCCAGAGGGTGGATCGCCCGGTCGGACGGAACCGGCTGGGTCGCGGTGGTGGAGATCCTGCTCTTTTTCGTGATCCTTTTAGCCGCCCTGGCCTATGTCTGGGGAAAGGGCGAACTCGATTGGTCGCGGGAGCTTACCAGCCCCGAGGAGATGCCATGACGGAGAACCTCAGCGGCCTGGAGGTTTCGCGGCAATGCCCCACCGGGGGTGACGCGGCGCCATTCGTGGTCACCACGCGGGTCGATGACCTGGTGAACTGGTTTCGCGAGTCGTCGATCTGGTACCTGCTCTTTGCCACCGCTTGCTGTGGCATCGAGCTGATGCAGACCGGCGGCCCTCGCACCGACCTCGACCGGTTCGGGGCGGTGTTTCGCTCGACCCCACGCCAGTCCGACCTGCTCATCGTGGCCGGGACCATAACCTACAAGATGGCCGACCGGGTGCGGCTGCTCTACGCGCAGATGGCCTCGCCTAAGTACGTGCTGGCCATGGGGAGCTGCGCCAACTGCGGGGGGCTCTTCCAGCCCTCCTACTCGGTGGTGCCGGGCGTGGACGCCATCGTCCCCGTCGACATCTATCTACCCGGCTGCCCGCCGCGACCCGAGGCTCTGAACGAGGCGATTCTTCGTCTGCAGGACCTGATGAAGGGCGAGCACTGGGCCAGCCGCCGGAAGCATCAGTAGGGACTTCCCAGGAGGGGGACGATTCTTGACCGAGAGCGAGATCTGTGACCGCCTGAAAGCCGCGCTCCCCGACGCTGTCGAGGAGTTCGAATCCCAGCTCCTCGATCCTGCCATTCGTGTGAAGCCGGCCCGCCTCGTGGAGGCCTGCCGGTTCCTGCGCGACGACCCGAGCACGCGGATGCACTACCTGCGTCTGGTCACCGGGGTTGATCGGCTGCCGGCCGGGGAAACACCGGGGCGGATTGAGATGGTCTACCACCTCTGGTCCTACGAGAAGCGTCACGGGATCGTGCTGCGAGTGCACCTCGACCGAGACAATCCGGTGGCGGACACGGTGTGTGGTGTGTGGCCGGTGGCGAACTGGGGTGAGCGCGAGGCGTTCGACCTACTGGGTGTCACCTTCACGGGACACCCGGACCTGAAGCGGATCATGATGCCGGTCGACTGGGTCGGGCACCCGCTGCGCAAAGACTATCAGCGTCCGGACCGCTACCACGGGCTGCCCACCAACCGCACCGCCGTCCTCGAACAGGGGCGCGTCCAGGTGGCCACCGCCGAGCACGTCGCGAAGGCCGAGCCGGTGAGCGGCTACATGCAGCTCAACATGGGGCCACACCACCCCGCCACCCATGGCGTGATCAATTTTCTCATCGAGACCGACGGCGAGGTCCTGCGCCGGGCGATTCCCGATGTCGGCTACCTCCACCGGGGCATCGAGAAGATCTCCGAAATGGTCGGTTACCTCGGGACCATGCCCTACACCGACCGGGTCGACTATCTCGGCGCCATGTTCACCAACCACGGCTGGGCCCTGGCCGTGGAGAAGCTGTGCAACATCGAGGTGCCGCGCCGGGCCGAGTTCTGCCGAGTGATCGCCAGCGAGCTGAACCGGATCGCCAGCCACCAGATCGCCACCGGGGCGCTGGCCATGGACTTGGGCGCCTTCACCCCGTTTCTGCACTGGATCCGCGAACGCGAGAAGATCAACGACATCATGGAGCGGATCTGCGGCGCGCGCCTCACCTACAACTACATGCGCTTCGGCGGCGTCTCGCGCGACATCGACCAGGTGACCATCGACGAGATTCGCCGCTGGCTCGATCACTACGAGCCGATGATGCTGGAGTTCGACCGGCTCATCTCCGGCAACGAGATCTTCATCCGCCGCCTGGCCAACGTGGCGGTGATCGACCCGGACGACGCCATCGCCTACGGACTGGTCGGGCCCAACCTGCGCGGTTCAGGGCTCGCCTGGGATGTCCGCCGGGATGAGCCGTACTCGATCTACAACGAGTTCGAGTGGGACGTCATCACCGGGACTGGCGTGCATGGCGTGGTCGGCGACGCCTTCGATCGCTACGATTGCCGCCTGCGGGAGATCCGCGAAAGCGTGAGGATCCTGCGCCAGGCCTGCGAGCGAATCCCCGAGGGAGAGGTCAGGACAAAGACGGCGCGGATCAAGCCCGCGGCCAACGAGGTCTACACCCGCGTGGAAGGACCGCGCGGCGAGTGCGGGTTCTTCGTGGTGTCAGACGGGACCGACAAGCCGTACCGGTCGCGCTTCCGCACCGGGTCCTTCACTGCCATGACGATCATCGAGCACTTGAGCCCCGGCCTGATGATTGCCGACCTGGTGGCGCTGATCGGCTCGCTGGACGTCCTGGCACCGGAGATTGACCGTTGAACATCATGCACTACCTGGCGGACCTGCTGGTCCGGAGTCTGTTCAAGGCGGATCCGGCCACCTGGCCCTACACCTGGATCGCCTATGCCGTCGTCATCGGGGTGGGAGCGCTTCTGGCCTTCGCTTTCGTGGCGATCTTCGCCGGCCCGGTGACCTGGATCGAGCGGCGAATCGCCGGCCGGATCCAGTCGCGCATCGGCCCGAATCGCAACGGCCCGCAAGGGTGCCTCCAATGGCTGGCTGACGGGATCAAGTGCTGGCTCAAGGAGGACTTAGTCCCCGCGACGGCCGACAAGCCGCTTTACCTGGCCGCGCCCTACCTCGTCTTCACGGGAATGTTCGGGGCGTTCGTGGTGCTCCCCTTCGGCGCGCATGTCATTGCGGCCGATCTCAACGTCGGTTTGCTCTACATATTGGCGGTGACCTCGCTGGTCGTGGTGGGGCTCTTGATGGCCGGCTGGGGCAGCAACTCGAAGTGGGCGCTCTTCGGCGGTGTGCGCAGCGCGGCACAGCTCGTTTCTTACGAGGTTCCGTCGGCGTTCTCGCTGATGGCGGTGGTGTTGATGGCAGGCACCCTTTCGACGCAGGGCATCGTCGGAGCACAGGGCGGTTGGCCGTGGCAGTGGTTCGTCTTCCGCAACCCGTTTCTCTTCGCCGCCTTCATCATGTACTTCATCTCCGCGATCGCGGAAGGCAACCGGACACCGTTCGACCTGCCAGAGGCGGAGAGCGAAATCATCGCCGGGTACAACATCGAGTACTCCGGCATGCGCTTCCTTTTCTTCCTCTTCGCCGAGTGGGCCAACATGTGGATCATGGCCGCGGTGGCCACCCTGGCGTTCCTCGGCGGATGGCAGATCCCCGGCATATCGCCGGAGCGGATCGCGGAGGCGAAGGGCTGGACCTTCGTCGGCTGGCAGGCCCTTTCGTTCGCCATCTTCGTGTTCAAGGGCACGTGCCTGGTCTTCACCATCATCCAGATTCGCTGGACGCTGCCCCGCCTGCGGGTGGACCAGTTGATGATCACTTGCTGGAAGTACCTTGTTCCCCTCTCGATGGGGTCGGCGACCGGTGTCCTGCTCCTCATGGCGCTCGTGCGCGAGGGCGGCATCGTCGACTGGGTCATGCGGGGCGCCATGCTTCTCGTCGGGCTCTTGGTAGCCGGAGCCTACATTCGCAAGGTTCGCGCCACGTTCATGGCGGACCGCGATAACTATAAGAAGATGGAGGGCCGGGACCTATGGTACCCACCGTACCGCCTGCCGTGAGTCCGCATCGCCGGCCCCCCAGGGGGACTGTCCGAGCCTACTTCCGGAACATCCGGCTCGCCCTGTCCACGGCCTTCGACGGCATGAGCGTCACGATGAGCTACATGTTCCGCCGGCCGTTGACGATCCAGTACCCGGACAAGATCGACAAGCCTGTGCAGGAGATGCTGCCCGAGAGCTACCGCGGGGTCCTCGAAGTCGACATGGACCGCTGCACGGTCTGCCTGCAGTGCCAGAAGATCTGTCCGCTGGGCTGCATCAACATCGAATCGTGCAAGAACCCAGAGACCGGCAACCGGGAAGTGACGAAGTTCGACATCGACATCGGCCTGTGCATGTACTGCGGCCTCTGCGCCGAGACTTGCAACTTCGATGCCCTGGACCACACGCGGGAGTTCGAGGCCACGGTCACAACCCCGGACCAAATGATCCTGCACTTCGTGGAGAAGCCGCGGGAGGTAACCAAGCTGAAAGCGGCCGAGATGCCGGTGCGCAAGCACAAGGGGTCGATCCTGCAGAAGATGATACCGGCCTTCGGGCGGAGGCACCCGCAAGAGGTCTGGACACCCACCGCGTACGCGGCGGCGCCCGTTCCGGCACTCAAAGCGCCGACCGCGACACCAAAGCCCGCGGCACCGGTTGCGTCAGCCGCGCCGAGCGCCGCGGATTCCCCAACACCGGAGCAGGCCCCATGAACGGATCGATCGTCCAAGTCGTCCTCTTCTATCTCTTGGCGGCCCTGGCCCTGACCGGTGCGTGCCTGGTGGCGTTTTCGCGCAGCATCGTGCACAGCGCCTTCGCGCTGCTCGGGACGTTCGTCGGCGTGGCCGGGCTCTACGCCCTTCTCGCGGCCGACCTGGTGGCCATCGTCCAGGTCATGGTCTATGTCGGCGGCGTGCTCATCCTCATCCTCTTCGCGGTCATGCTGACCGCGCGGGTCGACGAGGGGAAGGAAAGCAACCCGACCGTAGGGAAGATCCCGGGATTGTTGGCGATGCTGGCGATGGCCGGACTGCTCGTGGTGACCGCGGTGAAAGCGTTCGGGCCGCGCACCGTGATTTCCGAAGCGAATCCTCCGTCGACGGTTAGTCCTATCGGCAACCTCCTCTTGAGCAAGTACGTGCTGCCGTTCGAGGCGATTTCCGTGCTGCTCCTGGCCGTGCTCCTCGGCGCGGTGACCATTGCCAGCGGGAGGATGCGAAAAGGGGCCGGCGGCAAGCAGGAAGGGGAGGCACCGCGGTGAGCATCGGACTCGGGCATTACCTGGTCGTTTCAGGGCTCCTGTTCTCGCTCGGGCTCTACGTTCTGATCACGAGGAAGAACGCGGTGGCCATGCTCATGGGGGTCGAGCTGGTGCTGAACGCGGCCCTGCTCAACATGGTGGCGTTTTCGCGCCTCGGGCGGGTCGGGCCGGACAAACTGGACGGGCAGGTCTTTGCCCTCTTCGGCATCGTCCTGGCGGCGGCCGAGGCGGTAGTCGCCCTCGCGCTTGTGCTCCAGCTCTACCGGGCCTTCCGCTCGGTCGACACCACCGAGACGACGGACCTGAAGGGGTAAATCATGCATCTCGTGCCCTTCCCGCTGCTCGCGCTGATTCCGCTCTTCCCGCTCCTCGGGGCTGCCTACTGTGGGCTGGTCGGCTGCGGCCTGTTCAAGAAGTACGGGGAAGGAGCGATCCACTGGCCGGCGATCCTTCTCCCATGGGGCTCGTTTGTGGTTACCCTGATCGCGGTCATCACGCTGGCCGGGGCCGGTCACGGGGCCGTGCTGCACCAACGGCTGTGGGACTGGTTCCGCATCGGTTCGCTCTCGGTCGATGCCGCTTTCCAGATCGACCGGCTCTCCGCGGTGATGTGTCTGGTGGTGACCTTCGTCGGCAGCTTGATCCACGTCTACTCGCGCGGCTACATGAAGGGGGACGCCTCGTACTGGCGGTTCTTCTCGAATCTGAACCTGTTCATGTTCTCGATGCTGGTCTTGGTCCTCGGCGACAATCTGCTCGTCATGTTCGTAGGCTGGGAAGGAGTGGGGCTCTGCTCCTACCTGCTCATCGGGTTCTGGTACCGCGAGAGGAAGAACGCCGCCGCGGGGATGAAGGCGTTCGTGGTGAACCGGGTCGGTGACTACGGGTTCACGCTGGGCGTCTTCCTACTGTTCTGGGGGTTGGCCGCGGCGCCGGCGAGTCTGCTACGGGGGCAGGGTGGTGAACCGGTCGCGGCGGCTGCTGTTCACGAGGTTGCGGTCGGGCACGGGGAAGTCGCTACGTCTCCGGGAGAGCATGGGGCGCCGATCGGCGAGGCCGCCGGAGAGCACGGTGCGGCCGTGAGCCACGGCACCGAAGGCTCGGAGGCCGGCCGCACGCCGGTCAGCAGCGTCACCTTCCGAGACATCGAGCGGATCATGGAGGACCCGGCACGGCGCGACGCGGTGCTGAACCAGAAGGTCCTCGGTTTCGGGCTCATCACTCTGGTCTGTCTTCTGTTCTTCGTGGGTGCTACGGGCAAGTCGGCGCAGCTCCCGCTGTATGTCTGGTTGCCCGACGCCATGGCCGGACCGACGCCGGTCTCGGCGTTGATCCACGCCGCCACCATGGTCACCGCGGGCGTCTACATGGTGGCACGGCTGCACTTCCTCTTTGCCTACAGCCCGGTCGCGATGACCGTGGTCGCCACCGTGGGGGCGCTGACCGCGCTCTTCGCCGCCACCATCGGGCTCTTCCAGTACGATATCAAGAAGGTGCTGGCCTACTCCACGGTGAGCCAGCTCGGGTTCATGTTCGTGGCTGTGGGCGTCGGCGCCTACTGGGTCGGGATCTTCCACCTCGTGACCCACGCCTTCTTCAAGGCCTGCCTCTTCCTCGGCTCGGGCAGCGTGATCCTCGGCTGTCACCATGAGCAGGACATGCGGAAGATGGGCGGCCTGCGCAAGCTCATGCCGATCACGGCGGTGACCTACTTCGTTTCGGCGTGCGCCATTGCCGGCTTCCCGTTTTTCTCGGGGTTCTTCTCCAAGGACGAGATCCTCTGGAAGGCGTTCGACAGTGGCAACATGCTGCTGCCGGGTGGTGGGATCATTCTCTGGGTGCTGGCCGCCACGGCCGCGCTCTGCACCAGCTTCTACATGTTCCGGTCGTACTACATGACCTTCAGCGGCACGTACCGGGGAGCGCAGGGCCACGGCACGCACGATGCTCACGACGCTCACGGTGGTCACGGTCACGGGCTGCCCAAGGAGTCGCCACGCTCCATGACCTGGGTGCTCGCCATCCTGGGCGGCCTCGCGGTGGTGGGCGGGTACATCGGCCTGCCGATCCTCTGGGGTCTGCCCAACGCCTTTGAGACCTGGCTGGAGCCGATCTTCGAAGGGTCGCACCACCTGATCCACTCCGCCGAGCGCGGACACGGCGCCGAGTGGGGCCTGATGCTGTTCTCCGTGGTCATCGCCTTCAGCGGGTTCTTCCTGGCCCGCTGGCTCTACAAGGATGCGAAGAGCCCGATCCCCGGGCGCCTGCTGGCGAGCCGCAACGGTCTTGTGCAGGGGTTCCACCGGGTCGTGTTCAACAAGTACTATGTGGACGAGGCGTACCAGGCATCCTTCGTGAACGGGACGGTGGGGCTCTCCGGACTCCTTTCCTGGTTTGACCGCACGGTCATTGACGGCATCGTCAACCTGGCCGGGACCGCCGGCAGGTTCTGCTCCGGAATCCAGGGGTGGATCGACGCCAACATCGTGGACGGGGCGGTCAATCTTGTGGCTTCTCTCTCGATGCGCGCCGGTCGTTCCCTGCGGAAGGTGCAGACCGGCCGGATTCAGAACTATGTGCTTGGGCTGACCGCGGGTGCCGTGGTCCTGGTAGTAATCGGCTTCCTGTTGAAGTGGTAGGGGGAGGGGCATGGACTACCCGACGACCAGTTCGCTGCTATCGTGGATGATCTTCACGCCGATGATCGGCGTAGGGATGATCCTGCTCGTCTTGGGCCTGCGCCCGTTCCTGCGCTTGAGCCAGGCGTTCGCCGACAACTTCTCCCGAACCGTGGGGCTCTTGTGCAGCGCCCTGGTGATGGCAATGGCCCTCGCCATGTGGAGCGGCTTCAAGGGTGGCTCCTCCGCGATTCAGTTCGCCCATCACGCCGTCTGGATCCGGCAATGGGCGGTGGAATATTTCGTCGGCGTCGACGGGATTTCGATCTCCATGGTCATCCTGACCGGGCTGGTGTTCCTGGCCGGCGCCATCGCCTCGGTGCCCTGGTGGGGCCGACTGGATGACGCGCACCACCCGCATTTCTCCAAGAAGCGGGTTCCGGGGTACTGGATTCTCTTCCTTCTTCTGGAGACCGGGGTGCTCGGGACGTTCAGCTCGCTCGACTTCTTCCTCTTCTATATTTTCTGGGAGGTCATGCTCCTGCCGATGTACTTCCTGATCGGCATCTGGGGCGCGCCCCCGCGGGTCGAGGCCGGTGGCCGGGTCCGCGGCGGTCCGTACGCGGCGATCAAGTTCTTCCTCTACACCCTGGCCGGGTCGGTGCTGATGCTGCTGGCCATGATCGCCATCTACCAGCATTCGGGTCCCTCGACGCTGGTCGACGGGACGCGCACGCTGCATACCTTCAATATCCTGCACCTCACGAAGATGTTCGCGGCGGGGAGCTTCTCCGTGGCCCCCGCGGTCTTCGGGTTGACGTTCATGCACGCGGTTTTCATCGCGCTTTTCATTGGTTTCTCGATCAAGGTGCCGATGTTCCCGTTCCACACCTGGTTGCCCGACGCACACGTGGACGCGCCGACGCCGATCTCCGTGATTCTGGCCGGGATTCTGCTCAAGACCGGGATGTACGGCATGCTGAGGTTCAACCTGCAGATGCTCAACGGGGCAATGGAGTGGGCGGCCTGGACTATCGGCGTGCTGGGCGTGATCAACATCGTCTACGGCGCGTTCGTCTGCATGGCGCAGAAGGACTTGAAGAAGCTCATCGCTTATTCGTCGGTGTCGCACATGGGGTTCTGTCTGCTGGGACTGGCCGCACTCACGCCCCAAGGGGTGACCGGCTGCGTTTTCCAGATGTTCTCCCACGGCATCATCAGCCCGATGCTCTTCCTCATCGCCGGGGTGATCTACGACCGGGCGCATACACGAGAGATCGCCGGCTTCGGCGGTCTGGCCGAACGGTTGCCTGAGTACACCGGCATGGTGGGGCTGGCGTTTATGGCCTCGCTCGGATTGCCTGGGTTGGCCGGATTCATCGGTGAGGTTTTGGTCTTCATGGGCGGCTTCGGGGCGACAAACCACGCCTTCCGCGGCCTGGTCGCGGTGGGCGCCCTGTCGGTGATCATTACCGCTGGTTACTACCTCTGGACCATGCAGCGGATGTTCCTCGGCATGCTGAACGACAAGTGGGCCGGGCTTTGGGACATGAACTGGCGCGAGCGGATCACGCTCTACCCGCTGGCCGCGCTCACGATCCTCTTCGGGGTCTACCCGGCTCCGATCTTCAACCTCGTCAACACCACGCTCCACGCACTGCTGCCGGTGGTGGGCGGGGCGGTGATCCGGTGAGGGAGGGGCGATGACGAACATGGGTGCGTCGCTTTTCGCGATCCTCCCGGAGCTGGTCCTGACCGGCGCCATCCTTGTGGTCATACTGGCCGACCTTCTTCTGAAGGCACGGCCGGGACGACCCACTGCGGTGGCGGTACTGTCCTGCTTGGGACTCGTCGGCTCCGTCGCGGCCATCGCGGCCGTGCCGGGTCCGGGTGCCGGGACAAGCGCGTTTGGCGTCATGATCGCCACGGACGGCTTCGCCCTTTTCTTCAAAGGACTGGTCTATTTCGCGGCGTTCTTCGGGGTCATTCTTGGGCTCATGTCGAGCGAGATTCGGCGCGAGCAGTACGGTGAGTATGCGATTCTTCTGCTCTGCCTCGCTATGGGGATGGGGCTTCTTGCTGCCGCACGGAACCTGCTCATGCTCTACTTAGGCCTCGAAATGGTCTCGTTGCCGTCGTACATCCTGACCGGGTTCCGCCGGGGCGACCGCCGCTCCAGCGAGGCTGCAGTGAAGTACGTCATCATCGGGGCGGCGTCCTCGGGGCTCATGCTCTATGGGTTCTCGCTGCTCTACGGGCTTTTCGGCACGCTCGACCTCACGCGCATCGGGATGGGAATCACGAGACTGCTCGCTGGCCCGCCGACCGGAGAGCATCTTGCGCTGGCAGTGGCAACGCTCTTGTCCCTAGCCGGGTTCGCGTACAAGATCGCGGCCGTGCCGTTTCACATGTGGTGCCCGGATGTGTACGAGGGCGCCCCCACACCGTTCACGGCGTTTCTCTCGGTCGGGCCGAAGGCAGCCGGGATGGCTGCACTCCTGCGGTTCTTTCTCACGGCGTTCGGCGCGCCGGTGGCCGGAGCGGTGGGCGGCTTCCCATGGCAGGTTCTGCTGGGCATTCTCGCCATGGTGACGATGACCGTCGGCAACTTCGCCGCGCTGAACCAGGAGAACGTGAAGCGGATGCTCGCCTACTCCAGCATCGCCCACGCGGGCTACATGATGATGGCGGTGGCGGTCGGGAGCGGGGATGCAGTTCGCTCGGTGATGCTCTATCTGCCGATCTATCTGCTCATGAACACCGGGGCGTTCCTCGCGGTGATGGCAGTGCGGGAACGCACCGGCTCGGAGCTGCTCACCGCTTATCGCGGGCTCGGCAGCCGCAGCCCGTACTTGGCGATCACGTTGACCGTTTTCCTCTTCTCACTGACCGGGATTCCGCCGTTTGCCGGGTTCATCGGCAAGTTCTACCTCTTTGCCGCGGTCCTGAAGGCGGGCAGCCCGTTCTTCAATGTCGTGGCGGTGGTGGGGGTGCTCAACTCGGTGATCGCGCTGTACTACTATGCGCGGCTCGTGCGGACGGCGTTTTTCGAGAAGGCGGGCGAGGGCGAGGGGGCGGTCGCTTTGACCGAGCCGTCCCGAGTCATGCTCACGGTGCTGGCAGTGCCTACGCTGATCCTCGGGATCTACTGGGGGCCGTTGGCTTCGTTGATTGAGAGGTCGGCGGGGATGATGCGGTAGGCTTGTCGGTAGAGCGACAAGCCCCGATCCAGGCTCTTCGGCCTCGCAATGGCCGCTCTCTGAGCCTATGGTTCAGGAAAGGCAACACCCAGCAATCGATCCAACTGACCCACCGCGTACAGCGGCAGTGACAACAGCTTCACCGTCCGATCCTCGCCCGGTAGCTTCACGTCCTCGAGCGCGGGCGAACCCGTGTGCAGTCTCACCGCCCGGCCACGGTGCTTTTCCAGCAGGAACTGATAGGTCGAGCGAAGCGTTCCCACCTTTCCCGCCTTCACCTCGATCGGAAGAACATCCTGGTTCCGGCTAATGACGAAGTCCACCTCGGCGTTCGCGTTCCTGGCTTCTCGGGCCCAGTAGAACAATTGCGGATCGACGAACTCCGGAACCGCACATACCAGTTGCTGCCCCACGAACTGCTCCGCCAGAGCTCCCTCGTTTACCGTCACTTTCCGGTTCGGCCTCAAACATCCCATCCATCCGAGTTGTCGCCTCGGATCGGAGGCCGTTCTGCCGTCAGACCAGGCGAGGATCGAACGAGAAAGGCTGATCCTCGTTCAAGCGCACCCGCACAATGTCCGGGTGCTGGGGATTCAGAAGGAAGTTTCGCTCCGCCGGTACAATCGCCGGGGGGACCCAGAGGGCAGCGGTCCTCATGCCCCTGAGCCAAGCGGTGCCGAGTGCTTGCAGTTCCAGGGGAGCCGGAGTCATCTGCCAGTTCTTGGGAAGGGCTGGTACATCGACCGACTCGAAACCCAGGTCGTCCGGCACCTCGATCGCCAACAGCCGCAGGTCGGAGGGCGCGGTCAGAGGATCGACATGAACAAGCACTTCCAGGGCAGCCAACGCCGCGGAACTCGCCGTGTAGACGACGCGACGACCCTTGAAGTGCCAGCGCCCTGAAACGTACATCCCGCCGATGCCGTCCAGTGCCGTGACCACCTGTGCTCGACGGCAGATTCGCCACACCCGCATCAGCTAAAGATTCCGTGTTCGAGACGGAAGAGCACCTCCTCAACTTGGCGGGATCCGATCTCCGTGTCCAGCAGATCCAGGGGGATTTCTCCACCCAGCGCTCGATTCGGTGTCCTCAGCCAGACCCTGGCCTTATCCCGGCTCCCCAGTACTTCGACGACTTGAGCGAAGGATCTGGCCAAACGGAATAGCCGGTCGGATTCCTGGGGGGTGAGCTGTTGCTCGGTCTTCCTGCGAGCCATGGTTCTGTTCGGAATGCCAAGAAGTGCCGTCAACTGTAGTGGAGGGAGGCCGATTTGCGTCGCGACAGACTCGAACGCAGAGAACGGCAGTCCTTCCCGGACCGCGCTACGCAATCGGACGGCCAGTGGCTTCCGGGAAGTCCTGGCCCCGCCGAGGTCGAGCAAACGCAGGACCGCCGTGTAGGGAAACAGATCCACCGAGAGTGCCATGTGGCAATCGTATCAAAGCCATCTGGCAGAACAAGGTCTTTCTTCTTCGTGGACCCGGGAAGCACTTGTGCCGCCCCCGGACGCCTCAGGCCCGACTCCGGGCAACCTGACGGCAGCCATTGTCTCCCGCCAGAAGGCTGGCCTCCGGGCATGCTATCCGCTGGACGGTCAAGGCCATGGCGGCCGGAGACAGACATGGCCCGGGCGTCCCGTCCGGGAATTGGAACGGCCACACCAGGCCACGGCGAACGTCTTGATCACCGGAGGTCCGACCATGATCGAGGGCAGGGTGGAGGTGAGAGATCGCCTCGGCGGGTTGCTGAAATAATGCTACCGGAAGGCGGCGTAGGTAGATCGGCGCATGCGAGCGCAAGTTCGGACAGGACGGGGTCGCGTTCATCTTTGGTTTTGGTTATAGATACACCGCCAGCGTTTCCCAGTCGAATGTGATGAACGGGACATCCTTCTCGATCTTCTCGCGGCGGCCCTTCATGTAGCGGGCGCACCAAGCATCTTCGGGTGTCTCACCCATGGTGAACAGGATGGCGGCGAACAGGTCGATCTCACGCAGTTTCAGGAAGTGGGGGATTTCCTTCAACCAGACCGGATCGAGGCGGTTGTGTTCGCGGTAGCCCTGGAAGAAGACCGGCATGAAACGGCCCGTGAAACCGGGGATATCGTCGCCGCCCCAACCAGCCATGTAGAACAGAACCATGGCAATGTCATAGATGAAGTGCCCGTAGACGCAGTCATCGAAGTCGAAGAGCGTCATGACGTACTCGTCATCGACGAACAGGTTGCCGGTGTGGGCATCCTGGTGGATCATGCCGTAGCCGTCGTGGTCACAGGGAAGGCGGCGCAAGTGATCAAGAACCGCCCGGTATTTTTGGAGGATGACCGCTTCTGTGGCGGGGAGTTGACGGTCGGGGGTGTTGTTTTCGGGGCCGTCCCAGACATAGCGCTTCCAGGCCGAGTTGGAGGGGGTGTAGTCCTTGGCGAGAGCGTGCATGCGTCCGATCAAGCGGCCATAATTCAAGAACAACTGGTCGTTGACCTTGTCTTTCCCGGCAATCCCGCCGACCGCCTTGACGAAGGCCGTACACAGGAACTCGTCGCCATGGCCGTCTTCGATGGATTCGACCAGGTTCCCGGTCCGCGAGAGGATCGCCCGGGCGACAGTTGTGCCGCCGTCGGACAGGTAGTTGATCCAATCCACCTCGCCGTGGATCATGGCCGGGGTGCGGCGCAGGCTGTGCCCGATGCGTAGGATAAAGTCCCCGTCGGAGCGGTTGAATTCGTAGATGAAACTCTCGAAGCCGTCGAGCAAGTGGATCTTGTCGACGGCGATATCATAGCGCTGCATGGCAGTCTGTAGAATGGTATCGTTGAAACGGGCGGCGATTTTCGGGTCCATACGATGCTCCTTGAACAGCCGATAGGCGGTTCTTTCGCCCCGGACGCCTCAGGCCTGACTCCGAGCAACCGACGGGAGCATAGCCGAGCCCCGGGGCCAACTGCCAGGGCCTTGGCGAGTCTCCGGCCGTGCCCCCGAATGGGGGTGGGTGGTCAAAGAGGCGAAGCCCGCTCCCGGAAGAAGCGGCACCCCGGAATTTCGTATAGACTCCGACGCATCGACCCACGGCGGAACGAGGGACCGCATGAAGATCGAGATCTGCATCGACTCAGTGGAAGGCATGGCGGCCGCCTCCCTGGGCGGCGCCGACCGCGTGGAGCTCTGCGCGGATCTGCAGGCGGGCGGCCAGTCATGAAGCGGATCGGCATCGGCGGCATCGCCATCGAGAGCTGCTCGACCTTCTCGCGGCCGCCGTACCCCTCGATGGCTTCTACCTGGATGTCCACGGCGCGATGGCGGTCGAGGGGCTGGACGACCCGGAAACCGATCTGGCCGCGGCGATCCGCAGCGAGGCCGAGGGCCTGGCGCAGCGCTACTGGGATGCCCGCGAGCAGTTCCGCTTGCGGAAACGCAACCGGCGGGAGAGCCAGCAGCCGGGAGAGGCTGAGAGGTGTGCTCAGGTACTACCAATGGAGGGCGGCGTGATGTCTGCTGAGTTTCGGCGCGATAGGGGATCCCGATGAGGCGCCGCGGGCGCGGCAGTCAGGCGCAGAGACCCTGCTCTCTCGATGCTATGACTGGACGGTGTAGGGAACGCGGATGCCCTCCCAGTCGGGACTGAAGTCTTTGGTGTTGCGCGAAACGAGGGTCGCGTCATGGACTTGCGCCGTCGCCCAGATGATGGCGTCGGGCAGGCGCATGCGGTGGGCACGCCGAAGAGAGACCGCTATCTCGGCCACGGCCAGATCCACAGGGATGACTTCAAATTGCGTGGACAGGAAGTCGCGCACCTGAGCGTCATCATCTTGTGCACCGACGAGCACCTCCATGCAGGTAATACGACTAATGAGCACGCGCTCGTAGCGGCCGTATTCGGCGTCGGCTTCGGGCAGGCCGTTCAGCGCGTCAATGACGATGTTGGTGTCGAAGACGGCAACCATGTTCAACGATCCCATTCGGCGCGCGCGGTCTGTTCGTAGTGCAGGGCGTCGATCGCCCGCGCCCGCCATGCGCCGAAGGCGGGGTGCTGACGCAGGGAGTGCCCCGGGGCCGCCGGCGGGATGGGCGTCGTCCGTTGTTGCAGAAAGGTGACATAATCCAGCACTTCACTCTGCTTCTCCGGCGGCAGTCGACGCAATCGGTCTTGAATTAGCTCCAACAGGGTCATGGTATTCTCCCCGAGAGTCTCCCCTTTCTGACATTCTACCCTCCTCCGAGTCGGCTTGACAGGAAAACTGATCGCCACCCCGAGAGCCGCGAGTTCAAGACATTTGGCCAAGCTCCTCAGTCGACTTGCCGCTCCAACCACGCCTGCGCGTATCCGACCGGGTCCTCCACCTCGGCCGGAATACGGATGTCGGGAGCGATGCCGTCGGGATCCACCGGGTCGGCGGGCAGGCGCATGGAACGGCTGATCGCCCAGCGCACCAGGAAGCGCCCGGACGTGGTTGGCATCTCCGCGACATTGGCGAAGTCCAGCACGCCCGCGGAGTTCCGGCGTCCGAAGAGAGTCACCTTGTGGCTCTGACGGGCGGCGAGCAGGAACTGCTCGCCCGAGCTTCCCGCGCCATCGATAAGCACGACGACCCGTCGGGGATAGGGAAGAACCGTATCGTAGGTTTCGACCACGAACCCGCGAGGCTCCGTACTCACGAACTCGCCGGGGTGGGCCGCCATCACGTCGGACTGCCTTCGGATCTCCTCTCGGATCTCCGACGGTACCTCGGGATTCGCTGCCAGTTTCCGGCGCGTCGCGATATTGTCCTGCGTGGCGCGCAGCTCGACTTCGATGGCGTAGATCGGCCGGGTGTACAGGAATCGGAAGACCGGTTCGTAGACCACGTCACTGCCGCCGCCGTTATTGCGCATGTCGATGACGAGGTTGTCGGTTGCCTCCAGCACCGCGGCGGAGTCCGCGAGCAGCTTTCGCAGCGGCTCGTAGCGCGAGTCACCGAAATCCGGCAGGCGCAGCCAGAGCGTCTTGGGGGAAAGCCGGCGCAGAAAGAGGTTGCGGGCGGGAATCAAGCGATCCAGGTCCGCCGGTGCCGAACCTTCGGGAAAGGCGCGGACCCACAGGCTGAACGCCTCACCGAAGGCCAGGATCGTGCCACCGGAGATGGTCCGCACCCGCAACGACCGGGGAGAGTGATCGCCCATCCGGTACACGCATTCCACGGCGCCGGTGGCCACCCGGGAGAAAGCGGCCTTCTCCTGCCCGGGAGACCACTTCGGCTGAGTCGTAGACAGTAGGACGCCGACGAAGGCCCCTCCGTCCTCGTCCGTGCGAAGCACGGCCATCCGGTAGAGGTCGGCGTCGGTCACCCATATCCCCTCGATCGGATCGCGGCGGTCTCCCAGTTGCGAGAGCCGTTCCTTCACGGAGGCTTCGGTCCAATCGCGGCGTGGCCCGATCGCCTTCAGCGTCGAGTCGCCGGAGGCCGCCGCGCCGCCGGTCGTCCTCAATCCCGCATCCGGCCCCGCTCCGGCGATTCGAGACACCGAGAGGTGGCCGTCTCGGAAGAACCCAAGCCATTCGCGGAGGATGCCCTCCAGCTCGTCCTCGCGGGCGGTCGCCGCCCGCTGCCGCAAACGAGAGGTCAGATTCGCGAGCGAATCCCGGTTTGCATCGGTCACCTTGGTCGGGTAGCCGGCGTAGTTCGCGGTGATCTTCTCCACCAGGAAATCGAGATCCTGCAGGTTGCGGGCGCGCGGGGAGTCATCGCCGGCGGCCGGCGGTTTCTCCGACCCTGCGGGCGCCGTCATCGCCGAAGTGCCTCCGCCGGAGGTGGAAGGCTGCGCCAGGGCGCGCGACCATGCCCCCCGAGCGCGAGTTCCAGTGTGAAGAGGATGACAACCGTCAACGGTCGGGTTTGCACATCGTTCCTCCACCAAGTCCGGCAGGAAGCGTCCCCGGGGCGAAGCCCTTCACCCGGCGGGGAGCGCCTCTTCCCCGCAATGCCCTACGGTCTGCGAAGATGCCGTGGTCCAGCATACGCTCCTTCGATTCTGGGTAGGGGTGGCATCTCCCGATCCGTTCTATCGTTGAGATGGGCGTTGCGGAGCGTGTGTCATTGGCCGGGCCGAAAGCACTTTGAACGCCCTGCCGCGCCCTTCGCCCCACTCCGAGCCGCCGAGGAGGACTATGGCCGACCTCCGGGGGCGAAGACAGGGTCCTTCCCTTCAGAAGGGGGACACGGGTGGTCATTCGTGGACCGTCACAGGCGCGAAACCCCGCCCCGGCGGGGAAAGATGGTCGCCGTTTCCGTGAAATCCCCGACTTTGGACTCGACCAGGGCAGACTCCGCCCCTTCGACCTGCCGTGCCCTCGAAGGGGGGCCGGCCGTATTCTCTGGGGGAGATCCCGGGCTGGCTGGTCGTGGTCGAGCGAGGCGTCTGCCGTGCCCCCTGGTGGGCAGAGCGAACGCGCCGGCGATCTGGTGTGCGTCCTACGGAGGCGGCCGGATACTCGGCTCCATTTCTCCGTAGTCCTCGACCGTGTCGCCTACCGTGACGTGTACGAGGAACTGAAGCGAGAGCTGCTCGACCTCCTCGCGGCCGAAGGCGTCGTTCGGCGGCTGGCGCCCGGCGATCCGGTCGGAAGGAACATCGCCGTCGTGCTGGCATCTCGCCGCGAACTCACCGCGGCGTTAGACGATCGTTCATCCAATTGATCACGAGGTTGTCAATCCGAATCAGGCTCTTGGTCTCGACATCCACGGGCGCATGTCCGCATCGCGGAATGACCGCGACCTCGCACTCTTCATTACCGCTCAGCGCCATGAGGTGCTCGATGTTCCTGATGCTGGCCTGCGTAGGCACGACCGGGTCCATGGGAAGACCGGAGGACTACGTCTTCAGGTTGATGAACCGCCTGACGTGCCTTCCCCTTTCGATGTCGAGGGTGTCCACGGTGGCCGGCAGATAGCCGTTCCGGCTGCACTCCAAACGCCAACGACCCGGTCTGATCAGAGTGCAGATGAAAACCCCTTCTCGGTTCGTATACGCGGTGTCGGGCCGGGCCTGCAGGCTGTCGCGAGGAGCGAGAACCAGGCGGGCGCCGTCAATCGGCGTGCCCGAGACGTCCGTCACCATCCCCGTGAAGATGCCGCATTCCGGGAACGATGGGTCGCCGCTTCCGCGGATTTCCGTCTTGAATGGAATGGTGGCCACCCAGCTTTCCGACATGCCCGGTATGCTCCAGCTTTTCATCGCGGCGATGAGAGCCGGGCCCAGGGCCGGATCGCCGGTGGTGTTGCTGTCCACGGATGCGGAGGCCAGCTTGCCCTGGCGCCAGTCCATGTTGATCCAAGCGACCCCGCGCAAGTACGGATCCTGATTGTGAAACCTCATGATCACGTCGTGGATGTCGTCCCATTGGCCCCGCAGATGACCCATGAAGAGCCGGGCGTTGGATTCCTCAGGTGAACCGTCCGCGGCCTGAGCCAGGACGGGCAGGCAGAGGAGCCCGCACAGCAACAGGGAGAGCGGAAGCCGGCGGCGGTGGAGGGCGAAGGGTGGCATCTGGTTCTCCTCGCGGGCTCGCGGCCCGAAATCATGCGGTTAGTGCAGCCGGAACCTCACCGGCACGACGATCCAGGCCGCGAGGGGCTCCCCAGAAACTGGACCTCGGGAAAGCTAAGGAAGCCCTCCCCATCACTTGGACGCCGCAGCGAAGAAGAAGTTGCCCTCAAAAGTCGGCCGCCGCCCTTTTCCGGACACGGCAGCCTCGGTAGCATGGGGGGCCGGCCGCGAAGGGCAGTTCAACGCGGAACAGGCGGGCGAGGCCGGTTGCGTTGGTGCGGGCTCCACTCGTGGCCGTGCGCAGTCCCCGGACGCAGGTCAGTAGCTCCAGGTTTCCCCTCGCACCGGCAATCGATTGAGCACCCGCCGGTGGAACTGCCACTTGGGCATGACCCCGTCCATCAGCGCCACGAACCGGGCCCCGTGAGTCGGCTCCAGCAGGTGCACCAGCTCGTGCACGACGATGTACGCAAGGCACTCCACCGGCTTCTTCGCCAACTCGGTGTTCAGACGAATCGTGCGAGCCCGGGGATTGCAGCCTCCCCACTTGGTTTTCATCCGCTGCACGAAGACCCGCTCCACCCGCACCTTCAGCAACGGCTGCCATCGGGCGAGCAGCGGCGGGACGGCGGCCTTGAGTTGATCTCGATACCACGCCTCGACCAGCGCCTGCCGCTTGTCCTCATCCGTGCCCGGCCGAACCCGCAGCAACATGCGGCTGTGCTTGAGCTCGAGGGACGGCGGCCCATCGTGCTCGGTGACGGTCAGAAGATAGCGCTTGCCCCAGACGTAGTGGCTCTCCCGGTCCACGTACTCGCGCGGCGTCTCGCGTTCCTGGGCCCGCAGCAGCCTCTGCTGCTGCTTGATCCAGTCCAGTTTGGAGATGGCGAAGACCCGGATGGTGTCGAGGCTCATCCGCCGGGGTGCCGAGATACGCACGCTCCCGGTCGGGGGATAGACGCTGAGGTGAACGTTCTTGATGTCTTTCAGGACGACGTCCACTGCAATGTCGCCCAGCTTGATCTGCGGGGCCATCAGTACTCGCCCTGCGCCTTGACGATCAGGAAGAGTCGCTCTACTTCGGTCTCGTCCTTGAGGAGCTCATACAGGGCGGCCTTGATGATCTGCTCGCGGGCCTGGATGCCGCGCCAGCCGTCTGGGCGAACGCGCCGGACAGCGGCGTCGAGTTTCACGGCCAGATCCAACACCGTGTCAGCAGAGATCATGTAGGCGCCCGGACCGTCGGCCGCCCGATCCGCCGACCCGAGCGTTTTGAGATCCGTCCCCGATGGCGTGGCACGAGCGACCTTCAAGTTGTTATAGAGCGCCCGAAGCGCCGGACTCCGCTTCAACGCCTCCGGTGTGTCATCCGCCAGCCCCGCCTCAACCTTGCGCGCCAACTCCGCGATGCTTCTCAGGTACTCCTCGTACTCGACAGTCTTGGACTTGCGCAGGCTGATGATCTCGTCCAGCAGCGCCGACATCGTCTCGTAGTAGGCCGGGTCGCTCAGGTGCTCTTTGATGATCTTGCGGCGAACGTTGTTCTCGATCGTTTCGGCGATGGCGTTCCTGTTGCCCTTGAGGCCGCCGAGGTGCGAGTTGATGGCGCGCGCGATGCCGGTCTTCACGATGAGTTCCAGCAGGCCCATGTTCTCGAACGGGGAGATTGTTCTTGGCTCGGCCGCCTCGATGTAGGTGTCGATGAGGTGGCGCATGTCGGCCTCGTAGGCCTTGAGGTCGAGGCTCTCACCGCTGGCGTGGCGGACGATTTCGCGGACGTTCAGGAAGTGGTCGAGCTGCTGCTTGATGCGGCTGATGTCCGCGGGGCGGTAGCCGGCCGGCTCGAGATCGTCGGCGATGCTGGCGTAGGCGCGCACCAGGGTGACGGTCGCCTTGTAGAGGGCGGCCCGCTGCGGCTCGCGTTCCTGCAGGTCGGCTGGGATCTCCGTGTTGCCGCAGAGGTAATGGATGTGCTCCAGCTCGCCCTTGGGCGGCTCGACCGGCTCGCAGAGCAGGATGAGCGCCTCGATCGCGTTGTCGAGTCTCTCCTTGCCCTTCTTCAGGCGATCCTGCAGCAGCACCTCGGGCTCGACCCCACCCGCGCTGTGATCGAGCTCGGAGGTGTAGACGGCGATAGCGTCCTCGACCTTCTTGAACAGGTTTTTGTAGTCGACGATGTAGCCGAACTCCTTGTCGTCGCCGTCCAGGCGGTTCACGCGGCAGATCGCCTGGAACAGGCCGTGGTCCTGCATCGACTTGTCGATGTAGAGGTA
>CAIMUX010000026.1 GCA_903844735.1 Candidatus Eiseniibacteriota bacterium
CCGCCGGCGCACCGGGCCCCCGCTCCACCGTCCGCCACCGGCGGCTCGGGGGTGTCGGACCCGCGCGCGACTCGATCCCGGGACCTGCCCACTGCTGCTTCGGCGACCGCCCCGTGGTAACTTTGCGCTCCCGCTTGCAGCGTTCGCGGGTCCTGGACTCGGGAGGAGACGCCGATGGATGCCATCCGTACGCTCATCGTGGATGACGAGCGATTGGCCCGCCGAAACCTGCGCCTCCGACTCCAGGACATTCCCGATTTCCGAGTAGTCGGCGAATGCGCGACCGGGCGAGAGGCGATCGCCGCGGTGACCGAACAGCGCCCCGAGTTGCTGTTTCTCGACATCAGGATGCCGGACATGGATGGATTTGCCGTGCTGGAGCAGATCGAAGCGGAAGTCCTTCCGGTCGTGGTCTTCGTCACGGCCTTCGACCGATTCGCCTTGGAGGCGTTTCGCGTCCACGCCCTGGACTATCTGCTCAAGCCGTTCGAAGACGACCGCTTCGCCGAGACGCTCCAGGCCTGCCGTCAGCGTGTGGCCGAATCGCGTTCGCTCGACCGGGGGTGCGCCGCGCCCGGCCACGCCGCGGAAACCAGCTCAGCATCACTTCCCCGGCCGGGTGAATCCCCGCGGAACCCCTGTCTCGACCGGCTTGTCATCAAGAGCCAGGGCCGGGTCTTCTTTATGAAGATCACGTCCCTGGATTGGGTGGAAGCGTTTGGCAACTACGTTTCCGTTCATGCGGGTGACAAATCCTGGTTGCTGCGTCGAACGATGCAGGAGATGGAAGACGCCGTCGATCCCCGCGTGTTCTGCCGGATCAGTCGCTCCGCCATCGTCAACCCGGATCGCATTCGGGAACTGATCCCGCTTGCCCGGGGGGAGCACTTTGTCTGCCTGACCAGCGGACGGGAGTTGAAGCTCACGCGGGGATACCGAGAGAAGCTCGAGGCCCGGCTCGGAGACCGGCTGTAAACCCTGTAGGGTGATCCGGGGCGCTGCGGCGGTGGGAAACAGCCGCGTCTCCCACCCGCTCGCAACCCGTGTCGACAGATCCGACTGTCACCGCCTACCCAAGCGGAATCCGATTGCCGTTCTTGGCGAGCCAAGCGTCGAAGCTCTGCAGCGCCGGATTGAGCGCCCGCGTGGTGTCCAAGTTCCGTGCCCCGACAAACGCCTCGTTGAAGTCGTGCTTGAACTGAAACATGTTGCCGAGATCCTCAGCGCCCGGGAATCCGAATCCCCGGTACGCCTCGGGCGAAACGGCCTGGTACTTCACCTCTTGGCCGAGGAACCTGGAGAGCCCCGCGGCCATCTGCGCACCCGTTAGGTGCTCTCCCGCCACGCTGACCGTCTGGCCGACGAGTTCCAGGCCCCTGCGGAAGACCCCGTACGCGCACTTGCCGATGTCCTCGGCCGCAATGCCCGAAAGTGGGCGGTCGCCCATCGGCAACGTGAACGCCAGCGTACCGTCCGGACTCTTCTTAGGACCCATGCCGAAGCCAACGAAGTTGTCCCAGTAGAACGAGGTTTGCAGGAACGTGGTCGGCACGCCGAGATCGGTGAAGAGGTGGTTGCTCTCTCCCTTGGAGTCGAAGTGCGGCACCTTGTACTCGCCCATCAGGGTCGGCATCCGCTCATCGGAGAGCGGCACCCAATGGCGGGTGTCCTCCAACGTGGACCAGATCACATGCTTGAGACCGGCGTGCTTGGCGGCCTCGGCCATCGCCAGCGCCTGGGCCTGCTCCTTCTTGGGAGAGAAATGCTCCCAGAAGAAGGTCACGCAGTAGGCTCCGTAGGCTCCGGTGAACGCACGCTGCAGACTCGCCGGGTCGTCTACGTTGGCGGCGACCACTTCGGCACCCAACTTGACGAGTTCCTTCGCCTTGTCCGAGTTGACGTCCCGCGTGATCGCGCGAACCGCGAACCCGCCGGTGGGGTCGTCCAGGATGGCACGAACGAGGCCGCCCCCCTGAGCGCCGGTGGCCCCTACGACCGTGATGATCTTCTTATCAGCCATGACTGTTCTCCTTGTTTCTATTGAGATGGGAACACTCGGGATCCACCGGTCTGGTGCGGAGGTTCCCGACCGCATCCCGACTTGGATGAAAGAACGCGGGATCCGGCTGGTGTTTCGTACAGACCCGAGCGATTGCTGATGAGAGAGGCCGGCCGGCGATCGCCGGCACCGAGATCAGCGGGGGTGTTCCTCAGGCCGGCCTCACGGAAATGGACTCCTGACCCTGCCCGGCTCAGGCCGGCGATGCTCGCAGCGCCGCCTGGATAACCTCATCCAGACGTTGGAGAAACCGCGAGCGATCCCGCTTGTCGAACGGCGCCGGTCCGCCCGTGATCGTCCCGAGCTCACGGAGATGGGCCGAGATCGCCCTTGAGGCGAGGGCATCGCCGATGGAATCTTCCGTGAAGATCCGACCCGTGGGAGCGAGCACCCGAGCACCCTTCTCCAGACACCGGGACGCGAGTGGAATGTCCGTGGAAACCACGACGTCGTTCTTGGCGACATGCTCCACGATCCAGTCATCCGCCGAGTCGAACTGCCCGTCCACGACCACCAACTCGACGTGACTCTCCGGCGGCAGGCGCATCCGCGCGTTGGTCACGAGCGTGACCCGAAGGCTGTGGCGCTTGGCCACGCGGCTGATTTCCTGCTTCACGGGGCAAGCATCGGCGTCGACGAATATGTTGATCATCACCGTCGCCCTGCGAGCCAGATCGTGCGCCGGGATCCCCCGCGAGCACCACGCGCGCGCACGTGGACCTCCTCCACTTCGAAGCCGGCCTTGTGCAACTGCTTGGAAAACGCCCGATCGGGGCCGGCCGACCAGACCGCCAGCACCCCGCCGGGGCGAAGAGCCTCGTGGGATGTCTTCAGACCGGCCGGACCGTAAAGCCAGTTATTGCCCCGGCTGGTCAGGCCGTCGGGCCCGTTGTCCACGTCGAGCAGGATGGCGTCGTAGTATCCGATGTCGGCCCTCAGGATCCTGGTGACATCGGTCTCTCGAACGATGACGCGCCTATCCTCCAAGGGATGCCCGGCAAGATGGGCCAGAGGTCCTCGGTTCCACGCCACGACCGCGGGCACCAGCTCGGCGACCACCACCATGGCCTTGGGTCCGAGTCGAGTCAGCGCCGCGGCCGCGGTGTACCCCATCCCCAGGCCGCCGATCAGGACCCGAGCACGCGGACGGTCGGCGATCCGCGCGCACGCCAACTCGGCCAGGGCCTCTTCCGACCCATGGACATAGCTGTTCATGAGTTCATAGGTGTCCACCCGGATGGCATACTCGTCGCCGCGCCGGTAGAGGCGAAGCTCTTTGCCGGCGCCGGGCACCTTCGCGACGCCGAGGAGTTCCCAGGGAATCATGATCACCTCAACCCAACCGGCGTGGGCGTCGGATTATCAAGCTACAAGCCACTACTCTGCTCCCCACCACAAGCCACGGACCAAGCATGCGCAAGTCGGCGCCGGTCTCGATAGGGCCTGATTCGTCGCTTCGATCCGACGCCGCCCGAGCTGAACGACGAACACCGGGTCACCGGTGCCGTTCGGCACCAAGACTGACGTGACGAGACCGGCACTAGCCGGCACACGCTCGTCTCCCGCTTCGGATGATGGGCGATCCCGAAGCCCAAAGCCAGTCCGGTGACCGGGCTGCCACCCATTGCTGCTGGTATGCTCATTCGGGAATCGTACGCCCCCGTGGACTGATCCGGTCCACTCTCGATTTGTGCGGCAGGAGTTGGAAAAGGCAGATGGGGAGACGGATTCGTTCTATCCCGACCGGGACATCACCGTGCGCTGGAAGTGAGTTCCGGCGGCTCTCATTCGGGGAGGGCGGCCGGGTCGGGATTGAGAACACACGTCCGAGCATCTGTCCTTACGGCAGGTGGTCCCCTTCCGACCGGCGTCCGTCCCGATCGAAGGAAGGTACGAATTTCGAGTGAACGATCTGTCTTCCGGCCAACGGATGCGCACTACTATCCGCCACGCAACGTGTTCGGCACCGTGCCCGCCGGGACACCGGCAAGGTAGTCGACATCAGAAGGCAACCACACGGGACGCCGCTGCATGCCGCACTCACGCTCAGGTTCACGACGCAGAGGCGTCCGCAAGGCGAACCCGGCGTAGAGTTCGGCGCGCAGACAGCCGAGTGGAGCACGGTGCGAACCATCCTGTTGTCGTAGACGGGCCTAGATGTCCCCCGGAGGCTCGGCTACACTCCTGTCGGGAGTCCTCCCACAAGAAGATCTCGCGGATCATGGCGGTCACCCGGAGTGAGCCCGGGGCGTTCGCTCGGCCCGCCAGCCGCGACGATGTGGCGCGGCCCGTCGGTTCTTTTCCGCACCAAGAGAAGGGGCGAGGGACCTTATGGCAACGGAGCGTTTCTACGCCACGCTCGGCGTAGGCATCGAACAGCTTGTCAGCGCCGAACTGACCGCCCTGGGCATCGAGGTGGCCCGCATCGAGCCAGGTCGAGCTCGCTTCGAAGGGACTCTCGACGACGCGTACCTGGCACTCATTCACCTCCGGTGCGCGTCCAGGGTCGTGCGGGAACTCGTCTTCTGCGAGATCAAGCTCGAAGAGGACATCTATGACGTCGTCCGCGCCATCGACTGGTCGCGCTGGATGACGCCGGACATGACGTTTCGAGTGACCTTCAACGTTCACTCCTCGCTGTTGCGTAGCTCGCGTTTCGGTCTGTACCGCATCAAAGACGCCATCTGCGACCAGATGGTGGAGCGCGTCGGCCGGCGTCCATCGGTGGACACGGACTCGGCCGATCTCTACGTCACCTGCTATCTCGAGAATCGACGTTTCTCGGTGGGCCTGGACGGAGCCGGTGCGCCGCTGCACATGCGCGGCTACCGCTCCGCCTCGCACGAGAGCAGCCTGCGGGAGCACCTCGCCGCGGCTATGGTGCTGCAATCGCGTTGGGATCCGACGGCACCCCTGCATGACCCGTTCTGCGGCTCGGCCACGATCTTGACCGAAGCGGCGATGATCGCGACCCACACCCCTCCGTCACACTGGCGCAAACGCTTCGGGTGTATGTCATGGCCGGACTTCGATCCGGTCAGGTTCGACGCGCTTAGGGCACAAGCCGAAGCAGCCATCCTGCCGGCGGAAGGACTGCGCATCAGCGGCGCGGACTGTTCAGCGCATTGGATCGAGTCTGCCCGCGCGAATCTGGCCACGGCAGGGTTCGCCGAACTGATCCGGCTCCAGGTGCGCGACGTGGAGTACATGCGTCTGGAGCCCGGATCTTGGGTGGTGACCAATCCCCCCTATGGTATCCGCGTCGGCGACGAGGAAACCTATGCGCCCGCGTGGCAGTCGTTTCGGGAACGCCTGCGGGAACACCCGGGGACCCGCGTCGCCGTTCTGGGCGCGGAAGAGGGTATCGAAAAGGTCTTCCGGCTCAGGCCCTTCAAGCGCAATCGCATGAACAACGGGTCGATTCCGTGTGTGTTGGCGCAGTATCGCATCGACGATTGGTAGCCGCCGGCGGGGGCCGGAAGCCCCGCCGCACGAGCTCCCGGTGCGTGCGGATCGTGAATGAAGTCCCGGCGTCGTCATCCAGCTGGATGGCGATCACAAAGCCCCTCCCGCGGGCTAGAGGGTTGGTTATGTACCGATTCCTGTTGGCCGATCGCCTACAACGGCGCGACCACCAAGGGAATGCACGGCACCATCGACGACCTGTTCGATCCGCCGCGACGAGGGCACAGTTTTCGCTGGTTGTTCTGTGATGTCGAGATCC
>CAIMUX010000027.1 GCA_903844735.1 Candidatus Eiseniibacteriota bacterium
CAGACCAAACCGCCACTCTCTCGGAGACCCACAGTCCACTTGGAGGAGGAATCCACACACGGGTCATATCAGCTCAACAAATCCCTTGCGGGAGGAGTCCAGATAGGAGTCCAGGGCCGACATCCCGCAGTAGTTCTGGATGGTACTGGTAAACACGAGCGAAGGATTCGCGTGAAGGATGAGGGTACCGCCCTCGTTGGGGCCGGCCAAAGCGAGGTTCGATGCAAGGAGCGGAAGTCCCGTGAACCAGACAGCTCCGGCGAGCGCGCGGGACCGATTCGTCATGTCAACCTCCCTCTAAGTCACAGCCAGAAATGCCACTGCAGATACGACGGTCGCTGCGCGGCCTCGTCCGCGATCGCGACCGCGAGTTAAACGTTAGTCCTCAACAAGCTGCACTGTCGAGCAATTTTGCAGGTAGATGTGATCATTACCGTCACAATCGCATCATATAAGTGCATGGCGATCTGAAGGCCGAGCCTTTCCCAACGCCGACACCCGATCAGCCTCCCGGTCGCTCGCCGGTACCCGGGCTCCACGAGCTCGAAAACCGTCTGCTCCGCAGGTCACGGGAAGCCCACCTGCCGCGATTCGCAAGAACCGCTTCGAAGCCGCTCCCGTCAACGCGCAATTGCTCTAATTTGTGACCTGATCGCAACTCGCATTCATCCCACGCCGCGTCTTGTTGCCGAAAGGGACGAAGAGGACCACCCCACGAGGGGTGGCCTTTGACGCATCAGAGCGCCAGCGCCCTCCGGAAGGTGCTGGAGAGCCCCGAGCCCGGGGCCCATCCGGACTCGCGGACTCCGGGACCCCTGGACCTGAGTGAGGGCGTTGAAGAGCGACCAGGCGTTTCGTGGAGCGACATCCTCGCGCCTCGGCCGCTCGCGGGCGCCGATGATCTGCGGGAGTTCCAAAGCGGGCGGGACGTCCCGCCGGAGGGCCTCGATCATGAGGTGGTCGGTCGCACCAACGGAGACCTCCCGCGCCTTCATTGCGGCGATTGTGCCGAGTGGCTCCTCTGACGTCATGCCTAGCTTAGGCCTTCCCCAGCTTCTTCTCCACGCTGGCGACCTTCTCGTCCATCGTCTGCTCGCGGTCCGTGCGGGTGCCCAGCCGGATCGTGGTGTGGATCCGCGGCGCGTCCATCTCGTGAACCACTTCGTGGCAGCGCTTCACCGCAGCCAGAACCTCGTCCCACTCCCCCTCGATGTTGGTGCCGTAGGCGTGGAGCCGGGTCGTCAGCCCTGCCTCAGTGAGGACCCGTTCACAAGCGGCGATGTACCCGGAGACCGACACGCCGACTCCGATCGGCACCACGCAGAGATCCAAAATGACTTTCACCGCGACTCCTCCTTCTCCATGTACGATCCACCCATGGACATCGCGTACCGCTTCGGCGACCCGTCAAAACTCTACCTCAACGTCACCAACCGCTGCACCAACCGCTGCGGCTTCTGCATCCGCTACCACGCCGACGGCGTGGGGGGCAGCAACCTCTGGGGAGGATCGGAGCCCGACCTCGACACGCTCCTCACGGCGGTCGAGGCGATGCGCGGCCCGGAGCCGTTCCGCGAGGTCACCTGGTGCGGGTTCGGGGAGCCGACCTACCGGCTGGATCTCATCACGGCCGCGGCCCCGTACCTGCGTGGCGCTTCGCGTTCGATCCGTCTGAACACCAACGGCCACGCCTGCCTCATCCACGGGCGGGACGTGCTTGGGGAGCTGGCAGCAGCCGTGGACGATGTGTCGGTGTCGTTGAACGCGCCGAATCGCCGGCGATACCTGGAGCTGTGCCGGCCGGACTCGGAGTCAGTGGCGGCGACGGGGTCGGGCGCGCCGGAAGGGCAGCCGGTGCCGGAAGGGTCAAGCGCGAACGCGGGCCAGGCGACGATCGCCGTGACCCCTGGTGATCCGGGTCGCGAGAGCGCGCCGCGCGATTTCTGGGAGGCCGTGCTGGACTTCCTCACGCGCAGTCCCGGCCGTTTTCGCAGCGTGCAGGCCTCGGTCGTGGGTGCCGTCCTCTCTGCCGAGGAGATCGGGGCCTCGCGCGAGCTGGCGCGGTCGCTGGGGGTCGAGCTGTTCCGGGTGCGGTAGCGGACGGCCAGCTACGCTTCGGCCGCGGTATTCCCCGATCCCAGCCCTTCCTCCACCGGCAGATGCTGCCCCGCCCGCTCCGCATGGTACGAACTGCGCACCAGGGGGCCACTCTCGACATGGAGGAAGCCGAGTTCGCTAGCGATGCCCTTGAGCCGTGCGAACTCGTCCGGGTGCCAGTAGCGAACCACCGGAAGGTGGTCCCGCGTCGGTTGGAGGTACTGACCGAAGGTGACGAGGTCGCACCCCACGCCGCGCAGGTCCCCCATCACCGCCGTCACCTCGTCCTCGGTCTCGCCGAGCCCCAGCATCAGACCCGACTTGGTGACGAAGCCGCGGTCTTTGGCGTGACGCAGCACGCAGAGGCTCCGGTCGTACTTGGCCTGCGGGCGGACCTGCCGCTGCAGCCGTGGCACCGTCTCGACGTTGTGAGCGAGGATGTCGGGTCGCGTGACTAGCACGGTGTCGAGGTCCGCGGCATCTCCTTGGAAGTCGGGGATCAAGACCTCGACCTTGGTCGCGGGCGAAAGCCGATGAATGGCACGGATCGTCTCGGCCCAGATCCCGGCCCCGCCGTCGGGCAGCTCGTCGCGATCCACGGAGGTGATCACGGCGTGGACGAGCCCCATGCGCGCGATGGCGCCGGCCACGCGCTGCGGCTCGTCTTGGTCGACGACGTCGGGTCGCCCCGTAATCACGGCGCAGAAGCCACACGATCGCGTGCAAACATCGCCGAGGATCATGAACGTCGCCGTCCCAGCCGACCAGCACTCGCCGACGTTCGGGCAATTGGCGCTCTCGCAGACGGTGTGCAGGCGGTGGCGCGAAACGATGCCGCGCGTTTCCGCGAACTCGCCGCCCTGAGGCAGGCGAACACGCAGCCACGCGGGACGGCGCCCCGGACCGGATATGCTGGTCGGCAAAGTCGGGGGCGCAAACGCGGACCCCGTGGGTTCCGGCCTCCCGTCGCCGCCGGCTCCCGCGAGGTCCGGCGTCCCGATGATGTCGGCCCCGGCGGAAATCGGCGTCGCGCCGACGTCGGCCCCGGGAACGCCCGGCGTCATGCCGATCCTCGGCTTCTTCATGGTCAAACGCCCGCCACCAGGTCGCCTTTCTCCAGGTGGTACCGCACTCGCTGAATGAAGTAGCCCCCCAGCGCGCCATCCACGACCCGGTGGTCGTACGAAAGGCTCAGGTACATGATGTCGCGCACCGCGATCGCCTCACCCAGCACGACCGGCCGCTTCACGATGGCGCCCGCGCCGAGGATGCCGACGTTCGGCTGGCTGATGATGGGCAGCCCGAAGAGATTTCCGTAGCCACCCATATTGGTGACCGCGAAGGTCCCGCCGGCAACCTCATCCGGCACCAGCTTCTTTGCGCGGGCGCGGGCGGCGAGGTCAGTGATGGCGCGGGCGATACCGAGAAAGTTCTTCTCCTCCGCGTGCTTCACCACGGGAACAATCAGTCCGTTGTCGAGAGCCACGGCCACACCGATGTTGACGAAGCGCTTGACCAGGATGTCGGTCCCTTCCACGGAGGCGTTCATCATCGGGTAGTCGAGGAGCGCCTGCACCGTCGCCGCCACGATGAACGGCGTGTACGTCAGCCTAAACCCGTACTTCTGTTGGAACTCACCCTTCGTCGCCTCGCGGTAGCGGACGATACCGGTCATGTCGCACTCGGTGACCGAGGCGACATGAGGCGAGGTCGCCTTGGACCGCACCATGTGCTCGGCGATCCGCTGGCGCATGATATCCATCTTGATCACTTCGATGGGGCCGTCGCCGGTACTGCGCGTCTCGGCAGCCGTGTAGGCCGGATACGGCTTGAACTTCACTTCACCGCCGCCGGAAGGGCCGAAGAAGGAGACACCGGGGAGCACCCCGCCGGCCGAAACAGGCCCGGCCACACCCGGCGCGCCGGAGGTCGCGGGGGAGAGGGTCGGAGAAGCGAGGGGAGAGACCGTCTGGGCGCCAACCGCCGGCGCACCCGCGGACAGCGCCGCGGAGGGACCGGCCGGCATGCCGGCAGCAGCCGGCGAAGCAGGCGCACCGCCCCCGCTTGCGCGGGTCGCGACATAGGATGCGAGGTCGTCTTTCGTGACCCGCCCATCGCGTCCCGTGCCCCGGATTCCGGCCAGTTCGGCGACGCTGACCCCTTCGACGCGGGCGATGGAGCGGACGAGCGGCGAGTAGAAGCGCTCGCCGTCATGGCGCGGAATCGGACCACCGCCGGCCATCGGCGGAACGGGCGGCGACACCGCCGGCGCCGCCGCAACAACGATCGGGGCGGGTACCGGGGCCGATGGGATCAGCACCGGAGAGGGAGCGGAAGCAGGTGTCGGTGAGGGCGCGGCCGCGACCGGCGGTTCGGCCGTCGGCGATGGTGACGATGGCCGTGTGACAGGCGGTGCCGGTGCCGCCGTGGCCGGCGGCGGCGGCGGGGTGGCCGCCGGAGAAGGTGCGGGGGCCTGCGCCGAAGAGGGTGCCGCCGGAGCGGAAGCGGCCACCGCATCGCCCGCCTCTGTCTCGATCACGGCGATGACCTGCCCCACCGGAATCGTCTCCCCCTCCCGGGCGCGAATTTCCACGAGACGGCCCGCGGCGGGCGAGGGGATCTCCGAGTCGACCTTGTCGGTGGAGATGTCGAGGACGTTCTCGTCCCTCGCCACCAACTCGCCGATCTTCTTCGTCCAGCGGACGACCGTCCCTTCCGTGATGCTCTCGCCCATCTGGGGCATGACCATGTCGACCCGCATCTCTTCCCGCCTTTCCGTTCAGTCCCGGCCGACGACGCGGCACGGTGATCAGTAACCCGCCAGCTCCTCGCAGGCGGCGATCAGCCCCGCCGTCTGCGGCAGAATCCGTTCCTCGAGAAACCAGTTATACGGGATCGGCGTGTCGGCACCCGCGAACCGGCGAACCGGCGCGTCGAGGTGGTCAAACGCCATCTCGGCGATGCACGCGGCAACCTCCGCTCCGAATCCGCCGAAAACTCCGTCCTCATGGGCCACAACCACGCGCCCGGTCTTGCGCGCGCTGGTCAACACCGTCTCCACATCGAGTGGCACCATGGTGCGCAGGTCGATCACCTCGACCGCAACACCGCGCTGTCCCATCGCCTCGGCGGCATCCAGCGCCCGCTTCACCATGGAACCGTAGGTCACGATCGATAGGTCCGTCCCCGGCCGCACCACCCGCGCCACGCCCCACGGCAGGAGGAACTCCTCATCCGGTTCCGGCGCCGCGGCGTAGATCTGCCGGTAGAGCCCCTTCGGCTCTAAGAACAGGTACGGATCGTCGCCGCGGATGGCCGACTTCAGGAGCCCCTTGGCGTCCGCCGCCGTACTCGGGTAGCCGATGTAGAGCCCGGGAAAGTGGCTGAAGGTCGCCTCGATGTTCTGACTGTGGCAGAGCGCTCCGTGAATGTAACCGCCCACCGGCACGCGGATCACCATGGGACAGGCCCAGTGGTTGTTCGACCGATATCGCATCGTCGAGAGTTCGTTACGAATCTGCATCATGGCGGTCCAAATATAGTCCCCAAACTGAATTTCGATGATCGGTTTCCACCCCTTGACCGCCATGCCGATGGCGGTGCCGACGATCGACGACTCAGCGAGCGGCGAGTTCCAAACCCGCTCGGGGCCGAAACGCGTGGAAAGACCCGTGGTCGCGGTGAAGACGCCCCCCTTCTTGTCCTCAATGTCCTCACCATAGACGACGATCCGCTCGTCGCGGTGCATCTCCTCGGTAAGGGCGTGGTTGATGGCGTCGACGAGGAACACCTGGCTGCCGGTGTTGCCGCGCGGCTCGGGGGACGCGCCTGCGGGCGGGATGTACCGCGCGTGGCTGAAGACGTGGTTCTTCGCCGTGGTCGGATCGGGGAAGGGAGCAGCGGCGGCATCGTCGGCCGCATCGTCCACCAGCCGCTGCACGTCCGCGCGGGCCGCCTCGAACTCGGCTGGAATACACACGCCGCGACCGATCAGCTCGGCCTCGAGGAGCAGGATCGGATCACGCACGAGGTCGGCGTCAAGCTCCTCGGCCGAACGGTACTTGGCCTGGTTGTCCGATGATGAGTGCGGGAGAAGCCGCACTACATCCGCGTCGATGAGGGTCGGTCCGTCGCCGCGCCGCGCCCGCGCCACCGCAGCCTTCGCCGCAAAGAGCGATGCATGGAAATCAGTACCGTCAATCTTCGCGCGGTGGAGGCCGGGGTAGCCGCCCACCATCTCGTAGACACCGCCCCCGGCGAGTTGCTGCTCGATCGGGACCGAGATGGCGTATTTGTTGTTCTGAATGCAGAAGATCACCGGGAGCTTCTCGCGGCTGGCCCAGTTGAGCGCTTCGTGGAAGTCACCCTGAGCGGTGGTCCCCTCGCCCGAGGAGACATAAACCACCTCGTCGCTTCCCTCGCGCCGGACGGCAAGGGCGGTGCCGACGGCCTGGAGAAACTGCGTGCCGGTGGGACTCGACTGCGAGACGATGCGAAGCCTCCGATGGCCGTAGTGGGCCGGCATCTGCCGCCCGCCCGAATTCGGGTCGTCGGCCTTCGCGAGGAAGCAGAGGAGTATCTCGCCCGCGGTCATCCCCAACTGCAGCACGAACGCGAGGTCCCGATAGTACGGATAGGCCCAGTCCCTCCCGGGCCGCAGCGCCAGGGCGACCGCGGCCTGTACGGCTTCATGACCGGAGGCCCCGATATGAAAGAAGCTCTTCCCCTGCCTGAGCAGGATAAGCATCTTCTCGTCGAGTCGGCGCGTGAGGAGCAACGTGCGGTACGCACCGCGCAGATCGTCGGGCGTCGGTTCCACCGTCTCGTCCACCCGCCGACGCCCCACCGCTTCCTCTGTCCGTGGGCGGGAGACACCGCGAGGCCTTTCCGCCCGATCCCCTCCCTCCGTCACGCCCGACATTCCGCGCCCCTCCACCCACTGTTGCCCAGCTCCGCCCCGGGACCGTCGTTTCGGAGTTCCGGCCCCGGCACAGCCGGCGTCCCACCACCTGCGTGCGGTGCGTGAACCTGCCCCTGCATCCGCCTCGGCCCCTTGCTCTCCTCCTGCCCGGAAACTTCCGCATCCGCGAGTAGCTCCAACAGCTCGTGCGGTCGCAGATCATGCGGCTCCCGGCCGAAAAGCCGCGCCATTTCGCCCACGACCTCCCGCTCCACTTCCATACGGGACACCAGCTCCCCGGTCTGTATCCGCATGGATGTCACCCCGCGGCCGCGCAGACCGCACGGGACGATCCAAGAGAAGGCCACGAGGTCGGGATCGAGATTCAGCGCAAAACCGTGGGTACTCACCCAGTGACTGAGGTGCATCCCGATGGCCGCCACCTTCTCGTTCCCAACCCAGACGCCGGTGGCTCCGGCCGCGCGCCCGGCCTCGATCCGGTGCCGTGCTAACACGCGGATCAACACATCCTCGATCTCACGGAGGTACCGGTGCACATCCTGGTAGAGCGCCCGCAGGTCGAAGATCCAATAGCCGACGAGCTGCCCCGGCCCATGCCATGTGACATCCCCTCCACGATCGACCTCCACCACCTCCACCCCGCGGGACCGAAACCCCTCGGCATCCAGGAGAAGGTTTTCCCGGCGCGCGTTCTTTCCCAGCGTTACCACCGGTTCGTGCTCGAGGAACAGAAGCGTGTCGGGGATGCGCCCTTCATGCCGCGCGGCCCACAGGCGTCGCTGCAGATCCCAGGCCTCCCGGTACGGGACCAACCCCGGAAACGAAACCACCCAGACCGGCGGGCATGCGACCGCGCCGGCCTTAGAAGTTGATCGACTCCCCGTACGCGGCACCGGTAGCCTCCATCACGGCTTCGGACAGAGTCGGGTGGGCATGTATGGTCTCGAGTATCTCCCGTCCTGTCGTCTCCAGGGTCATCCCCAAACCCACCTCGGCGATCATCTCCGTGGCCTCGGAACCGAGGATGTGCGCCCCTACGACGCCGCCGTATTTCGCATCAAAGAGGAGCTTCACGAACCCCTGCGTCTCGTTGATGGCAAGGCCCTTTCCGCTGGCCCGGAAGGGGAATCGTCCGATCTTCAACTCAATCCCCTTCTCCTTCGCTGCGCGCTCGGTCAGGCCAATGGAGGCAACCTGCGGGCGGCAATACGTACAACCGGGAATGCGGCCGTAGTCGATAGGCGGACGCTCATGCCCGGCGATCCGCTCCACGGCCGCCAGCGCCTCGGCTGAAGCCACATGCGCGAGCAGCGGCGGTCCGATCACATCGCCGATCGCGAAGATGCCCGGCACCGCGGTCTCGTAACGGATCTTGTCTACCGTCAGAAAGCTGCGCTCCGGCGCGATGCCGAGTTCCTCCAGGCCCAGGTTCTCGACATTCCCCTGCAGACCGATGGCGATGAGCGCCTTTTCCGCCTCCACCGGAACCGGGCCGGTCGGCGTCTGCAGGGTCCCCTTCACCCCATGCTCGGTGCGTTCCAGACGCTCCACCCTCGTTCGCGAAAACACCTCCACCCCCGACTTGCGGAAGATCTTCTCCAGCTCAAGGGCGATCTCGTCATCCTCCACCGGCAGGATATGGTCCAGCATCTCGACCAGAGTCACCTTCGCCCCGAAGACCCGGTACATATAGGCAAACTCCACACCGATGGCGCCCGCCCCCACGATCAGGAGTGACTTCGGAACCTCGGGGAGGATCATCGCCTCGCGACTGGTGAGGATGACCTCGCGGTCGAAGGGAAGGCCGGAAATCTGCCGCGGCCGAGCGCCGGTGGCGATCATGACGCGCTCGGCGGCGAGGGTCTGCGTCGCCCCGTCCGGGCCGGTCACCGCGACGAGGAATCCGGTCCCCGACGGGTCGCGGGCGATGCGTCCGCGACCGTTGACCAGCTCGCACTTGTATTTTTTCAGCAACGCGGCCACGCCCTTGGTC
This sequence comes from Candidatus Eiseniibacteriota bacterium, assembly GCA_903844735.1. Taxonomy (GTDB): domain Bacteria; phylum Eisenbacteria; class RBG-16-71-46; order CAIMUX01; family CAIMUX01; genus CAIMUX01. The sequence continues at coordinate 9,012 of CAIMUX010000027.1, forward strand.
AGGCGGTCGGAGACGTCGCGGCTACGCTTGACCACCTTGGGAAAGTCGAGGCCGAGGCTGTCAATGATCAGCCCCCAGGTCGCGGCCTCCTGTACGTGCTCGTAGATCTCCGCGTTCTTGAGCAGCGCCTTGGTCGGAATGCAGCCCCAGTTGAGACAGATCCCTCCGACCCGTTCGGCCTCCACCACGGCGACCTTCAGCCCGAGCTGGCCCGCCCGGATCCCCGCAACATACCCGCCGGGGCCGCCGCCGAGAACTACGAGGTCCCAGCGATCGGGTCGCTCCGCCTGATCCGATCGGTCGGTGTGATTCGTTCGTCCTGTCCTGCCGGATTGCTCCGCCATCGTCGTCTCCCCTCGCGACCCAAAGCTACCAGCGGGTCCGGATCGAGACTCCCGACCCGGCCCGGCCCTACTTCACCCGGCTATGGCGCGTTACGGACGATCCGAAGTCCGACGTCACTGTAGAAACTGCCTGGCGGATGGTAGAAGCGGAAGGCCGAGCGGCACTCCCGCGGCGTCACCAACCAGCTCCCGCCACGACAGACGCGGCTGTCTCCCGTGGACGATCCGACCGGGTCGGAGACCACGGAATCCGGCTCAGCCGGCAATGGCGGGAAGTCGAGTCCATAGGTCGCGTCGTACCGGTCCCAAGTCCATTCAAAGACATTGCCGAGGATATCGCCGAGCCCCCAGGGGTTGTCCTCCCGGAGGCCGACCTGGTGGGTAGCATCTTCCGAATTCCCGCAGTACCAGCCGACGGGATCGAGCACCGGATCGAGCGGGCGGCAGGCGAGTTCCGCCGTCTCGCCACGAAAAGTCGCCGCCGTGCTTCCCGCACGGCAGGCGAATTCCCACTCGGCCTCGGTGGGCAGACGGTAGCCGTTGTTGGCCCAGTGCGTCACCACTTCGGCATGTACGATGCGGCTTCCTTCGGTGGACCGACCGCCGATGTCATAGACGGCGGTCAGCGAATCGCGCGCCGACATTCGGTTGCAGAACTCCAACGCGTCGAACCAGGTGATCCGCTCCACCGGTCGATCGCCTCCCGGAAACGCGGAATCATTCCAGCCCATGATCGCGAACCACTCCGCTTGCGTCACTTCATGCGCGCCGGCCAAGAACGAGCGGGTGAGGCGAACCGGGTGGCTCCGTTCATCGGCGGGATCGCGCCCCACCTCCGTCACCGGGCTGCCCATCGAAAAGACCGGCCCGGTCTCGATGGCTATCATCGAAATCGGCAACAAGAGAACTCCGCGACCGACACAGCCGACCGGACGAAAAGGGCCTCCGACCTCGATCCGGCAACTCGCATCCCCCTCCGCGCGGGGGGTGAAACGAACAACGACGGTCTGGTTTTCCCCGTGACGCAGCGCGACGGTCGCGCCTCCGCTCACCAGGGCAAACGAGGAACAGTCAGCCGAAACGCTCCCGCGCAGCGTGCCGCCGCCGTCATTGTGCAGCACGAACTCGCGCTCGAACGACTGCCCCACCGGGACATCTCCGAAATCAAGAGTGTCGGGCACCGCCCGGTAGGCCGGTGCGCCCAACCACGCCCGCTTGTCATTGTTGGAGATGATCGACCAGTTTCCGGCCTCGTCCCGGCTCTTGAGGCCAAAGTAGCGCCAGTCGCCGCCGGGAATTCCAAGTAACACCGCGGTCTCACGCGTCCCGACGACACCGGGGACCGGCAGCGGCCCCACGACGGTCCCCTCGGTCCAATCGTAGACCTCAACGATCGGGCGGTTCAGCCACCGTACCTCGTACGCCTCAGCCTTCCCGGCAGCGCCGTCGTCCCCCGGCGCGGTCCAGGCCAAGGTCACGGTGCTGTCTCCGATGTCGACGACCTTGAGATCGGTGACGCGGCCGGGGATCACTTCGTCTTTCGGCCGGGTCCCCTGATTGCTGCACGCGACGAGCGCAAGCAGGGCGAAAAGTGGGATGAAGCGACGCATTTAGGCCTCCCCCGGCAGGTGCCGTTCGAAAATCTTCAGGAACTCGCGCAGGGAATCGCCGCCTGAGGGACCACGGGCGGGACAGCCGTCCTCGCGCCGGGTCGCGCAGACCGGGAACAGGGTCTCATGCGGCAGGGGAATCTCCTCCATCTTGGTCTCCCTGGTTGCACCCCGGCCTCCCTGCGGATCGTCGCACGCCGCCCTGTGGGCAGTCTACTCCAGGAGGACCGGGGCGTCTCGGAGCAATCCAGCGAGCCCCCCCTATGTGGGGGACGCCCCACTACGAGGGCACGGCGGGCGCGCAGGATGAGACCGACGCACGACTCCGTTCACTTCGACCAGCGGCACCCCGACTTGCTCGGCCCGGAGCAAGGACAGGGCTCGGGTGCAGAGAATCTCCTCCAGCTCCGCAGCCTTCGCCGGACTGACCGCGCCGTCGGGAATCTTCCCGCCCGCCATCATGCCGTGCCCCCCGGCCATCCCCAAGTCGCCCACGACGCGGCGGATCATCCGCCCGGCGTTGGCGCGTTCCAGGTTCGTGCGGATCGAGAGCCAGAGATCGGGTCCGTAGCGGCCGACCGCCAACGACCAGCGGATCCCTTCGAGACGGACCATGAGGTCGGCAAACTCGGCCACGACATCCGGGTTGCTCACTTCTCCGGAGCGGGTCACAGCCACGCGACCGTGGAGCCGCGTCCCGTCGATCGCCTGGTCGATCATGGAGAAGTAGTTGCGCGGGATCGGCGGATGCTCGATCTGCGATAGCGCGTGGTTGTCGACCAGAGGAAAGAGATCCAGGAAGACTTTGATGTCAGCGCGCGAGGCATCGCGGCCGAGGTTTTTCGTCTCAGCCTTGATGGCGTAGAAGATCGCCGTGGCAAGCCGCCGGTCGAGGCGCATCCCCGCGGCGTGGAGGTACTCGCTGACAATCGTCACGCTGGCGCCATAGTCCTCCCGCACATCGTAGAAGGGGACCTCGCGTGTGCTGCGCCGTAACGGGTGGTGATCGATGACAACGGTGGGGACCGTCCCCGGCGGAAGCGAGTTATTCCCCGTGCCGGGCTGGCTGTCGACCAGGGCAATGGCATCATAGGAGGCCGGGTCGAGCTCATCGAGTCGCTGCAGCGGGACCTTGAGCACCTCCAGCAAAGCCCGGTTCTCGCCCCGGCCGATGATGCCGCCGTACGCGAGATCGACTCGCATCCGCCTCAGCCGTCGAGCCAAACGCAGCAGCGCCCAGCCCGTCGCGATGGTATCGGGGTCAGGGTTGTCGTGGGTGACGATGAGCAGGCGCCGTTTCCCGTGGAGGAGATGGGCCAGTTGCTCGAGCCGCTTCTCGGCGGCATCCGGGGGTCGTGCCAAGATCTCTCCTCCGTGCGTACGCGGGCGACGGGGAATGCTAGGGACGCACACCCCCGTGGGTCAAGTACGGTCGGCGGGATTGCTCCTCGACGCGCGAAGCGTACGCCTGCCGTGCCGGGCCTGCGCGCGCCTGGGTCGGCCTGTCGAACCGCGTTCCAGGCCCTTCGCCGAGCCCTCGGCCTGGCCCTTCACTCTGCCCCTTGCCTCACCCCTCGCCTGGCCCTGAGCCTACGCATCTGCCTCGCCCTGCATCAGCCGCGCGATCAGGAACGCCATCTCCAGACTCTGCGAGTCGTTCAGCCGCGGATCGCAATAGGTTTCGTAGCGCCGCTCTAGATCCTCGTTGGTGACTACCGTGGAGCCACCAACGCACTCGGTGACATCGTCAGGGGTCAGCTCGAAGTGGACGCCACAGAGACGGCTCCGCTGCTCGCGATGAATACGGAAGGTGCGGGTCAGCTCGTCAAGGATGACCGAGAAATCACGCGTCTTGCGGCCATTCGCCAGGGTGACGCTGTTGCCGTGCATTGGGTCGCAGCTCCACCCCACCGGACGCCCCGATTCAACCACCGCCCGCACCAGCGGGGCCAGCGCCTCCTCTACCCGGTGCGCACCCATCCTCGTGATGAAGGTGATCTTTCCCTCTTCGTCGGCGGGGTTCAGCACCTCCAGGAGACCCAGCAGCTCTCCAGGTGTGGACTTCGCGTCGATCTTGATTCCGATCGGGTTGGCGATGCCGCGGAAGTACTCCACATGGGCGCCGTCCAGTTGGCGGGTCCGCACGCCGATCCAAGGCATGTGTGTGCCGGTGTTGTACCAACGGCCCGAAACCGGATCATGGCGGGTCAGCGCCTCTTCGTAGCCGAGTAGCAGCCCCTCGTGCGAGGTATAGAAATCGGCCTTGCCGAGCGCCTCGGGGCGGACGCCGCCGAACGACTCCATGAAGTGGATGGCATCGAGAATGCGGTCGACCACAGTTCGGTACTCGTCCCAGTTGCGCCCCCGCTGAATCGACTGCAGGTTCCAGTTATACGGTCGCCTCAAGTCAGCAAATCCGCTCTCAATCAGGGCACGCACGTGATTGAGGGTGGCCACCGAATGGAAGTAGCAGGAAAGGAGCCGCGAGGGATCCGGCGTGCGCCCGCGAAGCTCCGAATCGATGGCGTTGACGGCGTCGCCGCGGTAGGTCGGCAGCGTGATTCCGTCCACCACCTCGCTGTCCTCGGAACGCGGCTTGGCATATTGACCGGCGATGCGGCCGACGCGGATCACCGGCCGGCGTGCTCCGTAGGTCAGGATCACGCTCATCTGGAGAAGGATCTTGAGCTGGTTGGCAATACTCCCGGCATTGCAGTCGAGGAAGCGCTCGGCGCAATTGCCCCCCTGAAGGACGAAGGCGCGGCCACGCGCCGCCTCCGCCAATCGTCGCTTCAGCCCCTCGGTCTCACCGGGGGCCACGATGGGCGGGTAGCTCCGTACTTTCTCCAGGTCGCGGCCCAGAGCATGCGGATCCGGGTAGACAGGCTGCTGCCGGGCCGGAAGGTCCCGCCAGCTTTCAGGCGACCACGGGCGTGGGGGCATCCGTTCCTCCCTTGCGCCGGGGCCGCGGCATTCGGCCGCGTCTGCTTCGTGACCGCCCCGGAGATCTGTGAGTTCTTTGGACGTTACATCCTGGGCGGCCCGACCCGCGCCCCGAACCCCTTGCAATGCAGACACCGCGCGGCCGGTCGGCGCGAGTCTTGTCACAACGCGTTGATTGCGTCGATGAGCTGCCGCAGCCGCGAAAACCTTCGCTTGCCGAACTGAAAACAGATCCCGTGCAGCACCGCCAACTGCGGGTCGGTTCGGTCCTCCAGCGGCAGCGCGCACATCGCCAGGCCATCTCCTGGGATGATGTCCGCGAATCGGGTGGCCAGGCCTTGCCGCTCCTCCTCGCTCAGCGGCCGCCGCAACCGCAGGAGCAGTCGGTCGCCCACCCACCGTGAAGAATGGAAGACGCGGTAGAACCGCTCCACCTCGGCGAACGCCTCCTCGGGAGAATGCACCGACACGAGCAGCTCCAGGTCGGCCGCATCGACATAGCCCTGGCCCGCCAACTCCCGACGCACGAAATCGAGCCAGGTGTCCCAGTAGGTCCCGTCCGGCAGGTCGAGCAGCACCACCGGCCGCGGCTCCGCCTTGCCTGTCTGCAACAGCGTCAGAAGCTCGAACGCCTCGTCATTCGTCCCGAACCCTCCGGGGAATAGCAGGTACGCCGACGACTCCTTGATGAAGACGAGCTTGCGGGTGAAGAAGTACTTGAACTCCACCAGCCTCTGGGCATGGATGAAGCGATTGGTATCCGGCTCAAACGGGAGGCGAATACCAAGGCCGAAGCCCCACTCGCGGCCCGCCCCGCGGTTGGCCGCCTCCATCACGCCGCCGCCTGCTCCGGTGATCACCATCATCCCGTGCCTTGCGAAGAGCGACCCGGTGTGCAGCGCCAGTTGATAAAGCGGGTGGTCCTCCGGTGTCCGAGCCGACCCGAAGACGCCGACCTTCCGCACCGCCCGATACGGCGCGAACGCTCGGAATGACCGGCGCAACTCGCGCACGGCCGCGTTCAGGATCTTCAAGTCAAGGCGGGACGTGTCCTCCCAGGGCAATCGCGCACCCGACCTGAGCAGGGACATGACCAACTCACGGTGGGCGAACGGCTCGGCCAGGTCGAGAATTCCCGAAATCCGTGACTCCACATCGTCCCGCGGAAATGGCGACCGTTTCATGATGGTCCTCCTCGCATCACTCCTCAAACCTGCTCTCCAGGTCGATCCGATTCACGAGATACGTCATCAGCTCCTCCAGGCCCCGAGCTTGCGTTTCGAGCCGGACCACGTCGGCCTCGAGCATCGTCACCTTGTTGATCCGCTCATCGGCGAACCGCTCCTCGGCAATTCGCACCTTCCGGGTCGCCAGCTCTTCCTGCTTCCACAGGATCTCCAGCCGGCGGCCGCTCACCTCGATCAGGTCCAGGAGGCGGCCGGTCTGTGCGCGCGCATCCTGTTTGGCCCGAGCCAGCTGCAACCGCGCGCGCTCAGCCTCGAAGTGAGCGGATCGCACCACAGCCCCGGAGGCGCCCCCATCCCACACCGGGTAGCTGAAGTTCAAGGAGACACCCCACCCGTTGGTGTTGATGTTGTCCGTGGGGTAATCGGCGAGTTTTACCCGGCCGCGCCCTATGGAGTAGCTTGCCTTGAAATCCCCGGTGAAGCCGTGCCCGGCCGCCGCGAAATCGGCCGCGCGAGTCGCCTTGGCGTGCTCCAGTTCCGCTTGCCGCACGGCACGGCACGAACTCCACCCGGCGCGCAAAGCAGCCACCCGATCGGCGGACAGCGGTGTCGGCGACTCCGGGCGCGCGAGTTCGATCCCCTGCTCGTCTTCGAGATCCAAGAGCAGCGCCAAGGACCGCCGCTTCTCCGCCGCGGCCGCGGCCGTCTCGCGCAGGCTCAGTTCCGCGTCGAGTCGCTTCGACGCCGAGGTCAGCCACTCCTCCTCCGAAAGCACACCGTCGGTCCACTTGGTGGAATCGATCCCCGCGCGCAGTCCCGCCGCCTCCAATCGATCGCGCGCGGTTTCCTCCTTGAGATCGGCGAGCAGCACCCCCACGAACGCCTCCGTCACCTCCCGGGCCAGCTTCGCTTCCTCCGAGACACGTGTGAGCCCCGCCTGCTCCAGGTCGTCATGCCGGTTGGCCAGCTCATTACGCGGCTGCGACGGACGCAGGATCGGCTGCTCGAGCGCGAAGTCAAAGTAGCCTCGGCGCCCCACCTCGTCGAGAAAGGAATTGGGGGAGGCCGTCGGGTCGGTGTCGGGATACCGGTCCTGATTGTTCGCGAGGTTGGCCCTCAGATTGAGCGTGCCGCCGGTGACAAGGCTCTGGTCCAGTTGCACAAATGAGTTCAGCGCCAGTCCTTGGGTCTTGTACAGTCGCTTGCGGGTCGAGCCTCCGAAGAATTTGTACGACTGGTCAACCGCATACGCCGGCACCTGCCCGTTGATACTGACCGATGGGAAATAGAAGTTGCTGCGACTCGCCTGGTAGAGACCCTGCTTGACCTCCACATCCCCGCGGATGATCCGGCCGCGCGCGGACTCCCGCACCGCCAGCCGGATCGCCTCCTCCAGCGTAAGTGCCCCCCGCGCGCGGGTGGGCCCGGGAGCGGCTGCCGCGGCTGGATCCGCAACACCACGCAAGACCTCCGCGCGCGCGGGGACAGGCCAGGACACCAAGGACGTCAGCAGCACAATGAGCATGATCGACACGACAGCACCTCCGCGAGTGGACTCACTCATAGCGCAGGGAATCGATGACGTTCAAACGAGCGGCCTGGCGGGCCGGAACGACGCCGAAGACCAGGCCCACCAGAGTGGAGACTCCGACCGCAAGCACGACCGAGAACCAGGAGACGACGGTGGGCCACCCGGCCGTCAGGCTGATGATGCGGCTGATGGCCAGGCCGACCGCGAGCCCCACGGCGCACCCGAGCAGGCAGATCGCCACAGCCTCGAGAAGAAACTGCCGCAGGATGTCGCCCTGTGTGGCGCCCACGGCGCGCCGGATGCCGATCTCCCGGGTTCGCTCGAGAACCGTGGCCAACATGATGTTCATGATCCCGATCCCTCCCACGAGCAGGGAGAGCCCGGCAATGGCGCCCATGACAACATTGAAGATCCGCTGCGTCTTCTGCGTCTGCCGCACCAGCGACTCGGGAACCACGACTTCGTAATCGGGAACACCGCCGTGCCGCCGCTGGAGCACCCGGTCGATCAGCAGCGTGGCGGCAGGGACGAAGCGGACCTCGCGCACGGTCACGGTCAACTGGTCCACCTCCGGGATGTTCCAGGTCTTCTCCGGCTTCGTCGAGGCAGAGCCGCCCCAATGCGCCTGGAACCCGCCCTCGCTCGGAGCCTCGCGCTCGAACTTCTTCACGGCGGTGGCAAAGGGAATGTAGACATCCTCGTTGAGGTTCTTGAGCTCAAATCCCTCGATCTTCCCCCGGCCGATGTACTTGTCCGCCATCACGCCGACGACGGTGAAGTCGAGGTCCCCGATCCGCACGGACTTCCCCAGCGGGTCATCGAAGGCGAACAGCTCGCGCTTGGCCTTCGCTCCGAGAACGCAGATCTGGCTGTAGTCGCGGTTGTCGAGATCGAGGAGGAAGCGCCCGCGGGCGACGTCGATGGAGGTCGAGCGGATGTACGACGGCAGTGTAGCCACCACGCGCACGCGGGCCTCGTGCGAGCCGCGGCGCACGAGCCCCGCGATCTCGAACCGCTGAGGCACTACCCCGGCCACCAAGTCGGTGAAGCAGGCGATGTTCTCGCCGTCGGCGAGACCCAGTCCCGGCGAGCGGCGGAACGACTCGGCATCGCCCCGCGTCGGATCCGGGGTCGTCGAGCGCACGATGATGTTGTTCACGCCGAGGATGGAGATCTGCGAGAGCGCCTCCCGCTTGGCCCCCTCGCCGATGGAGAGCATCGACACCACCGCCGCAACCCCGAAGATCACCCCAAGCATGGTGAGCAGCGTCCGCAGCTTGTGCACGCCGAGCGACTCGACGGAAATCCGGAGGATGGCGCGACGATCCATCATCGGCCCGACGGTGCTCCCGCCCCGCCCGGCGCCTGCGTTCCCCCCGAACGCCCCTTGTTCAGCTCAGGCTCGGTCGCCTTGTCGCCGGGCATCCCCTGGCGGGCCAGCGTGGGGTCGACTAGGAGCACCGTCTCGCCGCCGGAGAGGCCCGAGACGACCTCGATCTCCTGGTCATTCCGCCGGCCGGTCTTGACCTCGCGCGGTTTCTTGTTGTCGAGGTAGACCACGGTCGTGTCCGAGACCTCGAAGACCGCCTCCAGCGGAACGGTGACGACATCGGGGATCCGTTCCACCACGATCTTCCCGGAGGCGGACATGCCGGGTTTCAGCCGCTCATCGTGGTCGAGGATCGCCGCCTCGATATCGAAAACATTCACGCGCGAACTCTCGTCCTTGCGACGCGCGAGAGTCCCCTTGCGCTCGATCTTCCCGTCAAAGGTTCGGTCGGAGACGGCATCGAGCGAGATGATCACCGGGAGCCCCGGCTCGACGCGGCCGGCGTCTACCTCCGACACCGTGGCCTTCAGCAGCATCTCGCCTAAATCCGGGAGATCGACCAGCCCCTGCCCCGGCCACGGCGAGTCGCCGGCCTGCACCTTGCCCTCCGAGCTTCCTTTCCAGATGTTGAGGTAGACCGCCATCCCCGGGATCGGCGCCACCTGCGTCATCTGCTCCAGCTCCTTGCGGGCCATGGTGACCTTGTCGCGGGCGCGCTGGACTTCCAGCTCCGCCTTCTGCACATCGGCCTTGATCTGATCGAGCTGGGCTGTCGCCTTCAGTTCAGCAAGGTCGAGCTGGAGTTTGGCTTCCTCCGCGATCTTGGGCGCCTCGTGCTTCTTCTCATCGAAGTTGCGCTGGGCCTGGCGCAGCTCAAGGGCCAGTTGTTTCTCCTGGATGGCGTATTCCTGCCGGGCGCGCCCGAGTGACGTCTCGCTGATCTTGAGCTGCGATTCCTGATCGGTGAGCTCGGCCTGCTGCTGACTCGAATCAAACTTGACAACCGGATCGCCGGCCTTCACGAGCGAGCCTTCCGGGGCGAGCCAAGTGATCTGGATGTTGCGAATGCGGGGCGCGGTGATGGTGTAGGCGCGCTTGGCGCCGACCTGCCCCGTCACCTGCAGGGAGATCAGCATCTCGCCGCGCCGTACCTTCGCCTTCGGGGTCTCCACCGGCCGAGAGAGAACCCGCCCGCCGATCAGGATCCCCACCACGATCACGACCAATACGAGCACCACCCAGGAGATCCTGTGCATCGATCATCCCCCTCCATCACCTGACGACGCAGTTTGAGCCGCTATGCTAGCACGGCCGAGGAGCCGCCGGGCCAGGCGAGCAGCCCTGCACCTGGGCAGTCGGGGTGCTGGGGCGGTTGCGGTGGATCGGCGGCAATCGTCGAGATTGGGTTTCAGGGTGCAGCACCGTTTCATTCCTGCGTTTCAACACAGATCGTCCACGGAAACCCAACGGGGAAAAACCGGTTCCTTCCCCGCCCCCTCCTACCTGTGGTAGTCCGGTGCGGTGACATTCACGCTTCGATTCCAATGGGTTGCGCAGGCACTTTCAACGACCCGGCTGATTTGGCACGCTCCATGTTTGGAAGGATCCCGAGCACGACGCGACACGACACGGCACAAAGCGACGCGACACAACGGGACGCAACACCACACGTCGCGACGTGGCGCGAGATGACACGACAAGCCGGGGCGGCGCCTGCCGCATCTCGGAAGGGACCCGAAAGAAGGAGGACTTCCCCATGAACATGGTATGCCGGCAGCCGATGACACTGGTGCGAACCCCGATGATGCACGGTTCGCTCAACACGGAACTCGATCGAATGTTCGACTGGGCCCTGGGACCGGACCTTTCCCACACCCACCGCGCGGGACCGGCTCTGGACGTCATCCAAGACGAGCAACGATACGTGGTGCGGGCTGACCTTCCCGGCCTGAGCCGCGACGAGGTGGAGATCACCTTCCAGGACGGCGTGCTGACCATCAAGGGCGAAAAGAAGCAGGACGAGCGACCGGAGAACCATCGCCTGCACCTGCAGGAGCGCTTTCACGGAAGCTTCACCCGCAACCTGCGCCTCCCGGAGCGCGTGGACACGGACAAGATCGAGGCCACGATGAAGGATGGCGTGCTCGAACTGGTTCTGCCTTTCGTTCCTGAAGTGCAGCCTCGGAAGATCGTGGTGAACGGCTAGGCACCATCGGATCAACACCCCGTGGGTGTGGCGAAGGGCGGGTCGGATCGAAGAGATCCGGCGCGCCTTTCTTTCCGTCTGGAGCGAGCGTGGGCGAGGACAGGAAGCGGGGCGTGTCCGTGCCGTTGGTGAGCGGCAGATCCGGGTTGAGGGATCCTAGTGTGCCTTTGGTTGGCCGGCTTCACCCGTTCCGAAATGATCCGGGTAGAGGCCGAGAAGCTGTGGATCGGCCTATTGCGGTCAGGCGCGGTTGTGCTGGAGTTCTTTGCCTACGGCGGCACGCAGCCCCTACCCGACTACCGTCGCACGCTGAGTTCGGATCTGCGCACGATCGGCACCAAGCATGCGGCGTTCGCGGTCACCGACATCGTGGGATTCCATGAACGGCTGGCCGCCGCCGGGGTGACCCTGGCGACTGATCTGCGGGTCTTCGGCGGCGGGCAACGCTACTTCTGTGTCGCGGACCCCGACGGGATCCTGCTGGAGATCGAGGCGGCAGCTCGCGCAGATCCCGGTAGAGCGGGGACATTCCAGGCAGACGGAGATCGGCGGTTCCGGCGTAGTGCTTGCTGACAGCGGTCCGACATCCTCGGGTGGAAAGGCACTTCTTAGCGTTGGTGCGGTAGGATCCCCGGCAAATACGACACCATCCGGGCTGATGCCCTGCGCCAGCAGCCAGCGGTAGGCGGCCATCGAGTCGTCCAGCGCGGCCGGGTAGCGATGTTCCGGGGCCAGACCGTATTCGTCCAGCAGGACGGTGCCTTTGGCTGCCGCGGGCAAACTTGGCCGCGTGCATCCGGTGGCCACTGCGCGAGCCGGAGACATCGGCCCCGCCGTGCACGAAGAGGATCACCCGGTCCTTCTTGCCGTCCGGCAGCGCATCGGTGACCGACCCGACCGGCATGACCTCGGGTCACGAACACGTGCCTCGCGGTGGCGAATCGAGCTGCCTCGCGCGTGACTGTCGCTGCGCCTCCCGCGGCAAGTTCTGGCCCCTCACAAGCTACCGGGCTCTCGGCCCGCGAGTCGCGAGAGCGAGGCCGGACTGATCCACTGCCAGCGCCAGCACCAGCGGCAGGCCGAGGACGCTGCGCCCCGGGGACGGCCCCTTTCCCTGGCAGCTCCATTCTTGGTACGATCTGGTACCGAGGAGGAGCTGATCCGTGAGAAGAGTCCTCAATGTCAAGGCCTTGCCGGGATACCGGGTGGAGCTGGAATTTGACGATGGTGTATGCGGCGTCGTGGACCTCTCCGAAGCCGTCGGCAAAGGCGTGTTCGCCCTGTGGAGCAACCCGCTTCTCTTCGAACGGGTTCGTATTGGCTCATCCGGCGAACTGGTTTGGAGCGACCGCATCGATCTGTGCCCCGATTCGCTCTACCTCAAGGTGACGGGCAAGAAACCGGAAGACATCTTCCCCGCACTGCGGGACCAGCCCACCCATGCCTGAAATCAGCCGTTTCCTGGGCATCGTCATCAAGATGTTCTTCGATGATCACGACCCGCCGCACTTTCATGCGGAGTACGGCGAGGACCTTGCCCTGATTGATATTCGAACGCTGGCCGTGTTCTCCGGCCGGCTGCCGCCTCGAGTCACTGGCCTGGTGATCGAATGGGCGACCCTTCATCAGGGGGAGCTGCTCGCCGATTGGGGCATGGCTCGTGCGAGGGAGGAACTCCGGAAGATCGCCCCGCTGGAATAAGGTCGGCAAACAGCTTCCTGCGGCCGTAGGAGTCTCTCGCGAATCAACGCAACACCGACCCAGTCAGGGGTTTCCCGCCCGATCCCGCACAGCCGCCAGCGCCAGCACCAGAGCCAGGCAGTCGGCCACCCCCCCCATGGTGAGCCGTTGGGCGCGGTACTCGTCGTTCCACTCGGCGAGAACCGGCCGCGGATCATCACCTTGATCGAGTAGCACCCGGAGCGCGGCGCCGTCGCGGCGGAGGCGCGCCAACCCGGCCACGCCACAGCGCGCCACAGCCGTGGTGTCTTCTACGCTTTGCATCAACGCGGCCAGGGCGTGAAATGCCGCCAGGTCCTTGCCGGCAGCCAGGTACGCGGGTAGCCCGGCTTCGAAGACCGATGGCAACCCCGCGAGCGCTTCCGCCCGGACGCCACCGAGACCGTGGGCCTCACGCACCCGGACGCCCGGTCGGTCCGCGTCGGGCAGAGGGGTGACGGCGAAGAAAGCACGAGCGACGGACACGATGGCGCGCCGCAGCGCAGTCTGTTGCACGGTCTCTCCGGGGATTCCGTGGTCGGGCGGCGTTCCGATCACAGCGGCCTCCGCGCCATCTTGACGGGCCAAGTCGCACGCGGCCAACAGCAACAGCCCGGAGAGAAAGATGTACCCCCGATGGGCGTTCGTACCGATCGCCTTCTCCATCCGGGACTCGGCTCGGCGCCCGGCTTCGATACAGGCCGCGAGGGGCCACACATCCTCCGGTTGACCGGGACCGATCCGTAGCCGGATCAGTTCCTCGTAGTACAGGGGAAGCAACTCGATCGACTGCACCATCCGCGCGTGGTCCAGATCGGGATGGGACCCGTTGTCGTGCCGGTCTACCAGACCGGGCTTGGGGGTCAGGTCGACCTCGGCACGGGCACCTTGCACCAGAGCCTCGGCCAGGGCATGGGGATCGAGCCGGCCGATCAAACGAGGACCCGCAGGGGCGGCTCTTCGCAACCGGGCCGGATCCTGCCGCCTCGGCTCTTGCGGATCATGCCGAACCCCCAACCGGGAGGGGAAATCGACCTGCGACCCGATGCCGGTCCGGATATCGAGTGACTGCATGGGTACCCCTTGCTTGGTGGTGAATCCTCGTCACCCCGGCGGGCGACTTCGAGAGAGTCTACAACCCGTTCCCTAAGCTCAAACGTGTGCATGGCGCACCCGACGTTACTTTCCGGATGCACACGCCTCTGCATCCCGAACCCACGCGTGGGTTCGCCGTGCACACGATTCTCGGTGGGTCTACCCCGGCCGGTGCCTGTTGCAGCGGGGTTCTCCGGTCCCGTGACGGTCGGTCCCGTCCCGCTCCCCCGCGGCTTCATTCCCAAACACCGCCACCGCCAGCAGCAACGCCTCCACCCGGGTCCAAAGCTCCGCCTCGCCATGCCGACCCAACCGCATACAATCGCGAGCCGGCTCATCACAGACGAGGCAAGTGCGCTCCGGTAGCCCCACAGCCCGCCGGGTCACCGGCCGCCCGCCGGCATCGTACACATCGAGATCCAGGAGTCGTCCCCACGGCACGTCCGACTCGAAAACCACGCACAGCTCCTTCATGCGCCGAGGCTCGGTGGCCGCGGCGAAGAACAGGAACTCACCCAGAATGTCTTCACCATGGTCATGCGGAAAGGAGAATGCGGTGAACGGCGCACCGGTTGCGCCTACTGGCAGCGACGGCTCCTGATCGAGCGCGAGTGCCCCCGACCAGGGCAACTGCAGCATCGCCATACCGGCCCCGACCAACCGCTCCGCGCCGGCGGGCCTCTTGTCGGGTCCGGGAATGACCGTCGAGACAGCAACAACGCAGCCGCTGTCACCAGCGCGACTCAAGAAGGAATCGAGCCTGGCCTGCCGGGCATCCCGCGCCGCGAGTAGGACGCGCCGGACTTGGGCCAAATCGACGGCTGCCTCACGAGACATTCATCCCCTTCCCGCGATTCGGGGTAGGCCTCCGGTTTTAGCCCTCCGGCCTGAGGCCTGAAGCCCGAAGCCCTCGTACTCCGTACCCAAGATCCCTCACCCTTCCTTGACCTTCCGCACGACATCGATGATCGACCCGTCCCGGTACTCGATGAGCGCCACCACCTCGTCCTCGAACTCGACCGGACGCGGCACGCCGGTAAGTTTCGTGATTTCCTCGTGCAGCTCGCGGATCCCCTTGACCGGAAGGCGCCGCTTCACGAGCTCCTTCTTCAGCTCCGCGTGCTTGTCAGCCACGGCGATCCCCCGCTCGGTGACGATGACGTCCACGGTCTCGCCCGGCGTGGTGATGGTGGTCACCTCCTCGCGGATGATCGGCAGTCGCCCGCGGATCGAAGGTGCCACGACGACGGCTAGCTTGGCGCCGGCCGCGGTGTCGCAGTGCCCGCCCGTATTGTGCAGGAGCAGGCCGTTCGACTCGGTGTTGACGTTCACGTTGAAGTTGACGTCCACTTCGGTCGCCCCAAGGATGACGCAGTCGAGGCGGTTGACCACGCAGCCGCGGTTGAACGGGTTGGCGTACAAATCGGCGCTGATCTCGCGGTGCATGAGGGTGCGGCCGAGCGACTGCACCGCCTTGAGGTCGAAGCACTGCACGTCGAAGAGGGTGTGAAAGAGCCCTTCCTCCAGCATGTCGACAAAGTAGCCGGTGATCCCGCCGCAGCCGAAGCTCCCCTTGATCTTGAGCTCGCGCATCCGGTTGCGCACGTTTTCCGCCACCGCCAGGGAGGTCCCGCCCGCGCCGGTCTGGAAGGAGAAGCCGTCGCGGAGCAACCCCGCAGCCTCGATCACCTCGGAGGCGTAACGAGCGATCAGCAGCCCCGCCGGATCGCGGGTCACCCGCGTGGTGGTGGAGACGATCTTTTGCGGGTCACCGAGGGAGTCGATCTTCACCACCCAGTCAACATCGCTCTGGGAGATGCTCACCGGCGAGGCGGGATACGGAACCAGGTTGTCGGTCACCGCCACCACCTTGCGGGCGTAGCGCGCGTCGGTGTAGGCGTAGCCGAGGCTGCCGCAGGCGGAAGGTCCTTGCACTCCGTTCAGGTTGCCGGTCTCGTCGCAACAGGGTGCGGCCAGGAACGCCACATCCACTGTGACATCGCCCGCGACGATCGACCGCGCGCGCCCGCCGTGGCTGCGTACGACAATCGGAAAGTCCAGCTCGCCCTTGCTGACCAGCTCACCGATCAGGCCGTTCACGCCGGTCTCGCAGCGGGTCACGGTGCCGTTACGGATCTGCGGAATGATCTCGGCGTTGACCGGGTGCACCGAGCTCGACGCCACGCAGAGATCACGGATCCCCATGGCGTCGCACTCCTGGATCACGAGGTTGAGCAGCCGGTCCCCGTTGCGGAGATGATGATGGGTGGAAATGGTCATGCCGCTCTCAAGCCCGCACTTCTCGATCGCCTCGTGCAGCGAACCGAGAAGCTTGCTGTCCCACGGGGTGCGACGTTCCAGCGGGCGAGTGCTGCGCTGCACCGCGGGCATGCGGGACCAGGGGTCGATGTACGGTTCGTAGTCGACGCCCTTCCAGTTCGCCGGGATCTCGCGGCCAAGACTATTCCTTGCCATGGATCACCTCGTCGGAGAGTTCGTAGTCGACGAGGCCGAACGCCTTCGCTGTGCGCAGGATGCGCGCGGCCCGTTTCACTACCGGGGCATCCACCATCTTCCCCCGCAGCGAGATGACGCCCGTGCCCATCTGCCGGGCGCGCTGGATCGCTTCCATGACCTCGAGCGCGTCGTCGATCTCCTCTTTCTTGGGGCGGAAGACCTCGTGCACCACCGGGATCTGGCGAGGATTGACCAACGACTTGCCGGTGAAGCCGAGTCCCTTGACGAGCTCGGTCTCGCGACGCAGCCCGTCCATGTCGTTCACGTCCGCGAAGATCGAATCGATCGCCTGCAGCCCGGCTGCCTTGGCGGCCCAGACGATGCGTGTGCGGGCGTTGAACAGCTCCGTCCCCTCTTTGGTGCGATGAATCTCCATGGACGCCGTGTAGTCTTCGGCGCCGAAGGCGAGAGCCACGATGCGCGACGAGGCTTGCGCCACTTCGACGCAGTTGAGCACGCCGACAGCGCTCTCGATGGAAGGGATGATCGTAAACCACCCGATCGGCAGGCCCAGCTTCTCCTCCGCCTCCGTGAGAATCGTGTCGAGCTTTTCCACTACATCGCGGGTGTCGGCCTTGGGCAGGCGGATCCCGTCGGGTTTCGCGGGCAGCACCTCGCGCAGGTCACCGAGAGCGTACTTGGTATCGAGGGCGTTGATGCGGACGAAGATCTCCTTCTCGCGGTCGGGGAGGAGGCGGAGATAGTTGCGGGCCAACACGCGGGCGGCATCTTTCTCCGCCAGCGGCACGGCGTCCTCAAGATCGATCATCACGCCGTCCGCCTCGAAGACCGGGATGTTCTGAAGCATCCCCGGCATGTTCCCGGGGACGTAGAGGAGTGTGCGACGCAGCCGGTCCCGCCCGTTCACGGCTGCTCTCCCTCGAAGTAGAGCGTGTCGATGCCGCCGGCCTCCGAGCGCTGGCGCTCCACGCCTTCTACGATGTATTCGGACAGCACCACCTCGCAGGTCGCGAAGACCTCAGCCTCGAAGAGGTGCCCACCCACCACCTCACCGGACGACCGGGACCCGAAGATGTGCAGGTGCGGGTCGGGCCGGCCGCCGGGGCCGGGAACGAGGTTTCCTTCGATGCCGATCAGGTCGAGCGGCCCCTCGATGCTGTGCACCGGCATGCGGGGCTCGGTAATCGGCAGGTGGGCCCCCGCCTGGATGTCGCTGAAGGTGACATTGCGCACCGACCCGATGGCCGAGATCATGACGCCGTGCTTGAGCTCGACATGTTCCGCGAAGAGAACGATCTGCCGTACCAGCAAGCTCCCGGGCGGGATGCGGAGTATGAAGCGGCGGCCGTCGCGGCACTCGCGGTAGGAAAAGCTGTCCATGATGCTCGGTTACTCCTCTTCGGCCCGACGCAGGGCCATCCGGAGGAACGATACCACGGTCGGATCGGCGGGCTCCACGAGAGAGGAAGATCTCCAGGCCCACCTTCAGCAGAATCGTCGACTCGGCCCGCCGAAAAGTAGCCGACGCGCTCGTTCACGGAAAGTCCCTCCGGATCGAGGGTGGTCCTATTCGTCAGGGAGCCCGCCGGTGCTGCCGGTTGCACGACCGACCGGCGAAGCGATCGACACCAGAATGCCGTGGCAGGACTCTGCCAAAAGAGAGGTCCCGATGAACATCCGCATCCCCGTCAACGAAGACCAAGGACTCAGGAGCCCGGTGTGCGGACACTTCGGTTCGGCGCCGTTTTTCATGATCGTCGACACCGACACCGGAACCTGCCGGGCCATTGCGAACACCAATCAGCACCACGGTCACGGAATGTGCACGCCCCTGGCGGCACTGAGTGGAGAGAGCATCGACGGCATGGTCGTCGGCGGGATCGGTGGGGGCGCGCTGAACAAGTTGGTCGCCGCGGGAATACGGGTGTTCCTTTCGGAGCAGTCGACCGTGGAGGAGACGGTGACCGCGTACAAGGCGGGGACCCTGCGCCCGGTGACACCCGAGATCGCCTGCGGTCAGCATCACGGGCACGACGGCCACTAGATCCCACGATGTCGGGGGCAGTAGCCCCCCGCTCTATCGATCCACCTCTCTCGGACCTTGCGCGGCGTTCCGACGCGAGATCCGGCACTTTCTCCCGGCGGGAGAGTCGTCGCAAGCATTAGCAGATCAGGAACACAATTCGCGATAACATCCGTATCGCTTCTCTCGCTTCCTCCCTTATATTCGTTTACGCGAATGGATGGACAGGCGGGAGGAAGCATGAAACGGCCCAGTCCCGAGGAGATCGAGCTGCTGCACGGAAGGCTCTGCCAGGCTCTGGCGGATACGACCCGCATTGCGGTGCTCTACGAACTGGCCGCCGGGCCTCGCCATGTCACGGCACTGGTGGAAGCACTCGGGCTGCCCCAGGGTACCGTCTCCCGCCATCTGCGTGTCCTCCATCAACGGGGTCTGGTGGTCACTCACCGGATCGGAACGAAGATCGAGTACCGGCTCAAGGACGAGCGGGTCGTCCAGGCCCTGGATCTTCTGCGCGCTCTGCTCGCCGATCAGTTGGAGCACGAGACGGCCCAAGCCGCCCGGATCCGGGCGGCAAAGAAGTTCACGCGCGGGCAGGGCAGCCAGGCTCGACCGCGCAAGACGCGAACCACGGAGGTCCCATGAGATCCCTACGATCCCTGTTCCTGGCCGGCTTGGCCGCATCTGTCCTCTGTCCCGCCGCCCACGCCACCAACGGCATGAACATGATCGCCTATGACGCCGTTTCCGCCGGCATGGGGGGCGCCGATGCTGCCGTGGAGACAGGATGCACAGCGGTCGCGGCCAATCCCGCCAACCTCTCGACTCTCTGCAAGAGCTCGCTGGTGGTGAACCTTTCGCTCCTCGCGCCCAAGATCGGTTTCGCCAACACCTCGATGTCCGGTGCCAACGACCTGGACGGCAAGAGCCAGATCTTTCCACTGCCCTTCCTCGGGTACGCCAATCGAGTGGGGGAAAGCGGACTGGCCTGGGGCTTGGGCCTCTTCGCCCAGGGCGGGATGGGCGTCGACCTGCGCGATGTTCACACCAATTTCGGCACGAGCGATCGGATCTATTCGAACGTCCGCTACATGCGCCTCGCGCCGACGCTCTCCTATGCCGTAACCGAGAAGCTCGCCCTCGGCGCTACGGTGCACGCCGGGTATTCGGACATCGCTTACAAGTTCTTCCCGAAGACGAGCTACTACAGTCCCGGACAAGATGACACGCCGGGCACCGCCGACGACATGGCCTTCCCCGGGCAAGCGCTGAAAGGGGCCAGGAGCCTGGGTGTCGCCTTCCGCGCCGGCGCCCGCTATGAAGTCACGCCCAAGCTCTCCTTCGGCGGGACCTACACTTCCAAGTCGACGCTCGACTACAAAAACGGCGATCTCGACATGAACTTCACGGCGATGGGGCTGGGCCCGGTGCGATACGACGCTTCCGTAGACGGGTTCGATTGGCCCGCGGCCGTCGAGGGTGGAGTGGCGGTAAAGCTGCTCGAGAACACGTTGACCATCGCGGGAGACGCACAGTGGATCAACTGGTCCGACGCCCTCAAGACCGTCACCGTCAAGGGCGACAGCCCCGACAACCCGAATGCCGCGCCGTCGGTGCAGATCCCCTTCATCTTCAACTGGGACGACCAGATGGTCTACGCCGCGGGCGCCGCCTGGGCATTTTCCGAACGCGACATCGTTCGTGCGGGGTACAACTTCGCCTCGAACCCGATCCCTGATGACTGTGTCTATCCGCTCTTCCCAGCGACGACGGAGAGCCACGCGACGGTCGGTTATGGCCGGTCCTTCAATCGCGTGCTCGTTGACCTCGCCTACGAGCACGCGTTCGAGAGCAAGGCAACAAACTCGAACACCAACCAGATGGAGAACCCGTTCGGTCCGGGGGACCGGATCACCCACGCACAGAACACCCTCCACGTGGCCGTCACCTACAAACTGCAGGACTGACGAGCTTGCCACGAATCCGAGTTCTGGCTCGACGCGCACTGCCGGTCGTGCTTCTGATTCTGCTGGCGTGCGCGTCGTCCCAAACCGCCCTCCTGCTACCCGGCGGCAACCGCACCGCGGTGACCCGGCCGATCGAGATCCTGTTCACGGGAGACGTGGGAGGGAAGCTCGAGCCCTGCGGGTGATCCCGCCACCCCAAGGGGGGTCTCGCCCGGCGGGCGGGAAGGATCGGACAGCTACGGGGCGATTCGAGCGCGGTCCGCTTCCAGGTCGACGCCGGCAACCTGCTGCGCACTGACGGCCCGCCGCGGGAGCGACGGCGCATCAATGGACTGCTCATCGAGCTAGTCATGCAGAGCGGGCTCGATCTGCTCAACGTCACGCCGGGTGACCGTGCCGAACTCGACTCGCTGGACAGCCGACCCGCCTTCCTCGGCCCAGACGAAGATCCCACCTGGGCAATGCTCAAGCGCGCCGGAATCACGATTGCGGCCCTGCCGCTGGGCCGCGTCGATCGGACCCGGCTCGACATGTTTCGCTCCGATGCGGCGCTGCGGGTGGGGTCTCGCCCTCCGGACGCCGCCTTGAGCATTGCGCTCGCGACGGTGGAAGGGGTGGAGGACGAAGAGATTCTGGAGGCCCTGCCCAAGGTGGACGTCCTTCTGCTCTCCCGCGGCGACACGAGCTACCGGGCAGCGCGGCGGATACATGAAACCATCGTCGCCTATGCCCCCGCGCAGGGTCAGTATCTCGGACGCCTTCGGGTTCAGCCTGGAGGGCCGGTAAATGTTGAGTGGCTCTCGCTCTACGGCCCGGGACTAGCCGATCACGACGTGTCCGACCGGATCGCCTCGCTGAACCTGGAATTGCGCGACATCCGCAAGGCCGAGGCGCGGCGCCGCGAGCCCGCACCACAGAACCCCCGCTGGGCGGCTGCCCAGGCATGCGAATCGTGTCATCGCAGCGTGGTGGAGAGCTGGAAGCGCAGCGGCCACGCGCGCGCGATGGCAACCCTCGTGAAGGCGGGCCGGGATTTCGACCCGGATTGCCTTCGTTGTCACGTCACCGCCTGGGGCGACGGATACGTCGACCCATTGGCGACGCCGCAGCTGGCCGATGTGCAATGCGAAGCGTGCCATGGTTCGGGAGCCCTGCACGTCCAAGATCCCTCCCACTCCCTCGGCGCGACGCCGCCCGGGCTCTGCCTTCGCTGCCACACAAAGGAGAACAGTCCCGAGTTCGATGACGGTAGGTACCGCGATCGCATCCGTCACTGGTGAGGCGCCCTCCTTGGTCCGCCACGGAGATCTCGCCCGACATCATCAATAAGGAAATCTCCCGTTGACGCCGATACCTGTAAAGAGGTACTTATTTACCTGTATGGTGGGAAGGTAGTCCGCATGTCACCGGCCCCAATCAAGCAGGTGGAGGTCTCTTGCCCGGTCTACTCAGATTCTCGGAAGCGGCCGCCCTCGCCCTGCACGCCATGGCCCGCGTGGCGGTGGGACGCGGCGACGTCTTGAGCGCCAAAGCCCTGGCCCGTGACTGCCGGGCGTCCGAGGCGCACATGATCAAGGTCTGCCAGCGGCTGGCTCAGGGAGGCCTTCTGACGTCCCACCGCGGCGCCGCCGGCGGGTTCACGCTGGGAAAGAAGGCCGGGCAGATTCGTCTCCTCGAAATCTACACGCTGATCGAGGGTCCCGTCGTTCTCAGGCCGTGCCTGTTCCAGAATCACACGTGCATCGGAGACCACCACAAGGAGTGCGCCTTCGGAACCATGATCATGGAATTGGAGAGAGACGTCCTCCGATACCTGAAGACCACAACCCTGGCCGCGGTGGCGGCCAGGTGCACCTCCAGGGAGGCACGATGAAGCGCACGCGGTACGTCCAGGCCTGGATGATAGCGATCGTTCTCATCCTCGCCGCCCTCGGCGCGTTTCTCGCCAGGGGCCGCACCGGTCCCGAACGCGGCCGGGCGGAAGCCGCAGGCCCAAGAACTCCGCACAGCCACCTCGATCACACGCCCTACTTCACCGCCCCGTTCGCATCGCCCCAGGCGGTTACGCGCGCCTGCCTGAAGTGCCACCCCGAGGAGGCGGTCGATTTCATGAAGACCGCGCACTGGCAGTGGCTCGGGGGCGAGATCACGGTGCCGGGCCACCCGCAGCCGATGCGGATCGGGAAGAAGAACCTCCTCAATAACTTCTGCATCTCCATCACCGGCAACTACGCCGCCTGCACGAAGTGTCACGCCGGCTACGGCTGGTCGGACGCCAGCTTCGACTTCACCCGGGCCGAGAACATCGACTGCCTCGTCTGCCACGAACGGACCGGTGCTTACGTCAAGGGCAATGCGGGAATGCCGGCGAAGGAGTCCGATCTGCTCGCGGCGGCCCGGTCGGTGGGGTTCCCCCGGCGGGAGAACTGCTCCGTCTGCCACAGCTACGGGGGCGGCGGCCAGGGGGTGAAGCACGGGGATCTCGACAGCAGCCTGGAGAATCCGTCCGGCGAGGACGACGTCCACATGGGGACGCACGCGTTCCTGTGCATCGATTGCCACCGCACCACCAAGCACAACGTCTCGGGTCGCGCGTTCTCGGTGAGCGTGGAAGATTCAAACGGCATCGGCTGTACCGATTGCCACCAGAAGCCGCCCCACGCGGACCCGAGGATCAACGCCCACATCGCCTCCGTGGCTTGCCAGACCTGCCATATCCCGATGTACGCACGGAAGCTCCCCACAAAGACATTCTGGGATTGGAGCAAGGCGGGCGATCCGAGTCGTGAGGAGAATCCTCATCACTACCTGAAGATCAAGGGCGAGTTCGTCTACGACCAGAACGTCGTTCCGGAATACCTCTGGTTCAACCGCAGCGTCGATCGCTACCTCCTCGGCGATGCGATCGACTCGACACGGGCCACGGACATCAACCGGCCGCGGGGCGACATCCACGACCCCGCCGCGAAGATCTGGCCTTTCAAGGTGCACCGCGCGCTCCAGCCGTTCGACCGCAAGAACAACGTCCTCTTGCCCCCGGTCACGGGGGGCGAAGGCGGGTACTGGAAGACATTCAACTGGGACCAGGCGATGAGGCTCGGCGCTCAGGCCTCGGGCATCGGGTACAGCGGCTCCTACGGCTTCGCGAAGACGGTGATGTACTGGCCCCTGTCTCACATGGTCTCTCCGAAGGAAGAGGCGCTCCCATGTAACGCCTGCCACGGGGAGCAGTCGCGGATGGACTGGGCAGCACTCGGGTACGAGGGCGATCCGATCCGCACGGGAGGCCGGCGATGATCCGCACAACTCGGACCTTCCTGCTCGCGCCGCTCGCGCTGCTGGCGCTGCTGACGCTGGTGGCGCTGATCGGCACGGTGGCCTCCGCCGCGCCCCTGGCGCCCGCGGTCCATCAGGCCTCGACGCCCGCGGCCCATCCGGTTTCGGCGCCACCTGTGCCCACAGGACCCCAAGCGAACCCGATGCACCCCGCCTTCGTGGTGCTGGACGAGACCGGCGCCCCGGCTCTGGTGTCCGGCAGGCCTCCATCCTCGGAAAGAACCTGCGGGGCCTGCCACGACGCTTTGTACATCCGCGCGCACGACGTTCACTGGAACGATCGCGTGAGGGCGGCCTGCGTCGAATGCCATTTCCGGGGCGGGCAGTTTCCCAGCGACCCGGCGGCCTACGATGCGACAGGGAAGCTCCGTCGCGAGGCGATCCGCATCTCCGCGCCCCGCGACGAGAACTGCGCCTCGTGCCACGGGATCGTCCACGAGGGAGACGATCCCGTTTCGATTCCCGGCAGCTTCGGTCCTCGGACCGATCCCGCCGCGAAGGAGACCTACGACCTCACCTTGGACACGGGCGCGATCATCTCCTCGCAGGACGTCGCCCACTCGTACCTGAACCTAGAGGCCAAGGCGGGACGGGACTACCCCTGGGACGTCCACGCGCGGAGGCTCGTCGCCTGCGTGGACTGCCACTATGCTCCGAACAACCCGGCCAAGGCCGAGGTGAAGCAGGCCAAGCTGGACTTTCTCGTCGAGGACCCACGGCGTATTCCGATCTCGACGTTTCTGCACGAGCCGGACCATCGATTGGCCACCGCATCCTGCCGCTCGTGCCACGACCCTAGGAAGGCCCACGACTTTCTTCCGTACAAGGAACGGCACTTCGAAGCGCTGGAGTGCGAGGCCTGTCATATCCCTCACCCCTTGGGCCCGGCGGCCGGGGTGATCGACGCTACCGTGATCACAACGGACGGGCGGCCGCTGGTCGAGTACCGGGGCGTGGCGCGGCGGGAGGGCGAGTCGTTCAACGCGGCCTACGCCCAGGGTTATTCCCCCATCCTCCTCCCCCACCGCGGCCCGGGCGGCGTGACCAAGCTGGCTCCGTTCAACGTGGTCGACAACTGGTTCTGGTCCGACGGGCCGAATGGCTCCGCGATCCAATCCGGCCTGATCGCCAGGGCCTATGTCGAGGACGGTCACTACGTCCCGCCGATCCTAGCGGCCTTCGATGCCAATCAGGACGGCCGGCTGGGTTCATCGGAGCTCCGCCTCGACACCGCAAGCAAGACCGACGTAGTCCGGTCGCGGCTGCGCGCGCTCGGTGTCCACGATCCGCGGATCCGCCGGGATGTCTCGTTCCATCCGATCACCCACGGGGTGCAGGCGGGCGCGCAGGTTCAGCGGGACTGCGCGAGCTGTCACGAGAGACGATCCCGCCTGAGCGACGGCCTCGCTCTCGCGTCGTACACACCGGTTGGCGCCGATCCGTCCTCTCAGAACCCGCCGGTCGACCCGAGCATCCTTGCTCAGATTCAGACGGGTCGCAACGGCGCCTCGGCCGTGCCAAGCCCCTCCCCGAACCTCTATGTCCTCGGTCACTCTCGGCGCGGATGGGCCGATCGGCTCGGCTTCGTCGTCTTCGTCGCCACTCTCCTGGGCATCGGCGCTCACATTCTTTTCCGGATTCTCTCGCGGCCGTCGAGGAACGCGAGCGCGCGGCCTACGACACAGCGGGTCTACCTGTACGGCGCCTACGAGCGGCTCTGGCACTGGCTCATGGGCTTCAGCATCTTGGCACTCATGGTGACGGGGCTCCAGGTTCACTTCTTCGGCGCGTGGCAACTCATCACGCTGCCGAGGGCAGTGGCCGTCCACAACTTCTTCGCGGTCGTGCTGGCCCTGAACGCCTTTCTCTCGCTCTTCTACCACCTCGCCACGAGCGCGATCCGGCAATTCCTGCCGGCCAAGAAGAACCTGATCGAAAACATCACCGCGCAGGCCCACTACTACACACGGGGAATCTTCCTCGGGCAGCCTCACCCGTCGCCGAAGACGCCGGAACGCAAGCTCAACCCGCTGCAGCAACTCACCTATCTCGCGCTGTTAAACGTGCTCTTCCCCCTGCAGGTCGTGACGGGCGCCCTCATCTGGGGGGCATCGCGGTGGCCGCACCTGGCGCAGGCTACCGGGGGGCTCACACTGGTCGCGCCGCTGCACAGTCTCTGTGCCTGGTTCTTCCTGGCGTTCTTCTTCGTCCACGTGTACCTCACCACGACCGGGCACACCGTGCTTTCGAACATCGCCGCGATGGTCAACGGATACGAGGAGATCGAGCTGAAGCACCCCGCCACCACGGGAGGATCGAATGTCTGAAGCCAACGCCACACCTAAGCGGGTTCGGACGCCCAAGCCGCCACGGGCGTACATCAATCCCTACCTCGGCGGCGCTCTGCTCGGGGTCGTCCTCTTTCTCTCCTTCTACATCACCGGCAACGGTCTGGGCGCTTCCGCCGCGATCAACCGGGTGCAGGTCGCGATCCTGAATGTGTTCGCCGCGGGCCATGTGGACCGGGTCGGGTACATGTCCGAGATGGGCGGCGGGCATCGCAACGCCCTCGACCACCCGTCGGTCTTCATGCTTCTCGGGACGTTCCTCGGCGGGGCGCTCTCCGGCTTGCTCAATCGGAGGCTGAAGTTCGAGACCCGGCGCGGACCGCGCATTTCGGTTCCGGCACGCTGGGCTATCGCCTTCCTCGGCGGGGCCATCATGGCGTACGGCGCCCGCCTGGCCCGGGGCTGCACCTCCGGCCAGGCCTTGAGCGGGGGCGCCGTGCTCTCGGTCGGCAGCTTCGCGTTCATGTTCTCGATCTTCATCGCGGCGTACGCGCTGGCCTGGTCGCTCCGGCGACTCTGGACTTAGGAGGAGGACATCATGGCTCCTTTCAACATCACGCCGCATGCGGGAGTAGTCGCCTACTTTCTGGTCTTCTTTCTCCTCGGGCTGGGATTCGGCGTCGTGCTCGAGCTGTCGGGATTCGGCGACTCGCGGAAGCTCGCCGCGCAGTTCTATCTGCGCGACTTGACCGTCATCAAGGTGATGTTCACCGGCATCGTCACGGCGGCCATCCTCATCCATCTGGCTTCCGCCTTCCAGCTCCTGGACCTGTCCCGCGTCTGGGTCAACCCGACGTACCTCGTACCGGGGATCGTGGGCGGGCTGATCATGGGGGTCGGGTTCATTGTCGGAGGGTTCTGTCCGGGGACCTCGCTCGTCGCGGCCGCCACGTTGAAGCTGGACGGCATCATGTTCGTACTGGGCGGCCTCGTCGGCGTTTTCTTCTTCGGCGAGACGGTCCACTTGTTCGAAGGGTGGTGGCAATCGACCTACCTGGGACGATTCACCCTCCCCGACTGGCTCGGCCTGCCGACGGGGGTGACCATCCTGCTCCTCGTCGCGATGGCGCTCGGGATGTTCTACCTGGCGGAAATCGCCGAGGCGCGGTTCGGCAATCGCCAGGTGGTGCAAGGCCGCCGGGCGTTTCCTGGCCGTCGGGCGCTGTTGGTCGTCGCCGGTTCGCTCGCCGCTCTCTGCTTCACCCTGATCCTCAAGGGACAGCCGAGCGTCGAGGACCGTTGGAGCTGGATCTCGAAGGGCGGTGATCGTCAGCTTGCCGGCCGCGAGATCTTCGTCGACCCCGCCGAGGTCGTCGATCTGCGCCGCGACCTTTCGCTTTTCGTCCGGATCTTGGAGGTGCGCAGCGAAGCGGACTACAACCTGTTCCATCTCGCCGGATCCGAGCGGATCGACATCGATTCCACGAGCCACCCCGTTTTAGTCCGAAGTCTCCTCGATGACACCGACAACACGATCGTATTTCTCGCAGGCAACGGGGAGCAGGACGCCGTCGAAGCCTGGAAGCGGCTGCGGGCGCAGGGCGTGCTGAACCTGTACGTGATCGAGGGAGGCATCAACCACTGGCTGGAGGTCTACCCGGTCGGACCGTGCGTGGCGCAGCGCATCGAGGGGACCGACGCGAGTGCGGAAGTCCGCGGAGGAGAGACGCTCCGCTACCGCTTCCTCGCCGCCGTAGGCGAGCAGAGCCCGTCGGCCCATCCTGAGGTAGCGCGGCGGGAGTATGTTCCCGATTGCGCAATGGCGTCCCTCGCCGGACCCGCGGGATCGGTCGCCTCGGCTTTCACCGGGGGAAACGCACCGAGGCGGGACTACGCGAAGAAGGTCAAGATCCAGAAGAAGACGGTGGCCAAGGGAGGGTGCGGCTGATCCGCACGGCGGACTCCCGTACGGAAATCCAACCGAGGAGGCGTTGTGCCCCCGACTTCGTCCAGCATCCGTTTCCAGTCCGAACGATACGCGGAGGCGCTCGCTTCTTTCACCTCCGCGCACCCGGACTACAGCGCGACCGCCCACATCGACACCTGCCGGGCTCGCGACTATGGCCGGCTCGACGTCCAGGGCCACACCTATCTCGACTACACCGGCGGCGGTCTCTACGGGGAGTCCCAGATTCGGGCTCACCACGACCTCCTGGCGACCGGGGTCTTCGGCAATCCGCACTCCCACAATCCGACCTCGCTGGCGGCCACGGAGCTCGTTGAAGAGGCAAGGGCGGCCGTGCTCGACTTCTTTCACGCCTCCCCGGACGACTACGACGTGGTCTTCACCTTGAACGCCAGCGGGGCGCTGAAGCTCATCGGAGAGGCGTTCCCGTTCGCCGCGGATGGGACCTATCTGCTCTCCTTCGACAATCACAACTCCGTCAACGGCGTTCGGGAGTACGCGCGGCGAGGCGGCGCTCAGGTCATCTACGTGCCGGTGCGCGACCCCGATCTGCGCTTAGACGAGCGTTTGATCCGCCATCACTTGCAGGCCGCGGCCCGGGGACACGCCCGGCTCTTCGCGTATCCGGCGCAGTCGAACTTCAGCGGTGTGCAGCATCCGCTCGAGTGGGTCGCCCTGGCGCGGGCCGAAGGCTGGCAGGTCTTGCTGGACGCGGCGGCCTTCGCCCCGACCAACCGGCTCGACCTCGCCGAGGTGCAGCCCGATTTCGTCGCACTTTCCTTCTACAAGATGTTCGGCTACCCCACCGGCGCCGGCGCGCTCCTGGCGCGCCGCGAGGCGCTGGCCTCTCTGCGGCGTCCCTGGTTCTCAGGCGGGACCATCACCCTGGCGTCGGTCCAAGGCGCCGGTTGGCATCACCTCGCGCCCGGCCACGCCGGATTCGAGGACGGTACTGTCGACTACCTGGGGCTGCCCGCGGTCACCATCGGCCTGCGCCATCTCGCCGATGTCAGCCTCGATGCCGTGCATACGCGGGTCGCCGCCCTGGCCGCCTGGCTCCTCGGCGAGATGTCGATGCTGCGTCATTCCAACGGCGCCCCGATGGTGCGGCTGTTCGGTCCGAAGACCATGGATCGCCGTGGCGCCACCATCGCCTTCTACCTCTTGGATCCGAGCAGCGCCGTCTATGACGTGCAACGCGTCGAGGAACTCGCCGGTCTCGAGCGCATCTCCATTCGCACGGGCTGCTTCTGTAACCCAGGCGACGGCGAGGTCGCTCATGGCATCAGCCGCGACGAGATGGCCGAGTGTTTTGCCGAGCCGGAGATTCCGGTCACACTGCTCGACTGCCAGCGCCTCATCCAGGACGCGACCGGCAAGGTGCCCAACACGATTCGGATCTCCCTGGGGCTCGTGTCCAACTTCGCGGACGTCTGGCGGTTCATGGCGTTCGCGGAGGGTTTTCGTGACCGGGATGCGGCTGGAATCACGGGCTGAGTTCGTCCGACCGGGATCAGCACGCGCCATCCCGGAGAATGCGCTCCGGGTTCGCGAGGCGGGTTTGTCAAGATTTCCGTGTAACCGACCATCTCAGATTCCGCCTTCGAAGGCGATGGTGAAGTGATTGATGGCCGCGGGCCAGGCGTAGATCGAGTTCCTCCAGTTCGCCGAGGCCTTCTGGATCGCAAGGTAGATGACCTTCCGGACGGACTCCGGGTTCGGGAATGCCCCGCGCTTCTTGGTGACCTTTCGGATGCTCGAGTTGATCGATTCGATGGCGTTGGTCGTATAGATCACCTTCCGGATCGCTTCGGGGTAGGCGAAGAACGGCGACAGGTGCACCCAGTTCTGCTCCCAGCCCCGCCCGATGGACGGGAACTTGACGTCCCACTTGGCCCGGAACGCATTCAGAGCGGCCCGACCCGCTTCCTCAGTCGGCGCCGTGTAGACGGCGCGCAGGTCGGCCACCACGGCGCGCCGCTCCTTCCAACTCACGAAGCGCAGGGAGTTGCGGATCATGTGGACGATGCAGAGCTGCACCTGCGTCTTCGGGAACACCGCTTCGATCGCCTCCGGGAAGCCCTTCAGGCCGTCGATGCAGGCGATCAGGATGTCCTTCCGTCTTGAACTGTTGCATGATCTGCAACGGTTGCCTGCCCCGGCTCTGCCGGAGTGTCCGCCCCCGAAGTGTCTGGTCCCGATCCACGAGAAGTCCTCCCTTGCGCAATGTTCGATGCCTGCCAGCACAAGGCCCACTCGCACGATTCCTGGCTCCGTACCCAAATCCGGTGCCCCCACCCTCGGCGATCATCGTCACCGGCTACTCCCGTCCGGCCCGACCGACTGCCATCAGGCGGGCCGCCGCATTGTACTCGCGTCCGCCGCGGCAGCCCAAGGGCCGCGTGCCGGCGAGATGCCCTGGCCTGACCCGATGCGCCCCGGACCTCTACCCCTGAACAGCAACCTCCCCAACCGCCTCCCCCATCACTTGCCCAACCGCCTCACGATCCTCCAACCTCCGTCGCAGCTCTTCCGCCGCCATCTGAACCGGCAGACAATCCGCAAACTTCAGCCCCCGAATCGCATCATCGAGTGCCACGTCCGGCGCCATGCGCGTCCCGCGAGAGCGCAGTTCCTGGATCCCATCCACGATCCGAGCAGCGGAGACCGAACTACCAAAGGTGATCGATAGGTTGTCATACCGAGCACTACTACCGCCCAGAGACCCGAGATGATCCCCCAATGCCGCATTGGCGCGGTAGCCTGCAAACGTCCACCACGTCGTGTCGCCGCCAGGCCGTTGCACCACCTGCGTGCCGCCCTCCGTAAGCCACGCGAACTCAGCTCTCAGAGCCCCGATCGTCGTGATCGCCCGCGCCGACCACCAGTCCGGCACGCTGTCGGTGGCCAGGATATGCCGCATCGTCCGGCAGAGCCGAAACCCAAGATGGCGCCCGGGACTCGACCATCGGGACCGGCCCGAATCCGGCACCGGCTCGACCCAAGCCACCTTTCGGCTCCATTCGATCTCTTTCACACGCCACCCTCGGCCACCCATCAGCAGGACCGGCTGCTGCCCGTCCTTGGCCAGGAAGGACGAGGGATCCACTTCCCCCAGGATTTCCTGTCCATGGCGGACCGAGAAAAGGGGATCGCTGGTGAAGACGGAGAACAGCTCCATGAAGTAACGGAAGCCGTACTGGTCCTCTCCGTGGCGACCGAGCCAGAGAAGATTCTGGTCCTCGGAGAGAACTCCGGTGCTGACCATATGCGCCAGGATCTCCGTCAGGTCGTCGTCGGAGACGCCGCTCCCGCGGAGAAACGCCTCCAGCCACTGGCGGCAATCGGTCCGGCCGATCCCTCGCTCCTGCAAGGCCAGTGCCATGATCTGCTGCGCGACCACGTGGAAGGGCGCGGCCGGCGGTTCCATCGGGTCGATCCAGCCCTGGAGGGCTAGGTCGCCAATCGCGGCGGCCCGCAGGGTGCTCTGCGGGCTCAGGGTCAGAAACAAACCGTTGCGGGTCGTACTAGCTCTCCGCCCCGCCCTCCCGATTCGTTGCAGGAAGGACGCCACGGTCGAGGGTCCGTCGATCAGGATGACACGATCGAGGTCCCCCACATCGATCCCTAGCTCGAGCGTGCTCGTGGAGACGATGACACAGTCAGTGGCCTCGGCAAAGGCCCGCTCCGCGCGGAGCCGCTCGTCCTTACCCAACGATCCGTGAGACACGTGCGTGGTGATTTCGTTCTGCCGGAGCTGAAACGACAACTGTTCAACTCCGCTACGGCCTTCACAGAAAACGAGACGCTTCTCACCACGGTGGAGGCGCGAGATGACGACGGCGGCGTTCTCCAGGGAGCCCACATAGTCCAGGCGGAGATCGATCGTCCCGGCGGCCCCCGCGGGGGGCGCAATCACGTCACCTCCACCGGAGCACCCGGTCGTCAGCCACGCCAGGAGATCCTGTTCCTTCCCGACCGTCGCCGAGAGACCGACCCGCTGCAGCTCGCGACGCGCGATCCGGGAGATCCGGCCGATGACCGAGAGGAGATGCCACCCCCGGTCGTCGCCGGCGAAGGCGTGGATCTCATCGACGACCACCGCTCGCAGATCGGACAGCAGTCCATGTCCGTCCCGATGCGGCGACGTGAGGATCACCTCCAGCGACTCCGGCGTGATGAGGAGAACGTCCGGTGGGTCGGCCAGAATTCTCCGGCGCTCGCTGGGGCCGGTGTCGCCATGCCAGACCGCGCAGGATCTACCGAAGAGTCGGCCGTAGTGGGCCAGCCGGATATGCAGCGCGTTGAGCAGGGCCTTGAGCGGGCAGACATACAGAATCGACAGCCCGGTCCACCCCTCATTCATCATCCGCGTGTAGAGCGGGAACATAGAGGCTTCGGTCTTGCCTCCCGCAGTCGGGGCCAACAGCAGCGCGTGCCGACCGGCCAGCAGAGGAACGATCGCGTCCTCTTGCAGGGGTCGGAGACTGTTCCAACCCAGAGTGTTCACCACGTGATGCTGGATGCTGGGGTGGAGTTGCTCGAA
Organism: Candidatus Eiseniibacteriota bacterium; assembly: GCA_903844735.1. Classification (GTDB taxonomy): domain Bacteria; phylum Eisenbacteria; class RBG-16-71-46; order CAIMUX01; family CAIMUX01; genus CAIMUX01. The sequence goes on from CAIMUX010000027.1 coordinate 41,581, forward strand.
GGCGCTCATGGTTCGCTCACCAAGCGCTCACCGGGAACCGATTGGCTGCGCTTCATCGGTCACAGGTCGAGCTCAATGTCATCCGGCCGCTCGACCGCCGTCGCGTTGCGCTCGACCCGGTTCAATTCCCCTTCCTCCAGCGTGAGGCGATAGTCCCGGCGAGGATCGAAGTCGGCGTAAAGATCCACACGGTCCAGAATGTCCGCCACCAGTTTCTTCAAAAAGAGCCGCGGCGCCACGCCGACGCGGCCTCCCAGCTTCCCAACGACGACCCTCGCAAGGGTGTCCACGTAGCCGTCGTCGACCCGAGCCAGGATCCGCTCCGCGTTCGGGTTGCCCTCCACATAGATCGCACGAACCCGGGTGGCCACCGCGACCAGGCTCTCCAGATCGAAGTTCTGCAGCCGGACCTGCGGAGCTCGAGGATTGTCGAATCGCGGATCGGCATCGAAATGGGTCGCCAGACGCTGCGACAGCGGCGGCAGCAGGGCCACGCCCTGCGAGCCCTCGAAGAAAGCCGGCGTGCCGGTGATCGCCAGGTACAGGCCGGGGAATCGACCACCGTCAATCTCGTCGATCCACTGACGCAGCGCGTTGAGCGCCTTCTCCCGGACGTCCCGCCGGACCCTCTGCAGGGTCTCCACCTCATCGAGAACCACGACGAGGCCCGTGTGGCCGGCATCGCGCAGGACGAGCAACAGGCCGTGGATGAACCCGAGGGCGGCGAAGTGGTCGACCTCCCCTTTGAGTCCGCTGGCGCGTTTGGCCTGCGCGCCGACGTTGGGCTGTCCGGAGACCCAAGCCAGAAGTGCGTCGGCGGTCGCCCGATCCCCGTGCGTCTGCGCCTGCCGGTAGCCTCGGAGCGCCGCGGCGAAGGTCGGCGCCACCTGCGAGAGCGGCTGCAGCCGGGCCTCCAGAAGCTCCGCGCTCCTCTGCCGCAGCGCCTCGGCATCATCCGAGGCGATCGTTCCCCCGGTGAGGACGTCCTGTTCCAGCACGTAAAACCACCGCTCCACGATCGAGCGGAACGCCCCCTGCGGAACGTCGTCGGTCGACAGGCGCTCCATCATCCGCCGGTAGACGGTTTCGAGGCGGTGGAGCGGCGTCTCGGTTTCGGAGACCTGCACCTCGGCGGTCACGAACCCGACGCGCTGGGCCTGGTCTTGAAGCCATCGCGCCAGAAACGTCTTCCCCGATCCGTACTCCCCGCGAAGGGCCTTGAAGACGCTGCCGCCCCGCCCCACGAACGCGAGATCGTCCTGGAAGGCGGGCCCGAATCGCTCCAGACCGACCGCGAACGCCTCCAGCCCGCGCCGGGGAACCGTCCCGCGCCGTAGGGCTTCCAAGATCTCACGTTGGCGTTGGCTGCTGAGTGGCACGGCTACTCCAAATGGAACTGCACGCGCAGGAGTTCCACGGTCAGACGGACGGTGCCGGATGACTCCTCGCGCACGAGCACTTCGTACCCGTCCAGGTTCAGGAGCCGGGCCAGGCTCGACAGGATCCCCGGCACGCGCCAATCAGGGACGCGCATGACCCGGGCGAGGGCATCGAGGGAAGAGACGCCTCCGCGACCGGTCAGATGCTCCAGGATCAGCGCCACCTGCTCCGGGGGAAGAGCGGAGCGTGCCTGCCGCTCCGCCTGCGCTTGGTAGAGCGGGGATGTGAGGAGCTGCCCGATCCAAGGTGATGCCTGGATCGGCTGAACCCCCAAGTTCGGCTGCCCAGGTTGGCTCGGTTGCCCCTGGTCGTACGGCAGGTCCGGCTGGCTCGTTTGACCCGGACGGTCCACCGGTATTGGCTGTCTCGGCTGACTCGACTGACTCTGCAAAACCTCCCCAGCCGCGTCCGCCTGGACCACGCTCGCGTGGGGAATCGCGACCTCGGCCGCGAGATCCTCCGGCGTGGTCGAACGCGCGCGGCGAACCTCCGCGACGGGACCATCGTCCGAAACGGGATCCCCGGTCCACCACAGCGGTCGGACGACGGAGAGATAGGGCCAAGGGATGTCTTTCGCGCCCGGCGGGCTCAAGACCGCCCAAGGGATGAGCATCTCCTGCGGGCTCACACCACCGTGGTACCCGTTCTTCTTGATACCGTACCGCCGCGTCTCGGTCCAGAGTGCGATCATCCGGTTGCCCGGCCGCAGAACGCGCGGGCCGCTGACGAGGATCTCGCCGTCTCGCACGACGCCGCCTTGCGCCCCGATGCCTCGCGCCTCGATACCTGGCGCCCCGACGCCTCGCACCTCGCCATCTTGAATGTCAACGTCCCGGAACCGGTCGAAATCTCCCCCGGGGATCCGTTCCGTGCCGCGCTCCGGCACATGACCGTGATCCGACACGAGTACCACCGTGCGATTCCCGGCACGGGCCGCTTCCAGAAGCGGCCCCAAGCCGGTCACGGTCTCGACGCGCCACTCGACCAGGATCTGGTTCCCTTTCGCCAGATGGTCGTCCACGGCGTTGAGCACCGCGCCGATGACCGGTACGCGGTCAGCTTCGATGGTGGCGCGGACCGACGGCTTGAGGTCTCCGCCGGAACTCCCAAACAAGACGCTCTTGTGCCACAGCACCGGCCGGGCCTCGGCGCGCGAGCCCGGGTTGAGCGAGTCCTGTCCGGCAAACGCCTGAAGCTCCGCCCCCGCATCCCCGCGAGTGAGCCGACCCGAGAGCAGGCTGGCCCGCGCCGCCTCGGTGAGGGATGGAAACGTCGCCACCAGAAGGGGAATGTCCCCCGTCTGCGGCAACGCCATCGAGCGCCAACCGCGAGCCAACAACGACTCCTCGATCTCCCGAAAGACCGCGAAACTCATCCCATCCAACATGAGCAGCAGGATTCGGGTCTTCTCGGCCAGCGGACCGAGCACGCACGGCACGAACTCCTCGGCGGGCATCGCGTCCGACGAGCCGAAGGGCGCGGTCGCCTGCTCAGCCACGAGTTGGGCGAACTGAAGATTCTCCCGCTCCCGTTGACGCAACACGGCCTCTTGAAGCCGTTCGTAAGCCTGGGACACCACCCGGTTGGGCTCGACGCCCGAGAGGTGATGGCGGGCGCGATCGACCCAACTCCCCTCATCGGCATACGCCCGGCCCACGGCGTTGAAGGTGGAGGCTGGCGGCGACGTCGTGCCAACGCAGCGCAGCCAGCGGAGCAGCCGAACGGCCATCTGGGCTCGGGACACCCGGCCATGATCCTCCGGGTGAATCTGCTTCCAGTCGTGGCGCTCCACCCGCTCGGCCGCCGCTTCCGCCGCTCGCAGGGCCGCATCCACCTCGCGGGAGGCTATATCGCAGATCGCTCCCAGGGCCGTCTCCAGCGTCTGTCCAAACTGCTCGATGCGAGCCTCGAACGACCCTCGCGTGATCGACCCCAGCCCACGGAACGACTCTGCCCGCAATTCCTCGAGGATCAGATCGGCTCGCTCGAGAATCGGATCGACCGGGACTCCGCCCTTGTGGAGTCGCTGCACAACCTCGCGCGCGGCTTGCGCCAGGGCCGCGGCGGAGGCGGCAGGCACGGCCCTTCCCCCGAACCACGGCTCGAGGCGAACGGAAGCGTCTCGCAGTTGAGGTTCGCTGAGCGCAACCTCCGATCCCAGAATCTCGGCCACCAGGCCGATCGGTACGGCATCACCGCCACGACCCGCCTCGATGAGGTCGAACAGAGACGCCACGCCCGGGCCTCCTTGGGCAGTGAGCCACGTCATAAGGTCTTCGCGCACGATCTCGTCGAGCGCGCGGAAGCGCTCGCGGTTCTCGGCGTGGACCGACCATTCCAGGAGGTTCGGGAGGTCCCAGTTCTCCGGCGTAAGGCCGAGGAGGGCCTGCAAGGCAACGCCCCAGGAAGTGGTCTCGTCGAGCGTGCCGGCCGGGGCCGCCGGCAGGGCTCCCGCCGGGTTCGCTTCGAGTAGCACGCGGGCCATCCACGAGATTCGCTTCACACGTGGATCCGCTCTCTGGGCCTGGAAGCGCTCCAAGACGATCTGCCACGGCTGGATCGGTAGCACTTGCCCGCGAGTCAGCCGAGCCGCGACGTCGAGACCCAGCGTGTGCTCATCGACCCGGGTCAGCAGAACCAGGTGCAAGGCCTCATCGCGATCCAGCTCCAGGAGGGCCTCCCGCGCCTGGAGCGGGGAGTCCGCCTGTACAACCCGGTACGCGCGCCCGGCGATCTCCAACGAGTCGGCCCCGGTCCAGGGAGCCGTCGTCTTGATTCCGATCGCCCGGCGCAGGTCGGGCTCCGGAGTCTTCCTCAACACCTGCTCCACCAAGGCCACAACTTGACTGGGGGTCGCCGAGGTCACGGTTTCGGCTCCCCTTCGCCCTCAGATTCCAGAGACCACTGGATCCGCAGGACGGACCGACGCGACGTCAGCTTGGGCCGCAGCTCGGTCATCAGTGTCTCCAAGTCTTTCGCGCTTCGAGCAACGTGGTCACCCTGCTCGATGTTGATCCCGACCTTCGGCGACGGAGACGGGCCCGGCGGTTGAGGCCCGGGATGTCCCGGGTCGGGGCGTCCGGGATCGGAAGGCCCGGGACCGACCGGTCCGGCGTCTGGAGCTCCGGGATCGGGGGCCTTTGGTTCCGTCGGTCCGGGCTTCGGGGCACTCGCCAGCTCGGCCAGGAGCTTGGCGCCATCCGCGGAGAGTCGGGTGAGCGCCGGCGCCAGGCCGATGGCCAACTCGTGGGCCTTGAGATCCTCGATCAGCTCGTGCACCAGCCCCTTGGCTGCGGTCACCTCCCCCACCCGGCCGAGCCCGCGGAACAGATCCCAGTTAGCGGTCCCCAGGGCGTTGACGACCAGACTCGCCTTCTTCAGGCTGGACCCGATGGCCGCCGGATCCTGGTGCAGCCGGATCGTGGCGAGCCCGCGGACGCTCTCGAGCGGTTTGTTCACCTCGACCGCGTCGCAGATCGCCTTGGCCTCACGGGCCGCGGCCAGTCGGGAGCAGCCAGGCCCCTGCTCGGGAACGAACTCGGCCAGAACCCGTTCCAAGGCCGGGACCAGGCTCTTGACGGCGTCGCGATTCGCCTCCGCCTCGTGGCGGATATCCGCGGCGAAACGGTCCAGGTTGGCCGCGTTGCGCAAGGCCGGCGCGGTCACGCCAAAGACGGCCGCCGCCCGCTTCTTCGCCTCCTCCCATTCCGCCTGGCTCGGGAGTTCCTGCTCCACCAGGATCAGATCATCCTGAAGCTGCTCGAGGGTGGGGCTCATCGGCGCGGCCCGCAGCCGGAAGCTGCGGTTGGTCTGGTCCGCGAACGTCAGAATGAGCAGATTCTGAACCTCTTTGGGGAGCCCGCGTGGCGCCGGCAAATCGGTCGCAGCGCGCAGAGCCTCCACCGTGAGATCGCCCGCCGACTCCGTGGCGCACTTCAGGAAGTGGGTCTTCCACGCCGTTCCCAGCACGAAGTGGGTTTCGCCCATTTCGCCCAGTTGGAGCGGCACGACGATCCCCTGGAACAACGACCGCAGCGCCCGATCGAGCAGCACCCGCCCATCCGGATGCTGGGCGGCGGTTTCTAGAACCGTCCGCACCTTGTTCAGGTTCGTGATCGATGGCTTCTCCAGGAACTGGGGATGCGCGGGGTACTGGTACTCCAGGATCTGCTCCAAGATCGACTCAAAGGCCGCCTTGAGGTCGGCCCCCAGGGGCGGCCGCGGCTCGAACCCCGCAGCCAACGAACGCAGGTTGGACAGCACGTTCAAGGTCCGATCGATCTTCCCCTCGATGGGCGGCACGATCCCGTACGCCGACTCCAACACCTGGATCATGTGCTGCCGCAGCGCGCTGCGCTGGCTATCAAGGATGGAGCGAGCGGCCGCCCGCTGCGCCGGCGCGATCTGTTGCGCCGCGCGGTCGAACCGTTCGCCGGCCAGGAGATGGTCGAGTCGGACCAGCTTGCCGAGGTCGGACTGCGCAGACGCGGTGAAGAACCAGGGGATCCAGGTGACGGTCTTCGTTCCCTCCGGTACTGCCTGCTGAAACTTCTCCAGACGGGCGTGATCATCCGCCGGCGTGTGGCCCTCGGCATCGAACGGATAGTCGATGAGGATCTTCCAGGTCTGCGGTCCGCCCCGCAGAGCCTCGTCCTTGGCCTCGCGGATGTTCAGGTAGCTCAGATCGAAGCTCCGCCGCGTCTGCCGCCAGGTGAAATCCCGGTGGTAGAACATCGACCCGTCATCTTCGATCTCGAGCCCCGCAAAGAGAAGCTCCCGCACCTTCGCCTGCCGCGCCCCGGGGGTGTCGGCCGATTGCACCGACTCCAGGATCGGACCGACATCGACATCGGCGAGCTGGACCGTCAGAAGCGGGTTGTTCGGATCCTCGCTGATCCGCACCTCGCCGACTTGCGCGGCCCACCGCCGAACCTTGCGCAGAACCTCTTCCGCTTCCCGGCCCGGAATCGGCGTGCGGATGGTGCCGTGGTTGAGCGCCGCGAGACGGCGGGCGTCCAGGCTTCGCAGTGACTCCACGTTCGGGGCCAGGGCCGCCAGCAGGAGGGTCTTGACCAGCCGCGCATCGTTCTGCAGCGCCTTGACGCGGGGATCGCCCTCTGGCACGCCACCGGAACCGGTAGCACCGGGACCGCCGGCGCTGGGCTCGTCCCCACCGGATCCGCCAACACCTATTTCCGCGAACCGGACTCCGTGTTCCTGCTCCAGCATCGGGCGCAGCTTTTCCTCGTAGAGGCGCCTCGCCCCCTCGAACTGGGCCCGCATCACGTCGCTGAACGCCTCGTCCCCATCGGCCAGGGCATCGTATAAATCCCCGACCGGAACGAGGTCCCCCAGGCACAAGTGATCACGGCCGCGGACCAGAAGTTCGACCAGCACTTTGAGGGCGGTCCGCTCCCGCTGTAGAAGCGCGGACAGGGCAACAAGCGTCTCGATCAACGCCGGGCTGAATGGATAGACCCGCCGGAACATGGCGCTGTCGCCGGTCGAGGTCATCAGGATGTCCCGCAGCGCGCCGACCTCCTGCTCGGTCTGCGTGAACGCCCGGTTCATCTCCTGCCGCGCGGCCTCGCTCAGGGGGCGAAGCACGCGCTTCTCGATGATCGCCGGAAGATTGCGGTCTTCGAGGGTGATCTTGCCGAAGCGGGCCTCCCAGTGACGCAGCACGTCGTCGAAGTTGAGCTGCTGGATGCCGGTGAAGTTCTCCCCCACGAGCTCCCGCAACGACCGCTGGCGGGCGATGAAGCCGATGATCGGGATCGGCCGGCCGGCATGTTGCGCCTCGACCAGCTTGGTGAGCTTCTGCCCCTCGCGGCTGACGAAGTCGGGCGAGCTGGCGTGGCTGGCCAGCCAGAGGATGAGTTCGTCCAAAAAGAGTATCAGCGCGTCGTAGCCGAGATCCGCGGCGTGCCGCGACAGGATGGCGAGGCCCTGATCCAACTCCACGTAGCTCTCGTTGGCCGCAGAGACCACCTGGCCGTACGAAGTGAAGAATTGCTCCACCAGCCGGCCCACGAGGCGCAGCCGAAGCTCATCGCCCGACGGCGCCTTGATCGCCTGGGCGAATAGCTCCGGCGTCCACGGGGCCGCCAGGTCTCCCCACCCGCTCTGCGCCGACGCGCCGATGTTCAAGCGGCTGAAAAAGACCTCGTCGCCGATCTGCGCACGCAGCTCGGAAGCGTCCCGAAACAGCGGGTCGGCCAGGAAGACCGGGGGCGTGGCGCAATCCGGGTGGAGGCCGCGCACGTGATCGACATACCCTTGCAGGATCGCCTGCTCCATCCCCCGCTTGCCGACCATGTGATACGGCACGAGGAGGAACTTCTTGCCCTCTAACCACGGGTGCTTGGCCAGCACCGGCGCGAACTCCGGGATGGAGCGGGCCTGGCGGTTCCCTTGCAGCAGCAGGTGCAGGACCGCCATGAAGTGGCTCTTGCCGCTCCCGAAGCTGCCGTGGAGATAGGCCGCCTTGCTGGTGCCGTGCCCGTCCGCGCGCGTCCCGGCGAGGGCGCCCCCGATCAGGTCGAGCGCCTCGTCGAAGGCGCGCACGAGCTGGGGCGTGACCACATAGGTCCGCAGCGTCGTTTCCGGGTCCTGGATCCCTTCGGTGAGCCGCAGGACAAAGTCGCCACGGCTGACATGGTCGGGGATCTCGATGAGGTCACGAATCAGCGTCGTCGACACGGTGTTTTCTACCTCTCCTTCTTGCTGGCGCGGGTCCGTTTCGGTGCGGCCGGGCGAACGGCGCGAAGATCATCCGCGGTCAAGCCGACACGGCGCAATTCCTGGCTTACGAAGTCCTGGAAATAATGGCGGCTCCTCGGCGAAAGTGGAACGCCCGAGGGCGGGCGAGTCCAGCACCATGAGCATGATAGAAGAACCGAACCCCGTAGGGTCAGGAAACCCGGCCGAGCCCCAACCAACATGGTCCAACAGGCGCGCAAGCCCATGATCAGCGAGGGGTGGATCGAGGCGAAGAACGGTCGGTTCTGGAAGATCACGGATGCGGGCCGCAAGGCGGCGGAGAAGGCTGGGGGGAAAGGGGCCGGGGGGCGGAAGTGAGCTCGGGATTCCCCGTGACCCACGAATTGGCTGCCTCCCCGTCGCCGGCCGGAAAAGGCGTTGATTCCTGTGGCAAGAACCACGTACGTTTTTCAACATGAAGCGCGTACATGGATCATCGCAATGCCTTGAATCACAAGTGCGTTCCAGGATCTTTGGGCACGGCCAGGGGTGGGTGTTCACCCCGAGGACCGACACCGCCCAGGGGGCTCCCGCTCGGCGGACATGGCCCTTCCGGTCGGGTCAGAATCGGCCGACGGGAAATCGTTCTCAAGGGCACCACGCCACGCATCATGGCGACCGCAGACCGCATGAGCGGAAGGATCATCCAGGCTTCATGGCATGTCGGTCGGCGGAACGGAAACGACGGGACTTTCGCGATCCTGCGACGCCAACTCACCGACAAGGGCCGGGTGCAGTTGATCAAGGATCTTTCATACGCGCCCGCGTGGATCGTCGGGAATCTTCGCCGACTGGGTGCCGGGGGTGCTAAGCAGGTGATGACATGATGGCTCCCACTGACGATGAGATCCTCGCGGCCCTCTCGCAGCTCGATACTGCATGTGCCGACGCAATCGAGAGCGAGTGCCTGGAGTTCAAGCCGTGGTCTGATCCCAAGTCCTGTCTGAGGGTTGCTGTCGAGTACGCCGTTTGTTTCGCCAATGCCGCCGGCGGCGCTGTCGTCTTCGGCGTTGCCGACCGGACTATCGGACGGGCATCCGCGATTCATGGTGCCCGCGGGTACGACCTGGACATTTGGCGGCGAACCCTATTCGATAGCACGCGGCCCAACATAGCCGCGACGGCTGACGAGCTTGTTGTGGCTGAGGGCACCGGCAAGTTGTTGGTGGTGCGGGTTCCGCAGGGGGCAACACCGCCCTATTCGACGGCCGATGGTCTGTACAAGCGGCGGGTCGGCAAGAACTGCATGCCAATGGATCCTGCGAGCGTGGCCCGAGTGCGTGTTGCCACCGGTGCTGTGGATTGGAGCGGCGAGCCGGCGACTGGTCTCAGCGAAGCTGACCTCGACCCGCTAGGCATCGAGCGAGCCCGCGTGATCCTGCGCAGCAAGAGCCCGGAATCGGGGCTGCTGCATCTGGATGATCGCTCGTTCCTCCGGGGCATTGAGGCGGTGCGACATGATCGCGTGACAAACGCGGGCTTGCTGCTTTTCGGCCGGGCCGAGGCGATCGCGGACCTATGCCCGCAAAGTCAGGTGCATTACGCTCATTTGCCTTCCGAGACCAGAGTCGCCCGTAATGATGTCTGGCGCGTCGGGTTGTTGCAGATCGTGGCGAACGTCGAGGCCATCTTCGCCGGCCCCGCCAACCCGGAGGAGGAGCTATCTGTCGGCCTGTTCAAGCTGCGCATTCCCGCCTACCCGCTCGATGTTGTGCGCGAGGCGGTGCTGAATGCCATCACTCACCGGGACTATGCCGACCCTGGCGAGGTTCTGGTTCGGCACGCGCCCGCGGAACTTGTGATCACGAGCCCCGGCGGGTTCGTGGGTGGCATTAGCGTCGACAACATCCTCCGCCACGAGCCAGTGGCGCGCAATCGCACCCTCGCCAACATGTTCATGAAGCTGCGGTTGGTGGAGGCTGCAGGTACGGGTCGCCGGCGCATCTTCCTTCAAACGCTGAGTTACGGCAAACGCATGCCGAGTTACGAGAGCGATGGTTCTCGCGTGACGCTGCACATTTTCGACGGTTCGTTCGACCGCAGGCTGGCCGGGCTGGTGGCCAAGTGGAATGAAGAGGGTCGGGACGTCCAACTGGACGCCCTGATGGTGCTGACCTATTTGAAGGAGCGGCCGTACGTCGACCCCGGTGGTGCGGCCGAGCTGCTCCAACTGGAACGCGGCCGAGCCCTCACAGTGCTGGAGCAACTGTCGGCGCCCGGAACAGGTATCCTAGAGCGCAGGGGGAATACCCGCTCCGCCACGTTTCATCTCGTCAAGGCGGTCGCCAAAGACCTGATCGGAAAGGCGGCCTACACCCGCGTCCGCGGCCTGAATCCGGCACGCTACGCCGAGCTCGTCCGCGAGTTCCTGGCCGACCATCAGAGCATCTCTAACCGGGAAACCCGCGAGCTGCTTGGCCTAGGCGATTCTCCGTCCGCCCAGGTCGAGGCGTCTGGCCATCTCAGAAGGTGGTCGGGACCCGATGGTTTCTTGAACGCGATCGGAAGCGGCTCTGGTCGGCGGTATGTGCTGCGCAGCGGATCTTAGCGCGAATCTTAGAGAATTGCGGGAGCAATGGAGTTGTGATCGCAAGTTGCTTGTTAACAGTCATTTGTGGATCTTAGGGCATTCTTAGTTGGGCGGCGCCGCGACATCGTCGCATTCCACCTCCAAGCTGGGGCAGAGATCCTCCCCGCCAACGGTCTGCATGACCGCGCCGAGGGCACTGGCGAGCCCCTTGTCCTTCTCGACGCCGAAGGCTCGCGCGAACATACGATCGCAGGGCCGATCGAACCTCTGCGTCCCCGCATGTGCTGTGCATGCTACGCGTTCATCCTTCCTGAACCTGGCCGACCGCCTACGTAGGGTACGGAAACAGCGGCCACCAAGCCAGACGGGAGTGTGACGCCGAACAGCCGACTCCCAACGTCGAATCCGCGAGAACGATCGAGGCGGCGCACCCGGTGGGCCCCCACGAAACCGCCGTGACCTGCGTGCGGCCTACTTTCTACCTCTCCCTCTTGCCGGCGCGGCTCCGTTTCGGTGCGGCCGGGCGCACGGCACGCAGATCATCCGCGGTCAAGCCGACGCGGCGCAATTCCTCGCTTACGAAGTCCTGGAAGTACTGCCCCATCCGCTGACCCCACTTCGCATCGAGATCATCGTGCCACTGCAACAGCCACGGCACCAGTTCCTGTAGGCAGGCCAGCAGCGGGGCGAGCCGTTCGGCCGGCCAGGCGTCCTGCGTGCGGCGTTCCTCGTAGTAGGCCGCCAGGGCCAGCGCATGCTCCAGCTCATCCCATCCTGCCCAACCCAGGACCAGCGTCGGGTCAGCCTCCCGGGTGAGGAACGGATGGAGGAAGAACCGCTCCTTCGGGACATCGAGCTTCCCGCGGTGCTTCCAGGACGACCCGGACTGGAAGTCGGCCTGCACGTACTTCGGGGGAACCGGGATGCGCCCGAGCTCTGTCTTCTTGAGCTCCTGGGCGTCGTCCTCGCCCAGACGATCGGGATGCCCGTTCGGCAGCCGGGTGCGGGCGTCGATCGCATCCTCCCGTCGCTGCAACTCCCAGGTCCGCTCCCACTGCCGGCGTTTCTCCAGGCCTGACTCGCGATACCGCAGGGAGGGGAGGAAGGGCACCCCTTCCCCTTCGACCAGATCGGTGACGAGGGCGGTCAGGTCGAAGTCGGCCCGGCCGGCCCAGAGTTCCACGACAGACAGAAACTCCGGGTCGTGCCGGAGGCGATCAGCGAGCGCGGCGCAGCTTTGGAATCGCGGGGTGTCCTTCGGCCAGAGCGTCGGGGATTCGAGGCGGTCGAGGAGCCAGGTGCGTAGCGCCCGTTCCTCCTGGGCGTCCCACGACTCCAGGTTCCAGCGACGCTTGCACTCCGGTTGCTCGATCAAGGCGATGTTGCGGTCACTCTCCAGGCGGGCGATCCGGCGCTCCACGACCGCCCGATAGGACGCCGGCCAAGACTCGGGCAGTTCGGTGATCGGCGTCGAGCCGTGGCGAGCGAACCAGGTCGTCTCGAGCTCTCCCGCCGCCATCTGGCGGGCCATCACGACCTCGAAGGCGCGCTCGCCGAGGCGCAGCGAAGGGGTGGTGTCTGGCGGAGCCGTGAGGTCTTCTTCGAGGAGACCGTAGAGACGGTAGACACGCCAGTCGAGTTCCTCCTGCCAGAAGATCATCTCGGCGAGCAGGCGATCGGCTTCGGTGTGGGCGTCGTTCAGTGCGGTCCGGGTGGGGGTGGTCCGGGCGGCAAGGGCGCCGGGGAGGAGATCGGCGCGGGCACGCGCGCGGTCCTCCAGAGAGCGGGCGAGTTCAACGGGCTCAGGCGTGACGAGGGGGAAACGCTCGATGTTCGTCGCGTTGAAGGCAAAGTACACCTCCCACATGTTCTTCCGGACCCGGGCGCCTTCGTCACCGACCTGGTCTCCTCCCTTGGGGAAACACACCTGTCGGAGCCAGAAGCACGCGGTCGAGCTGTTCAGGAGGCCGAGGAGTCCCAGGTGATCGTCGACCGTGGCCGTGGGGGGGAGCTTGATGACGGGGGCGGTTTGCTTGAACACCTTGCCGCCCCGGTCGAAGACGAAGTGGTTGTGGGTGGAGACTTCGCCGTAGGTGATGGATAGCGGGCTCCGGTACTTGTCAGGAATCCAGCGATACCATCCCCACCAATCCTGCCCAAGGTCTTCTCGCGTCCTTCCCCCGAACGAGACGATCGCGCGTAGACTCGCCCTGTATCGCCAGAGGTGTCGCGCCCAACCACATTGTTCTGGAAGTGCCACCAGCTCGAAGTCAGAGTCATAGGGAGCCAGGGCGGATTCCGACACGCCGATCGACCAATCGCGCACGACCTCACCAACCACGAACGGTGCCGAGTGCTGGGCCGGTACGGCGAGACGTCGCCACACCGCTTGGTCGGCGATGAATGCGTCGTCCAGTCCAGGAAAGCTCGCGAATCCAATGCTGGCGATCCGGGTGTCAAGCCTCGCGGAGGAGTTACTTTCAAGTGCCTCCTTCAAGTCCGCCGCCCCACCACCACCAATACTCCATGGATGATGCCCCAGTGTCTCCCGCATCTGATCAACCACCGAGACGTACAAGCTACTGGACCCCGCCCGATCGACCTGCCCGACAATCGCCCGCCAAACCACCCCCTGCGAAGCATCCTCCGGCGTCGAAGGCTCCCCCCGAATCCCCTGCACCATCCGAACCACCGGCGCCACCGGCGACCGATTCCGCCCGAACATGATCACCGTCGGCGTCCCATGCCCCGGGATGTACGCCCCCGACGAATCGATCACATGCGTCAGATCCCACGACGGGATGTAGCTCTCGATCAGCTTTCTCCCGAACTCCCGCTTCATGAACGAGTTCGCCACGATGAGCCCGACGTGCCCGGCGCCGGCGCCGTGCTTCTCGTCACCGTCGAGGGCCAGCTCGAAGAATCTCTCCAAGAACGGCACGACCAGCGAGTACTTCATGTGGCACGATCCGTAAAGCTCGCGGTAGGCCTGATTCAATATCCGGTCCTTGACGGTGATGTACGGCGGGTTGCCCACGACCACGTGATACTGATGCCCCAGAACCTGCGTGATCGCGGCAGCGTCTTCCACGGCGTAGAAGTGGTGTTGTATCGGGTTCACCGTCGGGAGCCCGAGCTGCACGCCCCCCCGGCCCGGCCGCGCGAACTGCGCCCCGTGCAGGAGCGAGTCGCCGACCGCAAGCTGGAAGCGAAACGCCGGTGCATCCGCGATCCGCGTGATCTGCGCCCCACGCAGTGCGGCGACCAGCAGCCGAAAGCGCGCGATGGCGACCGCGAACGGGTTCAGGTCGACGCCCGCTACGCCTTTCAGCGCTGCCTCGACACGCGCGGCGGGGGCGAGGCCAGGCTTGTGCGTTTCCTGCAGGGCGAGCAATCGTCGAAACGCTCCCAACAGGAAATGCCCCGAGCCGCAGGTCGGGTCGATCAGGCGAACCGCTTCGTATCCAAACTCAGCAATCGCCGGGGTCAGGGTGCGGTCGAGGATGAACTCCTCGATGAAGTCGGGCGTCTGGAGCAAGGCGTAGCGGGCCTTGGCGTCATCGGAGAGGTCCTGATACAGATCACCCAGAAACCGCGTGTCCCAGTCGGGATCGGTGAAGTCGTGGGCCAGCAATCCGGTGTCCGGCTCGATCCGCCGGAAGAACTGGATCAACTCCCCGGCGGCGTCGCCGGAGATCGGGAGGCGCCAGAGGGGATTCGCCCCCTCGGCGAAGAGCGGCGCCAGATCGGGATGCGCTGCCAGATCCCGGAAGGCTCGCTCCAGCCAGTCGCGATCGCTGTCGGTGGGGTGCGCCTGGAAGTGGACCGTCTGACGATCCTGCGCGCGCCGCAGGCGATCTCCGAGCCCTGCGATCCAAGGCTCGTCGATCAAGCCGTTATCTTCCAGAAAGCGCAGGAAGGCGCACGCGAGGAGCCAGTTGACCGCGACCTGCGTGATCCGCTCTCCGCGCCAGGCCTCGAACTCTTCGCCGGTGCGCCCCTGTTGGCGGGCGTCCCGGTACTCTTCGTCCAGTCCCTGGCGCAGGTGCTGGGTGCCGTCGACGCGCTCGCGAAGATCCTTTTCCAGACGTCGCAGCAGAAGACGTAGATCCCGCAGGAGGGTGCGTCGATCGATCATGCCTGGCTCATACGGCGATGGTTTCCTCGGCGAAGGTGGAAGGCAGGCGCAGCCACTGCGAACTCCCGATGACCGGCAGCGGCACGCTGTCAATCTGCGGGAGGCTCGATTGTTCGTTCGCGGCGATGAGAACCCAGAGCCCCTGCAGATGCCCGTCGGCCAGAGCTCGCCCGGTCCGATCTCGAAGCTGCTCGAGGAGCTCCATCTGCCCGTAGCGGGCCAGAAGCCCCGGATAGGTAGCCAGCACGGTCGCTTCCTTTCCGGCCGCCACGACGGCGGTGGTCACGGCGGGCACGGCCCTCTTCACCAGCGTGAGGAGCTGGGGCCAGTCCGGCGCCATCGGGCCCGCGGCGTCGGTGCGCAGAACCACCGACCAATCGACCTTGGCCGCGGCGGCCACCTGGCGCATCTCGTCGATCAGGGTCTTCTCCAGGTGAACTGGGTTCACGTGGTGTTGGCTCATCAGCGCGGCTTCGACGGCACGATGACGCCCGGGCGTGGTGAGAAGCACCAGGAACGCGCCCTCGCGGGACGCCTGGCGCAGGCGCTCCCGGCAGCGCGAGAGCAGGTCGGCCTCCGGCGTCGCGGCGGTGGGATGATCGCGTACGAGCCAGGTCGTGAGTGAACTCCCCGACCGCAGCCGGCTCGTGTACCCTCCCCTGCCATCATGCGCGAGCGGATCCCACTCCAGCTCTAGGCGGAGGTCCTCGATCCAGCGGTCAAGCTGGGGACGAAACGGAAGCGCCTGCGCCTGTGGATACCGTAGCCTGACCCGGCGTCGGAGCTCCTCCTCCCCCAGCGCTTCGCCGAAGAAGAGCGAACCCTGCGCCAATTGCAGCGCGCGCCTGGCATCCAGGCCGCGCGGATAGATCTCCTGCCGGCTCGAGAGAGCCGCCGACTTGGACGCGGCGACGGCCAGGCGGAGCAACCGCGCGTCCGAGAGGGGCGGCACGCACTCCGGGGGAGTCACCTTGGAAAGCACCGTGACGGCCCGGGAAGGCGAAGGAAGCGGATCGCTGCACGCCAGTTCATCCGCCTTGGCCCCGAGGCGCAGGCCGTAGTCGGCCAAGGGAGAAGACCCGGCCACCAGCACGGTCGAGGCGTGACGCCGGATCAGGTAGCGCGGATCCGCGCTGTCACCCTCGGCCTCAACCGCCGCGCGGAGAACCGCCCGGGCCGACCGGGTCCGCATCGGCTCCAGCTCGGTCGAGCCTCTGGCCGCGAGGACGGCGGAGGTAAGTTCCTCCACCGAGGCGACACCGCCTTGCTGGATCAAGATCTCCTGGACGAGAGTGCGAAGGGCCGTGATCGCCTTGGCCTTGCGCCAGCGCCGCCGGGCGGCGGCCAAGGCCAGGCTGATCGCCGTCGCGGTCTTCCCTCTTTGCTTGGCGGCCTCGGTCTGACTGGGCCAATGGTCGCTTTCCAGCCCGAGGGCAGCGCGAAGGGTCTGCAGAGTGTCGCGATTGCGGGACGTGTCCGGCAGCAGGACCACCGGCAGGAGTGCGTCGATACTGTAAGCATCGACCTGCTCGGCCTCGGCGGGCTCTTCGGGCATCGGAACCTGGGCCGGCACCTGGGGGAACCGAACCCGCAGGTCTTGCGACCACTGACTGATCTCCTGGCGGGTCTTGTTTCCCACCCCGCGCAGGAGGTTGATCTTCGCCAGGGGCGCACGGAGAAGATCCCCCACCGTGACGACGCCGATCCGTTCACACGCGTTCAGGGCGCGCGCGGAAAGCGGGAGCTCCGCGCACAAGGTCGTCATGGTCGCCCTAGCCAGGACCGCGGCGCGGTCGGCCTCGATCGTCGCCGGATCTCGGTGCGGGGCGGCGGCCGCAACGAAGACCTGCCGCCACGCCAGCCGAAGCGACTCGGTGCTGTCGAAGCGATCGCCGGGATTCCTCTGGAACGACTTGGCGAAGAAGGCGGCCAGCGGGTCTCGGATGCTCGGGTCGAAGGACGCGGCGTCGATGGTTGCGTCGCACTCGACCAGCGCGGGGTCGCTCTTGCCGTCGCCCCAGCGCGGGAGCGCTCCGGTGGCCATCTGGTAGAGAACGATCGCGGCCGCCCACCGCTCGGCATGCAGGTCCCAGCGCGGCGGCCGACGCAGCTTCAGAAACGGCTCGATGTACCCGTCGGTGCCCGCGTCGATGTCATCCAGGCGCGCTCGGGCAAGAGAGAAGTCGAAGAGCGCCAGGTGCAGCTCGTCGTTCTTGCCGAAGGGGCCGATCCCGAGGTTGTCGGGCTTGATGTCCCGATGGGGGATCCCCACCGCTTCGAGGTGCGCCACGGCCTCAAGCAGGTCCTCGCCGAAGCGCTGCAGAAGATCCAGCGAGAGCGTGCCCTCGTCGCGCAAACGATGGGCCAGCGTCTCGTCGCCCGCCTTCGGGGTGCGAATGGCCGTGTGTCCGGCGATCTCGAGCGTCTCGTAGTAGGCCACGATGCGCGGGTGACGCAGCTTGGCCAGCACCTCTCCCTCGGCCTGGACCCGCGCATTGACCTCCGGCGTGCGGGCAACCTTGAGGACGCTGATGGTCCCCTCTTTCTCGACCTCCAGCGCGACGGCCGTTCCTCCGCTGCCCAGCCGGCGGCGCACGGTGAACCCTTGCCCGATCCGGTCGTTCGGCTTGGCTTCCAGGGGATGCACGACCGGTTCTTCCGCCGGACGCGTGAGGCGCTCCTCCACCGCATCGAGTCGCTTCAGGAACTCCTCGGCGGAATCGAAACGCCGGCTCACGTTCGGGTGCGTGGCGAGGAGAACGAGGTCGCGCAGCTCCTCGGGAACGCCGTCCAGCACGGCCGTAAGGTCCAGGCCTCCGCCGTCGCGCAACGTTTCCCACAGAGCCCCCGGGGTATCCGCAGGTGGCTGCTTCGTCAACAGGTGCCAGGCCAGGGCACCCAACGAGAACACGTCCAACTGCTCGCCGGCTTCGTCGGTGTCCGCGGCGAACTCCGGCGCCCGGTACAGGGCCGCAGTGTCCTCGACCAGCTCCTCGACGTGCCGGGTGGCACTCACATGGAGGGTCCCCCCCTCGGTCGACTCGGTACCACGTGATCCGATCTGCCAATCGAGGATCTGCACCTGCGGGTTCGGACTCTTGGGATCCCGGACTAAGACGCTGCGAGGACACAAGGCCCGGTGCACGATCCGCTTTCGGTGGGCATAGCGCACCACCTCAGCGACCTGTCGTAGAATGTCGAGAGCCGTGCCCTGGCTGAGTTCCGGCCCCTTCTCACGGAGATACTGATCCAGACGGACCGAGCCGTCCTGGTGGTCGAAGAGAAGCGCCGGGCCAAGTTCGTGCTCGGTGAGCTGGTCGGGCTTCACGAACCCAGGATGCTGGAGCCCTTGCAGGATCCGGAACTCCCGCTCGGCGGCCCGCCGTATGGTATCGCGGTCGAGCGACCCAGGCGTGCGTGCCACCAGATAGACGCGCGCACGTCGTTTGATCGTCGGGATGGTGATGTGCGTGGCGAGGAAGTCCTGGTAGACGCCCCCGGAGCTTTCGTAGAGGAGGTTCCCCAACTCGTAGTCACCGAGCCGCCGGGCTCGTCCCGACTGCCCGATCTTGAGCTGGTCCATCGCCCGCAGTACGACCTTGGCCAGGGGGCGGCGGATTGGTTCTGCGGGCGCCAGACGCAGGCCCGTGACCTCCCCTGTCGTGAGGGCCTTGAGGATGCCCGGACGGGCCGGGCGATCGCCCTGCGCCGGCAGATCACGCACGCAGACGCGCTGCCGCGGAAGCCCCTCCAGCTTCACTTCGATGTCGGGGTGGGAGAGAAAGATCAGCGGCTGGACGAAAGGGATCGGCGTGCCCGCCGCCGCCCGCTGCCGCTGA
This sequence comes from Candidatus Eiseniibacteriota bacterium, assembly GCA_903844735.1. Classification (GTDB taxonomy): domain Bacteria; phylum Eisenbacteria; class RBG-16-71-46; order CAIMUX01; family CAIMUX01; genus CAIMUX01. The sequence continues at coordinate 60,290 of CAIMUX010000027.1, forward strand.
AGAATGCCCTTCAGACGCTTCGCCTTGCGGTTCGCCAGGAAGAGCGGCGCGTCATAGACCCGAGTCCGCCCCTCGTGTTCCACGACCCAGTTCTGGAGGTCCCCGGTCAGGACGCCGGGCCAGCTCTTGATCTCGACCAAGTAGAAGCCGGCCGGGCTCAGCACGAGCAGGTCGATCTCGTTCAGGCTGCCGTCGTCGGCGGGGAACTCCAGGAGAGCCCAGGCTTGGTACGGATCGTGGTCGGGCAGGCCTTGGCGGATGAACTCCAACGCCTCGCGCTCCCAGGGGTACGGGCTGGGTGTCACGGTGCGCCAACGTTGGTCGGACATGGGCATAACTGGCGTCCTCAAGTTCGCTTCGGCTTTCGGACGGGTCGCGCCGGGTCTGCCGGGTGAGCCGGGCGCGGGGCGCACTGGATCGAGGCAGAAACGGGAGACAGCACCGGGTACCTAGCGATGCGGAGCATAGCGGGCAGTGCCGCCGGATGATAGGAGTGTTCGAAGCCTGCCACGGCTCCGAACACTCCGGAATGACACCACGATAGTGCCAGCCGGAGTCTGACATCCGCTGACGCCGATGTTCGGCGAGAATCAGTCTCTGCTCGGTTTCGATACCGCCGCGGGGAGACTCACGAGCCGCGAAGGCCGCCGCCGCTCCGTAGCGAACAACCCCGCGGAATTGCGGCCGTCGCGTTGCGCGCGAGACCTCCGCATGGATCAACCACCGACAGGCGTCGACCCATCCGCGCTTGCCTGCAACGAGAACACCTTCTCCGACGGCAATCGCAGCAGGGTCACATCCAGCACCGTCGTGCGGAACGGCTGGATCAGATCCCGAAGCAGTGCCGGCGGCACGTCGATGGTCATCGGAAGGTAGTCGATTTCGTCAGAGTTGGGCTCGTAACCGGTGATCTCGAAGTGAGCCGGGACCGCCATGTCGAGGAGATCGATCCACTGCTTATCGCCATTCTTCTCCACGAAACGCTGCGTGCGCAGGTAGTAGGTTCTGGTGCCGGGATGCAGGCGGTTGTCGTGTGAGCGTGCGCACGATAACTGAGGGTGCTTCCGCCACGATATTTGAGGGTCCGGATCATCGGCGCGCCGCCGTCGGTCTGGGCCGCGGCCGTTCGGCCGCGGCGGGAACCGCGAACACCTCAAGGTAGAGCTTCTCGTCG
>CAIMUX010000028.1 GCA_903844735.1 Candidatus Eiseniibacteriota bacterium
CAAGCCAGTGTCAAGGCCTGAACGTGGCCTACTTGTTTACTCGCAAGCCAGTGTCAAGGCCTGAACGTGGCCTACTTGTTTACTCGCAAGCCAGTGTCAAGGCCTGAACGTGGCCTACTTGTTAACTCGCAAGCCAGTGTCAAGGCCTGAACGTGGTCTACTTGTTAACTCGCAAGGCAGTGTCAAGGCCTGAACGTGGCCTACTTGTTAACTCGCAAGCCAGTGTCGAGGCCTGAACGTGGCCTACTTGTTAACTCGCAAGCCAGTGTCGAGGGTTGACCATAGCTTCCTCGAAAACTTTCTCGCCATTTTGGGGTTGGGTAGAGGCGTGTTCGTCGGGTTTCCCGACATTTTGGCGCTCAGCGTGCGCATCTAGTTCCGCACGGCCGAGCTGAGCGGGGATCGACTGCTCCGGGTGTAGCGTCTGGTTTACACCTGGCGGCATTCGGTCGCACTTTCTGCTTCGGTGGCGCTGATTCCGCTCTTCGACCGCACCGGACGGGCCAACGTGGGCCACGCGCTCGAGACCGCCGTCCTGGTGGAGCTGGAACGTCGGGGCATGGATGTGGCCTACGTCCGCACGCCCGAAGGTCACGAAGTGGATTTCGTGGCGCGGCGACCGGGCGGCGGCGAGGAATTGATCCAGGTGGCCGCCGACGCGACCGACGCGGCCACGGCGGAGCGCGAACTGCGGGCGCTGGCCGAGGCGGGACGGCTCTACCCGAAGGCAAGCAGGCGCCTGCTGACGCTCACCCGCGACGGTCTGCCCGCGCAGGTCCCCACGGGTATCGTCGCGCAGGCGGCCTACGAGTGGCTGCTTGCAGAGCCGGGGGAGGTCGGGTAGACGCGAGACGGACGGACGGGCGGATCGACTGCCAGGCGGAATGGCCGCGAAGGTCCGCGCCGGAAGACCCGCTCACCCTCGGCGCCTGAGCGGTTCCCGGCGCCGCGCCGCGCGATCGACCGATCCGCCTCGAAGGGCCGGTTTCGTCTCGCCGGGTCATCCAGCCCGAACCCATCGCGATGACGCACTGTCCAGTCAGCGAAAGCGGTAGCGGGTGTTCTTCCCCCGCCCTTCCCGTGACACCAGCCCTTTCTCGACCAGGATTGTGAGATCCTTCTGTGCGGTGCGCGGATTGATCGTGAACCTCTCCGCATACGTGTGCGCAGTGAAGGGGGTGGCGATCTGGTTCATCGCCTCCATGAATGTGCGAGGGCGTTCGGGGAGGAGGAGCATTCTCTCTTCCGGGACCTGTCCCACGGGGCCCAAGAGGGTGACCGAGAAGGAATCGCTCGAAACATCGAACCTGGGAGGCGGGAGCTTCCACTCGTCCATGAGCAGTTGCATGCGTCCGATCCCGGAGCCGGGCTTCTCTCCCTTCCCGATGCGATAGAAGAGCTCGGCCACCAGCGGATTTCGTCGTCTGGACTTGCCCTTCAGAGCTTCGACGGTCAGGCTGCCCAGGAGGCCTCCGGGGTTGGAGAACTCGATTCGATCGTCGTAGTGATCGATCATGACTTCGGATCCGACCTCTGCGTAGTCCCGATGAATAAGGGCGTTGACCAGGGCCTCCTCCAGTGCCCGTGTCGGATAGGCTGGAATGTCCCGGCGTCCGTCTCGGCCGGTCAACTGATAGCGAACAGGGATCTGTGCGTGGAGCTTCGCCAGGGCGTCATCCATCTGCCGCATCAGCGGACCCGACAGGATGACCCGATCGACGATCGTGGTCTTGTCCGTTCCGCGGTAGCGCGCGTAGCTGGTTTTTGCCTGAAGAAGGTGCCTTTGCGGGACAGATCCAAAGAAGAGAACTCCGGCGTGATTGAAGATCAGACGGCCGGCCTGCTGTTCCGCCACTCCCAGAGAAACAAGGAACTGCCGCTTTCCCAGTGATCGGAGTGCGTTCTCGAGGCGGGCCGTTTCAACAAACGCCCGAAACGTCTCGTCGGAAAACGCGCCAGGGTAACGGAAGTCGTGGACCTGCATGCCCTCGAACCGGATGCGATTGAGACGAATCGCCAGATCGAGGATCTCGTCTCGGGAGAGCTTCTGGTTGGCGGCTCCCGAACGGAGGTAAAAGCCGTCGGCGCACTTGTAGGGCTTCTGCTCTCCTTCCTTGACGATCACGGCGAGAGCCTGTCCGAGGTCGACGCAGGAGATGTCGATCGGAGGATCCGTGTTGCGGGCGATGCTCTGAACCTCTGCCTTCAGGCGATTCGTGATCCGCAAGCCACAGAAGGCGCCGTCGTCATCGACGCCCAGATAGATGATGCCACCCCGGGCATTGGCAAAGGCGACCATGGTCCGGTCCACCTTCTCGACCGAGCGCTTGAACTCCTGGAGCAGTCCCTCTCCCTCGGGGATTCTCTTCAACAGCTCCGGCGCGTCCATGTTCGGAAGCTGGACCAAGCACATCCACAAGTCAACGCGATTCGCGAATATTCGCGAATATTCGCGAACGTGCGTTGTTCGTCCATTCGATTGCGTTACCCCGGGTCAGCCTTCAACGTGCAACCAGGCAACAAGTTGGTCCGTTGCCAGGGCCGACACCGGCCTCTGCTCTGGCTGCACCGACCGATGCGACACCGTTTTCGTGGGATGCCCTGGATGATACCGGGCAGGCTGTGGCGTCCGGTGGGTACTGGGCCAGGATGGAGACGGCGGCGTCAGGGAGCGGCTGACGGTGTCCTGCCCATCTCGGCTGAGATCGACCTTCGTGGTTCCAACCGCCAGCCGCCGCACATCTTCCGCCGCCCTAGCCCGCTCGATCATCGTCCGCTCTCTGGCGAGGTGACCCAGTCTCGGAGGGCGTTGGGCACGATCGCGCTGTGACACAACGAGTTACCCACCGGCACGGGAGTTGTGAAACCCCCAGGCAACCGGGAGGGCGACGCCATGAAGAACCGAAACGCGCAGCGGGTGACCCGGAGCCTGACAGACGCGATTCTCGCGGCCGCCACGCTCCTTGGACTCTCCGCTCCCGTCCTGGCCGGCACGCATCCTTCGCTTCCCGGCATACGGGTCATTTCCGTCGTCGAGGTTCTTCGCGATCACACCGAGACCGGTCCGGACGGCACGCTGTACTTCGTCAACACGCTCGGCGTGCGTTGGGCGCTCGTGACCTCGACCTCCGACCCGAGAATCGCCAATGCGGGCGATGGCTCCTTCCACCCGATCGACGAAGCGTGCGTCCTTTCTGTCCTCGGGACGATCCCGAACGCGTTTCTCGCTCCCGTGTCGGTCGAGATCTTCCTGCTGCCCTACCCGCGGGCCGCTTCGCTCTCCTCCAGCTTCGACGGCGACGCGATCTACCTGAGCCCTGGCTGCTTCCCGTATGCTCCGGCTCCGATGGCGGGCCTGGTCAGCCACGAGCTGGGGCACGCGGTGCATGACGCGCTGCTGCCCGACACCGACACGGCACGGTGGGCGGAGTACGAGGCCCTGCGCGGCATCGCCGACAGCACGGTCTATCGGGCCGGCGCGGCGCACGCGAACCGCCCGCACGAGATCTTCGCCGAGGACTTTCGGGTTCTGTTCGGCGGCGCTCTGGCCGCCGGCAACGGTTCGGTGGAGAACCTTGCGGTCGGCTCGCCGGTGTCGCGGCCGGAGGTAAGGGCCTTCTTCGAGAGTCTGGTCGCCGCGAGCCCGTCGCCGGCCGTCCCGGCGCAGAGCGCCGAGCTGGTCGCGTCGAGCTGGACGGCGAGCCCCAACCCCTCGCGTGCGGGGCAGTCGATTGTTCTGCAGTCGCCGGTTGGGTTTGCCGCAAGGAACGATCAGGCCTCGGGCGACCCGGTCACCGTCATCGTTTTTGACGCCGGCGGCCGCGAAGTGAACCGTCTGCCGGCGGGCTCCTTGATCGAGCCGCTCAGTGTCCCGACCCGCGATGCCGCCGGTCACGAACTCGCGGCCGGCGCGTACTGGGCCCGGGTGGTCCCGGCGGATGGCTCCAGCAGGGCGGTCACCGTGTCGTTCCGGCGGACGCGCTAGATAGCACTCCTGCTTGTTCCCCTGGATGAGAAGTCCTGAGTCTCCGGGGAGGTCGGTGGCGGGGCGACCCTCTGGGGCGGTACTTTTTGCGCAGGACGCACAATGCCGTCCTCCCGTTTCGACGTCTCCGTCATCCCCCAAGATTCCCCCGTGCGCTGCGGCCCGCACTCTGGCATCCTTCCGTCATGCGACCCATCCGTGTGGGAGTGAGCGCCTGCCTGCTCGGCGAGCGCGTCCGCTACGACGGCGATCACCGTCGGAACCGATTCCTGGTCGAGCGCCTGGGCCGTCGGCTCGCCTGGATTCTCGTCTGTCCGGAGACGGAAGCCGGGTTCGGTGTGCCGCGCGAGACGCTGCGCTTGGTCGGAGAGGCCTCGGAGCCGCGGATGCTCGGTACGGAAACGGGCCGCGACCGCACCCGGGAGATGTTGGCCTGGGCGCGGGCGACCGTGGAAACACTGGAGTTGCTCGGCCTGTGCGGCTTTGTCCTCAAGCGCGGGTCGCCGAGTTGCGGGCTCGCCGGGGTGAAGCTCTACGCGACAGTAAATCAAGGTGAGGAACCGCGCTCCGCTGCTACCGGCCTCTTCGCGCGCGTCCTGGCGGAACGGTACCCGGGGTTGCCGCTGGTCGACGAGGCGATGCTGGCCGACCGCGGGGTCGCAGCCCGGTTTCTGCGCAGCGTGCGGGCTAGGTGGCGGGCTCTGGAGCGGGGGGAAATCCGACTGAGATCACAGTAGCGAACGAATACGACGGCTGGCTTCAGGCTTCGGGCCGGACGGCGTAGAGCCGTCTCCGGAGGCCACAAATCGAAGCCCGAAGTCTGAGGCCCGCAGCCCGCGGTCCGCAGCATGACTCTCACGCTCCGAGGTTTCGCTCGACGCTCACCGCCCCATCCGGTACCTTTCCCGCCGGGATTCTGCGGAATTCCGAAGTCACTCGTGAGACACGCTCACAGACCAGGACGCCCGAACCCGAGGAGGTAGCACTCTCATGCGCATCCCTGTCGCCTGTCGAAAGCCGCTGTTCGCTCTCGCCCTGTGCGCATTCTGCGCGACCTTGGCGCCGGCGGCAGACCCGCCCGCTGCTATCGGGGCCGCTCAGCCGCCCCTGATCCCCATGAAGGATTTCTTCCGCAATCCGGAGAAGGCTAACTTCCAACTTTCCCCCAACGGGGAGTACATCGCCTTCTTGCAGCCCTGGGAAACCCGCCTCAACGTCCATGTGCAGAAGATCGGCGAGGATAAAGTCACGCGGATCACGCAGGCCACCGAGCGGGACATCATGGGCTACGTCTGGAAGGGCAACAGTCAGATCCTCTATATCCAGGACAAGGGAGGGGATGAGAACTGGCGGCTCTATGCGGCAGGGATCGAGGGAGGCCCGGTGCGGGAACTCACCCCCTTCGAGAAGGTGCGCGTGGACTTTGTCGACAGGCTGGAGGACAACGACAACGAGGTCATCGTGGCCATGAACAAGCGCAACCCACAACTCTTCGATGTCTACCGCCTCAACGTGAACAGCGGCGAGATGAACGTGATCGCCGAGAACCCGGGGAACATCGCGGAATGGAAGACCGACAACCAGGGCCGCCTGCGCGTGGCCGTGACCTCCGACGGCGTCAATACGAGTCTTCTCTACCGCCGGGCCGAGGCCGACACCTTTCACACCGTGATCACCACGAGTTTCAAGGAGCAGCTCAGCCCGCTCTATTTCACCTTCGATGATGCCGCTCTTTACGTGTCCAGCAACCTCGACCGCGACAAGAGCGCCCTCTACGAATACGACGTTGAAAACGGCAAGCTGGGCAAGCTCCTCTACGAAAATGCCGAGGTCGACGTGGACCGGATCCTGCGATCCAAGGCCCGGAAAGTGATCACCGGGGCCGCCTACATGACCGACCGGATCCACTATCAGTTCTTTGACGACGCCCGTCGCGAGCTGCAGGAGAAGCTGGAGATGCTTCTGCCCGGCTATCAGGTCGGCGTGGCCAGCATGAGCCGGGATGAGAAGAAGGTCCTGGTCGTGACCTACAGTGACCGCAGCTACGGAAGCTATTACTTCTACGACACGACCACGAGCAAGCTGCAGAAGCTGGCCGACATGAGTCCCTGGCTGAACGAGGCGTCGATGGCGGAGATGAAGCCGATCGAGTACAAGTCGCGCGACGGCCTGACCATCCATGGTTATCTCACGCTGCCGCGGGGGAAGGATCCGAAGAACCTGCCTGTAGTGGTCAACCCTCACGGCGGCCCCTGGGCTCGCGACGGTTGGGGGTTCAGCCCCGAGGTTCAGTTTCTGGCCAACCGCGGCTACGCCGTTCTGCAGATGAACTTCCGCGGTTCCACCGGCTATGGCAAGGCGTTCTGGACGGTTTCCTTCAAGCAGTGGGGCAAGACCATGCAGGATGACATCACCGATGGGGTGCAATGGCTCATCCAGCAGGGGATCGCCGACCCTAAGAAGGTCGCCATCTACGGGGCGTCCTACGGTGGCTATGCCACCCTTGCCGGGCTCACCTTCACCCCGGATCTCTACGCCTGCGGGGTCGACTACGTCGGAGTCTCGAATCTCTTCACGTTCATGAACACGATTCCTCCCTACTGGGAACTGGGCCGCAAGATGTGGTACGAAATGGTCGGGGATCCGGAGAAGGACAAGGAACTCATGACCGCGTCATCGCCCGTTTTCCATGTGGACAAGATCAAGGCCCCGCTCTTCGTGGCGCAGGGGGCGAATGACCCCCGCGTCAACAAGGCCGAGTCGGACCAGATCGTCGAAGCGCTGAAGGCGCGCGGGATCGACGTGCCGTACATGGTCAAGGAGAACGAGGGGCACGGGTACATGCTGGAGGAGAACCGGTTCGACTTTTACCGGGCCATGGAGGGGTTCCTCGGGAAGTACCTGGGCGGTCAGGTGGAGGTTGTGGCCGGGGAGTAACCGGCCGGGCGGGAGGTCGGGGCCCGAGGGCGGGCGTCGACCTTCCGCCGGACTTTGTTCGCTCGGACCTGGAAGAGTTGCATTCACCGCAGCGCCCCGAATCGCCAACCCCAAGCCCTACCACGCCTCCCGCGGTCGTCCTCGGTCCCGCTCCATCCCTCTGTTATCCTCCAGCCATGCCAAACCACAAGCCGGAAGTCCTCGCCCCCGCGGGCACCCCCGAAGCACTGCAAGCCGCCATCGGTGCCGGCGCCGACGCCGTCTACTTCGGTCTGAGCGATTGGAACGCCCGCATTCGTGCCAAGAACTTCGAGCTGGGTGACCTGCCGGACATCCTCCGCGACCTGCGCCAGTGGGGGGTGAAGAGCTATCTCGCGTTCAACACCCTGGTCTTTCACGAGGAGATGGCCCGCGCGCGGGACGCCCTCGAAGCGATCGCCGAGGCCGGGCCGGACGGGGTCATCGTCCAGGATCTCGGCATCTTGCGGCTGGCGGGTCTGGTTGCCCCGTCCCTGAAGATTCACGCCTCCACGCAAATGACGGTGGCAAGCCCCGATGGCGTGCGGTTGGTGGCCGCGCTGGGCGCGAGCCGGGTGATCCTCGCCCGCGAACTGACCATCCCCGAGATTGCGCGCATCCGGGCGGCGGTCGATATGGAGCTCGAAGTCTTCGTCCACGGCGCGCTCTGCGTGTCGTACTCGGGGCAGTGCCTCTCCTCCGAAGCGTGGGGCGGGCGCAGTGCGAACCGCGGTCAATGCGCGCAGGCGTGCCGGTTGCCGTACGACCTGATCGTAGACGGCAAGCGCAAGAACCTCGGCGATCGCGCCTACCTCCTCTCTCCGCGCGACCTTGAGGCGTGGCGGCGGATCCCCGAGCTGACCGCCCTCGGCATGGCTGCGTTCAAGATCGAAGGGCGGATGAAGAGCCCCGAGTATGTCGCGACTGCGACGGCGCTCTATCGTGAGGCTGTCGATCGTGCGTGGGAGAGCCTGCATCGGCAGCCGGGAGACGAGCCTGTTGCGCCCCGGCAGTCTTTGGGCCGGCTGGCCGCCGAATCGCGGCAGGTCTTCAGTCGCGGCGTCAGTGAGGGGTTTCTCGGCGGCGTGAACCATCAGCTCCTCGTGGACGGCACCGCCCGCGCGCATCGCGGGCCGCGCGTGGGCACGGTCTTGAGCCTCGAGATCGACGCGCACGGTTCTCCTCGCGGCGTGGTGATGGAAGAGACGCCGCCGGAATCGGGCGCCGCTCGGGTCACGCTCAAGTCGGGGGACGGGATTCTCCTCGCCGTGACCGCTCTCGAGGAGGACGAGGTGGGCGGCCGGCTCCTCTCGGCCGACCCGGTGGGTCGGGCCGGGGATCGCATCTTGGAATTTCCGCGCGTCTCCATGCCGGATCTCGCGCGGGTCAAGCCAGGGACGCCTGTCTATCTCACCTCGGACCCGGCGCTCATGGAACGTCTTCGTCGGGACCTCGGCCACCCACAGCGGAAGCGCCAGGTGCCGGTTCAGGCAGTGGTGAAGGGCGTTGAGGGAGAGCCGCTCACGCTGCGGCTCACCGATCCCGAGGGGCGTACGGTGGAGGTCGAGTCGCTGGTGCCGCTGGAACCGGCGACGCAGCGCGGCCTCGATGCCGCCGGCCTTCGCGAGCAGATGGAGCGGATGGGCGGCACGCGCTACCGGATTGCGCATCTCGATGTGCAGATCGGAGGGGGTGTCTTCCTGCCGGTCTCGGAGGTGAATCGCATCCGCCGAGAGGCGACGGAATTGATGGAGGAACTGCGCGGGGCGGTGTCCTGCGTGGCCCCGTCGGGGGGCGTCTCCCCGCACGGGATCGGTGCGGTCGGGGTGGTCCGTGGCGGGGGCACAGAAGCAGCGACTGTCGGACAGGCCGCCCCCGACGATGCCGAGGCGTCGCTGTCACCGGTGGTCTGGGCCTTGGATCGCGCGGAGCACATGGAGGTCGTCACGCCGGGTACAGACTCCCCAAGCACGGTCGGCGCGGATCCCCGGGACCCGTTCTCGTACCCCCCCCGTACACAGGCACAAGCTGCAATCTCCGAATCCGTGCCATCGTTCGAGGACGCCTTCATCGTTCTTTGCCGCGCTCCCGAGCAGGTGCGTGGCGCGCTGGATGCCGGAGCCCGGCGCATCGCCCTCGACTTCCTCGACCTCGTGGGGTTGAAGGCGGCATCGCGCGACCTTGCGGTCGCCGGCGTGCGCCGGACGTTGGCTCTGCCGCGCGTGCAGAAGCCGGGCGAGGAGCGGATCGAGTCGTTCTTTCTCGGTCTTGGACCGGAGGAGATCCTGGTGCGAAGCCTCGGGAGCTTCGAACGTCTGCGCAGGCTGCGCGCGGAGTTTCCGGAGCGGACGACCGGAATCGGCGACCGAGCGTTCCCGCTTCTCATCGGCGACGTCTCCCTCAACGCCGTGAACCCGGACGCGGTTGAGATCCTGCTCGGCCTCGGCCTTGATCGGGTCACCCCCGGCATGGACCTCGACGGCGAGCAACTCGAAAGCCTGGTGGACGCGATCGCCCTTGGCGCCGGCGCCGCGCGCTGTGAGATATCGGTTCACCATCACCTGCCGCTCTTTCACACAGAGCACTGTGTCTTCGCGGCGTTCCTCAGCGACGGTGCCGATTTCCGCACGTGTGGCCGGCCGTGCGATCGTCAGCGGATCGCGCTTCGTGACCGCACCGGACAGATGCACGAGGTGGTGGCTGATGTCGGCTGTCGTAACACCGTCTTCGGTGTGCGACCACTGAGTGCCCTGAATCACCTGGCCGCGCTGCGTCACGCGGGCGTCGCGCACTACCGGGTGGAAATGATCACGCAGGATCGCAGGGCAGCGGCGCGGTTGGTGGAGGTGCATCGTTCGGTGTGGGAGGGGCGCGTGGCCATCGCCGACGCGCACAAGACGCTGCAAGCTGACTCGGCGTATGGGATCTCGATCGGCTCGCCCGAGCCTCCGCGCGCGTTGGTCTCGCGGCCTGCCGGATCGCGCTCCAAGCCGGTCGGGGCCGGCATGGACAAGGCCCGGCCGCGGGCGGCGCGGCCCGACCGACAGCGTTCGGGGAATCGCTCACATGCGGGGGACGAGCCACGCAAGCCGCGCTGGAAGGATGAACGTCCTGAGCGTCCTGGACCGCACGATACGCAGGGGCGGAGTGCGCCCGATGGGCGCCCGGCCGCTGCGACCGGTAGGGCCCGGCTGTCTGATCGATCTCGTCCGAGCGGTGCGCCACGTCCGCCTGATCGATCCCGTTCAAGCGGTCCACCCCGTCTGCGTGAACGCTCCCGTCCGAGCGATCCGCCCAGTCTGCCTGATCGCTCCGGCCGGTCCGATCGGCCTCGTCCGCCGGGTCAAGCCCGTCCTTCCGTCTCTTCGCGTCCATCCGCTCCGCCGGATCCGAAACGACTGGATGGTGCACGGCTTCCCGCGGATGAGCCGAGCGAGCGGATGGATGGGCCGTCGATGGCGCGTCCGGACGGTCCCGGCTGGTTTCACCGTTCCGATCGTCCCGAGGGGCCCGATCGGTCCAACCGTACCGGCCATCGCGGTCGTCCTGATCGTTCTGACCGACCGGTGCGGCCTCCTCGGCCGGTTGCACCGGATCGCCAGGTACCACGGCCACAGCGAGATGATCATCCATGTCGGCCCGACTCGAGGGCTCCTCGGCAGGATGCTCGATCGCCTCGTCCGTCTCGGCCTGACTCGCGATCTCCGCGGCCCGGCACGCGTCCGTCTCGGCCCGATGCACGATTTCCGCAGGCAGGTTTGCGTTCCGGGCGATCGGATACCCAGGTTCACCGGCCGGACACTCGCCCGGCCCGTCCGTCCCGGCCTTCGACCGGCCCGCGTTCTGACGACCCTGCCTCTCGCCGCGGCGATGGCGCGGCCCGGTTGCGGCCGAAAGGACCTTCCGGGCGTTCCGGCAAGCCCGGGCGGCCCGGACCCCGCCGACGGGACGGGTGACGTCGTCCCTCTCGCTGATTTCCGCCAACAGTGGGTAGCAAAGGAGGGCAGCGGCCGAGCCGCCACCCTCCAGCAAGGCGGGGGTCGCCCTCGGGGCCGTCCAGATTGACTGCCCCGAGGTTGAGGTTACCGTCCCGACGTCCCGAGCGAGCTATCCTGAGACCGTCGGCCTGCCTTCGAGTTTTCGCGGACCGCGTCCGCCCCTACCAGGTTTCCACCTGTGGCGGGTCCATGATGTACGTCGTCCGGGAGCCGTGACAGTCGGCCCACACGGTCTGCTGGAACAGCTTCCAGCCCCCGCCTCCCATGAAGTCAGTCATGTACATGTCATACGTGCCCGACTTGCCGTCGGCGGAAACGGTCAGATCCCACTTGATCATGCTCGCGTACTCCCAGTGGACCAAGAACGTCCCGTCCGCTTGTTCTGTGAAATTCATGCTGATCAACACGCGCAAGGGGTCCACGGGTCCGTTGTACCACTTGTACTCGCCGGACTTCCCGTCCGCGGCTACCTGCCAGGTCGTGGTCATGACGCTGTCGGGCATGGACGGGTTCAGGTGCATCGAGGTCGTCCCCGATAGGCCGTCGGAGCTGACGTGGCCACTCCAGATCGTCCAGTTCTCCGTCGGCTGCCCGAGCCAGCAGGTCCCGTCTACCGTGAGACCGAAATCGTATCCATTGCCTACACGGCAGACCTCATAGTGGGACGTACAAGCGGGGGCCGCATTGTCCCATGTGTAGCAGTCGCCGCTACCCGGGGTCCAGTCGGCGGAGTACAGGGCGTCCAGATACGAACGGCCGCTCTGGGCCATGCTCCGCGCTGACTCGATCTGGCCCTGGACGTCGTCTTGGACCTCGACCGCCACCGGGTCCGTGCTGCAGAGGTCGACCGTGTGCTCCAGGGGAGGCACCGGCACCGTGGGCAAGTCCGGTCCCGCCGGCAGGGTCGTGGCGGAGACCACGTTGGAAATGCCCGACCAGATGGGGACCTCGTCCGCGGTCTTCATGGCGAAGTGGTACAGCGTGTTCGGCGTGAGGCCGGTCACGGTGACGTCCTGCGAGGTACCGGCCAGGGCGGGCGCCGGAACCCCGGTCACCGCCGTCGCCGCCGCGAAGTTGCCGTCGGTGATGTCCGCGGTCGAGTAGCGGATGTTGTAGGTTGTCGCGGTGCCACTGGAACCGTCGTCCCCCGGAGCCGCCCAAGTCAGTTGGATCGAGGTCGCCGTCACGGTGCCCGTGGCGAGGTTCACCACCGCCGGGGCAGTGACGTCAGAGGACGCGGCCGTGGTTGCGGTCGGCACGTTGGAGATGCCCGACCAATTCGGAACCTCGTCCGCCGTCTTCATGGCGAAGTGGTACAGCGTGTTCGGCGTGAGACCGGTCACGGTGACGTTCTGGGAGGTGCCGGCCACGGCAGGGGTCGGGGCACCGGTCACCGCCGTCGCCAACGCGAAGTTCGCCGCGGTGATCGCCGAGGTCGAATACCGAATGTTGTACTGGCCCGCGGTGCCGGTGACGCCGTCATCACCCGGGGCGGTCCAGGTCAACTGCACCGACGTCGCGGTCACAGCCCCCGCGGCCAGGCTCGTCGTGGCCGCCGGCGGCGTCGTGTCTCCGGTTCCCACTTCGGTGGTGGCCGACACCACATTCGACAAGCCCGACCAGTTCGGAACCTCGTCGGCGGTCATCAGTGCGAAATGGTACGGCGTGTTTGGGGTCAACCCGCTCACGGTCACCGCCTGGGGGGTGCCGGCCACAGCCGGGGTCGGGGCACCGGTCACCGGCGTCGCCGCCGCGAAGTTGCCGTCGGTGATGGCCGCGGTCGAGTAGCGGATGTTGTGCTGGTGGGCGGTCCCGACGACGTCGTCATCACCCGGAGATGTCCACGTCAACTGGACCGACACATTGGTGACGGTTCCCTTGGCCAGGCTGGTGATGGCAGGGAATAACCACCGTTTCCTGTGGCCTGAGCCGGGATTTCACCGGTGACCGCCACCGGGACGCCCACAGACGACCTTGACAGGGCCCCGAACTCGGCTAGACCCAGTGAAGCTGTTCGGAACGGGCCGAAAGGCGCTCGGGGGCGATGAGTTGTCTTACCGCCCGCCACCCTGGGGCCTTGAGGCAGGAGGTTCTCACGGCTTTCTTCGCCCGATCGGCCCAACTGCCGCAAAGTAGATTGACAGCATTACTCTTCATCGGTTATCCCCATTACTCTTCATCGGTTATCCCCGTCCCATCTTTCGGCAGTCGACTCTGATCTCGGACCTCAACTTCCGCTGTGGGGGAATGTGACATGACGACTCGATCCCGATCCCTGACCCGACTGCTGTCCGTCGAGCTCCTCCTCTTCATCCCGGGGCTTGCCCTAGCCGGTCCAAATGAGGGCGGCACCCTCATCCTCCACGCGAATCCTTCGCTGGTGTTTACCAGTACGATCCAGAACTACTGCGGGATGTCGGCCCTGGACTCCTATCTGGACTCCTCCCGCAAGGGATTTGTTGAGCTGATATGACCCGTGTGTGGATTCCTCCTCCAAGTGGACTGTGGGTCTCCGAGAGAGTGGCGGTTTGGTCTG
>CAIMUX010000029.1 GCA_903844735.1 Candidatus Eiseniibacteriota bacterium
AACTCTGAAATGCAGGAAGGAGGCGTCTCTTTGCAAGCTCGTTCTTCATACTTCGGGAAAATCCTCGCTTATTCGAGGGCTAGAGTGCCGGGAGACCGACGATGGGAGGCGCCGTGCAAGCAGGACTCCCAGAAGCAGGAGATAGGCAGATGATCAATGATCCGCCCTCAGAACCGCCCACGTCGGACGAAATCTCGCTCCTTGAGATCCTGGGCACTCTGTACCGACAACGAGTGCTGATCGCCGCCATCACGGGAATTGGAGTCATCCTCGGCCTTCTCGGGGCCTTCCTTTCCCCCCGCGTGTACGTGGCCGAGACGAAAGTCTTTCCCGCAGCCTCCCTCTCGTCCTCCTCCGATGCCTCCTCCCTTTCCGCGCTCCGGGGTGCCGCGGCTCAGTTCGGCGTTGGCATGGGGGGGGCCTCGGCAAACGTCTCCCCCCTGTTTCCGCAGATGCTCTCCAGCAGCGAGCTCATTGGTAAGATCCTGTCCAGGGAGTACCCGCTCCAAGACGGCAAGTCGATCGATCTGCGTCAGTACCTGAAGATCAAGCAGAGTGATCCGGAGAAGACGCTACGGGTAGCGGTCCGCCGCATTCGCCAGGCGCTGCGCAGCACATACGACATGAAGAGCGGCGTCACCACCATCTCCGCCTCGTTCAGGGACCCACAACTGGCCGCGGCCGTGGCAAACGCGAGCGTGGAGGAACTCGATCGTTTTCTTAAGGAGCTCAAGACCTCCCAGGCCGGGGAGAAGGCGCGCTTCATTGCCCAACGGCTCGACGAGGTGCATACGCAGCTTCAGCGGGGCGAGGACGCCTTGAAGACCTTCCGAGAGCAGAATCGCCAGGTCATCGGATCCCCCCTGCTCATGCTTGAGGAGGCTCGACTCACAAGGACTGTCACCATGAACGAGCAGGTGTTCATCACTTTGAAAGTGCAGCTCGAAACCGCGCGAATCGACGCGGCACGGGACGTGCCGGAAGTCGCGGTCATCGAGAAGGCTACAGCACCGTTCCCCCGCTCCAATCGGCGCCGGATCCTGATGGGGGCAACTCTGCTCTTCGGCTTTGCCGGGATCGTGGTCGCCTTTTCACTCCCGCACTTCGCCGAGTTCAAGAGAATCGTCAAGCGCGGCGGAGAGAAGGAAGATAGATCTGTGACCGCGGCTTGACGGGACCGATGTCGACTCCAATCACCCCTTCGCACCGTCTTTCCTGATCGTCTGGCCGCAGCCGCTCGCGCCCCTGAACGCGAGTGCGTCTGCCGGCCCCAGGAGAGTGGTGTCGGTCTCCCGCAAGGGAACGATCGGGCGATGGGCCCGAGGACTCACCAGCCTGGGCCGCCCTATCGGCACGGCACGGCCGTTTTCCTGGAGCCGCAGCAGAGCCTCGGAAATCGTCCGGCGCAGATGCTCCATCCTCCGAAGGACGTGGTATTCCGGGGCCGTCCGGTCCACGCACCGGGCCAGGACCAGGCAACCCAAGCGGTGGTCGGCGTCCCCCACCGGCATCGAGATCCGAAGCGTTGTCAGTGCATCGAAATCACCGGCCGTTCCGAACTCTCCGGCTTTGCCGAGGTCCGCCCGGAATTGAGCACCCCCGAACGCCCCGTTCAGCTCGAGGTCGACGGAGTCCACTTTCAGATGGCGGGCCGACGCTTGCAGGTTCTGCCAGAGCTCATCGAGTGAGGCGGATTCGGACAAAGCCACCTGGAGACCGAGGAATGTGCGCCCCCCTCCATCGACTCCGAGGACCGCCGAGAAATCCCGGGCCCACCCGATGAACTTCTCCGTGGTCACGTAGTCGATGTAGCCCAGCCTGCGGATGATGACCACCGCTGTTAGGCCGATTCCGACCAGGACAACGCCCGCAATTCGGTCGTTGGCCTGGACTAACAGCAGGGCCAGCAAACCCAAGGTCACCGTAAGGCCGTACAGGACCAGGACGGCCTTGCGTTGGGTGTACCCGAGTTTCAGGAGGCGGTGGTGCAAATGATTCTTGTCCGCCCGGAAGAGCTTCTGGCCCGTCAGAAACCGCCGGATTCCCGACCAGACCGCCTCCATCAAGGGAAGGCCCAGGGCGATGATCGGGATCAGGATCGTCACACTGGCCTGCGTCTTGATCGATCCTAGGATGCTCAAGGAGGCCAAGATGAAGCCGATGAAATAGCTCCCGCAATCCCCCATGAAGATCGTGGCTGGGTTGAAGTTGTAGCGGAGAAACCCCAGGCTGGCGCCAGCCAAGGCGGCCAGCCCCACACAGGCGAAGGCGCCGCCCCGGAGCATGCCGAGGATGAGCAGGACGATGGAGGAGAAGACCGTGATACCGGCGGCCAGTCCGTCGAGGCCGTCAGTCAGATTGATGGCATTGATGACCAGCACGAACCAGAAGATGGTCACCGGCACCGACAGGACACCAAGCTGGATCACCGAAAATCCTGGAAGTTGGAGGGAGTGGATCCCGATGCCACACATGTAGGCGACCAGGCCGACGCACGCCTGGACCGCGAACTTCAGGCCCGGCGAGAGGCCGCGGAGGTCGTCGAGAAGTCCCATACCGAAGATGAGCGCACCGCCACCCAGGAGACCCGCAATCTGCAGTCCTGCCAACGTCGGCTGCCCCTGAAGGGCTTGGAAGAGAAGGGCACTGCCACAGGTCAGGACATAGGCGAGAAAGATGGCGATCCCGCCCACCCGGGGAATCGGTCGCGGGTGGATCTTCCTCCCCGAGGGGAGATCGACCAGCCCGCGACTCCGGGCGACCCGTCCTACAAAGGGTGTGAGTAGCAGCGAGAGCGCCAGCGCCATCAGAAAAGAAACGAGAACGGTGAACACCATTGAATTCACTCACTCCTCCCGCTCGAATCGTCCGGGGTACGCGACCCCGGGCCTACCCAGCCGGTCCATCGGCCGTCAGCACGCTCCATGTCTTCAGGTCCGGACAATCTGAACGACCATGCGGTGTTCGCGAAGGCTCGGCGCACAGAAGATATCGGCTACGGTGAAGCAGTCTAGAGTCTCCCGTTGGGGTAGGCAACCTGGAAACACACGCTGAGTCACGGAGACGCTCCCGAGGCCGCACCTCGTGCGACTCAATCCCAGTCCGCCCTGCGGCGGCAACGGAAGGGCGACATCTACCTGTCCCCCGCCAGGGCACACGGGCGGAGCTGTCGCTGGCCTGAGGTGGGGAACAGACTTCGGGCTTCAGGCTTCGGTGGGGCAGACCTTGAGCTCAGGACCCGGCTGGGGCGAGCGCCCTGGGGCCTGAAACCCGAAGCCTGACGCCGGTCGTATTCGTTTCCTACTCCGAATCCCGGATCGCACCGGGATCCCTTGACCCTCTTGCCGCATCTGGGTATATGGTCTCCCAGATGAAATGGGGGTGACGATGCCAAGGATCGAGATGGATCGCGCCGCAGCGCAACTCATCGATCTGCTGGCGGGACGGGCAGCCACCGTGGAGACGATCGATACCGCGGAGTGGACACGCCTGGTCGAGGTGGCGCGGAAGCACAACGTCGCACCGGTGTTGCAGGTCCGGTTGCAAGAGCGTGGCCTGCTTCCACCGCCGGCTGCAGCCGAACGACTCCGTCAACTCTACCTGAAGACCCTCGCGCACAACATGCGGCTGTTCCACGAGCGCGACATCATCTTGCGCGCTTTGACGGCCGCTCAAGTTCCCGTGGTGCCAATCAAAGGCGCCCACCTTGCCAAGGAGGTGTACGGCAACATCGCCCTCCGCTCCATGGGGGACATCGATCTCTGGGTGCCGCGACCTCAACTCGACATGGCCCGCGCCGTCATGCAAGCGCTAGGCTATGCGTCCCGCTCAAAGGCGAACCGCCCACAGGCCTTGCAGGATGCCCTGGCCGGTGAGACCCAGTACTTCAAGCCGCAAGCACCCATGGTTGAGATTCACTGGAATATCTTTCCGGGCGAGTGGCTCCGCCACACCGCCTGTGTCGACGAGCAGATCATCCGGCAAAGAACGCAGCCGCTTGACGGTGACTTGATCCGTCAACTCTCCCCCGAGGATGCCGTGATTCAGTTGTGCGTCCACCTGGCTGTGAACCACCAGATGTCCGGAATTGGCTTGCGCACCATGCTGGACTTGGAATTTGCGCGTCGGGCCTGGCGCATCGATTGGGACATCGTCTGTCGGCGATCCCGGGCCTGGCGGGTTTCGTGCGCGACCTGGCTGGTGCTGAACCTGTTTTCCGAGCTGTTTGAGGATCCTGACAGGCAGTTGCCGTTGTCCGGCCTGGCGCCCTCGGCGCTGCGTCAATTCGCCTTAGGTCGCCTGGTCTCGTCGCGCCGGCTGATGCAGGGCCTTCGCTTGAGCGACGGGCCGGTGCGGTTTCTATTCTTGCTGCTCCTGGTGGATCGCCCGATCGATGCCCTGACGCTGGTGTGGCGCGGACTGTTTCCGGATCTGACTTGGCTACGATTGCGCTATGGGCTGCAGTCGGCACCGCGCCGTCGTGTGTGGCTGCAATGCCTGTGGCACCCAATCCGCGTCGCTCTTCGGCGGGACGTGTGATGGAGCCAAGTGCCGGCCCGTCACCGAAACACAGCCACCACTGGAGCATGGTCCGACGGTTTCTCCCAGCCGCGCGGCTCCGTATCGATCTCGCAGGAAACCGCACGCGCGAGCAGCGGCCGGGTCACGAAGACCAGGTCGATCCGCGCTCCGGCGTTGCGTCGAAAGCCCGCCTGCCGGTAGTCCCACCACGAATAGAGCCCGCCCTCGGCATGGAAGGCGCGGAAGAGATCGACGAGCCCCCAGTCCAGAAGCCTCTGGAGCGCAGCGTGCTCCTCATCGCTGAAGAGGACCTTTCCCCGGAACGCGTCGGGATCGTGGATGTCGCGGTCTTCCGGGGCGATGTTGCAGTCGCCGAAGATGGCGAGCGGCTCGGCGGGGTCGCAGGCCGTTTCCAGGTGCCGAGCCAGAGCGTCGAGCCAGCGAAGTTTGTAGGAGAACTTCTCCGAACCAACCGACTCGCCGTTAGGGACATACAGGTTGTAGAGACGGAGGTCACTGAAGCGGGCGCTGATGATCCTCGCCTGCGGGTCGTCGGCCAGCTCGGGGATGCCGCGTTGCACGTCTTCCAGCGGCTCACGCGCCAGGAGCGCCACCCCGTTGAAGGTCTTCTGACCGTGCACCGCGGCGTGCCAACCCTCGTCCAGAAAGACCTCGGTCGGGAAATCGTGCTCCTCGGCCTTCAGCTCCTGCAGCCCGAGGATGTCGGGGCGGCGCGCCCGCAGCCAGTCCAGGACATGGCCGCCCCGTGAGCGGATCGAATTGACGTTCCAGGTGGCGAGGGTCACGGGCCGGCTCACCAGTACTCCTCCAGGTGGATCGTCCCGATCTCCTTCTTCTGGTCAGGGGCGTAGCCGCGCTCGGCGACGAGACGGGCCTTGGCCGCGTCGACCATCAGCGGGTTGCCGCAGAGGAAGACGTGCGTCTGCTCCGGGTCAAGCGGGATGCCGGCACACCGCTCAACCTCGCCGGAAAAGAGGACATCCTGGAGAAAGCCCGTGAGGCCAACCCACGTCGGGTCGTCCTCTTTCTGCGAGACCACGGGGAGGTAGCTGATGTTGGGGCACAGCCGCGAGAGGCTTATGAGCTCGGTGCGGTAGGCGAGATCCCAGGAGTAGCGTGCGCCGTGCAGGACGGCGACCTTCTGCGCGCCGCCGCACGCAACCTCGGAGCGCAACATGCTCATGTAGGGAGCGAGGCCGGTGCCGGTGGCTACAAGGATCACATGCTTGTCCCTGGGCACGCGTGCGAAGGTGAACATGCCGGTCGCCTTAGCGCCCATGAAGAGCCGGTCGCCGGCAGACAGGCTGAAGAGCTTCGGAGTGAGCTCGCCACTCGGCACCAGCGCGAGATAGAACTCGATGAACTCCTCGGCCCGGCTCGAGGAAGCAACGGAATAGGCTCGGCGGACGAGCTTCTCGGGGTCCTCCACCGTGCCCTTCATCCCCAAGACCGTGTACTGCCCGGCCTGGAACACGAACGGCAACTGGTCCGGGACCACGCGCAGGATCATGAGTCCGGGCGCGATCTCGACGCGCTGGGACACGGTGGCGTTGTAGTCAAGCGGGGTCATAGTCTCTCCTTCTTGGCCGGGTGCTTTCGGTTCCGGTCTGCCTCCGTGGCCATCAGCCCGCGCCGTCGCGAGCCCGGCCGCGTTCCAGCATCTCCAGGTACGCATGCATGAAGGCGTGCGTCTGCATCTCGTAGGCGGCGTAGTACGTCTCCGCACCGGCGAGGATCTCCGACGGCCACGGCGTGGCGGGCGGTCCGGTCAGAGGCGGCTCAGAACGCTCGATCCAGGTCGGGAGGTCAGCCAACGGCACCTCGGGGTGGAACTGCAGCGCGTAGCTCCACGCTCCGTGGCGGAACCCCTGGGCTGCATAGAGGGCCGAGGTCCCCAGCGCCACCGTCCCCACGGGGTGATCAAAGGTGTCGCCATGCCACTGCAGCGTCACGGGCGAGGGGCGCAGCAGCAGCGGGAAGACGGGATCGGCCTCGCCCTCGGCGGTCGGGATCACGGGGAGCCAGCCGATTTCCAGGCTCGGCCCTTTGTACACCCGGGCTCCGAGGGCGGCCGCCATGAGTTGGGCACCGAGGCAGATCCCCAGCACCGGGAGATCCGCGCGCATCCGCCCGCCGATCTTGGCGATTTCCGGGGCGAGGAATGGCAGGCGGTCTGTTTCGTAGGCACCGATGTTGCCGCCGAGCACGAGAAGGAGATCGACGGCCGGGCCGGCGAGATCGGCGGCCTGGCTCGCGAGATCGACGGCCGGCCTCGCAAGACCGTCGAGCGGCTGATCCCGCCTTCCTGGGCTTTCCGCACTCCCCGGTCTCCCGGGGCTTCCTTGGCTTCCTGCACCGTCTACGCTCTGTGCACCATCCACGCGCCGGACTTCGAGGCTCCACCCGCGCTCCCGCAGCGGAAGCTCCAGCAGCCCGGGTGGGTCATGCTCTAGGTGCTGGAGGGCAACGCAGCGCATACGATCTTTCAAGATCGTGCCCTCTCGCGGAATCGCGCGAACTTGGCCAGCGGCTGTTTCATCGTCGACACCCCCAGCCGGGCCAGCTCCGCGCGGATTGCAGTGACGACCTCCTCGGTCCCGGCCGCGGGCGGCAGGCCGCCCAGCTCCACCTCCAGCTCGTGATCGATCGATCCGTCGGGAAACTCGGCGCGGTCCAGTTCCCATTCTGTGTCGACACGCATGGCCGCCCTCGCGGTCAGTGTCGCCGTCGTGGCCGCTACGGCCGGCAGATCCAACGGGACGCGGTAGACCCGGCGTTCGTTCGTGAACCCGCCCAGGAGACGCAGGGCCGTAAGTCCAGGCAAAAGTCGCGCGAGTTCAAGCACCGGATCGAGCTCCAGCACCAGCAGACGCGAAGGATCAGCCTGGATTTCCTCGACATCGAGAGGAAGCGGGCTCTCCCACTCGGCCCGGTCCATCACCTCCCCGCGGCGTGTGTGCCCTGCCTTCAGAGTGAGGATGGCCCGCGACCGGCCATCCGCCCGCTCCACGCGCACCCGCAGGGTGATCCCCACTGCCGACAGCTCGCCGCCTGTTCCGTCGAAGAACAGGTTTTCCTGATGGACGGCACGGACGAACCCGCCCGCGGCGTCGAGGGCTGCCCGCAAGCGCGCGTGTTCGGCAGCGGAAGGCAGGCCGAGCTTCAGCTCGACCTCGCGCGGTCCCGTCCGATCATCAGACTGAGGGGTCGTGGGCACGGTTCCTCCCGGCAACGCTGGAGCATAGCAGACACCCCAAGAGCAGACACCGGCAGGCGGAATCCCGCCGAGTGCGAATCCGAGCGGCTCCGCGACGCGGTTCTTGCGGAGTCGGGCCCGGCCATCGCCCCTCCGGTGGCCCGGACGACCCGGACCGGAGACCACCCGGATCGGCTGGCCTCCGCAACCGCGAGGATCTAGACTACGCTGCATGTTCAGCCGTTCGAAGCACACTCCGGGGGCTCGCCGCGCCCCCGACGACGCCCCGCCGAGCTCCGGCCCCTGGAAACCGTCCCGCTTCCGACGTGCCGTTCGCGGAGGCTGGCGCTACTTCCTGCTGCTGGCGGGTGTCCTCTCCTTCGTCGTCGCGGTCCGTGGTCTGTTCCTGCCGAACCGCATTCTGTCCGGCGGCGTCACCGGCATGGCCCTCCTCCTGAACCGCTTGACCGACTTCCCCATCGGGCTGGCCATGGCGCTCCTCAATGTCCCGATCTTCGTGCTTGGGGTGCGCTACGTCGGGCGCGCCTTTGCCGTGCGCTCGGCCGCCGCCGTGCTCGCCACCTGGCTCCTGGCGGACTATGCCCCCGTTCCGGCGTGGACCCACGACCCGCTTCTGGCCGCCGTCTTCGGCGGACTCCTCGCCGGCGTGGGCACCGCCCTCGCCATGAAGGCGGGCGGCTCTCTCGGCGGATTCGACATCCTCGGCGTAGTCGTCAATCGCCGATTCGGTCTTGGGGTCGGCGAGGTCCTTCTCGTGCTCAACGGTGCGATGGTGGTCGTCGCGGGGCTCATCGGCACCCCGGAACTCGCCATGTACACGCTGGTGGCGATCTACACCGCGGGGAAGACGATTGACACGCTGCAGTCGCCCCGAGGGCGTAAGGCGTTTCTCATCATGACCCGGCGGCCGGATCCGATCCGCGACCGGGTGCTGCAGCAAATGAACCGGGGCATAACGGTCTTCCGGGCCGAGGGCGCGTGGAGCCACGAGGGAATCACGGCACTCTTGTGCGTGGTAACGCGCGCGGAGCTCCGCGAACTGAGCGACGTCGTGCAGGAAGAGGACCCCAGCGCGTTCGTGGTGGTGCTGGAGTCGAGCGAGGTGATGGGAAGCTTTCGCAATCCGACTGCGGCGGCCTACTGGCGACGGCTGCAGGAGGCGAGACCCCGAGGAGCCGCGGGAAGATAGTAGAACGAAGACGCGGGGAGGCCGTGAACACCATGAAACCGGAACTGCTGGCGTTGATCACCGCTGCCGCCTGGGGCATCGGCGGGTACTTCGAGAAGAAGGGGCTGCACCTCGGGCATCTCTCCCCTCAGGTCGGGATCACCATCCGAACCGCGGTGGCGCTGGTCATCCTGGGGGTGGTGAGCTTCCCCCAGTGGAGGACCATCCCGCAGGCGGGGACGAAACCGCTGCTCTACATGGTGATCGGCGGCGGAGTCGTGGCCGGGGCGGTCGGCATGCTCTGCTTCTACGCCGCCATCAAGGGCGCGCCGCTCTCCCGCGTGATGCCGATCGCGTTCACCTCGCCGCTTTTCGGTGCGCTGGCCGCCGTTGCGCTGGGCGGCGAGGCGCTCACCCCGCGCATGGTGGTGGGGATGCTCCTCACCGTCGGCGGGATCGTGGTGCTGGCCGGGCGCTGAGCGGAGCCGACGGAGCCGGTCATCACGAAAGCAGCGGTGTTGCCAGTCGCTCGCGGGCCTCTCCACGGTCAGGGTGTTGGCGCGGAGAACACGGAGAGGGGAAAGCGGGACGGTCGCCATGTGCACGGCGGTTGGGTCCGGAGCCGGGACCCACGAGGGACTCGAAGCACACGCTCTGCTCGAACCCCAAAATGCCGTCCGCGCCGACGCACAGGCCCGTATCAAGGACTGAACGTGGCGTCCGACAAAACGCACAGGCCCGTATCAAGGCCTGAACGAAGCGTCCGACAAAACGCACAGGCCCGTATCAAGGCCTGAACGTAGCGTCCGACAAAACGCACACACCCGTATCAAGGACTGAACATGGAGTCCGACAAGACGCACACGCCCGTATCAAGGACTGAACGTGGCTCATGCGTCAGCTTTCCCGCCATTTTGGGGTTGGGTAGAGGCGTGTTCGTCAGGTTTCTCGCCATTTTGGGGTTGGGTATAGGCATCTTCGCCGGCCATCCCGCCATTTTAGGCTCAGCCGACGCATCCACTTCTACATGGCCGAGCCGTGAAGGACTCGACAGCTCCGGATGGAACGTCTGGTTTACACCCGGCCGGCCTCGGTCACACCTTCTGCTTCGGTGGCGGCTCCTCTACCAGGCCCTCGACCACCTCGCTGCACTTTCCCTCGAACCCCTGCCGGGGTCCGAACGGCCGGCAAGCAAAGATGGATCAACTTCTTCACACTCGACGCACCGCGCTCCGCCTGTCCGCTTCGACGACACCGCGTAAAGCCCCTCTGACAGTGTGACGATTCGTCACGGTTTTTGTCACACTGTGACTGTGGGTCACACTGCTTCCTTGCTGCCGGACCACGGATCGGCGACGGACTCCGGCCGCCCCGTGCGGGCTATGCGCCTGAAATACCTGGACATCCGAGCCTTCGTTCTTTCACAGGCATCGATCTTCACGGTTGGCCCGAGTCTTGCGTTTCACCAACCCGGATGCGCAGCGGCCGCGGCAAGTCCAGGAGAAACAACCGATTCATGTACGAATGCCGGCGCCATTGGCGCCGGCGAAAGGAGCCACCATGGCAGTCAGAGTACTTCGCAGCGCGCCGAGTGAGCATGTCGAGGACTTGGCGTATCTCATGGCACGCCTGAAGGGCGATCCCCAGGCCGCGGTACTGGCGACGGATGTGGAGCCGGCCTGGACGTCCTACCAGGACAAGCTCACGATCGTCCGCTCGATCGCGGAAACGTGCACCCAGGAATCCGATCCTAAGATCCTGCAGCAGGCGGAACTCCTGCGGGCGGCGGCGGACCAAATGGACGCTGCGTTTCGGCGCCGGTCGGAAACGCGAGTCGCGGAGTCGGCGGCCTACGGCCAGCTCCAGACTCAGAAGATAGAGGCCATGAACACCTGCCGCCGGATCGGCTTTCATCTGACCGGACTCTTCCCGTTCAATCACGAGCGGGTGCGCGCCTTCTTCCGCGTCAACTACCGTCAACCGAGTTCCCCGGCGCCGGAGGAGCCGGCAGCGCCCGCGGCGGTCGAAACGCCGCCGGCCGAGGTCAAAGTCGGCGAGCTAGCGGCTTGACGGACGTACGCCCAGCTCGTCTGGGAATCGCGAGACCCCTTTCGGTGTGAAGCTGGGAGGGGTCTTGTGGCGTTTGTCGTTGGCATGAGGACTTTTGCGGCACCGCAGCAATCGCGGCGGCGCGGGTGCGGAAGCGGCCTGGCAACCAGGCGATCGGCATCGACCTCGACGGGCCGACGCTCGCCTGTTGGCGATCATGAGTAGGGGCCGGCCGGCATCCGAGGAGCGGACTTCCCAGGTCCGAAAGTTTTTCGTTCACCGCCGCCCTCCGCTCCTCTACAGTTGCCCGCATGGAATTGACGGACCTCACACGCATCGTCTCCACGGGGGAATCCACGGAGATCGAGTTCAAACGATCAACCGCCCAGCTTCGTTCCGGGATGGAGTCGATCTGCGCCATGCTCAATGCTGTGGGACGAGCCCGGCTTCTGCTCGGAGTCTCCGATTCGGGCGAGTTGATAGGGCAGCAGGTATCGGACAAGACTTTGCGTGAGATCGCACAGGCATCGCGGTCCATCGAGCCCTTGGTCACAATCCAGACGGTCACCGTGCCCGTTGGTCGCGATCGGCACGTCTTGGTCCTCGATACAACGGCCTCTGGAACCGGGCCCTTCCTTTATGAGGGTCGAGGTTACATCCGAATCGGAACCACGACCCAGCGAATGGCGCACAGTGAACTCCGCAGCGCCTTTTCCCAGTCCATCCAAAGTGATCTCCCATGGGACCGGTGGACGGCATCGACCTGGGAACCTCGACACTTGGATCAGGACGAAATCTCCTCGACGGTCCGGGATGCTATCGCTGCCAACCGGCTGGCCGGAATTCTCGGCGAGCGGCCCGAGGTGATCCTGCGTCGTCTGGAACTGCTCACAGATGCGGGGGTGACTCGAGCGGCCGCGATTCTCTTCGGGAGCGAAGGCGGCCCGGGATTCCCAATGGGTGAGATTCGCTTGGCCAGACTTCGCGGAGTGACCAAGGATGAGTTTCTCGACAATCGGCAGTATAAGGGGCACGCTTTCGCACTCCTGCGGCACGCGGAACGCTTCCTGGAGGAGCATGTTCCCATCGCCGGGCATTTCCTTGAGTCGAGCATGCGCCGCGTCGACGTGCCGCGCTATCCGAGACTGGCCCTGCGTGAGGCGATGGTCAACGCGCTGGCCCACCGGGATTACTCGATCGACGGGGGCGCGGTGAGCGTTTCCATGTACGATGACCGGCTAGAGATCTGGAGCACGGGGTTGCTCCCTCCGGCATTGACCCCGCTCCAACTCCGAGGAGTGCATGAGTCCATCCCCCGGAACCGACTCATTGCTGAGGTATTCTATCGGCGGGGACTGATTGAACGCTGGGGAAGGGGAACAAACAAGATTATCGACGAGGCCGGTAGGCTGAATTGTCCAGATCCCGAGTTCGAAGAGATCGCCGGCTCTTTCGTGGTTCGATTCCGACCGGCCCGAATCACGGAAAGGCCATCGTCGGGAATCGATGGCGGATCCCGGACGGAACGGGTTGTCGCGTTGCTGGAGACGTCCGGACCTCTTCTGGCGTCGGAAATCCTGAAAGGTCTGGGAGACGCCATCACGCTCCGGGCCCTGCAAACCGACCTGCGCGTTCTCAGAGAGTCAGGGCGGATCGTGGCCGAAGGCAAGGCTCGAGCTACCCGGTATCGGATGGCGCGGGCGCCTGAGTGAGAATCGCGAAGTGAATCGCGAAGTGAATCGCGAAGTGAATCGCGAAGTGAATCGCGAAGTGAATCGCGAAGTGAGACAGGATCTCTCACAGACATGAATTCCCTCCAGATCGACTGTCGCATTCGCTCCGGCTCCGGTTCGGTCCCATGCTCTCGGAGGATGTTTCCAACCGTAGTGTCGGGCGAGAAGGCGGTACCGATCTCGTCGAGGGCCTTCCGGCCGAGGACTTTGCCCTTGACCGCCAGGCGGTGACGCTGGTCGCGGTGAACCACTCTTGGAGGAAACCATGCCCCGACCCGGCCCGAGCCGCGACCGTCACGCGTTGTACGAAGCTTCGGTGCAGTGCCCCGAGGCCGACGTCCAGTTCTTCGACCGGATCTACCGCGAATGGAACGGGGAGCTTCCCCGCCTCCTCCGCGAAGACTTCTGCGGCACCGCCGCCATCGCGGCGGCGTGGGTGCGGAAGCGGCCTGACAACCAAGCGATCGGCATCGACCTCGACGGACCGACGTTGGCCTGGGGTCGGCGCGTACACATCGAGCCCCTGGGCGAGGCGGCCCGCCGGCTGCAGATCCATCAAGCCGATGTCCGCTCGGTGAAGCGGCCTCTGGCCGACATCACCGCCGCGCTCAACTTTTCCTACATGGTCTTCCACGAGCGGGTCACACTGCGGGAGTACTTCCGCACATCCCGTGCGGCCCTCGCCCCGCGCGGGGTCCTCATTCTGGACATCTTCGGCGGCTGGGAGGCACAGGCGCTCACGACCGAGACCCGCCGCAAGCCGGGTTTCACCTACGCTTGGGAACAGGCCGGCTTCGATCCCATTTCCGGCCTCACCCGTTTCCACATCCATTTCCGCTTTCGCGACCGAAGCGAGATGAAACGCGCGTTCACCTATGACTGGAGGCTGTGGACCATACCCGAGGTGCGGGAACTCCTCGCCGAGGCCGGGTTCAAGAAGACCGTCGTCTACTGGGAGGGCACGGATCTGAAGACGCGTGGAGGAAACGGGATCTTTCGCCGGACCAGCCGGGCCAAGAGCTGCCCAGGCTGGGTCGCCTACATCGTCGCCGGCGCCTGACCCGCCACAGTCTTGCCACATCCGGCCCCCCGGCCCCTCTGGTACGATCGGCCGACGCCGCGATCGGGTTACGACCCGTTCCGGGGTTTTTCACGCACCTAAGGCACCGAAGGGAGAGTTGATGCGCAGGAAACGGATCTGGATCCCGGCGGGGATCATTCTCCTGACCGTGATGGCGTTCGCGCTCCGCGCGAGCCAGGGACGCGGCAAGGAACCGGGTTGGCGGACAGAATCGCTGAAGCGGGGCGCCGTCCGGGCTCAGGTGTCGGCCACGGGGAACCTCAAGGCCGTGACCACGGTCCAAGTTGGCAGCCAGGTGAGCGGCACCATCGCCGCTCTCAACGCTGACTTCAACGACCAGGTCAAGAAGGGGCAGGTGTTGGCCCAGCTCGATCCGACC
Source organism: Candidatus Eiseniibacteriota bacterium (assembly GCA_903844735.1). Classification (GTDB taxonomy): domain Bacteria; phylum Eisenbacteria; class RBG-16-71-46; order CAIMUX01; family CAIMUX01; genus CAIMUX01. Next base: position 14,170 of record CAIMUX010000029.1, read on the forward strand.
TTCCTCCGTGCCCAAGTGGCCCAGAGCCGGGCCGACCGCGAGCGAACCCAAGTGCAGGTGCGACAAGCAGTGCGGGACAGCGTGAGGGTCTTCACGCTCGGCGCGCAGGGGCTGGCCTCGCAGTCCGAGCAGGACGCCGCCCAGACCGCGCTCGACGCCGCCCGAGCCTCGGAGCAGTCGGCCCGCGCCGGGCTGGATCGGGCTGAGACCAACCTTCGTTACGCCACCATCCTCTCCCCCATTGACGGCGTAGTCATTTCGCGGAGCGTCGACGTCGGACAGACCGTCGCGGCGTCACTCTCCGCGCCCACCCTCTTTACCATCGCCAATGACCTGACCCGGATGCAGCTCGAGGCGGCGGTGGACGAGGCGGACATCGGCACAATCCGCGACGGGCAGCCCGCCACTTTCACGGTCGACTCCTATCCCGACCTTGGTTTCACGGGTACGGTGGACCAGGTTCGCCTTCAGCCTGAGACGATCCAAAATGTCGTCACATACACGGTAGTCATTCTCGTCGATAACCCCGAGCTCAAACTCCTCCCTGGCATGACCGCGAATGTCACCATCTTGGTCAACGAGGCTGAGAACGTCCTGCGGGTGCCCAACGCCGCCTTGCGTTTCCGTCCGGCGAGAGCCGCTCCCGGCGCCGGTGGACCGCCCAGCGGAACAAGCGGGGGCGTGGGCGGAATGGGTGGCGGACGGGGTGGCACGGAGGGCATGCGTGGTGGGCAGGGCGCCGTGCCGCGCGCCGGCGAAGCGCGGGGAAACATGGCAGGCACGCGCGGCGGACCTGGAGGGTCGCCCGGAGCGAGCGGAGGCGATCGGGAGCAGCGGCGCGGTGCTTTCGGGGAGGTGTACATCCTGGAAGGCGGCACGCCCCGGTCCGTGCGCGTTCGCACCGGCATTACCGACGGCAGCTTCACCGCCGCCTACTCCGACTCGCTGAACGAAGGCGACCTGGTCGTGACCGGCGCCGATCGCAGCGGCGGCGGCGAGGGGGAATCGGGCACTGTGAATCCATTCGCCCCGCGCTTCGGCGGGCGGCACTAGGCACGGCAGGGCAAGCGATGGACACACAGGATGCCGGAAACCAGGGCGCAGCGGGACCGCAAGGCGAAGGCGCCTGCGTCATCCGGGTGCGAGACCTCGTCAAAGTGTACGGCCGCGGCGAGAACCGCGTGGCCGCGCTGCGGGGCGTCTCCTTCGACATCAAGCGCGGCGAAATGGTCGCCGTGATGGGCGCATCAGGCAGCGGCAAGTCGACGCTGATGAACATCATCGGCTGCCTCGATCGGCCGACCACGGGCACCTACCACTTGAGCGGGGAAGATGTCTCCACGTTTTCGCGCGAACGCCTGGCGGAAACCCGCAATCGCCGGCTCGGATTCGTCTTCCAGAGCTTCAATCTCCTGGCGCGGACCAGCGCCTTGGAGAACGTAGAGATACCGCTGGTCTACAGCACGGGCAACGGGCGCGATATGCGGGCCAAGGCGATGCATTGCCTCGACCTCGTGGGACTCGCGGACCGGTCGCACCACCACCCGAGCCAGCTTTCCGGGGGTCAGCAACAGCGTGTGGCGGTGGCTCGCGCCCTCGTCAACGACCCCGACCTGCTCTTGGCGGACGAACCGACCGGGAACCTCGACACCCGGACATCTCTGGAGATCATGCAGGTCCTGCAGGACCTAAACGCGGGCGGCATGACCATCGTTCTGATCACGCACGAGACCGACATCGCGCGCTACGCGGGGCGAACCATCGTGTTGCGCGACGGGCGGATCGTGGAGGACTGCGTGGCGCCGGGACGGCACCGAGCGGTAGACGACCTGCGGGCGCTGCCGGCCGAGGTTCGGCTGCCGGACAGCCTTGTAGTGCCTGTCAAGCTGTAGTATCCTCATTGTAGACACCCAGGAGGTCAACCCGTGCGTCTACGCATTCAGAAGTGGGGCAACAGCTTGGCTCTTCGCATCCCAAAGCCATTCGCCGAAGAGGCACAGGTCAAGCAAGGATCTGTCGTCGATCTCTCGCTGGTTGATGGCAAGCTCGTAGCGGCGCCACTGGCCCGCGAGACGTGGACCTTGGCTCGGCTCCTGGCCGGTGTCACCCGGAAGAACCTTCCAGCCGAGGTTGACTTCGGACCACCCGTGGGCCGGGAGGCCTGGTGATGGCCGGCCGATACGTTCCGTCTAGGGGCGATGTCGTTTGGATTTCGTTGAACCCGCAGGCGGGGCACGAGCAGGCAGGGCGTCGGCCGGCCCTCGTCGTCTCGCCGCTTGCGTACAACCGGAAGGTTGGCCTGGCCATTCTGTGCCCCATCACCAACCAGATGAAGGGCTATCCCTTCGAGGCCGTGATTCCCCCGGGCTCTGAGGTCACCGGAGCCGTCTTATCCGACCAAGTCAAGTGCCTCGATTGGCGTGAGCGGCAAGCCGAGCTGATTTGTCGTTTGCGGGCGGAGACGGTCGTTGAAGTCATCGAGAAGCTGCAGACCCTGCTGTCACTTGATGAACCATAACGATCTGTTGCGGCAGCCGGTCGGCGCCGGGCCACCGGGGAGTCCTGTGGGGTTGGTGGTGGCCCTGTCCGCTGCTGAACAGGGCGATAGACAGACGGGACGATCACCGGGAGGCACACGTTGTACCGCTACTTCTTGCTGCTCAAGGCGGCGCTGCGCGCCATCACACGGAACAAGCTCCGCTCCTCGCTCACCGTGCTCGGGATCATCATCGGCGTGGGCGCGGTCATCGCCATGGTCGGAATCGGCGAGGGGGCCAGCAATCTCGTCAAATCGCAGATTTCCTCGCTGGGCGACAACCTGATCACCATCCACTCGGAGATGCACGGCCCGGGAGGACGCAGCAGCGGAGGGGGCAGCGGCTCCGCCCTCACCGAGGCTGACGCAGACGCGATCGCCAGCCAAGTCTCCCTTGTGACGCAACTGAGCCCTGTTGCGCAGGCGGGCGCCATGGTGATCTATGGCAATCAGAACTGGTCGACTCAGATCTATGGCGGCAATGCCAACATCTTCGATATCCGGCGCTGGCCGGTGGTGAAAGGGGTCGGTTTCAATGACTCCGCCGTGCGCGGCACGGCCAAGGTCGCCGTCCTGGGGCAGACCGTGGTGAACCAGCTCTTCGGCGGCGGAGATCCCATCGGCGCCGGCATTCGCATCAACAAGATGCCGTTCACCGTCATCGGTGTGCTGGACAAGAAGGGGCAGAACTCCTGGGGACGTGACCAGGACGACACCATCTTCGTACCCTACACCACGGTCATGAAGCGCCTCTCGGGCCAGACTTCCCTTTCCATGATCCTCGCCTCCGCCACCTCCATGCAGGACCTCCCGGAAGCCACCGCGGAAATCACCGCCCTGCTCCGCCAGCGGCATCGCCTGCCGCCGGGCGACGAGGAACCGTTCTCCGTGCGGACCCAGCAGGATCTCTCCAACGTGATGGGTTCGACATCCAAGGTCATGCGCACCCTTCTTGCCGTCATCGCCTCTGTCTCGCTGGTGGTGGGCGGGATCGGCATCATGAACATCATGCTGGTCTCGGTGACGGAACGGACGCGGGAGATCGGCATCCGCATGGCCGTGGGCGCCAAGGGGTGGCATGTCATGGTGCAGTTCCTTTCCGAGGCTGTGATCCTCTCCTGCATCGGCGGGCTGCTCGGGATCGCCCTCGGCGTCGGTGCCGGCAAGATCGTGGAGAAGACCATGCGCTGGCCGATCGACATCCAGCCGCACTGGATCCTGCTGGCGTTCGGGGTGGCAGCGACGGTGGGAATCATCTTCGGGTTCTGGCCCGCTCGGAAGGCATCTCGTCTGGACCCGATCGAGGCGCTGCGGTACGAATAGGGCTCAGGCCCCCTTCTTCACCGACGCCACGAGCGCCTTCAGCGCCGGCTCGGCCTTCTCCAGCACCGCGCGCGGACCGGTTGCCTTGAAGAACCAGGGGCCGCCGGGTCCTTCGACCACAGCACCCCAAAGGCGATAGTTGGGCTTGGCCCCGCCACCGTGCGCGCCCCCCATGCCACCCCCCATGCCGCCGCCCATCCCGCTGGCCATGCCGCTGGCCATGCCCATCCCGACAAACGCGTCGTAGGAGCCGTCCGCCGTCACCATCGACACGGTGAATGGACCAACTTTGCGCCTCTCCCGCTTGGCCTTGTCGGCCGCGGGCTTTCCGTCCGGCGTTCCGATCATCCCGATCCAGCGCTCGATGTTGGAGGCGACGTCGCCGCCCTTCCCCTCGCCGAAGAACGAGACGACGAGCTGCGGAGCATCGCCACCAGCCGCGGCGGGCAGGGTGAACTGCGCGGCTCGCATGTTGGTGGAGGGGGGCGAGGAGACCCAGTCCTGCGGCACAGCAAAGGAAAGACCGGCCGCGGTCTCGGGCCGCATGTTGGCGGGGATCTTGCCGGAAGGCGAGCACGCCGCCACTAGGATCGCGAGCGACAGGGTAAGAACAGTGACGACCGGGCGACGCGCAGTGCCGGTTGGCTTCATGGATTCTCCCTGGCAGGTAAACGCCTACCGGCTGGGGCCAAAGTGGCACCGCCGTTTCCAGCCCATGGGGCGGATCATCTCTGCGTGGTTGGCAGCATAACCGAAAAGGTCGATCCCTTTCCCGGCATGCTGCGGACCCAGACCACGCCATGGTGCGCTTCGACGATCTTGCGCACCACCCACAGCCCCACGCCGGAGCTGTCCTCACCGCCGGTGGGAACACTGGAGAGCTTCTTTCCGAACATGAATGCCTCGTCCAGGTCTTTCTGCGAGAGGCCGACGCCCGTGTCGGTCACCTCGATGGTGAGGTGGCTGGGTGTGCCTTTGACATCGATCCGCACCGTGGAATCGGGACACGAGTACTTCACCGCATTGCTCACGAGATTGTCGAGAACCTCCTCGATCCGCGACCCGTCCATCTCGATCTGCGGTAGATTGCCCGGTAGCACCGCCTTGATCGTGATGTTCTTGCGCGCCGCGGTGTGCTGATTCATCCGCACCACCGACTCCACGGCCGGACGGATGGAGTCGACCTTCAGGTCCAACGGGAGGGTGCGCACTTCGGCCACGATGGCGTTGGACATCTCCTGCGAGAGGCGAAGGATGCGCGAGGCGGTGAGCATGAGGTCGGAAATGAACCGCTGTTGTTGCTGCGCGCCCATGTCATACGACTGAAGGAGCTCGGCCAGTTGCGCCACCGCGGCCGCTGGGTTCTTGATGTCGTGCGCCAGGGTCGCCATGAGTTCGTCCTTGCGCCGCTGCAGCTCGCGCAGCTCCTTGTTTGATTGCTCGAGAAAGCCGACCTGAGAACGAAGGTCCACGTTCGCCTGGCGCAGGCGACGCGTGCCCTCGAGCAGTTCCTGCACGCGGGTGCGCAGCCGCGTAAGCTCGTCCTCGAGATCCTCGCGGGGAACGTCCGTGAGGTCGATGACCGGAGGGTCGGTGGCCGCACGCGGGCCTCCGCCGATGGGCGCTCCATCGGCGGGACCGCCTGCCGGAGCGCCGGTCGTTCGCGCCGCGCCCCCGGCGGCGCTCGCCACCACGACTCCGTTCGCGGTGCCATCCGCCTTCGACGTCGTGACGCGTGCGTGGGCGCCGTCGGCGATGAGCTTCGCCCCGCGGGGCACGACCGCTTTGGCGAGCGAACTCCGTCGGGGTTGGCTCATCCGCCGCGTCAGGAGCCAACCGCCGGCCGCCCCAAGCAGCAAGGCCGGGATCAACGCGAGAAGCAGCGCCACCCTGGGAAGGCCCCCGCTCCCGGAATGGGCGGACGCCACGCCTGCAACGCCCGCCGCCCCATCGTCGCTCACCCGCACAACAAGGATGAGCGGGCCTGTCTGCCAGGCACCCGACGCCGCAATAGCGCTCAAGAAGATACGGTGGGTGCCGGGGCCCGGGAGTCGCGGGGTGAGAATCGAATCCGCCGTCGCGGCGGACCAACTGAGCCCACCATCCAGGCTGTATCGGTAGAGGGTCGCAGGACGGGGAGGGCGGCAGGTGACGGCCACGCGGAGGACCTGCCCTAGATGCAAGCGGACCTCTCCCGCGCCCGCGATCGTCGGCACGCCATCCACCGAAACGCCCGCCAGATCGAGAACGAAGGAATCCGCGGCCCACGCTCGATCGATGCAGACCCACGCGAGAGCCCTCGCGTTGGTCACGGGACTGCCGAGAAACAGGCCGAGGAGACCGGCCAGGAGCAGGCCGGTCAGGACCGCGCCACTCACCGTGGGCCATGGGAGTCGACGAGGAGTGGCTGGGAGCAGGGATCGGCGCATGGTGGGAATGAAACACGAAACGCCGCGGGGCCGCAAGGGCGGAACGATCCGTCCCGCTCCCACCTGGCCCGCTTCATTCATGAAATCCGTCGCGAGACGGCGGAGATGCCCGTAGTTGCAAGGCGCGCGACGATCTCCCGACGAAGGCGTACTCCATGCAGTACGTCGAGGAGGGAGAGCTAGCGCAACGCAGCAAATGCGGGCAGATCCGATGTCGTAGCAGGATTTCTTGAATGAAGCGGGCTAGCCCCGGCAGGTGTCTGCATCCTATGCTACCATCGTCGCCGTGCCGTGCCGTGCCGTGCCTAGGTGCGCCGCGCCGTACAGTGCCGTACGCCAGTTGCGCTGTGCCGGCCGATCGGCTGCCCGAAGGACGGGGAGGATTGCGTGTCCGATCTGCGCGAACAACTGCTGAAGGCAGGCCTTGTCTCCGGGAAGCAGGTCCGCCAAGCCAAGCATCAGGAGCGAATCCATCGCAAGGAGGTGGGCCGAGAGGGCATCGAGGCGGAACGCGCCGCGGCCGACCAGGCTTTCCTGGCGCGGCAGGAAGAGAGACGCGTTCGCGACCGGGAGCGCGAGGAGGCAAGGCGTCGCAACCAGGTTGCGGAAGAACGGGTCTTGGCCCTGCAGAGTCGTATCCGAGCCGGTTGGATCCGCGAGGCGACCATGGGCAGCAAGCGCTTCTTCTTTGTCGTCGATGGGGGCCGCATCACCTACCTCGATCTCAGCGACGACGCCGCACGGCGCCTGCAGTTCGGTCGGGCCGCCGTGGTCGATGGTCACGGCGTCGTGCGCGGCGAGTACTGCGTGGTGGACGCCGGCACCGCCCTGTCCATTTCCAACGACCACCCGGAGTTGATCCGCTTCTGGAACCGCTCGGCGGAACGCTGACGGCCACGGGACTGCACCGATGACCGACACATCCACCCTGGGGACCACAACCTCTGGGCCACGGCAGCGCCATCGCCGGTTGCGGGCATGGATCTGGGGCTCCGTCGCCGGCCTGGCGGGGCTCGGCCTCCTTTTCATCGTCGCTGTCCTCTCCTGCATCCCGGCGAAGATCCCGGAGAGCGGCTCGCGGCAGCGTGTCCTCTTCTACGCCGCACCCACCGATCTGCGCCCCGGCGAGCCCCTGGATGCCCCCGACCTGGAGGAGCGACTGCAGCGCCTGGACTACCGACGGGCGGCAGAACCGGGCCATCCCGGCGAGTACAGTCTTGGGCCGGGTGGGGGCGTTGTCTTCCTGCGCCCGTTCCGCTACCCCGGCCGCGACTTCCCAGGCGGCCGCGTGATGATTCGTTTCATCGAAGGACGGATCTCGCGCGCGGAGCCGCTTGGCGCGATACCGGCGGGGCATTTACGCGCCGAACCACTCGGCGCGAGGCAAGCCGGTGATCTGCGCGCGCAGCCGCTCTACGCGATGTCGGCCGGGGACCTGCGCGTGGAACCGGAGCGGATCGCAGGCTTCGAGGGAGAGACCGGCGCCGTACTCAAACCGCTCCGGCTGGACGAGGTGCGGAAGGCAACGGAGAAGGCCACGCGGCTCCTTGTCCCAACCCTGATCGCCGTCGAGGACCGCCGGTTCTCGTATCACCCGGGAATCGACCCCATCGGCCTCACCCGAGCCTTCGTGAACAATCTGCGCCCCGGCGCGCAGCCGCAGGGCGGATCCACGCTCACCCAGCAGCTCGCCCGCTCGCTCTTCCTGCACAATCGCCGGACCCTCTTCCGCAAGGCCACCGAAGCGGTGCTGGCAGTCGCCTTGGAGGTGCGCTACTCCAAGGACGAAATCCTGGAGGCCTACCTCAACGCCATCTACTGGGGCACCTGGGGCCCCATGGAAATCCGGGGCGCGCGCGAGGCCTCGCAGTACTACTTGGGGTGCGACCTGGCGAAAGCCGATATCGCCGGGATCGCCCTCCTCGTGGGGATCATCCCCGCACCGAACGCGTTCAACCCCTACCACTCGCCGGCCAAGGCGAAACAGCGGCGCGATCTCGTGCTGCGACGCATGCGGGAGAGCGACCTCATTTCCGAAGCTGAGCTGCGCCGCGCCCTGGCGCAGCCACTCCCTTCCGCGCGAGCGCCGATTCGCAGCGCTGACGCCTCGTACTTCCTCGACGGGGCCCGGGAGGAAGTGGAGCGCCGCGCCGGCCCGCGGGTCTTGGACCGGCCCGGCACCGCGATCTTTACCACCATGGACCCGCGGGACCAGGCGGCCGCGGTCAAGGCGGTGACGGACGGGCTGGCCGCTTTAGAGCGCGATCACAAGAAGCTTCGGCGGAAGGACAGCCCTCTGCAGGCAGCCGTCGTTTCCATCGACCCGCGCTTCGGCACCGTGCGCGCGCTCGTCGGCGGACGTGACTTCCTGCTCCATCCGTTCAACCGTGCGATCAAGGCGAAACGGCAGCCGGGGTCGCTCTTCAAGCCGTTTGTCTATCTGGCCGCCTTCCGTGAACGCACGCGCGCCGACGGCTCATCGTGGACGCCGCGCACGATCCTCGAAGACGAGCCGTACGAAGTGAAAGCCGGGCGCAAATTCTGGCGGCCAAAGAACTACGACCAGCAGTTCCGGGGACGGGTGTCGCTGCGTGACGCCCTTGAGCACTCGCTCAACGTCCCCACCGCGCGCGTGGCAATGGAGGTGGGGATCCCGCGGGTCGCCGAAGTGGCGCGCGATCTCGGGATCCAGAGCACACTGCGCGAGGTGCCGAGCCTCTGCCTCGGGACATCCGAGGTGAGCCTGCTGGAGATCACCGGCGCCTATGCCGGGCTCGCCGACGGCGGGCGCGCCCGCGCGCCAACGATGCTCATCGGCATCCTCGATCCCGACGGCCGCGAGGTGCCGCTCGCTCCACTGGAAGACCCGCGGGGAGTGGAGGCGCCCGAGGCATACCTCACCACCTCGCTCCTTCAGGGGGTCATCAACGAAGGAACCGGCAGCCGGGCGCGCTCGCTCAAGGTGCGCGGCGCCGTGGCGGGCAAGACCGGCACCACCGACGACTACAAGGACGCCTGGTTCGTCGGTTACACACCCTGCCGCGCGGTCGGGACCTGGGTGGGGTTTGATCGCAATCAGGTCGTGGGGTTGTCGGGAGCGGCGGCGGCCTTGCCGATCTGGGCGGCGGCCATGGCAGGGGCCGAGGGCCGCAACGGCGACGGATCGTTCGATCGCCCGCCTGAAGTGGTGCGGGTGGCTATCGACCCGGAGACCGGCGAGTTGGCCGGCGAGGAGTGCCCCCAGTCGGTGGAGGAGGACTTCCTCGCGGGGACCGAACCGGATCAGCCCTGTTCCCTCCACGCCCCTCCCGGGGTGATCACACGCATGCGCCGTTGGTTCGGTTTGTAGGAGGCGGTGGATGCGGGGTGGCGGGGGCGTGATCGCGCGGCACGGCGCAGGGATGGCGGGAGGCGGCCGCGCGATTCGGCGGACCACACTTCTGCAGCTCGGCCGCCTTCTCGCGGCGCACAAGAGAGCGATGGCCATCGGACTGCTGGGGCTTATCGGCGTCGACCTCCTCCAGCTTTTCGTCCCTAAGATCACGCAAGAAGCGATCGACCGGCTTGCCCGAGGCACCGCTACCCCGCACCTCCTCTGGATTCTCGGCGGCGGGATCGTCGCCATCGCACTGGGGATGGGAGCGTGCCGCTTTCTCTGGCGCTACTTTCTCATGGGTACCAGCCACCGCATCGAGCGCGACCTGCGGCAGACGCTGTACAACCATCTCCAGACGCTGCCGCCGCCCTACTACGATCGGGTCAAGGTGGGCGATGTCATGGCCCACGCCACCAACGATCTCTCCGCCGTTCGCATGGCCACCGGGATGGCCACCCTCGCCGCGATCGATGCGCTCGTTCTGGCGGTGGCCAGCGTCTCGATCATGGCGGCGATGAACCCGCGGCTGACGCTTCTCACGCTGCTGCCGTTGCCGTTGCTCACCTTCTCGATGGCGTGGTTCGGCAGGATCGTGCACGCGCGCTTCACCGCGGTGCAGGAAGCGTTCTCGCACCTCACCGAGAAGGCGCAGGAGACGTTCTCGGGGATCCGGGTGGTCAAGGCCTATGGCGATGAGGCGTCGGAGGCGGGTTACTTCGCGGCGCGGGCCGCGGAATGTGCGAACGAGAACATCCGCCTGGCGAAGACATGGGGCCTTTTCGGACCGCTCATCTCGGCTCTCGCGACCGCCAGTCTGGCGATCCTCCTCGGAGCGGGCGGACACCTCGTCATTCGCGGGCGACTGACCCTGGGCGAGTTCGTGGCGTTCTCCAGCTACTTGCAGATGCTGATCTGGCCGATGATGGCGGCCGGGTGGGTGGTCAATCTTCTGCAGCGCGGTACGGCCAGCATGGATCGGATCCAAGTCATCCTGCAGACCGAACCACAGATTAAGGACGGGCCATGCGAGGGCATCCCACCGCCCGCGATCGAGGTACGTGATCTTCATTTCACCTACCCCGGCACCGACATCGAGGTGCTCCACGGGATCTCCTTCGGCCTCGCCGCCGGCGGCACCCTCGGTGTCACCGGACGCACAGGCTCCGGCAAGACGACCCTCGTGGAGCTGCTCATGCGTCTCTACGATCCGCCGCCGGGGACGATCTTCATGGGCGGTACCGACATTTGCGACCTGAAGCTCCCCGCGCTGCGCGGCCTCTTCGGATACGTCCCGCAGGAGACGTTTCTGTTCGCACTTCCGATTGCCGAGAACATCGCGTTCGGCCGCGATGACGTTCCGCGCACAGAGGTGGAGCGACTGGCCAGGCTCGTGGCCATCGACGAAGAGATCCGCGCCTTTCCCCACGGCTACGACACTCTGGTGGGCGAGCGCGGTGTGACCCTGTCCGGCGGGCAAAAGCAACGCGTCGCCATTGCCCGGGCCCTCGCCACCGATCCCGACATTCTCGTCCTCGATGACGCCCTTTCCAGCGTCGACACGGGGACCGAGCGATCGATCCTCGCGGCGCTGCGCGGAGGGCGTCGCGGGCGAACCAATATCGTCATCGCCCACCGCACGAGCACGGTGCGCGAGGCCGACGTCATTCTCGTCCTTGATCGAGGTGCCCTTGTGGAGCACGGCACCCACGACGAGTTGCTGGAACGGGACGGGTTCTACGCCGACCTGCACCGGATGCAGCAGCTTGAGGCGGAAGCGTGATGAACGGTCGGGAGTCGGAAACCGAGGAGATCCTCGGCAAGGCGTACGACGCACGGCTGGTGAAGCGCCTTCTCACGGCCCTCCGTCCGCACCGCAAGCTCGTAGGCGCGGCCATGCTCTTCATGTTCCTCTCCACCGGCGTGGACCTGGTGCTGCCGTACCTCACCAAGATCGGGATCGACCGATACCTGGCGCGTCTGTATCTCGTCTACGAGGGACCGGCCGCGCTCTGCGACTCACTGGCCGCCGCCGACCCGGGACACCTCCGCTACCTTCCCGCCGAGCCGGGGATGCTGCTGGTGCGAAAGTCACAGCGCAGCGGCATCGAGGAGTCCACACACCGCCTGCTCGTCGGGCGCGGCACCGTTTACCCGGAGACGTTCTACCTCTTCCCCGCGGCAGAGCGGCGCGGCGATGTCGGGTCGGTGCGCGGCGACTACTGGCTGGTACCGGAGCACAACCTCTCCGCAGTGCCTCCGGCGGTCCTGGTGAGGATGCGCGGGGCCGACCTCGCCGGGATCACCCGGCTCGCCTGGATCATGGGTCTACTCATCGTCTTCGGACTGGTGGTGGGATACGGACATGTCTTCACGCTGCAGGTGGCGGGACAGCGTGTTCTCTATGACCTGCGGACGGCGCTCTTCCGCCACCTCCAGACGCTTTCTCTGCGCTTTTTTGACGGCAATCCCACCGGGCGGCTCGTTACACGGGTGACCAACGATATCGAGGCGCTCAACGAGATGTTCAGCGCCGTGCTGTTGAATCTGGTGAAGGATGTCCTGCTCATCGCGGGGACTCTGGCCATTCTCTTCGGCATGAACACCCGTCTCGCCCTCACCGCGCTGGTCGTCATCCCGGGCATCGTCTTCGTCTCGGTCGTCTTTCGCTCACGGGTGCGAGGCGCCTACCGCGCGGTTCGCCGCCACCTCGCCGCCCTCAATGCCGGGCTGGCCGAGGATATCTCGGGAGTCAAGGTGATCCAGGCGTTTCGTCGCGAGGCGGCGCGCCGCGAGCTCTTCCGCCGGGTCAACGACGACTACTTCCGGGCCAACGTCCGCCAGCTCGTCATCTTCGGGATCTTCCGGCCTCTGGTGGAGATTCTCGCCACCGCCGGCGTGGCCCTCGTACTGGTCTACGGCGGGCGCGGTGTCCTCGGGGGCACCCTTACCCTCGGAGCCCTGGTCGCGTTCCTCAGTTACGTTCGCGGCATGTTCCAGCCCGTGGCCGATATGAGCGAGAAGTACAACGTCATGCAGAGCGCGATGGCGGCGGCAGAGCGGGTGTACAACATCCTCGACACCGAGCCGGTGATTACCGAAAGCCTCGTGGCCCGCCGTGGGCTCGTAGTGGGAACCAAGAAAGAGCGCGACTCCCAGACGGGGCGCGGCCCCCAGCGGGAGGACGCCCCTGGCAGGGCGCACTGCGGGCGCGTGGAGTTTCGCAATGTCTCGTTCGCCTACAGCCCGGAGACACCGGTCCTCCGCCAGGTCTCCTTCACCGTGGAGCCGGGGCGCAGCGTGGCCATCGTCGGTCCCACCGGCGCGGGAAAGACCTCCATCCTGAATCTGCTCTGTCGTTTTTATGACCCGGACGAGGGGGCGATCCTGCTGGATGGAACCGACCTTCGCGAACTGCCGTTCGCCACGCTGCGGGAAGAGATCGCCATCGTGCTGCAGGAGGCGTTCATCTTCAGCCGTCCGGTGCACGAGAACATCACCCTCGGCGCTCCGATCTCGGACCAGCGCCTGCGCCGGGCCGCCGACATGGTCCAGGCGCGAGAGTTCATCGAGCGGCTGCCGGGCGGCTACGATTCGGTGATGGCCGAACGGGGCGCCACGCTCTCCACCGGGCAGCGGCAGCTCCTTTGCTTCGCCCGGGCTCTCGCCCACGACCCGCGCGTTCTCATTCTCGACGAGGCCACCAGCAGCGTCGACCCGGCCACCGAGCAGGCGATCCAAGCGGCCATCGAAACCCTGATGCGAGGGCGGACCAGCATCCTGGTGGCGCACCGGTTGAGCACCATCCAGAAGGCCGACGAGATCTTGGTCCTCGACGGCGGGCGAATCCGCGAACGCGGAACGCATCAGGAGCTGCTGGCTCGCCGCGGGATCTACCACAACCTCTACTTGCTGCAGTACGCGCGGGGGTGATCGATGACGCAGGGTGTTCAGATGAGTGGACGAGTTCGCCGACGTGTCTGACCGGTGGTTCATGCAGAACGAAGACGTGTTGCTGCCGTCGATCTTGTCCCCTGGAGTCCCGCTGAGTCCACTGGAGTCTACTTGCGCCGTGGAGACATTGTGGAGACGGGTTGTGTTCTTCGAAGGTCAGGGTATTCCTGGGGAGAGCGGCACCGACGCTCGCAGCCACGCCTCGCGCGACCGTCACGAGCCGTGGACTTGGGGCTTTTCCTCGGATGAGGTTTCCGCGGAGTTCGGCCCGCTACGGGCGCCAGAGACGAAGCCCCGTGTGGCCGACGATCCGTTCGAAGTCCGCATCGGGGCTCAGGAGCTCGGCCTCGATATCCAGACACACCTGAGCGATGACGCAGTCCACGGCGCCGCGAACGGTGACTCCTCTCTTTCTGAGCGAGCGAAACAAGCGGGCCGCCCGAACGT
>CAIMUX010000030.1 GCA_903844735.1 Candidatus Eiseniibacteriota bacterium
ACCGCACCTGGGTCGAGGACGAGGAGGTCGAGTTGACGGCCCTGGAGTTTCGGCTCCTGCTGACGCTGCATGATCGCGGAAACCGTGTCCTGAGCCGGGAGAAGCTGCTCGACGACGTCTGGGGCATCGAAGCAGACATCACGACCCGCACGGTCGACACGCACGTCAAACGTCTGCGCGAAAAACTCGGCGCCGCCGGTCGCTACGTCGAGACGGTCCGGGGTGTCGGCTACCGCTTCGCGGAGTCGCCGGAAGAAACGGGACCATGAACCTCGGCATCCGCGGCAAACTCTTCCTCGTCTCCCTCGGTCTCATCGCCGTTTCCGTCTTCGTCACCGATCTGCTGGTGACGAGCCGGCTGGTCCCGATACTCATCGAGGGCATTCGCCACGACCTCTACATCAGGCTCGACCTGATCCAGCGGGAGATTTCCCATGCCACCCTGGATCCCGATGATCTTCCCGCCTGGGATGCTCTCGCCGACAGCCTCGGCCGCTACGCCGGCGAGCGGGTCACGGTCATCCGGCGCGACGGCGTCGTCGTCGGCGACTCCGAGGTCGAGACCGCGCTCGTCCCCCAGGTGGAGAATCACGCCAGCCGGCCGGAGGTGGCCGACGCTCTCGCCGGGGGACGCGGATCGATCACGCGATGGAGCGACACGCTGCACGAACGGATGATGTATGTCGCCGTCCCCTTCCGTCGCGAGGGGGCGATCGCGGGGGTCGTCCGCACGGCTGTCCCGCTCACCTCCGTGGACCACGCCGTAGCCCGGCTCCGCACCATCATTCTGCTGAGCTCCGCGCTCGCCCTCGGGATCGCGGCAGCCCTGTCCAGTCTCGCCGCCGGCTGGATGTCGCGCTCGGTTCGTTCCCTCACCGCCGTGGCCAAGAGGATGGCCGCGGGGGATCTCTCCCCCCGAAGGGACACAGCGGGGCGCGGCGGCGCCACAGGCCGGGACGAAGTCGCCGAGCTGAGCCGTGCCCTCGACCAACTCGCGCAGAACCTCAGTCACACCCTGGCCCAGCTCCGCCGTGAGCGCGACCTGCAAGAACACATCCTCAACGACATGCGTGAGGGGGTGATTCTGCTCGGGCCGGATGGCCGGGTCGCCATGGTCAACCCGGCGCTTCGTGAGATGCTGCTGTTGGGATCGGACGCCATCGGTCGCATTCCCCTGGAAATCGCGCGCCAGGCCGAGATCCACGGACTCTTCGACCGGGCCCGCCGCAGCGAAACGATTCAGTCCGCCGAGATCGAGCTGGGCGGCCTGCGCCCCCGTCGCCTTCTGGCCCACGCCGCCCCGCTCACCGGCGGTTCCGGGGGCGTACTGGGTGTCTTCGTGGACGTGACCGACTTGCGTCGCCTCGAAACGGTGCGCCGCGACTTCGTGGCCAACGTCTCCCACGAACTGCGCACGCCGGTCGCCACGATCCGCTCCGCCGCCGAAACCCTGCGGGATGCCGCTCGGGACGATCCGGAGGCGGCGGCATCGTTCCTCGCCATCATCGAGCGCAACGCCGAACGCATGGGCCGGCTGGTGGACGACCTGTTGGAGCTTTCCCGTATTGAGGCCGGGGAATTTCGGCTACACCCGGAACCACTCCGGCTCGCGGAAGCGGTGGAGCAGGTTCTCACGGCTCATCGGAAGACGGCCACGGAGAAACGGATCCGCATGTCTACGGACTTCCCCGAGTCACTTCCGCAAGTCGTGGCCGATCGGAACGCGCTGGAACAGGTTCTCACCAATCTCGTGGGTAACGCCCTCAAGTACTCGCCCGAAGATGCCTCCGTCGCCGTTCGCGCCGTAGCAGAGGCCGATCGCGTACATGTCTCTGTGGTGGATACCGGCCCGGGTATCGAGCCGCAGCATCTGCCGAGACTCTTCGAGCGGTTCTATCGGGCCGACGCGGGCCGTTCACGCGAGCTGGGCGGGACCGGGCTGGGCCTTTCCATCGTCAGGCATTTGGTCGAGGCGATGGGTGGGCGCGTCAGCGTGGACAGCACTCCGGGCGTGGGCAGCAACGTTCACTTCGACCTGCCGGTCGCCTGAGACCGACCTGCAGTTGCCGGCGCCACCCGATCGGCTCGCCCGATTGCGCGCCCGCTGAACTCCAATCTCGAAGACGGTCCGACGCCGCGCCTCGCAGGGTCAACGCATCGCCCAGACCAGAACGCCGATCCCCAACACAATCCGGTAGCAAGCGAAGGGCGCGAAACCTCGCGACTTCACCCACGCGATGAACCAGCGGTTCACCACCAGCGCGACAAGGAACGACACCACGAACCCGACCGCCAGCACGGCCCAGGGATTTGCGTGCAGACTTCCGGGTAGAAAGGCCGGGTTCGCGCCAAAGTCTTTGAGCGACTTGAGCAGCGAATAGCCGCACGCCGCGAGCATGATCGGCAGCGAGACCAGGAACGAAAAATCGAGTGCGGCGGACCGGGACAGGCCGATGACCTGACCGGCGGCGATGGTCGACATCGACCGGCTCGTGCCCGGAAACACCGCGGAGAGGATCTGCACCGCGCCGATCCAGAGCGCGCTGAGCGGACGCATCCCGTCCACCGTCTTGACCGTCGGGCGCGTGCAGAGCCGGTCGACGATCCACATCGCCACGCCTCCCACCAGCAGGGCGGCACCGATGACCCGGGTGCTCTCGAGTTTGTCGGCGATCACCTTCTCCAGCAGAAAGGCCGGAATCGCCGTGGTCAGGAAGGCGATGGCGATCAGAGAGAGCGGATGGTTCGGCAGCGTCCGATTCCCCTCGACCCCGCGGGGGAAGCTCCTCGCATAGCCCAACAGCCTCTGTCCGTAAATCACCAGCACCGACAGAACCGCCCCCAGCTGAATGACCACCGTGTACATCTTCCAGTAATCGTTCTTTAGGTCCATGCCGACCAGCGCCTCGGCAATGCGAAGATGGGCCGTGGAAGAGATCGGCAGGAACTCAGTGAGTCCCTCCACGACCCCGAGGAGAATCGACACGATATAGGGGCTCACGCACAACTCCTTCTTGCGTTGGCGACTCCGACCACGACGCTACCCGCGCTACCCGCATAACCCGTCTCCGGCCGATCGGGACGATCGGGCCAATGGCGAGGGTACCCCACGAGGCTGCCCAACGCCACGGGCGGCCTCGTCGGTCCAACGGAGACGGCGCTCGGAACCTTACCCCCCGTCGGGACCGGAAAGAGTCTTGCGTCCGCCTCTCGGGCTCGGTGAGACTCTCCCACGCTCACGCCCAACGGTGCGCGGAGCACGTATTCAGCCCGGTCGTCAGCGTCGGCGGAGGTAGCCATGTCCGGGTCCTGGTTCTACAGCGTTCCTACGGCGGGAACCCTCTCCCGTGGCGCGACCCTGGACGCGTTTCTGGCCGCGGCCGAGGACGGAACCTTTCTGTGGCTGCACGACGGCCGGCCCACGAACGAGGAACTCTCGTCTCTCATCGATCCCCTGGGTCTCCATCCCCTCTCGGTCGAGGACTGCTTTGACAACAATTACCTGCTCAAACGGCTCGAGACGAGACGCCGCCGCGGCGGCCGGTCCGCGCGATGACCGGCAGCCCGTCCGGCGGGGCGGAATCGCCATCTCCGCCGGTCGAGATGCTCCACCACGCTCGAGGCGAACGCCAGACGCTGATCGTGGAGAGAGAGGGTGCCGAGCTGCGCCTGAGGATTCTTTCAGCGGAAAGCACCGAGTGGCAGTCCCGCATGGATCTCCGGGATCCCGCCCGCCTCGTGGCGCCGTACATGCAAGCGATGATGCTGGCGCTGCTCTGGCAGCCGGAGCCTTCGCGCGTGCACGTCCTCGGACTCGGAGGCGGGCGCATCCCGGCGTTTCTGCGCCGTCTCTTTCCCCGCCTGCAGATCGACTGCACGGAGATCGACCGGGACGTCTACGAACTCGCGGTCCGCTACTTCGGCCTGCGACCCGACGCGCACATGAACGTCATCATCGAGGATGGGCGCGGGTTTCTCGTCTCCTGCTCGCCATCGATCCGCTATGACGCGATCTTCGTCGACGCCTTCTGCGGCATCGGAGGCGCGCCCCTGCGGATTTCCTCCTTGGAGTTCTTCGCCATCGCCAACGAGCGCCTGACCCCGGAGGGTATCCTGGCAGTCAATGTGATACCTAGCGACGTCCTGGCGGCCGAACGCCTGCGGACGATCGAGTGCTCTTTCCGCAGCACCTACGCTTGCCGGGGCGACGGGACACTGGTGGCATTTGGCACCAATGCCGAGCGGCTGGTGCTGGACGACCTCTTGCTGCGCGCGGTGGCCCTTCAGACCAGGCACCAGTGCGAGATCTCCTTCCCGACCATGGCACGATCGCTCGGGCGCATCGACGGGGCATCGTCCCAGCCGCTAACAGACGCCTCGCCGCCGGACCGGGTGGAGATTCCCGAGCACCTCCTTCGTTCCGTCCGACCAAGTGACCCGTGCCCATGCGGAAGCGGAGCTGTGTTCTCGCAGTGTCACGGCCGCGCCGGTTCCTGATCGCGGTCAAGCTGGAATCGCGGTCCGTTCCCTCATCGGACACGCCCCACCGGCGCACCCCGACGTCATGTTCTTGTTGCCCGGTTGTCATCAAACCGTCACACGCCGCGCGTACCGTCAAGGCAACAAGGAAAGGAAACCAGACCATGTCTCGAAAGAACCCGTTCACCATGGCCGCCTCTGTCGCCCGGGCCTGTGTCCTCGTCTCCGTCCTCGCCCTCGCCGTCTGCCTCCTTTGGTGCCCCACCTGCGAGGCCAAGGGAAACGACCCCGGCAAGCCCGTCAGCCTCGAAGGCGCCGGAGCCACCTTCCCCTACCCCCTATACTCAAAGTGGGTCTTCGAGTACGGTCGGATCCACCCCAACGTCCGGATCAACTACCAGTCGATCGGATCCGGGGGCGGCATTCGCCAGATCTCCGAGGGAACCGTCGACTTCGGTGGCTCCGACGCCTTCGTGAAGGACGGCGCCCTGGTGAAGCTGCCGGGCAAGCTGCTTCACATTCCCACCACGCTGGGCGCCGTCGTGATCACCTACAACCTCCCCGGCTCCCCCTCCAACATGAAGCTGAGCCCTGAAGTCATCGCCGGTGTCTTCCTCGGGGAGATCATCAGATGGAACGACTCAAAGATCGCCGCATTGAACCCCGGGCTGAAACTGCCCGACGCCCTGATCGGCGTCGTGCACCGGTCGGATGGCAGCGGCACTACCGCCGTCTTCACCGACTATCTCTCCAAGGTGAGCCCGGCCTGGTCGGAAAAGGTAGGTTCGGGCACGAGCGTCAGCTGGCCGATCGGCCTGGGCGCCAAGGGAAATGAGGGAGTCACCGGACAGGTGAAGAGCACCCCGGGCTCCGTCGGGTACGTGGAACTCGTCTATGCCAAGCAGAACGGCCTGCCGTACGCAAGCATCCGCAACAGTAGCGGCGCCTTCGTGGAGCCGACCTTGGAAGGCGTCTCGGCGGCGGCCGCCGGCGTCGCTGTCCCTGCGGATTTTCGCGTCTCCATCACCAACGCACCGGGTGAGAAGTCCTACCCGATCTCGGCGTTCACCTGGATCCTCATCTACCAGGATCAGAAGGACGCCGCCAAGGGCACCGCGATGGTTGATTTCCTGTGGTGGGCCATCCACGACGGGCAGAAGCTCGGCGGAGTCCTGGGATACGCGCCCCTGCCCGCCGAGGTCGTGGGCAAGATCGAGGCCACCTTGCAGACGGTGACGACGGGCGGGAAGCCCGCCCTGTCGAAGTAGGACTCGGAGTGGCGGCCGACACGCACGAGACGCGGACAGCCAACCGCGGCGATCTCGTCTTCCAAAGGCTGATCGTGGTGGGCGCCGTCGTCATGGTCGTGCTGCTGGCCGCCATCGCGCTGGAACTGACCCGCGAATCCCGCCTGAGCCTCAGCGCTTCCGGCGTTCGCTTCCTCGGCAGCACCGCCTGGGATCCGGTGAAGGAACTCTTCGGAGGTTTGCCGTTCATCTACGGGACGCTCGTGTCCTCGTTTCTGGCCCTGTTGGTCGCGGTGCCGGTTTCGCTCGGCGTGGCGATCTTCCTGGTCGAACTGGCGCCTTCCTGGCTGCGGGGTCCGGTGGGGTTCATGGTGGAGTTGCTCGCGGCACTGCCCAGCGTGGTCTACGGCCTCTGGGGGATCTTCGTCCTCGTGCCCTGGCTCCGGGGCGGCGTGGAACCTGCCCTGGCGCGGTCGCTCGGTTTCCTGCCGTTCTTCTCCGGACCGAGCCAGGGGTTCGGCATGCTGGCGGGAGGACTGGTGCTGTCGATCATGATCCTGCCCACCATCGCCTCGGTCAGCCGCGAGGTCCTGCGCGCCGTGCCGAACTGGCTGCGCGAGGGCGCGCTGGCCCTCGGCACGACCCGTTGGGAGATGATCCGGGGAACCGTCCTCCCGTTCGCTCGATCGGGGATCATCGGAGCGGTCATTCTCGGCCTCGGCCGGGCTCTGGGTGAGACGATGGCTGTGACCATGGTGATCGGCAACCGGCCCAAGATCGCCGCGTCGCTCTTCGCCCCGGGCTACACGATGGCCAGCGTCATCGCCAACGAGTACACCGAGGCCACCGGCGATTTGCATCTCTCCGCTCTGGCCGAAATCGGGCTTCTGCTCTTTGCGGTGACCCTGGCGCTGAACGCACTGGCCCGGCTCTTGGTCTGGCGTGTCAGCCGTGTCGCCGTCCAAGGGAGCCGGCGATGAACTCGCGGAAGAACTCGGTCGATCGCATCGCCCTGCCGGGCCGAAGGAAGATTACCGACCTTGTCGTGCGGACTCTCTGCCTCGTCGCGACGCTGCTCGCGCTGGTTCCGCTGTTGAGCTTGCTCCAGTTCGTGATCGTGCGCGGAGCGGGCGGGCTCTCCTGGGATCTGCTGACCCAGCTGCCCCGGCCGGTCGGCGAGCCGGGCGGCGGGATGGCCAACGCCATCGTGGGAACCCTCGTCCTGGTGGGCCTGGCCTCGTGCGTCGGCATCCCGTTGGGGATCACCACCGGTATCTACCTGGCCGAGTACGGACACACGCGGACCGCGCGCGTCGTGCGATTTAGCGCCGATGTTCTCTCCGGCGTCCCGTCCATCATCGTGGGCATGTTCGTCTACGGCCTAATGGTCGTGACGATGAAACGGTTCTCCGCGGTGGCCGGCGGCGTGGCGCTGGCGATCCTCATGCTTCCCACCGTCGCGCGATCGACCGAGGAGTTGCTGAAGCTGGTTCCCACCTCGCTGCGCGAGGCGGCCCTCGCCCTGGGGGTGCCGCGTTGGCGGGCGACCCTGCGCGTCGTCCTGCGCACAGCCGCTCCCGGCATCGCGACCGGCGTCATGCTGGCCGTGGCGCGGGCCGCGGGAGAAACCGCCCCGCTACTCTTCACGGCGCTGAACAGCCGGTTCTGGCCCACCAGCCTCGACCGCCCGATCGCCTCGCTACCGGTGCAGATCTTCACCTACGCCATTTCTCCTTACGAGGAGTGGCATCGTCAGGCCTGGGCCGCCGCGCTCGTTCTGGTCGCCCTGGTCCTCATCCTCAACGTGGCCGCGCGCTTCTTCGTGCGGCATCGGACGGATGCACGATGATGAAAGCTACAGAGAGCTTCGTCCCGACCGCCGAGAAAGGGAGGGTGGTCACCATTGCCGAGAGAGAAAGCGCCATTCTGCCGGCCGAGAAGATCCGCTCCGTTGACCTCCGCGCGAGCTTCGGCGCCACCGAGGTCCTGAAAGGCATCACCCTGCCGATCCTGGAACGGCAGGTCACCGCGATCATCGGCCCGTCCGGCTGCGGCAAATCCACCTTCGTCCGCTGCCTGAACCGCATGCACGAGACCGCCCACCGGGCGACGGTCGCAGGTCGCGTCCTCCTCGATGGCAGGGATATCTACCGCGCCGGCATCGATCCGGTCGCCATTCGCCGCCGAGTCGGCATGGTGTTCCAGAAACCCAACCCCTTCCCCACCATGTCGATCGCCGAAAACGTGCTGGCCGGGCTCAGCCTCACGGGAGAGAGGATCCCCCATCGGATGGAGCTGGTCGAGAAGGCCCTGCGCCAGGCCGCGCTCTGGGACGAGGTGAAGGACATCCTCCCGCGCTCCGGCGCCAGTCTCTCCGGCGGCCAGCAGCAGCGGCTCTGCATCGCCCGCGCTCTTGCCCTCGACCCGGAAGTGCTGCTGATGGACGAACCCTGCTCCGCCCTCGACCCGATCGCCACCGCGCGAATCGAGGAGCTGATTCACGAGCTCGGGGATCACGTCACCATCGTGATTGTGACGCACAACATGCAGCAGGCCGGCCGCGTCGCCGACCACACCGCGTTCTTGTACATGGGAGAACTGGTGGAGTACGGCCCGACGGACCGAGTCTTCACGAGACCCGCCGAGCAACGCACCGAAGACTACATCACCGGCCGGTTCGGATGAGCCGGAGGCAGGAGCAGCCTCGATGACAACCAGACCCCACACCGATCGGGAGTACGAGGGCGAGCTGCTTCGTCTCCGCGAGCAGATTATCCTCATGGGCGCGGAAGTCGAGGGGATGATTGCCGACAGCATCCGGTCTCTGCTCGAGAGAGACAGCACTCTGGCGCGAACGGTCATGGACCGAGATGCCAGGGTCGACCAGATCGAAGTGCAAAACGATGCACTTTGCCTGAGCCTGCTGGCGCGGCGCCAGCCGGTCGCCTCCGACCTACGGTTCATTACCACCGTGCTGCGGATCGTGCGCGACCTGGAACGGGCAGGCGACCAAGCCGTCAACATCGCCGAACGGGTGATCGAGCTCAACGAGGAACCGCCGCTCAAGGCCTATGTCGATATCCCGCGCATGGCCGAGGGCGTGCAGGCCATGCTGCGCGATGCCCTCGACGCCCTGGTGAACGGTGACGATGTCGGAGCGAAGAACCTGATCAATCGCGACGACGAGATCGACGCGCTCTATGACCGGGTCAACCGCGTGCTCCTGACCTATATGATGGAGAATCCGCAAAACATCTTCCGCGCCACCCGCCTGCAGTCGATTGCCCACAATCTCGAGAGGATCAGCGACCACGCGACCAATGTCGCGGAGATGGTGGTCTTCTATGTGAAGGGGACGGACATCCGGCACGGGGGAGTGGGCTAGTGACTCCCTGGGCCTGCCACGGGGCGATTTGATCAAGCCGTCGATCTCCCGCTTCATCCTCCAAAAGGAGCAAGATCCCTTCTACGTGCACCGCAAGCAGCTCACGGCGACCGGCCAGCAGGCGAAGTGGGAACTGCGAGTGGCGAAGTCAGAGACGGGTCCTCCCAGCAGCGCGTCGACGGCCTTGTAGAGGTTTCCGCGAGGAGACGGGATGCCTGCGGCTTGGCAGTAGTCGAGGTGAGGCTTCTTTCGCATGAACGTCGGATCTTCCCAGCAGTTGTTGAGGACGACCCTTTCCATCCTGATCGGTCTTTGGCCAGTGTCCTGGCGTTCGCGCTGCCGATAGAGGGTATCGTTTCCGCCCATGAAAAGCGTGACGACATTGGGGACGCCGCGGAGTACCAGAGCCTCCGGCCCGACGTCTTCCGCAGCCTCCTCCGTAGCCTCCTCCGTAAGACGCGCCCCTGATTGCCGCCGCGTTCGCTCTTCTCCGTATCATGGACACGGCGGACGCCGCGCTTGACCGGAACCAGCCAGAAGTCACAACCGGGCCCAAAGGGAAGACATCTGCCCTGCCGGACGGGAAGTCGGGGATTCCGGGGAAACGGCTACCATCCCCCCGGAGCGGGGATTCGCGCCTGTGACGATCCAGGGCAGGCCCGTAGGAGACCTTGGAGTTGCCCTCGGAGGTCGGTTATATTCCGGTTCCGCGACCCGGAGCGGGGCGAATGGAGTCCGGAGGCGACGAAGTGCCTTGTCAGCGGAGTGGGGACTCGCTCCGGTGGCCACGCGCCGATCGCTGGCGTCCCCCCGGAAGGGGGTCGTGCCCCGGCCGGGGGGAAGAGTCCTGGCATACCCCCCCAGAACCCGGCTATACTCCCATGCGGCTGATCGGGATCGGGTGGGGAGGGTGGCAAGGGGCGATATAATGTCGACCGGGGCTGAAATAGAGCCGGCCGGAGGCGATCCGGGCCGTTGCGGAGGGACCGAGTGAACCTGTTGTTATCCATCGGCTCGACGGTCGCGCTGGTCCTGCTCGTCATGCACTCCTGGCGGACGCGCGGACGCTTCATCACGCTTGCCTTCTTCCTCTCTGCCTTCGCCTTCGGCATCCTCCGCGGAAATGCCATCTGGCTGCTTTGCAGGTTCATCAGCGGCACCAACGAGACGCTCATGCCTTACCTGCCTCAGGGCGGGTTCCTCCCCGACATCGGTTACTCCTCCGTCCAGGTGGCGGCGGGCTGGGTGTTCGCGATGTACCTGGCGTGGACGGTCGCTGAACTCATTCTCCGTCGAATCCCGGCGCTCGCGGGACGGGTATTTCTGATCGCCGGTCTCGCGTCGCTCTTCATGATTGCGATCTGCTGGTGCATGGAGACGACGGCGGTGGCCGTGGGATGGTGGTACTGGTCTCTGCCGACGCGGACGGCGCTCTTCGGGAACGTGAACCGGTGGGCGATGGAGGGCTGGTTCTCGGTCGTTCCGGACTTCCTCCTCCCCTTCCTTGTCATCGTCTGCTCGGAGAGAAAAGGGGATAGAACCGGGAACAGCGTCAAGGGGAGAGTCCCCTTTTCTCTCCGGTGGCTCTGGCTGCTCGTGTTCCCCGCGGACATCCTCGGCCACCTGTGGGGACACCTGCTGCCGCAGACGTTCGGATATGCGGTCTACATCGTGATGGAGCTGGGGATCGTCGCGCTCGCGATGTTCTCGAAGCTGACGATGTCGCGCGGGCAGATCGCGAATCGGAGCTCCCTAGCCGGCGTCGCCCTCGCCGTCTTCTTCGGCGTGGAGGTCGCCGCAAACGTCTGGGGCAAGGTCGGTCTTGCCGGGCAGATGACCCTGGCGCCGCTGCTGCTGCTGTGCCTCCTCGCGTGGGGGCGGCTCCCGGTTCGGGGCGTGGCGGCCCTGGCCGCAGCGGCGGCCGTGGGCGGATGGGCGATCGGTGGCGCGCGGTCCCTGTTGGCGCTCGCGCCTGTCGGCGCCTTCGCATTTCTTGCGCTCCTTGACCGCTACCGTGAACGCCTGTGGCTGAAGATCGCGCCCGTCGTCCTCGTGGCCGGACTCATCGCCGCGGCGATGGTCGTGGACTACGCGGACAGCGTGCGGATGGTGCGCTTCCGCGACGCGTGGGTCGAAGGCGACGCATTCGTCTTCGCGAGTCAGCCCGCGGAGGCCGCGGAGGCCTACAAGCGCGCGTCGGAATTCCGGCCGCGCAGCGCTCTCTACCTCAACAGCCTTCTCGACCAGATGATGGCGACGGACCTCGACATGCGGGCGCAGATATTACTGTACCAGGGCCGGCTGCCTTCCATGGCGCGCGAGATGGAGGAGGTGGTCCGGCGCGACCCGGAGTGGCTGCAGCCGCGGCAGTCGCTCGCGCGGATGTACCTGCTGATGGGCCGCGTGTCCGACGCGGCGCGGCAATACCGCGAGATTTCGCGCTTCCGGCCGCGCGACGCGTCGGTGTCGGCCGAGCTCGGATACTTGCTCCTGCGCGAAGGGGACATCGATGGCGCGGAGAAGGCGCTCGTCGACGCGACGCGGCCGGCGAAGGCCTCCCCCGCGGCGCTCCTGGACCTGGGCGTCGTCCGGTTCCTCCGGGGGCGCGAGGACGACGCTCGGCGGCTCTGGGAGCGCGCGCTCCAGGGTTCGCCCGGGATGAGCCTTGCCCGGCTCAATATCGACCGGATCAAGACGCCGCCGACCGGGGTGGACGTGCGGTTCCTGGCCCAGCCCGACGCCGCGAAAGGGCTGGCCCCATGGACCAACACGTTCGCCGCGTTGGGACGGCTTTCGGCCGCCGAAAAACGCCGGGTTTACATCGAGGCGTCGCAGTACGACCCCGATTACCTGCCGCCCCAGATCAGCCTCGCGGCGAGCTACCTGAACAAGAACGAGGCAGGAATGTACGACGCGGAGCGGGCGCTCTGGCACGCTCGCCGGGCGGACGACTTGTCGAAGACGCTGGAGGACCGGACGCGTCGGGCGCAGGCGCTGCTGTTTCTGGGCCGCGCGCTTCTCGCGAATGGAAAGCCAGCCGAGGCGTGCGAGGCGCTCAATCAGGGACGCTCCATCGCGCCGGACGAGATGATCCCGACGTTCGACCAGTATCGGCTGTCCCCAGTCGGACAATGAAACACCTATGCTTCCAGCACTACCGGCGCGTCGCGGCCTGACCCGCCGCCCGCCCTCACACCTTCGCAACCCCGAGGAGTAACTCTGCCCGGCACGCCAGTCGGTGCCCCGGCAGTCAGACCTGACCTTTTTCCGAGCCACCCAGGCCCGGCTCCCGCGTCTGCAACCGACCGCAGTGGGCACTCCGGAAACCAGTCAATCGCCGGAAAGTGGGCCGCTGGTAGCACCAGGTGTCATAGTGTCCGTGGAACAGACTCAACTGTTGCGCTCCGTGCGTCGGGTCCACGGTGGAATCAAGGTCGATGGTCACCTGTCGACACGTGCGGCCGAGGCGAAGTCGATGCCGATCTACGACAGCGGCGACCAGCGTCTCGCCCATCCGATACGGATCGCGAGCTCTTCGATCAATTCGAGACGGGCATCAGCCGACACATGGAAGCTTTCCTATCTCTGCCTTTCGTGAATCATGCCAGTGACAGCCGTCCGATTCCTGGCCAGGCAGTGCGCACAATCGGATCCGAGTGGACTGCAGATCTCCGGACACAGAAAGCCCGACTCTGTCGGGACCGAGCGCGCCGAGCCATTTCTCCTTGGAAACTAAAACGAGATCTCAAACGGGTTCTCCCTTCGCGTCCGCCCTATCCCCTCAATCCGGATGGCGGCCGTTCCGGACAGCGGACAAACAAACTCGCACACGCCGCAACCGACACAGAGCTTGGGGTCGACCGTTGGGCGGCGCAACTGTCGCACCGCGCCATCCGCCGCGCGTCCCTCGGCCTCGACCAACCGAATCGCTTTGGGTGAGGTCGGACAGTGCTCCTCGCAGACGATACAAGGGGTCGCGAAGGCGTATGGCAGACATCGCCCGGTGTCGACCCAAGCAAGCCCGAGAAACGTCCTTTCCTTGTCGGCAGGCGTCAGCCGAGGTATAGCGCCGGTAGGACAGACCTGACCGCAAAGGGTGCAGTGATACTCGCAGTATCCCAACCGAGCGCGCAGAACCGGCGCCCACAGACCAGCCGCCCCGGCTTCGAGCCCGGAAGGGTGGAGCCCATTAGCGGGACAAACCTTCATGCACTCGCCGCAACGGATGCACCGGTCGAGGAACTCTCCCTCCGGACCCGCCCCGGGAGGCCTGATGATGCTGCCGCGAGGCACGGCGCGCGCGGAAGTCGATCTGGCGATCGGGCCGGAAGCCAATCCCAGCGCCAACGAGGTGAGGAAGCCACGGCGGGTGAGATCGGCGGTTTCGGCGACGGGTTGTTGCGATTGGCCGGCAGGCGGCGTTAGCGACAAGGCCGCCATTGTGTCCGCCGGTCGTCCCGCGGAGGAGGAAGCGGCAGCGGCGGAAGCCGCCGTGGATGAAACTGCGGCGGATGCGGCCGCGCCGGGCGAGCTTGCGGCAGGCGCAGACGCAGACTCCCGCCGAAACGACCTCACCATGCGCTGCGCCAACCCGGCCATTATGCCGATCATCCGCGGCCGCTCGAAGCTGAAGGCGAGCCCGTGGCGCCGGCAGGACGCGGTGCAGTTGCCGCAGACGAAACACTCGGAGGCGCGCCAGCCGCCCATGACGTCCGGGTCGGCCGCGCCCTGACAATGATAGGTGCAGACCGCGCAACCGGTGCAGCGCCCTTCGTCCTGGCGCAGTCGGAGCGCGCCGATACGCGCCGTCACTCCGAGAAGCGCCCCAAGCGGGCAGAGGATCCGGCACCAGAAACGACGGATGACCCACGAAAGCGCCAGCACCGTGACCAGCAGCAGGGCCAGCGTCACCCCCTGCTCAAAGTGTGGCGGATGCGGCGCCAGGAGTCGGTCGCGCACGGTTCGGTAGACCGGCTCGGTGATCGGCGCCAGCGGAGTCCTAGCCAGCACGGCCGCGCCCTCGCGTACCGTCCACTCGATGCCCGGACCGAGCCCGACCGCCAGCCCGCGCACGAGCAGGCAGATCGGGTCGAGAATTCCACTCCACTGCGCTCCGGCGACGGCTCCCCCAAGAGCGAAGAGAAGCACCGCGACCTTGATCTCCTGCACGGGGCGATAGCGATCCGCCTGCTTCTCCGCACTTCGCGGCCGTCGCAGTCTTCCCGTCGCCTGCCCGAGCGTGCCGAGCGGGCAGATCCATCCGCAGAAGAACCGCCCAAGGAGGATCGAGAGCAGCAGCGTCACGGCCGAGAGCCACATCAGACCGTGCCACGCCCCGGTGCGCAGCCACGTGGTGAGGCCGATCAGCGGGTCGATGTCGAGGAAGATCCGCACCGGCGGGCCGAGACGATCCTCCCCCACGCCGACCGTGCGCACGAGCAGATAGAGGAAGACCGCCAGCGAGGCGAGCTGAACCGGGATGCGGATGCGCCGC
Organism: Candidatus Eiseniibacteriota bacterium; assembly: GCA_903844735.1. Lineage (GTDB taxonomy): Bacteria > Eisenbacteria > RBG-16-71-46 > CAIMUX01 > CAIMUX01 > CAIMUX01. The sequence continues at coordinate 14,606 of CAIMUX010000030.1, forward strand.
AGCATACGACTCAGAATCGGGACGCCCGGCCGGGGTGCATCCGATCCGTCCGGCCTGGTCCGCGAGCAAGCCCCCGGGATCGGGTCATCCCGCCGCCACTTCGAGGAGCTTCTCTTCCTCGACCGGCCATGCGGTGCGGCCGAGCCCGCGGCCCGCCGCCTTGGCGAGGTAGGCGAACTCCTCCGGCTTCCGCCCGGCCAGGATCACGCCGCGCACTTCCGCCGCGACCGGGTCGGCCGACGCAATGACGGTGTCGAGCCTCTTCACATCGGAGAGGCTCCCCCCTTGCGGTCCGCCTCGGGTGAGGATCCGCACGCCGTCGATGACCGTGAGCTGCGGCTTGAAGAACGCCGCCAGATCCACGATGGAAGTCCCGATATCCTGGTGCAACCGCCCGCGCGGGCCGCCTATCGATCCCATCCAGTTCTTCATGCCAAGGGTCAGTTCCGAGAGACCGTGATGCTTGGCCACCGGGCAATTGATGCGGACATCAGCCTCGATGATGGCGGGATGGACCTCCCAATCCTTGAGGCGCTCGCCACCGAGCTTCATCTTGCGCACCCGGCTCTCTTCGAAGAAGTCGACTGTGCCGCCTGCAGCTTTCACAGCCTCGGCGATCCCGGAATGCTGATAGCAGCGACGTGGATCGTTGCAGGGGTTGTCCATGACGAGGACACTCTTCGCCCCGGCCTCGAAGGCCATTTTCACCAGCGCGGCTACGACCTCGGGATTGGTGTTGGCCGCCTGCTCCGGTGTGCGGTCCCAGCCGATGTTCGGCTTCACCACGACACGGGCTCCGTGGGAGACGAAGCGCCCCATGCCGCCGAGAGCATCGACGGCGGCGCGGGTGATGGCTGCGGGGGAGGGACCGTGGGCCACGCCGAGGAGCGGGGTGCGGGGTGCCATTCCGGCCCCGCCTGCCGTGGCAAGGGCGCCCGGCGCCCCCACCACTTCTCCGCGTGCGCCCTCGGTGCCGCCCGCCGCCCAGGCCTCGTCAAGCCCGGGAAGAACAGGGTCACCCGACCCGGCGGTCCGGCCGAGGATCGCCCAGAGCGAACCGGCCGCAAGTACCTGCGTTCCGGCGAGGAGAAAACGGCGTCGATCCATGGTGTGCCTCCGGCTGGGGGTTCGGCGTCGGTACCCGGCGGCAACGGTACGATGTGACCGTCGGTTTGGCAACACTAAGGCCGCAGAATCGGGTAGCCGGACGGATCCCACCCGGTCCCCACACTACCCACAGCCGGGGACGAGGCTATAGAATGAACTGCGTGCGATGTCGGCTGCGTCGGCCACGAAGTTTGAGCCCTGCCCCTCCAGCCCGGAAAAAAGCGGGACAGCAGCCAGCGGCGCCGAGCCAAGCCCAGACTGCTCCGCAGAAAGGACCGACGATGGCGACAACCCCAGGCTGGCTGCAGCGGACCAGGAATCGGATTTTCCTCAGCCTGGTTCTGCTCCTCATCCTGTGGATCACAATCCAGGCCACGCTCGGTTCGAAGACCCCCGTGCTCCGCGCCGAACTCCGCCCCCTGGTACAGAAGGTCGTGGCCAACGGGCGAGTGCACGTCCCCGTCCGTATCCGACTTGGCACCCAGGTCGGCGGCGTGGTGGGACACATCCTGGTCGACAAGGGCGACCACGTTGAGCCCGGTGTGCTCCTTCTCGACCTGGTGAACGACGAGACGCAGGCCGGCGTGGCCCAGGCCGCGGCCCGCCTGCAGCAGGTCCGCGAACTGGACGCGAGGACGGCGGCCGAGGCGTTGCGGCAGGCCGAGGTGAGCCTGGCGCAGGCCGAGCGGCAACTGGCTCGGATCCAGGCCCTCTCGGACGGTGAGGTCATCGCCCCGCAGCAGCTCGAAGAAGCGAAGGAGGCACGCGATCTCGCCGCCAGCCGCAAAGAGAGCGCGGCGGCACAGGCGCGCGGCAACGCCCCGGGAGGCAGCAACGAACGGCTGGCCGCGGCGCAGCTCGCCACAGCCGAGGCTCGCCTGGCCCAGACGCGCGTGGCCGCCCCTTCCGCCGGGACCATCCTCGAGCGCCTCGTCCAACCCGGCGACGTCGTGCAAGCCGGCCAGGCGCTCCTCGACATGGCGCAGGACGGGCCGGTGTGGCTCACCGTGCAACCGGAAGAAAAGAACCTCGCCTACCTCCGCGTCGGCCAGACGGCGCAGGCCTCCGCGGACGCCTTCCCGGACAGTGTCTTCGCGGCGAGGATCACCCGCCTGGCTCCAGCCGTCGACCCGGCCCGCGGCACCATCGAAGTGGAACTGTTGGTGGATCGCCCGCCGGCGTTTCTCCGCCCCGATATGACGGTCTCCATCAACGTGGAGGTGGCGCGCCGCGAGTCGGCTTTGGTCCTGCCGGCGGAAACCGTGCGCGAGGCGGACAGCGCGCCGTGGGTCTTGGTGGTCCGTCAGCGGCGCGCCCAACGGCAGACGGTCACCCTCGGCCTGCGCGGGGAGGGGATGGTGGAGATCACCTCGGGTCTGCGCGACCGCGAAGCGGTGGTCTCACCCGAGGCAGTGAAGATCCGGCCCGGCGCGCGCGTGCGCCCGGTGAACCAGGCACACTGATGCCGTTCGAGTGGTTCGTCGCTCTCCGTTTCCTCCGCGAGGGACGGATGCAGACAGTCCTGATTCTCCTCGGCGTCTCCGTGGGCGTAGGGGTGATCATCTTTCTCTCGGCGCTCATCACCGGCCTGCAAGTGAGCCTCATCGACAAGACGCTCGGCTCGCAGGCGCACATCGTGGTGCGGCCGCCGGAGGAGATGCCCCGTATTCTCATCGACGGCCGAGTGGCGGGAACCGACGCCGGGACCGCCGGCCGGTCAGCGTCGGGTGACCGCCAGAGCGACGCTCTCTCCATCCGCATCGAGAAGCCGGCCCAGCGGATGCGATCGGTCAACCAATGGCCGCAAGTGCTGCGCGAGATCGAGCAGGTCCCCGGCGTGATCGCCGTCTCCCCCGTTGTGGCCGGCTCCGCCTTCGCCACCCGCGGCGAGGCGATCAAGTCGATCGCGCTGCGCGGCATCGACCCCGAGCGATTCGTCCGCATCATCGACCTGCCACGGAAGATGACGTCGGGACACTTCCGCATCACCGGGACCGAAGCGGTCATCGGGACGGGGCTGGCCAAGGACCTCGGTGTGCGCGTCGGGGACAAGATCCGCATCGTCACCGCGCAGGATCGCAGCGATGTGCTCAGCATCAGCGGCATCTTCGACCTGCAGAACCAGGAGGTGAACGACCGCTGGGTTCTGGTCTCCCTGAAAAGCGCGCAGAACCTGCTCGACCTGTCCGGGGGAATTTCCGCCATCGAGACTCGGGTGCGCGACATCTTCTCTGCCGAGACAATCGCGCAGGGGATCGCTCGGCGCACCGGGCTCGTGACCGAGAGCTGGATGACCCTCAACCAGCAGCTCCTCGTCGGCCTCCGCTCACAGAACAGCTCGAGCTACATGATCCAAGCGTTTGTGGTGGTGGCGGTGGCACTCGGCATCGCCAGCGTGCTGGTAGTCTGGGTGGTGCAGAAGAACCGCGAGATCGGGATCCTCCGCGCCGTCGGCACGACGCGCAGGCAGGTACTGCACATCTTCCTCATCCAGGGACTGCTTCTCGGCGCCGGCGGGTGGGTGTTGGGGGCGGGCATCGGCACGGTTCTCTCTTTCGTCTTTGCTTCCATGGCGACCAACCCCGACGGCTCGCCGACCTTCCCGGTGAATCTCTCGCCGCAACTGTTTCTCGGCACCCTGGTGATGGCGTTGGCGGTCGGGCATTTTTCCGCCATGGCCCCCGCGCGGCGAGCGGCCGGGCTCGACCCGGCGCAGGTGATACAGCATGGCTGAGCGGACGACCGGCCCCCTGGACGGTTCGGGCACTCAGGGACCAGGCACCTTCCCCGAACGGGGGCAGAACGGGGGTCCGGTCGTCCTCCTCAACAAGGTCACCAAGAGCTTCGGCGACACCGTCGTGACGCATGTGCTGAAAGAAATCGACTTCCGCCTCGAACGCCGTGAGTTCACAGCCCTCATCGGCCCCTCCGGCTCCGGGAAGAGCACCCTCTTGAACCTCATCGGCCTGCTCGACCGTCCGACCGGCGGGCGCATCGACCTCGACGGCGCCGACACGCGAGAGCTCGACGAGACAGGCCTCACGCGCCTGCGCGGCCGCGCCATCGGGTTCGTCTTCCAGTTCCACCACCTGCTGCCGGCCTTCACCGCGCTGGAGAACGTCATGCTGCCGGGAATCGCCCGCGACGGGCGCGCCCGCAAGGCTCTGCGAGAACGCGCCAGCGAGCTTCTGGGCCGCGTCGGCCTCTCGAACCGGCTGGGCTACAAGCCGGCGGAGCTCTCGGGCGGCCAGCAGCAACGCGTCGCCATCGCCCGCGCGCTCTCGCTCAGTCCCAAGCTGATCCTCGCCGACGAGCCGACCGGCAACCTTGACTCACAGGCCAGCGATCAGGTTTTCGGACTGCTCCGCGAGATCAACCGCACAGAACAGACCGCCTTTCTCGTTGTCACCCACGACACGCGCATGGCGGCGCGGTGCGATCGCATTGTGGAGCTCGTCGACGGACGGATCACGGGGGACAGGCCCAACCGGGCGGAGACCGACGGGCCCGGCCCTAACGGCAAAGGGGGAAGACCCCAGCGCGATTACGGAAAGGCCAGCGGTCTTGGCGACGGGGAGTCGTGACGCGGTAAGCGCAAGGCCTGTGGCGTAGCCTCGCGCAGAGGGGTTGCCACTTTCACCAAAACCACCGTCCGAAGAGTTGCATGCCTGCCGTCTGTACCGCTGTCGCCCCGATGAGCAACCTCAGTGATCTCTCTTCCGTCGCGTGGAGGAGAAGAAGTACATACGGCACCAGAAATAGACAACCTCGGGCCGTCTGGCCGGTCCGGTAGGCTCCGGTGACGAACATGAGGACGACCGCTGTAGAGCCGGCGACGGCGAGGACGAAGGCTGATCGCCGCGCTGGGGTGTTCTCGGCCGTTCCCCTTTGGGACAAGATCGCGGCCAGCGGAACCAAGAGAAAGACGACAATCTCCCCGAGATCCTCCAAACGCGTCATGAAGTACTGAAGAGGGTGTGCGCGCAGCGTGAATCCATCGGGATTCTCGATACGACTCGCGGTACGCAGGGCCGCCAGATGATCGTACCCGCAGGCGAGACCCAACGCGTATGCGAGAACGGCGACGGCAAGAAGCCATAGGATCGGGCGTCTCCACCTGAGCCAATCGCCGGCCCGCGCGTCGTACAGGACGATTCCGAACATGACAGGCACGAGATAGAGCCCCGCGAAGGTCAGCATGTTCGTCAACAGGAAGCCGAGGACGAGAAACAACACCCCCGGGGACCGCCGTCCGGAGCGGAGTTGCGTGATCCCCAGGAGAGCAACCGAAGAAGTCATGGCAATGACCCCGTCCAGGCACACAGCCGAATAGATATTGAAGGCGGGGGTAACAGCAAGTAATCCGGCGATCACCGAGGCGCGCTGCCTGGCCATGCCGATTTGGCGGCACACCGCGTACAGGAGGGGGATCGTCAGAAGAGCGAGAATGACGAATGTAGACGAGAGCACTCCCACACTGCCACCGCCGGCTCGCAGGACATTGTGCTGGAGCAGGGTGCCGAATGGAGGGTGCGTGCGCGTATGCATGAGCAGGCCAGCCTGCGCGGTGTTGAAATTGCGAAGCCACTCCCGCGAATCCAGAATCGTGATGGCATCGTGGTAATACTGAATACCGCTCTCTATGAAAGGTGCGACGAACGCCTTGTGCATGCCTCCCTGCAGGAGATTGCCGCTGAGAACGATCGCCGGCCCCAGCGCGAAGGATTCGGCAGGGCAAAGCACCTTGGCCCGGATCAGCAGGACCGTGACGAAAAGAAGGTAGAGGGGGACGTAGGCCAAACCCTCTCGTGGATCCCCCCGCTCGAACTCCCAAAACGGCCAGGACCGGGCCGATCCGGTCTGGAAACCGTGCACGATCAAATAGCGGTTGACCACCGACACCGAAGCGCAGGCGAGCAGCATGACAAGAAAGACCGTCGGGAATCTGGGGAAGCGACGGATCACCTTGGCGAACCCCGCTCCGGCTCCCCCTTCAACACCACCCCCTTCCGCGACCTCCCGTCGATCCGCAGGTCGAGTGGCGACGCCAGACGGATATGCCGCAAGTAGGTGGTGGTCTCCTCCGCTGGCTGCGCCTCCAACCAGGCGTGGTCAACCCAGCCGCCTCCCTCGCCCCGGTGGACCGTGAAGTAGCCCATGCCGAAGCTGGTCAGGTTCTGAAAGAAGTGGGTCCCCTCGGACGGCTGAACCGGCACGTCGTCGAGGTCGGTCTCCACGATGGCGCTCGCCCCGTTGATCTGCCGCCACTCCACCGGAATTCCGAGCCAGCGGTCCGAGGTTCCCCAGCGTCCGGGCCCCACCAGGAGATACGGCCGACCCGCGCGCTGCAACTGTGCGTTGAGCCTTCCCACCTCGGTGGCAATGGCCTCCGTCTGCCCGCGGTCGAAGGCATCCTGCCGCACCTGCACAACATCCCGAATGTCCCGCACCCTCCCATGGCCCAGCGCCTGTCGGCTCATGCATAGGATTTGTTCACGGCCGATGGTCTGCATCGCCTCATCGAGGTTCTCCGTCCCGAACTCCACTACCATCGGTCGGACCTGCAAGAGCGCGAACTCCGGCTTCCTGTCTGTGCCCTCCAGGTTCACCGCGAACTCGATCTCCACTGGACAACTCATCGTTTCACTGCCAAGCAGGAGCAGTCGACGCAGGATCGCCGGAAGCGGGAAGGTCCGGCGCTTTAGCATCGGCCCGAATGTGACGAGACGCGCGCCGGGCCGGGAGATTCCGTCGTAGACCGCGTCGTTGTCCTGGGACCAGGTGGCCCCGAGGGCCCCGAGAGTCCCGTCCTCCTCCGCCACCCCCAAATCGAGCTTCACCATCGTGTCGTCGGCCCCCGTGACCGAGAATGCCAGACTGCCGTTCAGGTCCAGGGCGTAGAACTCCACCTGAGCGTTGCGCAGGATCTCGGTCGTGCTTCCGAACTGCGGCAGCACTTCCGGCGCGCCCGGTGAGAAGCGTACGGATCGGCCGCCCTCCACGACCGTCTTGCCGAAGCCGAGCGCCACCACCGCGATCCCGTCTTCGGCCCTGAGATCCATCACCGGATAGTAGTTGTACGAGCGAGCCACCCCGGCGAAGTCGGGGTAAAAGTGCTGCCCGTGCGTCCGCCCCACGAGCTTCTGAATCACAACCGCCATCTTCTCCTCCTCCGAGCGATACGGCGTGTGCCGGAGGTACGCCTTGGCGCTTTTCGAGAAGGTCGAGGCATAGACGAGCTTGATGGCGGCACCGAGATCGCGCAGACGCCCATCGGCCGAAAGGGAGCCATTGGGCAGCATGCAGGTGCGGTAGATCCCGGCAAACGGCTGGTCGTGCGAGTCCTCGAGCAGGCTCGACGAGCGGACCGCCAGCGGGTAGCGGATGCGGTCCGCCAGCGCGGCCAGGTCGCCCACGACCGTCGGCGGGAGCTGCGCTCGCAAAAACGCGGCGTTGACCTCCTCGTCGGGCACGTCCGACAGGGCGAACGACCGCAGATCGTTCTCCGAGAGGAATCGGTCGAAGACCTCGGTGCCAAGGACGACGGCGGGCGGGACAAAGACGCGCACTCCATCTATTCCCTCGGGCCAGCGCGACAGGAAGCCGTTGATGAATCCGAGACCGCGCCCCTTGCCCCCCATCGATCCGCCGCCGATCCTCGCGAAGCCACCAAGATCCTCCAGATCCGCGCGCGAGAAATCGACGACCACGCCGCGGCGCGTGTCGGTCCGCAGCTGCTGAAACACCTCCAACAGGTAGGTCCGCAGTCCCTCCGCGTCAGAGAACTCGGAGACCCGCAGCGGCCGCAGCTTTGAGGCAAGCTGGAACTCCGTCCGCGCCATGCACCAGTTGGAGAAGTGGTTTCGCGAGGCGTGGAAGACCAGTGACTCCGCCGATACCGTTCGCAGCGTGCGCGCCATCTCGGCGAGGTCATGGACTCGCGCCACTTCGGTTCCGTCGGGCAGGCCGAAGACGAAGTCGCCGAACCCGAGGCTCGTCCGCATGAAGTGCCGCAGGTCTTCGAGCAGGGTCGGCGAGTGCTTGTCCACGAAGGTGGCGCCAATCTCGCGGGCCCGATGCGACAGGTCAGAATCGGAGGACTGGATCAGCGCCGGCATGTCCGGGTCCTGCGCCTTGATCCGCCGCACGAACTCGATCCCCGCCTGCGGGTCTGCGTGCCCCGCCCGCTTGAAGCGCGCGTCGCTAATGACACCCAGGAGGTGCGTGCGATGCGCCTCGAAGAGTGCCCAGCCCTGCTCGAACGTCTCGGCCAGCAGGATCTTGGGACGCCCCTTCATCCGGCGCAGCCGCTGGCGCGCGTTGGCCCCATCCGCCATCAGGGCATGGGTTTGCTCCATCACCTCGCGGTAGAGCATCGGCAGGTACGACGAGTAGAACCGGACCGAGTTCTCTACCAGGAGAATGACGCGCACCCCCGCCGCGCGGGTGTCCCAGTCCACGTTTTGCCGGTCCTCGATGTATTTGATGATCGCGAGGAAGACAGCGACATCGCCGCGCCAGACGAAGATCTGGTCGAAATGGCCGGCCTCATTCTGTTCTTTCACGCGGTTCGCCTCGGGCGGATTGTCGGCCAGGAGCACTAACGGCAACCCCGGGTGGGTCTGTTTTACCTCACGAGCAAAGCGGATCGGGTCCGTCTCGCCCAGACGCGTGCGCGTGATGACAAGGTCGAAAGGACGCAGGTCGATCGCCTTCTGGGCCGCCTCGGCGGTGGAGGCCTGCGTGATGTGCGGGGCGTAGCTCAGGTTGAGCTGGTGGTACTCGGCGTCCAGGCTCTCTGAAAGGAGTCCGTCCTCCTCAAGGATGTACGAGTCGTAAAGGCTGGAGACGAGCAACACCTCCCGCACGCGGAAGGCCATGAGATCGTGGAATGCCGCGTAGTCGGGGTCGTACTCGCGCCGCGTAAGAGAGAGTCCCCCAACTTCTTCCCGATGCGGGTCCATGGCTGATTCCTTCCCCGGCATCCTCCGCCTTCCCCTTTGGCCTCAAGAAACACGGAGTCCTAGCCGAACATCCTGGCCAATTGCTATCTTGTTTCCTTGCACCCTACTGGGTCAATAGGCTCAGGAACCATGCCCTTTCCCGCGTGGTCGGTACGGTTCCCCCCCAAGCGTCCCCGGCCCGCTCGTCATCCGAGGCAGCGCAACGGACTGCCATGAAAAGGTCGGACTGAACACAGGAGGTTGACTATGGGGTATGGGTTCCTCTATACTGTATTCACCGCGAGAAGTGACGGCGGGGACACACTTCGATCTTGGGAGGTTCTGTCATGCGTTTGAAGAGCATCTTCGCGGTTTTGATTCTGGCGACCGTACTCACGGCACCAGCCTCGGCCCTGGTTCTGGGTCTCACTTGGGGGGTCGGCCAAAGCCCGGTGACGTTCAACTACTTCGGAGCGGACCACACCGTCTACGCCGGGAGCCTCAAGGGCTACTTCGGTGGCCAGCTTGGCAACCCTCTGCCCCCCAACGACGGCACCTACTTTGGCGACCTGTTCTGCGTCGACCTCGCCCATTCGATCACGATCCCGACGGAATACGAGGTGGAAAGCCTGCCGATATCCGCGCTCGCCAATGGCGAACGGCTGGCGTGGTTGTACCGGAACTACGCTGACGTCGCCAAGAACGATAGCGGCATCGCGTCCGCCCTGCAGCTCGCCCTGTGGGACATCGCGACTGATGGCGGTGACGGACTTGACGGCGGCAACTTCCGGTACATGAGCGGCGCTAGCTCCAAGACCCAGAGCTCGATCATGATCACCGAGTCGTTGGGCAAGTCCGCTGAAGCAATCTATCTCAGGGCGATCGGCCCGTATGGTCAGTCGGTGATCACTCGCCCCGTCCCGGAACCCGGCACATTCGGCCTCGTCGGCCTCGGCCTCACTCTCGTCGGCCTCGGCTTCTTCCGCAAGCGCAGCTACTCATCCGTTTCGCCCACCGTGCTCGTCGCGAAAGACGCCTCGACACCCATGTGAGACCCGCCAGGACGGCGCTCCGGACAACCCCGGGGGCCCGTAGAGTGGAGCCTGCGCTACGGAGCCAGCCAGCGGAACGGCTCGAACGGCAAGTTCCGAAGAACCGCGAAGAGGATCGTCACCGCCCCAAATCCCCAGCCGATGACCGGACTGGCGACAATCCGCCGCAAACCGGCACTCTCCGGACCGACACCCCGCAGTGGCAACACTGACAGGACGAGAAGCGGCAGGGCCACCACAAGAAGCGGGTTCGATCCGATCGCCGCCAGAGGCTCTCCGCGGACCAGGTGGTGAAGAGCCCGCGCACTGCCGCATCCCGGGCAGTAGAGCCCGGTGAAGCTGTGAAAAAGGCACGGCGGGGCAAGGAAGAGCAAACGCGGCCCGACAGCCCAGCCCGCCTTGGCCGCGACGGCGACACCAGCCACCCCGGCGCCGGCCACGGCGAGCACCAGGAAGCCTGCCTGTCCTCCCAACCGCCGAACGCGGGGACGTCGCTCCCGGCCCTTCATAACGTCTCCTGATACAGGTTAGAAATGCAGCCGGCCCAACGCCCCGACACCAAAGACCGCCACCGCGATCCCATAGATGATCCAGCCCACCACAGAGACAACGATCGAGACGATCGCCCAATTCCTTGCTAGCCGCGAGAGACGTTGGGCGCGCGGGATATCGCCCCGGAAGAGGTGTGTGTTGACCTGCGCCGCATAGACGATGGAGACGATCCCCAGCGGGGTGCAGCACATGATCGTCGAGAGAATTGCCCATACCAGGTGCGTGGGAATACTCGGCGGCAGGTTGCCAATGCCGTACACGGGAGCACCATCAGATGCCACTGGGTAGCCTGGAGCCGGCGGTGGCGGATAGCCCGGAGTCGGCGGCGGCGGCCAGCCGGGCGGCACAGACTGAGAGGGTTCGGTGGGCGGCAAGGCACCGACAGGCGGATCGCTTCCTCCCTCCACCGCGCGAAGATCCCCGCCGCACCAGCGGCAGAACGCCGCGTTGTCATCGCTGCCGAGATCGCACTTCGGGCAAAGCTTGCTCATTGCCACCTCCCATCGGGCACGGGAAGCATAGCAGAGCGCTGCCGCCACGGCCCGGCCGACAAAGGGAAACCCAAGACTGGGCAGAGAAAGGCTCCCCAGCCCGGGCGGGGAGCCTTGAAGAACGCTCTGGACCGACGGACGACCGCCGCACCGGATCAGTGCAACGAGAACCGAATGGGAATCTGCACCCAAACCGCCACCGGTTTGTGCTGCTGCAGCGCCGGCTTGAAGGCCGCCCTCTTGACCGCGGCGATGGCCGCGTCGTTCAACATCGGGTGCCCTTCGGTAACGAAGGCGTCGCCGATCTTGCCCTCCTTCGTCACGAGTGCCCGAATCGTGACCACACCCTCAACCTCGGCGGCGCGGGCCATCTCCGGATAGACCGGCTGGGGCGGAGTGATCAGAACCGGCATTTCCTCCACGGCCACGAAATCGTCCGGCGACGGATTGTCATTGCCGAATTGCGAAGCATCGACGACCAGCGAGTCCCCCCCCGAATCAAGATTGCTGACATCCACCGGGGCAAGGGCCTCGGCTAGCTGATCGGTGGTGGCCAGACTCGTGTTCTGTGCCTGAAAATCGGGCACCGGCTCGGGCACGCCGATCGACGGCGGGGCGACCTGCGCCGCGATCGTCACCTGGGATACGTCGTTGTTTTGCGCGATCGATGGCGGCACGCCCATCTCGCGGTAGCTGACGACCTGAACCCTGCGCTCCCGCGCCTCCGGCTTAGGTTTCAGGTTTCGCCCGGCGAGCCAGCCCCCGAAGATCAGGATGTGGCACGACATGGCGGTGATGGCCCCGCGGTAGAACAGGCTGCGGTAGTGCTTCTTGAGAGGATGCGTTTCCCCGACGACCGGAAACACAGCGTCCGCGTCGAAAAGCCAGGGATCCGCTTTGGCCACGGTCTTCATGGCAAGCCCTCCACCTCTTTGACATCCTCATCCTTCATGGCGACGAGACTGAAGCGTTTCATTTGCGCGAGGTCCAGAGAGTCCATGATATCGACCATCATGTTATAGCTCGCGGTCCGGCTGACCTTGACCAGGATGATGAGCTCCGGATTAAGCTTGAAGTTCTCCTGGAAGAGGTTCACGAGTCCGTTGAACTCCGCTGATTGGATGGCCCCGGTTCCCATTCGATAATAGATCCTCTCGTCGGCTCGGACGAGCATCGTGAGGACATTCGACTCCGGAACCTGGACCTTCGAGTCCTTAGGCGGGAGATTGACCTCCATCGCCTGGGGCTTGCGGAAAACGGTCGTGACCATGAAGAAGATCAGCAGGAGAAAGGCCACATCCACCATCGGCGTCATGTCGATGCGGATCTTGACGCGCCGCTTGGGCCGGCGCAGCCCTCCCTTTTTGCCTTTGCCTGACGGTTCAGGTGTGTCTACGGCACCCATCTCTTCCTCTTTCTACTTGTTCTGTCCGAACGCCCCGTCGCCCTTGGTGTCAGGCTTCAGCTCGGTCATGAGGTTGAAGCGGTTCGTCTGGGAAACCTGCATCACGTCCATGATGTCCGCGATGTAGCCGAACTGCGTTCCCTTGTCGCCCTTCACGATGATGCGGGCGCCGGGACGACGGGAGCGACTCGCAATGACGGCGGCCAGGAGCTCTTCTTTCGGGACACTCCCCGCCTTGCCGCTTTCGTCGCCGATGAAGAAGTGGCCGGCCTTGTTCACCGTGACCACGATGATCCCGGTCTCCGGCACCTTGATCTCCGACGTTGACGCGGGCAGAGTCACATCCACCTCGGCCGGCGGCTTGAACGATGTCGTTGTCATGAAAAAGATCAGGAGCAGGAAGGCCACATCGACCATGGGCGTCATGTCGATGGAGACCGAGATTCTCTTGCTTTTATGCATTCTTCTTGCCCGATACCTTGCGCCGCTCGAGCAACTGCACCACCTCGTAGGTGATCTCGTCCATCATGAAGTTGAACGAGTCGACGCGGTTCGTAAAGGCGTTGTAGACGATGATCCCGATGATGGCGATGGCGAGCCCACCGGCGGTGTTGATGAGCGCCTCGGAGATCCCGACGGCAAGCTGCGCGGCGTCCGGCGCGCCGGCTTGGCCCATGGCGCGGAACGAACGAATCATCCCGACGGTCGTGCCGAGCAAACCCACCATCGTGGATACCGAGGCAATGGTGGAAAGAGCAATCAAATTCCGCTCGAGGAGCGGGATCTCGAGGGCGTTCGCTTCCTCAATGGCTTGCTTCGTCTCATCGATCTTCTCGTCGTTGGTCAGGCTGGAGTCGGAGAGAGAGTGAAAGCGTTCCAGACCCGCGCCCACCACGTTGGCGATGGAACCGCCCTGCTTGCGACAGACCTCAATCGCTTCGCCCAGTTGCCCGCCATCGACAGCCTTCTTCAGGTTTCGCGTGAAGCGTCCGACGTCACCGCGTCCCTGGGCCCGGGTGATGGTGAGCAGCCTCTCGGCGATGAACGTAAAGAGCAGAATGGACAGCACGATGAGTACCGGGACGAGATACCCCCCCAGCTTAATGAAGTCAGGCAGCAGGTACTGGTAGATCACGATTGCGATGATGACTGCCGCCACAAGAACGGCGACGAACACGTAGCCCTTCATTTGTCTCCTCCGTTCGTAGCCTCGGGACTGTTGATGCCTACCAGTGCCTCCTCAACCGTTTCAAAGGTCTCAAAGACGAAGGCAAGCTTGGTGATCAGAAACAGGTTACTGATACGCTTGGTCGATCGGGCCAACCGAAGCCAGCCTTGGTGGTTCTTGCAGCTCACATGGCCGGCGACGAGGGCGCCCAGTCCCGTGCTGTTGAGGAAGGACACCTTCCCCAGGTCGACGACGATCTTGGGCTCTCCCCTGGCCACGATCTCCGCAATGCAGTCGGACAATTCCTTCGTTTCATTTCCCCCCATGAGATCCTTCCGCGGCGTCAGCAACTGAATATCGCCGTGTATCTTTTGATCGAAGCTGGTCATCCGCTTCCTCCTTACTTGCCGGCGGGCTTCTGGGATTTCTTTAAGACAGTCAGAAACTTCTTGCCCCCTTCGTGGTTAGGGTTGAGCTCGAGACCCTTTTCCACGGCTTTGATCGCCTCGGGATCATCGCCTTTCACACCGGCCAGGGCCTGCCCCAGATAGACCCAACTGTCGGCGCTGCGCGGGTCCCGGTCCGTGGCCTGCCGCAGCAGAGTCACCGCCTGTCCATACTCCCCGCGCTTCATATGCACGAAGGCGGCGCCGCGCAGGGCCGCGCCATTCGTCGAATCGAGCTCGGTCGCCTTCCTGTACTCTTTGAGGGCGGCGCCAAGCGAGTCGGATGACAGCAGCGCCTGGCCAAGAAAAACGCGCGCTGGGGCGAAAGTCGGATTCATGCCCACCGCTTCGCGCAGCGTCTTCACGGCTTCCTGCGGCCGTTTGAGCTGCAAGTAGGCAACCCCGAGGTTGATCTTGGTCGGAGCCGAGTTGGGAGCCATGTCCAGCGACTTCTCGAACTGGATCGCGGCGGAATCGGGCTTCTGCCGGTTGAGGTAGATCTTGCCCTTCGCCGAGTACGCATCAGCCATCGTCGAATCCTTGGCCAGCGCGATCGCCAGGAGAGTGTCGGCCCGTTCCAGTCTCTTCTGGCCGATGGCGATCTGGGCCAGCTTGACCCAGTCGGCCGGCTCATACCGACCGGTGTCCGGCACGCCGGCGAAAAAACGCTCGGACCGCGCCAGATCGTTGGTCAGGAATGTGGTCCGGGCGAGCAAGAGCCGCACGCGGGTGTCGGTGCTGTCGATAGCATAGGCCCTCTCTGCCGCCTCCTGCGCCTTGCGACTGGTGCCCATCTTGAAGAACGCCTCGGCCAGACCGAACTGCCCCTCGGCGTCATCCGGCTTGAGCTGAGTGTACCTGAGGTAGAAACGCGCTGCGTCCGGATAGCGGGTCGCCAGGTTATATAGCCGGCCCGCGCTCTTGTACGCCGGAGCAAAAGTAGAGTCGGTCTGCATCGCCTCCTTATAGTGTCGGAGGGCGTCGGTGTACTGTTTCTCCCCCTCGTAGAGCAGGCCCAGATTCTGGTGGACCTGGGGCGTGGGTACCACGCCCGGCGAAGTCAGCGCCTTCTCGATCGCATCGATGGCGAGCGTGGGGGCCTTGCGCGCAGTGTAGACGTCGCCGACAAGCAGAGCGTACTCCGATTCGTTCGGGTTGAGGTAGAGGGCCCTCAGGGCGTTCTTCTCCGCTTCGGCCAGATCCTCCTTTGCGAACTGCACGCGAGCCAGGCCGTAGCGGTAGAGGTCCTCTCCTTCGGCCACGCCCTTCTTCCCCGCACCCTTCTCGATGTATCGAAGCGCTTCGTCCCACTTCTTCTCGTCGAAAAGGATTCGGGCCATGCCGAAGTTCGCCTCCCAGAGACCGCCCTTCTGCTCGATCGCGGCGGTGAACTCCTTCTTCGCCTCATCCTTGCGATCCTGGCGCAAGAGCACGAGGCCAAGCGAGGCATTTGCCTCGGGGTAGGGCGCGCCACTGCTTGAGGCATTGCGGTCGAGGATCGCCTGGCGGTACAGCGTCTCGGCTTCCGCAAACTGCCCGTGAGTACGGAGGATTTCGCCCAAGCCGTAGCGGGCCTGAGCGACCTCCCACTCATTCTCGACCGCATCGGCAAAGAATTTGCGGGCGTCATCGAGACGCCCCTCCGTGAGCGCCTTCTTGCCGAGACGAATCGGATCCTCCTCGTAACGGTAGCTTTTCTTGGCTGCGAACGCGGGGAGGGCGGCGGCCAACACTACGGCGAACGCCAGGGCCGCCGTGAGGTAGCACAGGCGGCGTGGTTCCGGGGCGCGTGCCGAGGGTCGCGACCGTTCGTGGATGCGGCGTTCGAGCATGCAGCGGGTCTCCTCAGGTTCTATCGACAAAAGTGAATCGTTCCATCTCTATCTAGGCATTCCAACCGGCCTGTTCGCAAGCTGGATCTCTCGGGCGACCTCCCGGGCCGGCAGGAATCCCTCTCTCCGGACAAAGACCTGCCCGTGCTGGCCCTGCATCATCGTGACGAAGCCCGACGCCAGGGCTCCACCGCGCTGCAGGCAGGCCACATACAGGTAGTGGTAGAGCGGGTAGTCGCCCGCCGCGATTTCGTCCGGCAAGGGATCCACGGCCGCCGTCCCGGGCTGGCCCACCAGTCGCACGGTGCGCCACGCCGCGGAGTCGGCAGGCGGAGACGTCAAGGTGCTCGCTAGCCCGAGTGCCGCGGGATCGCGCACCACAGCCTCAGCCACCTCGCGCTCGCTCGCCAACCACACGACATTAGCGGGAACGGAATCGGGCAGGGATAGCTGCCCCAGCAGAGCCGGCCAGAGACCAAGGTCCGGATCGGGTGCGTAGAGTTTCACGATGGCAGCGCGTTCGGATCCTGTCCGGGCGACCCGCTTCCCGGTGATGAGATCGCGGAGCTCCTCCACCGAGATTGATTCTACCGGCGAGTCCTTCGCCACTAAGACCAAGATCCCGGCCGTGGCCACCGGGAAAGCCAGCACTGTGTCCCCCAGCGACCGCACCATCCGGTGCTCTTGCATGTTCAGCGGACGACTCAGGAAGGCGACATCGGCCTTCTTGTTCACCAGGTCTTCAAGAGCCCTGTTGGTACCGCCGGGGCTGGTGCGCAACCCAACCTTCGGGTATAGCCGGTGGTACTCGGCGACGAGCCGCGGCGCAAGATCGGGTGCGTTGTCGATGCCGGCAATGACGAGCGAGGCAGAGGGGGAAAGGGAGCCGGGTGCTAAGACCCCGACCCCGTTGCGCAGAGACGGGACGACCCGGAAAAGGAGCAAGACGAGAACGATCACTCCATAGAGCCAAAACCGGCCCCGAAGCAGTCGCGCCCTAAGTGACACCCGCTCGGACAAACCACCTCCACGAAACATGACCGTGGTGCACACGCGCACCGGGTCCACCAAGGCCCGGGCTGAGCAAGCCGGGCATCACACCCGACTTCCTACCTGCGGCCAACCCCAACGGATACGAAGGGAAGAACACTCTCCTTGTCCGCGCGGGCACCAAGCCCGAAGTGGAAGCGTTCCTTGTAGAAGGGCGATAAGCGAAGACTGGCCGAGGCATAAGCTCCCGACTCGTCCGCACCCGCCTGGCTCGTCAGGACCGAGTACCCGGCCCCGACGTCCAGCCCCAGCCGCCGGTGCAGCAACGGCCGGGTCGCCACCAGCCCAAGTTGCTTGGAGGACGAGAAATCGCCACTCCCCAGGCCGAAGCCGAGGGAGACCCCGACATCCAGCGCACCCGGCTTCCAGACGTTGTGCTGCAGCTCGACATTCGTCAGCTCCTGATCCGAGGACACATCGCGCCGAAGCAGCAGGCCCGACTTGTCGGGGAACATCCCGACCGGCTCATACACTCGGTCGCGCCGGGACATCGCCAGTTGCTCTTGGGCCTCCCGGTTTCTTCTCTGCGACTCCTCAAGCTTGCGCGCGGCGTCTTGGGCCTGCGCCGTGAGGTCCACGATATCGGACCGGCGGCCGGTCAGCTCCTTGCGGTACTCGGCGACCTTCGCCGTTTCCTGCGTGCTCCGATCGCGCAGAAGGAAGACCTGGTCGGTCACCGGGTTGATGGCCCTACCCAGGGTGTTCTTTTCCTGAACGGCCGCATTGAAGGCCGCCCACCGCCGCAGCAAGTCATCGGAGGAGGCTGCACTGTCGGCCAGCGCCGCGATCTCCCGACTCTTCGCTGCGACGACGACCGAGTCGGCCTGCTCCAGCAATCGGGAGCCGTTCGCCTTCGCGGTCTCACGCAGGTACGCCCCCTCGGCGAGTTTCTTCTCGCCCGCGGTCGTACGGAAGATGTGGGCGCCGATCAGGAACAGGCCGGCAATTACCGCCAAGTCGACCAGGTAGAGGAGATGCCTCGGCCTGGGTTTGAGGTCGAACGTAGGTCTTTCCTGGTCGTAACGCCCCACGGCTCATTCCTCCTCAGCGCTTTGGGAGCGCGTCCCGATTGGGAAAGTCCCCTTTGCCCGTGACGAGCGCGGTGTTCTTCCGGTACTTGGTCGGATTGAGGACGCGATCGGCGAGGTCAAGGTTGATCGAGGTTTCCTCGTCCAGTCTCTGGGTCTCCGCTGTGCGAGTGGCGATCGCGGTCCTGAGCGAGTCGACAATTGGAGAAAGAACCTGCAACGACTCGGAGTTGGCTTGAGAGCGCCCCATGGCCAGGGAGTAGACCTGGCTGAGGGAGTCGAGCTCCGCCTGCAGTTGGCCCAACGCCTGCCGGTCCGTCGCGACGAGCACGCTCACACTGTCGGCGAGGGAATCGATCTTGGCAAAGCGCACGCTGAAGGTGTCCTGCAGGGCGTGCAGTTGGGAAATGTGCACTTCTACCTCGCGCGCACCCTTGAGAACCTTCACCCGCTCCTCGTTGATCGCCGCCTCCTGCGTCACAATGCCGGCCTTGATAAGCTGATACTTCGGAGTGATCTGCTTGGCATTCGCATACACCAACCCGATCAGCGGGATGATCAGAAACCAGCTCCGCGCGGCCAGGAACTTGACGATCGGACTGCGTTCCCCTTCGTCGTAGCTGGAGTAGCGTCCCCTGTATCCGGACATAGCCGGTTCACCCCCTGCCGACCCTAGACGGGCGGCATCGACCCCTGCCGTGTCGGCCGGGACCCTTACCTCGGAGAAACGCCTCCACCGCAATCACCCACGGCATGGACATGCGGGCCGACTCAGGTGGAGAGGTAGTGTAGTCGCTTTCGCGCCTGCTGGCGACGGCGAAGTGGAAGGCTGATACGAGCCGACGGACCGGGAGAGGGATCGCATTTCGCGACCTCGCTCCTCCCGGAGGAAAACGGACATAAAAACGGACCGCCCCGACGGCTCCTGCCTATGGAAGCGGACCTCTCGATGACTCGAAAGAACCAAGAGCCTACCTCCCCACACAACCCCTTAGGAGCAGTATAGGGAGGCGGTACCGGTGGCGACAAGCATGAATTTTGGTCGGGGCAAGCACAGCCCGGTGAACGGCTTGCTATCTCAGACGACGAGGACGGTCGGGTCGCGGCGGGGGGGAGCGCAATCGGGGCTGGAGACCTCGGACCGCAGCGTTTATAGTACCCGACACTGCCGATGGCGGCACCAACGGAGGAGGCACCATGGGGCAGTCGCTGGCGTACATCCTTGGCCCCCTCGCGGCGGCGGCCTGGATCTGGGTACGTCCGCCGCGGAAGCTCGGGAGTGCGCTACTTCTCTGGGTCGCGGGGATCGTACTGGCGCGCGTCTTCCCCGGCATCGCGCCTGCGATGGTGGATCGTTGGGGAGTGGCAGGCGCCCTTCCCGGCCTCGCCGGACTCGTCGGAATCGGAGCGTGGCTTGGTGGGGTGTTCCTGCTGCGGGCCCTCTGGTATCTCGCTAACGCTGACCGCCCGCGCGGACGCGCCTATCGCTATATGGTGGCGGGGCTTGCCCTGGCGCTGGTTCTTCCGATCTTGGCACCGTCTGCCGCGCAGGCCTTTCTTCCGCTGGCCGTGCCCATGCTCTGGTCGTTCCGCTGGCGCAGGAGACTGGGGGCCGGCGCACTCGCGCTTGCCAGCGTCGCGGCGCTGGTGTCGTTCCTCCTGGGCGTCGTCAAGTTCAGCGCCGGAGAGGGGAGCCCCGCAGGAGCCTCGGGCGGATTCGGGGCCTTCGTCAGTCAAGCCAGTCTGGCCGCCGCAGTCTACGCCTTGATTGCGCTTCCCGCGGCGGCCACGCGGATTCACCTCTCGATCCGGCGCGTCGGGCCGAGGTTGGTCGGCTCCCATCTGCTGGCTGCGCTTATCCCCTTCGTCCTGGGGATCGCGTTCATCCTGGGCGCAGGGGGGCTCTTCCTGGCTACGTATCGCGGCTCGCTGGCGGCTCGGCTGTTGATCCAGCAATCGGAACGCGCAAGAAACCGGCTTTCCGCGGCCTTTGTCGGCGATCTGGAGGGACCTCTCGATCTGTTCGGCGAAGGCCCGCGTCGACAGTTCGTCCTGGTTCGCGAGGGGAACAGCCCGACTCGAGTCTTCGGAGACCGCGGCGCCACCGGCTCCGTCGGCTCCCGCGGCGCCATCGGCTCCGTAGGATCCATCGACTTGCCGTTCTCAGCCGATGCCGGCCTGGTGTTCTCGCCCGATTCGCTTCTCAGGCAAGACGAGTCATCCACCGATGTTCCGTTCCTCTGGGATGGCCGGACGTTGTTCCTCCGGGCGCGGTGGGACACAACGAGGTCCGACGCTCACGGCGTGCGCACGCCGGTGCGAATGGAGGCGCTGGCGGAAGTCGACTCGCTCTGGATGGCCCAACTAAGTTCCGTTCTTGGGGTGCCGGTACGCATCTCGCCTGTCGTTACCGTGGGCCGAAGCTCGCGCGGCGTCACGATCGGCCTGGGCGATGATGAATCCGAAGCCGTCGATAGCATGAAGACACCGGATGGTCGCGCCACACGACTAGCGGGAAACACAGAGGATGTCAGGCCGCGTGGCGCCGAAGGCGCCATCGGGCCGGCGGATGGCCCCGGCTTTCGGTTGCCGGGCGGGGCCACCGTGCAATGCCTTCGCGTCTCTCCCGCAGGGTGGAGCCACCGGACGATTCCCGTGGCCGCATCCGCGTCGTTCGCCGAGAACCTGAGCTTCTTCTGGTCGGTCCCGCGCGACAATCCGATCGCCTATGTCGTGCTGATCGCGCTTGCCGTCATCGCCTTCCTCTTCCTCACCGCCATCGCCGCAACGACCGTGATGGTGCTGGGAATGGGCCGCTCCGTCACCGGGGCCGTCCGGGCTCTCACCGCGGGAACGCGCGCACTCCGCGAAGGGAAGCTCGATCACCGGATCCCGGTGGAGGGAAGCGACGAACTGTGGGACGTGGCCGCCTCGTTCAATGACATGGCCGACAACCTGGAACGAACCCGCGTCCGTGAGCTGGCGGCCCAGCGGATGGAGGAGGAGCTCCGCCTGGCCGGGATCATCCAGGACCGGTTGCTTCCATCGAGCCCGCCGATGCTAGACCGGCTGGAGCTGGCTGGGATGAGCCTTCCTGCCCGCGAGATCGGAGGCGATTACTACGACTACCTGCTGCTCGACGATGGACGACTCGGGCTCGCGGTCGCCGACGTGTCCGGGAAGGGGACACCCGCCGCACTGCTCATGTCGGCGTTCCGCGCGGCGCTGCGCAGCCAGGATCTGGGCGAGCTCGGTCCCGCGGAGGTCATGGCCCGCATCAACCGTTTCATCCATGAGAGTGTCGACCCGGGAAAGTTCATCACCGCGTTCCTGGCGCTACTCGATCCCGCCACCGGGGAAATCCGGTATGCCAACGCGGGTCACGACGCGCCGCTGGTGGTGGCGAGCGATGGATCTGTCACGGAGCTGACGGGAGGCGGGCTCATCCTCGGGATGTTGCCGCAGATCGTCTACGACGAGGCGGTGACGGTGCTCGATCGTGGCGCGCTGCTCGCGATCTTCACCGACGGAGTGACCGAGGCTCAGGACCCGGCGGGAGGGTTCTACGGTGCGGAGCGGCTGGCCGAGGTGCTGCAGCGACTTCGGGCGAGGCCTTGCGCGGATATTCTGCATGGCCTGACGGAGGAGATCGCTGCGTTTGCGGGAGAAGGGCCGCAGTCGGACGACATTACAGTAATTCTGGCGCGGCGGCCTTGATCGCTACTCCTGGAGAAATGCGAGAACCTTCGGGTTCACGATCTCCCATTCGTTCAGTCTTTGACGCACCGGATGGAGAATCCGTTCTTCTTCACACTGGGACTGTGGTTTGCGGGCGCCTCGAGAGCGAACAGTCCTTCACCCCAGGCCTGCGATGCATCCCTTGACGTGCTGCTCCACCAGTGTCCAAACAGGCCGACATTGTCATAGGCTCCATTCGTGTATCCACGATAGCCTCCGGGCAACCCGGAGAACTTGCTCCCGTTCGTAGCTCCGGTGTTCGGCGCCAGCCAGTGCGATGTCCCGGCCTCCTTCATCTTTCCGCCGGCCACATCTATACCTCCTAAGTACGTCGTCAGGGTTGTCCATTCCGCCTCCGTCGGTATGTGCCAACCAGCCGGACAGATGCTTCTGTTGTCGTTGCTCGCGCTATCGGCTGCGTACCAATTGTACAGGGCACCATAGGTTGCGCCGAAGGTTGTCTCGCTATCTCCGTACCAGCAATACGCCGGTGTCGTCAGGGCTACCCAAGCGACACGATCTGTTACATGCGGTATCGGGTCACCATTACTGTACCGCGTGGTCCGCAGATTGTCCGCCATCCACAACTGGTCGCCGATTCTGACTGTCTTGTAGACATTCCCATCAATGTCGGTAACCGTGGTGTCTGCCGCAGCCGGAAGCGTAGCGAAGGACACTTCGTTGCCGTAGCCGGTGCCTGCGCCGTTTGTGGCATAGGCGCGCACATGATACACCGTGTTCGCAGTGAGATTCGTCAGCGTGATCGAGAATCCACCGGTTCCGCTCCCATCGGAAGTT
This sequence comes from Candidatus Eiseniibacteriota bacterium, assembly GCA_903844735.1. Classification (GTDB taxonomy): domain Bacteria; phylum Eisenbacteria; class RBG-16-71-46; order CAIMUX01; family CAIMUX01; genus CAIMUX01. The sequence continues at coordinate 37,216 of CAIMUX010000030.1, forward strand.
ACACTGTCAGCCATTGTTGGTGTAGTATCGGTGCTCCAACACACTCCTCTCGCTGTCACGGTTCCGCCACCATCGGAGATGACATCCCCACCGGAGGATGCCGTGGTCTGCGTGATCGTTGTCGCGGCGACGGTGGTCACTACCGGCACGGTCAAGGAAGGCGTCGGCAGCGGATCGGCGGTGGCCGCCTTCTCGCAGGCGGCAAGGCCGATCAATGCTATGAGCATGATTGCTGTGCTTGCGGTTCTTGCGAGTGACATGGGTACTCCTTTTCGCCTGCTCGCGAAGGCATGGTGACTACTTGGTTGTCAGATCCGGATGTCCGGTGGGTCACAGCGCTTTCCTGGCCTGCGAGTCCGCGTGTCGAACGCCGGCCCCCGTACCGAGCCCGGATGGGATCCCCGAGTGGGCACGATCGTAGCACCAAGGCGGTCAGCCCGTACTCGAGACCGACAGATCCGGTCGTCAACGGAGACGACCGCCCGGCCACATCTTCACGGGCCGCAACGGACGCCGTCGACGGCCATCCAGTCGCCCATGTTTTCCCTTATCGCCGCCCGCCCGTTGTGGTTGAATCCCCGCGCGGGCAAAGAGCCCTGCTCGACCCGGGCGCGAGGACTGGCCGCGAACCGGCCCTGATCTCCGCGCGACCCAAGACCGTGGCCACCTCGGCCCGATATCGAAACCGGAGGCCGGCATGTCAGGACGCGTCATCATGCTCGCTGCTCTCACGGCCGCACTCCTCGCGACCGGCTGCGGCGGCGAAGGCGAGGGGAAGGACAACGAGATCCGCATCGGCGTCATCGCCGAACTGACCGGCGACCTGGCCGCCGTTGGGGCCTCGTGCCGCAATGCCGTCGAGCTGGAGGCGCGCCGCGTCAACGAGACCGGCGGGATCGAGATCGGCGGCCGGAAGCGGCGGGTGCGCCTCTTCATCGAGGACAACGGCGGCAAGTCCGACCAGTCGGTCGCCACCGCCCAGAAGCTCATCGCCCAGGATCGGGTCCTCGCCATCATCGGCCCCAACGCGAGCCGCTGCGCCGTCCCGGCCGCTGAAATCGCAGAAGCCTCTCGCGTGGTCATGGTCAGCCCATGGTCGACCGCTCCGCGTCTGACCCTCGACGCCCGGACGGGTGCGCCTAAGAAGTACGTCTTCCGTTCCGGCTTCATCGACCCGTTTCAGGGAGGGGTCATCGCCCGCTTCGCCCGCGAGACCCTCGCTGCCGGGCGCGCGGCTGTCCTCTATGACGTCGCCTCGGAGTACAACAAGGGGATCGCCGAGGTGTTCAAAGCGGCCTTCACCACGGGCGGCGGGGAGGTGGTTGCGTTCGAGACCTACACCACCGGCGACAAAGACTTTTCCGCGCAACTGACCAAGATCAAGAACGCGAATCCGGACTTAGTCTTCCTCCCGAACTACTACACCGAGGTCCCACTGCAGGTGCAACAGGCTCATCGGCTGGGGCTGGCCAAGGTGGCCTTCATCGGGGGCGACTCGTGGGGAAGTCCGGAGCTGTTACAGAACGCCGGTGGTCTCTTCAACGGTTACTATTTCTCCACTCACTATGCCGCCGATGCGCCTACCCCTCCGGTGCAGGAGTTCGTCGCCGCTTACAAGGCCGCCTATGGGAGCGCCCCGGACGATGTCGCCGCGCTCTCCACCGACGCCTTCCGGCTGATCATGCAGGCGCTCACCGCCGCCGGACGGCCGGACCGCGAGACGCTGCGCGCCGCACTCGCCGGAATCCAGGACTACGACGGGATCACCGGCCGGATGCGCTTCAACGGCACCGGCGATCCGGTGAAGAGCGCCGTCATTCTCAGGATAGAGAACGGCGCGTTCAGATTTCACAGCCGCGTAGAGCCATGACCCGGAGCAGGCCCCGCTTGTACAGGACCCGAGAAACCAACGACGCGCCGTTGCGCAACGCGCTCTCCGCCCGTTTTCTGCCGGCGCTCTTGATTCTGTGCTTCATGATCGCCGCACCAGCCGAGGCACGGCCGGTCGTCGTCTTCCTGAGCGACTTCGGCACCACGAGCGAGGCGCCCGCCCTGTGCCACGGCGCCATCCTTTCGGTAGATCCCGAGATCGAGGTCGTCGATTTGACGCACGCCGTACGTCCCTTTGACATCCGTCAGGGAGCCGAGATCCTCGGCCGGGCCACGACGTTTCCAAAGGGAACGGTCTTCTTCGGCGTGGTCGATCCCGGCGTCGGGACAGCACGGCAGGCGATCGCCATTCGCACGAAGGACGGCTCGTTCTTCGTCGCTCCGGACAACGGACTGCTCAGTACGGTGATTCGAACGAGGGGCATAGCCGCGGCGGTGCGGATCGACCCGGCTCGAGTGAACCCGGCATGGAAACCGGGGACCTTCGACGGGCGCGACCTTTTCGCCCCGGCCGCCGCCATCCTTGCTTCTACGCACGACCTGACGCGCATCGGCCGCTCGTGCGACCCGTCGGAGTTGCTCCTCTTGGAGCCATCGACCGGCGGCATCATTGCCACCGACGGATCTCTAGAGGGAACCTACACCAGTACCGACGATCCGTACGGGAACATCTGGACCGATCTCGACCGTGCGACGGTGCTCCGCGCCGGACTGGAGGTGGGGACGCCGCTGGAGATCACCGTGGGGGCCTCCCACATCAGGGCTCCGCTCGTAACTGCATTCGGGGATACTCCTCCCGGCCAAGCGCTCGCCTACTTCAACAGCGAAGATCGGCTCGCCTTTGCCCTCAACCTCGGCAACCTGCGCGACTCCTTGCGGGTGTCGGAGGGATCCCCGGTCACGGTGCGCCGGGCCGAGACAGGTCGATGACGTACTTGCTGCAGCAACTGCTGAACGGGCTGCAGCTCGGCAGCATCTACGCGCTGATCGCTCTCGGTTACACCATGGTCTACGGCATCCTCCAGATGATCAACTTCGCCCACGGCGACCTGTTCATGGTGGGGGCATTCGCCCTGTTCGTGGCCGCCTCGGTCCTGGGTTTGCCGTTCGTGCCGTCGCTTCTGCTTGCCATGATCGCGACCGCAGCCATCGGCGTGCTCATCGAGCGGCTCGCCTACCGTCCGCTTCGCTCGGCGCCCCGTGTTTCCGCCATCATTACCGCTCTCGGAGTCGGCCTTTTTCTCGAAAACCTGGTTAACGCTCTGAGCCCCTACCCAAAGCACGTCCCGACGCTTCTCTCCAATCATTCATGGGTGCTGGCCGGAGTCACCATCTCCTCGATCCAGATCTGGATTATCGTTCTCGCTGGGATCCTCGTGCTCGGACTGGACCTCCTGGTGCACCGGACGAAGGTGGGTATGGCGATGCGCGCCATTTCGTGGGACCGCACCACGGCACCGCTCATGGGCGTGCCGGTGAACGCGGTCATCTCGCTCACGTTCGGCATCGGGGCGGCATTGGGCGCCGCGGCGGGCGTCTTCTACGCTCTCGCCTATCCGATTATCGATCCGTACATGGGGGTGATGGTGGGATGGAAGGCGTTCATTTCGGCTGTGGTCGGCGGGATCGGCAGCATTCGCGGGGCTGTTCTCGGCGGGCTCATCCTCGGGGCAGTGGAGATCCTGGTGGCGGCGTTTCTCCCTTCGACCGGACGGGACCTGGTCGCCTTCGCGCTGCTGCTCGTGTTGCTGGTGCTGCGCCCGCACGGGATCTTGGGCCGACCCCGGCCGGTGAAGGCCTGAGATGCCGGCAGCGTCCTTGGGTCCTCAGCTTCGGGTCATGTGGCGGCAGATCCAGGCTCCAGGCACCGGCAGCGGGACTATGAAGGTCTGAGATGCGAGCGTCGCCTTTGTTGCAGGTTCTCCGGGCCTGGACGGGACGGATCCAGCGCCCATTTCTGCGCGCCGGGGATTCCCTGGCCGCTCAGCGCCGACTGGGGCTGGTTCTCCTCGGCCTGCTCGCCGCGCTCTGCTTTCTCGGTGCTCCGCTGGGGCTGCTCGACGACTACCAGCAGCTCCTTTTCATGTATGCCGGGATCAACGTCATTCTTTGCGTCAGCCTGAATCTGGTGAACGGGTATATGGGCGAGTTTTCCATCGGACACGCAGGGTTCATGGCGGTGGGCGCGTATGCCTCGTCGCTCCTCACCGTGCGGGCGCTGCCCGAGGGAGGCGCGTGGCTTGGCCCGGTAGCGGTGCTGGCCGGGGGCGTGGCCGCGGCGATCGCGGGGCTGGTCATCGCCGTGCCCTCGTTTCGCACGCGCGGCGACTACCTGGCAATCGTCACTCTCGCCTTCACCATGATCGTGAAGAGCGGTCTTGAGAACCTCGAATGGGTGGGAGGAGGACGCGGTCTCGCCGGGATGCGCAAGCTGACCACGCTGCCTTGGGTCTTCGCCTGGACCGTGCTGGCCGTGGCGGCCGTGCGCAACATCATCTATTCCCGCTTCGGACGCGCTATCCAAGCGATCCGCGAGGACGAACTGGCGGGGCTGCTTTCCGGCGTGGAGACGCGGCGCGTGAAGCTCATCGCCTTCACTGTCTCGGCGTTCCTCGCGGGAACGGCCGGCGCTCTCTATGCTCACCTCGTCTTGTTTATCACACCGCGCGGGTTCGATCTCCTGAAGTCGACCGATGTGTTGATCATGGTCTACCTCGGCGGCATCGGCTCGATCCTGGGGTCGGTCCTCGGGGCGACAATCTACACGGCCCTCCTCGAACTGCTGCGGCCGCTGGGTGTCTGGCGGATGGTCTGTCTGCCGCTTCTACTCGTCCTGCTGATGATCTTTCGGCCGCAGGGGATTCTCGGGCTGCGCGAGCTGCCGTGGCTGGTACCGCGGCGGGACCGCGACGCGGTGCGGCGGCGCGGGCCCCGTGGCAGCGACGAACAGGGACGCTCTTCGGTGAGCGACGCCACGGGAGACTCGACATGAGCGCCCCGCGCCGAGAGGTAGCTTCGACACCCGGCAGGACCGTCCCGGCCGGAGACCATGCCCCCCAAACGGCGCCGGCGGCGAGCCATCCTCTGCTCGAAACTCGCGGGCTCACGCAGCGCTTTGGCGGACTCACTGCCGTAGCCGATCTCAATCTACGCGTGCAGGCAGGCGAGCTGGTGGCGCTCATCGGTCCAAACGGCGCAGGCAAGACAACCGTATTCAACCTCATCACCGGCGTGTACAAAGCGACGGCGGGAGAGATCCGCTTCGACAGCGTGTCGATCGGCGGGATGGAGCCAAGCCGGATCCATGGTCTCGGCATCGCCCGCACCTTCCAGAATATCCGGCTCTTCGCCGACCTTTCGGTGCTGGACAACGTCCGCATTGCCCATCACGCGCGCACCGGCTACGGGCTGGCGGACGCGTTGCTGCTGACACCGCGCCTGCGCCGCGAGGAGAGGCGCGTGATGGAGGAAACCCTGGCCCTGCTTCGCACGCTGGGGCTCGATGAGCTCGCCGGAGAGAAGGCGCGCCATCTTCCGTATGGACAACAGCGACGCTTAGAGATCGCCCGCGCCCTCGCCTCACGGCCGCGTCTGCTGCTTCTCGACGAGCCGGCGGCGGGGATGAACCCGCACGAGATCGGCGACTTGATGGAGTTCATCGCCCGGATTCGCACCGAGTTCGGGCTCACGATTCTCCTCATAGAACACCAGATGAAGTTGGTGATGGGAATCTGCGAGCGGATCACCGTGCTCGACTTCGGGGCGACCATCGCCGAGGGAACACCGGAGGCTGTGCGTGCCGACCGGCGCGTGCTGGCGGCGTACCTGGGAGAGCCGGATGAAGGCGCGGTTTCCGGCGCGGCTGCGGGTGGCGGCGACGGATCGACCGACGACCCCGGCGACCCGCACGGCCGACGCCATGACCCGACCGACGCCGGGAGTGCCTCGTGAACGCGCCGTTTCTGCAGATTCGGGACCTCGAAGTCGCCTACGGCCGCATCTGTGCCGTGCGCGGCATTTCGTTGGAGATCGCCGAGGGTGAGATCGTCACGCTGATCGGCGCCAACGGAGCGGGAAAGACCACCATCTTGCGCGCCATCTCCGGGATGGTGCCCTACACAGGGAGCATCGTCTTCGGCGGAATGGACCTGCACGGCGTACCCGCCCACCGGCGGGTGGCCCTGGGCATCGCTCATGTCCCCGAAGGACGCGGGATCTTCTCCAACCTGACCGTGGCCGAGAACCTCTCCCTCGCCACATGGGGACGGCGCGACCGGCTGGGCATCAAGGCCGACCTCGCGCGGGTCCATGCGCTCTTCCCGAGACTGGCCGAACGCGCGCCGCAGATGGCCGGCACGCTCTCCGGCGGTGAACAGCAGATGCTCTCCGTGGGCCGGGCGCTCATGAGCCGCAGCAAGCTCCTCCTCCTCGACGAGCCGTCGATGGGGCTCTCGCCGATCCTGGTCCGCGACATCTTCCGCGTGCTCCGGGAGATCAATGCGACGGGGACAACCATCCTCTTGGTGGAACAGAACGCGCACCTGGCGCTGCAGCTCGCCGGGCGCGCGTGGGTCTTGCAGAACGGGCGGGTGGAGCTGACTGGGCCCGCGGCGGCGTTGGCGGGAGATCCGAGGGTGCGGGAGGCGTACTTGGGGGGGTGACCGGGCCGCGGCTCGGGGTGGACGTCCGCTCCGGAACCGAATACCGAGTACGAGATTCTGGTCTATGGCGAGCTCGGCACCCTCATCCACACCGAGACAGGGATCACGGGAACCTCCTGGACCTACCTCGAGGCCCGCGAAAGGCTCGACTCCGGGCTGGAGCGGCTGAACACCCACCTGCGGATCAAGATCAGGACCTGGAACGAATCCCGCACCTACGGGGCGATCCGGGAGATCGAGCGGGAGATCGCTCGGGTGTGAAAGGTCACTCTCGTAGAGTGCTCTGGTTCACGGCCACGGAACCACCCACGACGCCTTGCGCTTTGCGGGCGGGTCGATGTCTGGTGATATCTCTGCTCGCGGTTCGTTCACCGCGATGGGTTAGCTTGTACTACGAAGGAGCGCGCGTGTCAACCGCCGCGTGCACCGATGGCCGAGTTCCGGCCCACCGACATCGTTCATGCAGCATGGCTTCTGTCACCCAGTTGGTTAGCCCCAACGTCCTTCAGTGCATTCGTGGCACACTTCCGGGACCGCAGGGCAAGAGATCCATCTGCAGGCCTGCGATGCAGTTTTTCGCGGGGTAACGGTGCACGTCCGATTCAGGAACGCCCGGGCAACGGGCCGCATGAAAGGGAGAGGGGGCAACCGAAGGCGAGGAGCACAGAGCGGCGTGGCCGATCTGTTCGCCGGATGCGCGCAGCGTGTCTGCGGCCCTTGCTCTTTCGCGCCAAGGGACTCACGGTCACCCTCCGAATTCGGACGGTGGCCGCCATACATCCGTGAGAAGACGGTTGTGGGTCAATTGATGATCAACAGCTTGCCCTTCCACTCCTTTTCCTGCAGACGAAGCCGATAGAAGTAGACACCGCTCCGCCAGTCACCAGGGCGAAGATCGAGCGTGTGCCAGCCAGCTGGAAGAGACCAGGTGCTTGCGGCCCCCGGAAGGCGTCGGCCTGCGCAATCGAAAACATCCAGAGACACGGCCGCCGGTTGCGGTAAACCTAACTTGAACCGCGCTCTCGGGCGTGCCGGGTTCGGAACCGGACCGACCACCGAGAACTGAGATGGAAGCGAGGGGTCTCCCTCGATGTCGCTGATCCCGTCAATGCACACCACAAACTCACGCGTAATCCCATCAACAGGGTCGTAGGCTTGGGGATAGAACGCAAAAGCCGAGAACTCCCGCGACGGTCCATCGAAGGCGTCGGGTATCGCCTCTGGTACCAACGTGAACACGGTGAGTTCCCGTGTTCGGCCCTCGGAGATCGCCGGCATCGGCTCCGGGACAAGTGAGAACACGGTGCTCTCTCGCGCGAGCCCCTCTTGGATGTCAGGGACAGCGAGGGCGGACGAGGTGTATGTCGTGAATTCACGAGAAAACGACTCCGACGAAATTGCGGACCCGATTGTGACCTGCCCCGTTGAAAGCGCCACGAGTGAAAGGAACCAGAGGGCGGCAGCGGTCTGAGGGCATCCACGTGTGTCTCTCGCCATCACACACCCCTCATGGTTTGGTAGCCTTGGCCTGTATGGCGACGTATTCGTGGTCCGGGAGAGGATCCAGAGCGATCGTCCAGTGCGAGAGCGCGCTGTCGCCATCGACCCACGTCGCCGTTCTCAGGTACTCGGCGCCCGTTCGCGGGACGACCCGGGCCGTCAAGGACCAATTCAAGGGGACACACCGCGCTTCCAACACGGCGCTGACAGGCCCGTGATCACCGATCGTCACGTCCCCGGGTCCGACGAACTGGGAGTGAGGATCCGCAGGCACCGGCAGGCCGTTGAAGGTGGTCACCCGCAGGCGCGGTTCGTCCGCCGGGGGCCAGATGTCGGCCACGTTGTTCTCTAACGGCATCATCAAGCTGTACGGCGGGGTGCTGTTTCCGATCAGGTTGGTCGAGTTCGCCTCCAGGCGGATGCGGCCGAGGCCAGAGCCTGATGAGGTCCCGATAGCGTAAAGCATTGGGTAGCCTTCGATATGATTGGCAATGAGGCGAATCGCCCCGCCGCTGCCAAACCAGGCGGCGCCGCCGCCATTCGCCTGGATCAATGAGTTCACGCTCAAAATCGTGATGGTCTCATTAGCGGCGATGAGAATGGCCCCGCCTCCAGCGCCTCCTCCGGTGGCCGAAGCGTCCGATCCGGAGCCGCCAGAGCCCCCGATCAACGGTAGAATGCGGGAGTTGCCATAGGTCGCGCCGGGATTGATCCCGGTGCCCGGTGTCGCATAGCCTCCGCCACAGCCCAGTTGGGAGATGCCTCCGAAGCCCCCCCCCCCGGGCCCGAGTCCAGCGCTTGCGCGCGTGCTGGCGCCATAGCCTCTCCCGCCTCGGAATCCTCCCGGTCCTGGCACCGAGAAGGTAAGATCGCTGGTGGCCGCTCCACCGTTGAGCTTGACGGTACCACTGATGGTGACATTGCCCTGAACCAGCCAGACCACCGGCGCCCCCGACGGGTGGTTCTTGAAGTACAACGTCTTGGAGGCGTTGATCGTCACCGAGGTAAAGTGGTACACCACCGCCCACTTTTCGGGGTCATAGATGCCGTTGCCAACGCCGATGCTCGGATCGTTCCACGTGCCGGTCGTTGCCAACGACAAGTCCAGCGTATCGTTGACCGAAACGACAAGCGCCCCATCAGTCCCGTCCGAGCCGACATCCAACGCGCGGACACTTCCCGCGAGCCCAACAGACAGCGCGAGTACGGTAACGTAGATCATTCTCATGGGTGGATCCTCCTTCAACCTTCGAACGCGAGAAAGGCATCATCGTTGGGGAGGGAATCGAATCACATCCGGAGCGTCTTTCGTCCCACATCGAATGGCCTCATGTAAGCCTACCCAAGCTTGGGGTCCATTTCAGGTTCGTTTCGGGGCGTCCCGTTGGCGGTCACAAGAGTGACATCCCCGCTCCGGTCGCGGGCAATGGCGGTTCCCGAGAATTCGCGGCGTTCCCCGCGCAGGAAGCACGGCGGACCACGCGGGGCAGAGGCCTCACTCCGGCCCGGTCGGAGATCCCCGGCTGGTCATGTTCAAGAAGGGCGTCCGCCATGTCCCCTTGGGGAAGAGCGAACACACCGGCGATCTGGGGTGCGTCCTGGGGAGGCGGCCGGATCGGAGGCTCCGGCCCTCCGGAATCCACGGTGCCTCTCCGATCTCCCGTCCGACAAATCGCGGTTTGGGCTCCAGCGAGGATGGCGAGCGCGATTCCGAAAACCGTCTCATCCGTCCCCCAATTCACCCCGCCCCCCGCAGCGGCCTGTCCCCGTCTGAGTGCCTCTCCCCCCCCTTTGTCAGAGGCGGTACGCCGGCGCCCCAGGCCGGGCCAGGACGCCGCCATGTCCGGAGGGCAGTCGGATGTTCCGGCAAGACGCTTTGGCGAGCGGCCGTCATAGGCGCGTCCCATCGCGCTGGGCAACCGAGTTCGGCCGATGGGTAGCCGAGTTCGGAGTCGCGCCGGGTATGTAATCACCAGGTACCAGGACTCTTCGCGCACGAGCCAAGGGGGCAGAGGCGTCCCCGGACAGGCGATGATTCGCGACGAGGCGCTAGGGCTCGGGCAGTTCCGGCGAGCCCCCGACCGCTGGCACACCGAGTTCGGACGATGGGTGAGCGACTTCGGCACCTCACGCATCGTGGCGGCACTTGCCCACGACCCCGACCTACGCGTCACCAACCAGTCGGTCTACGAATGGCTGCAAGGCCACCCGCCAACTGCGTCCCGGGCCCTGGCACTGGTCGCGATGTCCCGCGGCCGACGCACCCTCGACGCCATCTACCACCACGCCCTTGAGATCCGGCGACCTCCCGATACCACCGCCGCGTCGAGGCGGTCTTCACCCTCCGCGGCGTGAAGATGGGTCCGAACGGCTGGAAAGCCGGTGGCGTCCGCGATCCGACCCCGAGGGGGTGCTGAAACGTGAAAATCAATCGTGCGAGAGGTCGGTCGGAGATTTGTACTGACGAAAGCAGTCGTGCGGAGGGTCGGTCAGCATGCTGTACTGGCGGGCTCCGTCGGGAGAAGGGTCGGTCAGCACGCTGAACCGGCGGACGCCGTCGAGAGGAGGGTCGGTCAGCACGCTGACCGTGCGAGCGCCGTCGGGAGAAGGGTCGGTCAGCACGCTGACCGTGCGGACGCCGTCGGGAGAAGGGTCGGTCAGCACGCTGACCGTGCGGACGCCGTCGGGAGAAGGGTCGGTCAGCACGCTGACCGTGCGGGCGCCGTCGGGAGAAGGGTCAGTCAGCACGCTGACCGTGCGGGCGCCGTCGGGAGAAGGGTCAGTCAGCACGCTGACCGTGCGGGCGCCGTCGGGAGAAGGGTCAGTCAGCACGCTGACCGTGCGGGCGCCGTCGGGCGAAGGGTCGGTCAGCATGCTGGACTCATGTCGGAACGATTGCGCACGGCAGTTCGGATCTCTGACCGGGCTTTGGACGGCCGAAACTCGGGGTGGAGCCTTCGGACCTGGTGTTTTCGCGATTGCTTTTTACTTTTCAGCAGTGCGACCGAGCCGGCGCACAAAGTAACACGACTCTTGGGCGATCTTGCTTCTGGCCGGCGCGGCGGCGGCGCGCAGGGAGAGCGGTCGGCCGGCGGGGAGCACGGTTAGAGACAGAGTTGGGAAGACGGACCGGTGGGGGTCACGGGGGCAGCGGGGAGGGAAGCTTGCGGCCCGGCGTTGGTCACGGCAGCGGCGGGGAGTGTCGCGGGGGATCCGGCCTTGCTCGTGATTGCGTCCCGGGGTGTGGCGTGGAACCCGCCGTGGTCCCGACGGTTCTTCGTCGCTCTCGGAGTCACCTTCACCCGAATCGTCCGTGGGGCGGGCGCTCATGAGTCGCAGCAAGCTCCTTCTCCTCGACGAGCCGTCGATGGGGCTCTCGCCGATCCTCGTCCGCGACATCTTCCGCGTGCTCCGGGAGATCAACGCGGCGTTGGCGGGAGATCCGAAGGTGCGGGTGGCGTACTTGGGCGGGTGACCGGGCCCCGCCTCGGGGTGGGGCGAAGGGCGCCCGGGGGCGATGGATCTCCTTTCGTAAGTACTCTGGTAGACAGGAATCAGAAGTCAGAATTCAGAATCATGGCCCGCGAACGGGGCTCCAGCAGCTTGCTCTTGGAATCACACGGGCACTGGTCGCGATGTCCCGCGGCCGACTCACCCTCGACGCCATCTACCACCACGCCCATGAGATCCTTCGACCTCCCGAAGATTCACAAGGACGGAAGCAGGGACCAGATCTCCTCTGCCAGATAGATCGGCAGTGAAATCAGCCGGCAGCGTAGCGGACCATCCGGGAAAGCCACCTCGAGTCTCTGATCCGCCTTCGGGTGAGGCCAGAGGCGAAGACCGGTCCTCAGGCCGGACTGCCACAGAAACTGGTGCAGCGACTTGAGCTCAGCGGGCGCTTGGTTCGAAAGGTGACACGCCCGACAGGGAAGGAGAGCCCCCGTTGTTCAAGTCGAACCTCCAGGAGGGAGCCCGAGGCAATGACCGCGATCTTGGGATGGTCCTCTCGGAAGAATCGGAGCCACTGAATCGCTTCCGGGCTTTCCTGTACCTCATCGAGAAAGAGGAGTGTCCCCGGAGGGAACGAGGGGAGATTGTGCCGGGCGGCCAGCGCGGACAGCACCCCACCGAAACACCCCCGTATATTGCTGCCGTCTCTTAGCAAATACAAGGGTGTCTTGGAGAGGCGCGGCTGTTCGGATCACTCGGCTGAGGCGAACCGTGAGCGCCGCCCGTAGCGTGCCAATCCTCAGCCCAACAGAACTGGTGGAGTAACGAGTTAGGTGGCCTCCCGAGGCGTGACGGATGCGGTAGATCTTTTTCCGTGCGCCTGGGGATCCGTGAACATGACGCCGCCAAGATCAGGTGTTCAACGTGCGACGCCACCAAGATCCAGCCGAAAGTCGAGGTCCACGGGTCGACCACGAGGAAGAAGGGAATATGTACGCGATTGAGCAGACGCCCGATGGGTTCAAACTGACCTTCGGGGGAATCATGTCGAAAAGCGAGATGGAGCCCCGATCCAAGGGCCTGCCCAATCGTGATCAACTTCGCTCAGCGTCTTGCGGCCGGGCCGATCCGCAGTCTCCCCTCCCTCCAGAAAACCCTTACAATCCCGGCCGGGATGGGAAGGAGGGTCCGCTGGTCCCGAAACTGGAAATCCGCCTGCTGGGGCCTCCACGCGTTCTCGCGTTCGGAAGGATCCTTCCTATCCGGCGACGCAAGGCGCTGGCCCTGACCGCCGTTCTGGCGTCGAGCCGAACTCCCCACACACGCGAGTTGCTGGCCGCCATGTTTTGGCCCGAGGCCGACCGGGATAGCGCCCATGCCCAGATACGCAATCACCTCTGGATTCTCCGTGCGGCCGGCCTGGGTCCCTGGCTCTCGGCCGAGGGAGAGATGGTCGAGCTGCGCGAAGGGGAGGGTCTCTGGGTTGACGTGAGGGAATACCGGCGCCTGCTCGGACTGGCCGGCCTGGTCCCAGGGCGACGCGGCGCACTTTCCCCCCAGGCCGAGCCAAGCCTGAACGAAGCGGTGGCGATCTATCAGGCGCCGTTCCTGGCCGGATTCCACCTCTCCGACAGCCTGGCCTTCGATGAGTGGCAACTGCGCGAGGAAGACGTCCTTCGGGTCGGCTTGGGAGCTGCGCTGGACGCGTTGATCCGTCTCCGCGAAGAGGTGGGGGACATGGAGGGCGCGGTGGCGAACGCGTGCCGCCGCATGGAACTCGATCCCTTCGACGAGCGCAGTCTCCGCACCCTGATGACGCTTTACGCGCGCATGGGGAGGCGCAAGGAGGCGTTGCTGTGGTGCGAGAGGACCAGCAAGCTCCTCGATCGGGAGCTGGAGCTTGCCCCTTCCCCGGAAACGGTTCTCCTGCGCGACCAGATCCTGGCCCGCCGCGCCGGGTGCGGGGAAGGTCTGGATGATCTCCTGCCGCGCCCGGCGTCCGTCGCTCCGTCTCGAATCGCCCTTCCAGAACCGCCGACTCCGTTCGTGGGGCGCGACGAGGAGCTGAAAGAGATCGCGCAGTATCTGGATGAGCCGGGGCTTCGCCTCCTCACGCTCACCGGTCCGGGAGGTTGTGGCAAGACGCGCTTGGCCCTTCAAGCCGGACGGACGTTGCGTGACCGATTCCCCGATGGCGTGGTGTTCGTCTCCTTGGCCTCGGTGGAGGCGGGGTATCTCATTCCCGCGGCGCTGGCCGAAGTCTGGTCCCTGCCGCTGGGGACTCGCGATCGCGCCCCTTCTTCTACGGGCTCCGGCTCCTCGGGGTCCTTCGGAGAGCTGATCGACTTCCTGCGCGACAAGCAGTTGCTTCTCATCCTGGACAATCTGGAGCAGGTCGTGAACGATCTCGGGCCTTTGCGGGAGATCCTGGCGAGAACTCGCGGCCCCGTCTTTCTGGCCACCTCACGTGTACGGTTGCGCATGGCGGGCGAGCAGATCCTGGAGGTGGAGGGTCTGCCTTGGCCCGAACGGAGGGCGTCTCCGGACGAACTGCCACGGTATCCGTCGGTCCGCCTCCTTCTCCAGGCGTGCCGGCGGATGCGGTCCCTTTCCAATCCTTCACCCGCGGAACTGCAGGCGGCCGGGGAGATCAGCCGGAGGCTGCGGGGCCATCCGCTGGGGATCGAGCTTGCGGCCTCCTGGGCGCACTGCCTGAGCGTGGTGGAGATCGCAGAGCAACTGGCCGCCAGCCTGGACCTGGAGGCAGCGCCGAAGACCGACATCCCGCCGCGCCATCGAAGTCTTCGCGCGGTCTTCCAGCAGTCGTGGGCGCTGCTGTCTGCCGAGGAGAGGACGGCGTTTCGCAGGCTTTCCTTGTCGCCCGGTTCGTTCGATCGAGAAGCGGCTCTGGAGATCGGAAGGACCACACCCGCGGTCGTCGCCTCGTTGATCGAGCAGTCGATTCTGCGGCCCACGCGTGACCGGCGTTTCGAGATCTTGGAAACGCTGCGGCAGTTTGGCCGGGAGAAACTCGCCGCCGATGTCCGGGAGGAAGCTGCGGTCCGGGATCGTGCCGCGCGCCACTACCTTGGCAGGTTGATCGATGCGCGTTTCTCGATCGAGGGCCCCGGTCAGAGGAAGACTCTTCGGAATCTGACGCGTGACCGTCACCACCTGCGCTCTGCCTGGCTGAGGGCGGCCGAGCGAGGGTGGATCACGGCGATGTCGAAGGCGGTGCGGCCGCTCTTTCTCTTCTACGACATGTCCAGCCGCGTCGCGGAGGGCGCGGAGGTTTTCGGACTGGCGGCTCGTGACCTGAAGCGCGGTCACGGAGGGCCGAGGGGGAGTGCGGCGGCCGCTCGCGAGCGACGGCTGCTCGCGCTTTCGCGCGTGGCGCAGGCCTGGTTCATCCGCTACGAACAGTCCGAACGATGCCGCAGGCTGATGCGGCAGGGTCGAAGGGATCTCTCCGAGGTGGGCAAACCCGGCGAACGCGCCTTCGTCGACGCCCTTGCCACCGTTGTCGGCGCCGCTCCTGCGCACGTCGAGCGCGTGCTGCGGGAAGACGCCCTGCAGTGTGAGAAGGCCGGTGACTTATGGTGCGCCGGTCTTTGCTGGGAGATCCTGGCCGACTGTCTTGGCACGAGCGATCCGGCGGAGGCGCTCCGGGTCATTCACCGGAGTCTGGCCTTGAGGCGCCGGTGTCGTGACCGATGGTCGATCGCGCTGGGGATCTATGTCATGGGCCTGGTGCTGGAGAAGCGCGGACTTCTCCATGGGGCCCGTCGGCGCTTCGAGGAGAGCCTGGCGCTGAGGCGCCGGCTGCGGGTGGACCCGGATGGCGTCTTCTTGTGCCTGGAAGCCATCACGCGCGTGGCGTTGCGCGCGGGCGCGGTGGAGGATGCCCGCCGGCACTGCGGAGAGGCGCTGGCCTATGCGCAACGGACGGGTCACGTCGCGTGGATCGGCCTGGCGCAGACCCGCCTGGCGCAATCTCACTATCTTGGCGGGACGCCGGCCGATGCGCGACCGCTCCTGGAGCCGGCCCTGATCACTACGGAAGAGTTGGAAAATGCCGGGTGGTCGAGTCACCTTCACGCGCTGAGCGGCCTCGTCGCCTTGGAGATGGGTCAGGAGGACGAGGCCCGCTGGAGCCTGGAGCGATCTCTGTCGGCCATGCCTCCGACAACGCATCCGGAACCGGCAGTCTCGGGGGTCGAAGAGTTGCTCAGCGTCTGGCCCACGTCTTGGCGCGATCTTCTGGAGGCGAGGCTGGCGTTGCATCGAGGAGAGCACACAGCCTCCAGCCGGGCGCTCGTGCGTGCACTCGAACAGGCTTTGGCCTCACGACACGAACCGCTTCTTCTGGAAGCTCTCGCCGTCTGGGCGGAGTGCCGCGTGCGGAGCGGCCGCCCATTCTCGGCCGACCGCTTGGGCTCGCTGCGCCTTGCCTGCTCTGCTCTTCCCGAACACCGGCGGATCCGGATGGAGAGCATCCTACGAGGCCTGGAGGAAGAGGGCGGGACCGGACGGGCGGGACCGGAGGAGGAGCCACCGGGTGTGGCCCGACGTGCGCCCGCTGTCGCCCGGTGTGGGCCGGACGTCGGATCACCGGGCACCGCCCTGTTCACCCTGGCCGCAGATGTGTTGTCGGACGAGCAGGCAAGCGGTTGACCGTCCGCGGACGAGCAGCCCGCTCCGCGCGAGAGCTGGGAGGAGCTCGTTCGCCCCGCACTGATCTCGGTGGAAGCGGGCGAAGGTGCCCCGGCGTACGGTCGGCGGGCACCTTCCCCATCTCTGGACTCCGGCCGTCTACCACATCACCGCCTTCCCGGTGCTCCGGAACCGGCCCGCAGTCATCAGGTAGAGGTAAACCCCTCTCGAAAGTCCACGGGCTGTCGCAGAGTGCCGGCCCGCCTCGTACGTCCCCTCGGCCAACGTCGTCACCCTTCGTCCGCCGCTGTCATAGAGGGACAGCGCGACCGGGCATGCCCATGGAAGAACGAAGTCGATGGTCACGGCGCCGGAGGGGAGTGGGTTCCCGTTGGCCCGGCACAAGAAGATGGACTCCCTGGCCATGCCGTCTTCACCCACGTCGGCAATCTGGTCCCACTCGATACGAATGTCGTCCAGGCTCGGGCTCACGGTCCCTTCCGCGGTCGCCAAAGACACCCGATACTGAAAGTACCTCGTGTAGTTCGCGACATAGCCGGATAGATCATCGCCCGATGACACGACCGGAATCCACGGCCCCATGGTGACGGGATCACTTGCTGCCCGCACTTCAAGGCCGACGGATGTACCGGCGGGGGCGACGCAGCTCCATGTAATGTTGCCCCAGTTGTTGATAGGTCCGCCGGGGTCAAGAATCGACGACTCCAGTGAGCCGCTGCCGACGTATCCGTCCGTCAGGTCGTACCACAGGACGCTGCTGTCCCAGGAGAATGTCGCGACGACATCCATGCCGTTATCACCGTCGATGTCCGCCGCCAGAACGTCGTTCGGACCGTCGGAAATCGAATCCACCGTGTGCTTGAGCCACGCTGTGCCTCCGCTGTTCACATCCTCGTACCAGATTACCCTGTCGAGGTTTCTTTCGTTGCTGAGCACGTCCTGATCTCCGTCGCCGTCTAGGTCCGCCGCACGCACGCTGAAGGGAGCACCGAGCCCGCTGTCCACCACGTGCTTGGTCCATGTGCCCGCCGGTCCGTTGTTCTCCCACCACACGATTTGTCCACTGAAGGATGCCGCCAAGAGGTCCATGTGACTGTCGCCATTCATGTCCACTACGCGAACGCTGAGCGCGCGGAGGAAGTTGGCGTCAATGACGTGCTCGGTCCAGCCGCCCCCGGCGCCGTCATTCTCCCACCAACAGATGTCGTTGGCGCTATAGGCGGCTCCCGCGATGTCCGCGTCTCCGTCACCGTCAATGTCCCCGGCGTCTGCCCACCAGGCGCCGAGGAAGCTGGCGTCGACGGTGTGTCGGAGCCAGGTGGCGCCCAATCCGTCGGTGTTCTCCCACCAGACGATGTCGCCCGCGCCGAACGCCGCTCCGCAGAGGTCGAGATCTCCGTCACCGTCAAAATCCGCGTCACAGACCGAATACGGCGCACTGATAGCCGCGTCAACGACGTGCGCCACCCAACCACCGCCCGAGCCGTCGTTCTCCCACCAGATGACCTGGTTGGCGCCTTCAGCCGTCGCGACCACGTCGATATCGCCATCCTGATCGATGTCACAGGAGTGGAGGCTGCAGGCGCCGTTGAAGGACGCGGCGATCGTGTGTTTGCCCCAGCCGCTCCCAGCGCGGTCGTTGTCCCACCAGGCGACCTCGTTTCCCTGATACGCCACGGACACGATGTCAAGGTCGTGGTCGCCGTCCAGGTCGGCGGCGGCGACACCGGCGGGTTCACCAAATGTCGTAGTGATTTCGTGCCGAAAGGGCAGGGCCGAAAGGAGTGTCAGGCTGCCGGCCGGGCTTGCCCAGTCAACCGTCTGCGAAGAAGCAAAGCGACTCTGCCACTGGGTCACGGGTCCCGGGAGACCGCCGCCGCCGGTCCAATCGGTCTGCGTGGCTTCTCCACCGCATGCGACTGCCGTGAGCATCATGCTCAGGCACAGCGAAAGACTGAGCTCGGAAATGGCTTTCATGGTCCTCCTCCTATCGGATTTGTCGGCCTGACACGCTGAGGCCGGTCTTGTGGGGCAGCGCGCCATTGCCGATACCCTTGTCTCCCTCGGGCGGCCATCGCCGGATTCCGGAACAATCCTCGCGGTAGAGGCGCCCGCTTCAGATCGATCCAGATCGCCGCGGCGGGTTGCCATCGTTCCGCCGCCGCGATGGACTCGCCACGACACTTCCGAGTCTGGCAGGCCGGCACATCAGAAACGTCTCGCGAGCGTCTCAAATGAGCGGTGCGGCATTTTCTGGCTTGAGGGCGTTCGCGGAGTTTCGGACAACCGGAGGCGGAATCAGCAGGGCGAGGAGCCGGCGGACGGCACGGTGCGCGCCCCGCACCCGCGCCCGAAATGCGACCGAGACGAGAACGATGCCCGGGATGACGACCAGCGCGGTGACGGCGAGGCGGGTGTTCATGCCGAAAAGGATCGCCAGAGTCCCCGCGATGAGCAGGACATCCTTCACGAGGTTCAACAGCACGGCGCTGAACGTGGGAGAACCTCCCGTCCAACAGGCCGTCGGGGCCGCCCCCCGGTTGGCGTTTGGAGGAAATCGCCACCCATCGAGTGGTGAGCGGCGCAGCCGGGACCGCGTGCTCACACGCGAGTGGGCCACCGTGTCATTGACGCGGCCGTCTACTCACGTGCGCGTGCACCACGGCGATTCCGACACGACGATCCCGTATGCGCTGTTTCCGAAGTATCCGAAAGACGCGAATGCCCCACTACCAAGCAGGTAGCGCGTTTCGCTTGCCCTGGCCGCAACTCCGGTGGATTCTTCCCGCATGTCACAGAACCCGGCTGAGCCCTTTCTCCCGAGCAAGATCGCTCTGCGAACCCTGGCGCTGATCCCAGCCCACAACGAGGCGCCCCGGATCGCTGCCGTGGTGACGGCCGCGCGCCTGCACCTCCCGGTCCTGGTGGTCGACGACGGCTCCACCGACGAGACCGCCGCACGTGCCGAGGAGGCGGGAGCTCAGGTCCTCCGCCAGGTGCCGAACCAGGGCAAGGGAGCCGCCCTGCGCGCCGGGTTTCGGCGGGCCTTGGATGAAGGATACGACGGCGTCCTCACGCTGGACGGCGACGGCCAGCACGATCCCGGCGAGATTCCGGCCTTTCTCGGAGCCTGCCGGCGGTCGCCGCACGATCTCGTGGTGGGGGCACGTTCCTTTCGGCAGATGCCTTGGGTTCGGCGGATCTCCAACACGCTGGGACGCTGGTCATTTTCATGGGCCCTGGGGCGGCCGGTGCGGGACAACCAGTCCGGATACCGCTGGATCAGCCGCCGGCTCATGGCCGCCCTGCTCGACAGCGGCGAGGCCGGATTCGAGTTCGAGGTCGAGATGCTGGTCGTCTGCGTGTGCTCCGGCTGGATCCTTGGCTGGGTCCCCATCCGGACGATCTACGGCGACCAGGCGAGCCACATCCGGCCACTGCACCATGTGGTTCAATTCTGCCGGATGGTGCTGCATACGCGACGCGAGGTGCGGCGGGCCACCGCCGTCAAGACCGCCGTCGGGACTTGACCGCCCCCCGCTCAATCCAGGCATACTCAGGATCGCATGCGCCGAACCGACCATGATTGCGGGTTCGGGATATGTCGAATCGGTCGCACCAGGCTGACGCGATCGATACAGGCTGATCCGATGTCGTGGCAGCGCACGCATGAGCCGTACGGATCAGGGCGGTGCGGGTGGAGGATGCGATCGGATGCTTTGCTCACGAGTCACGAGGCTGAAGGGGTTTCGCTTCTCTTTCCCTTCCCTTGCCTCCCTCCCCTTCCTCCTTCTCTTCACTCTCTTCGCCCTCCTTACTCTCACGACCTCACCGACCCGAGCCGCGACCATCAGCGGATTCGTCCGCGACGCCGACAACGGCGAGGCACTCTCCTACGCCACCGTGACCCTGGCCGGAAGCCCGCGGGGGGCGATGACAAACCAGAAGGGCTACTACGTCATCACCGACGTCCCCGCCGGGACGTACGCGGTCACCATCAGCTACATCAGCTACCTGCCTGCCACGCGCGTTGTGACCCTGACGACGGACCAGGAACTGGGCCTCACGGTTGAGCTGGCACCGGGCAAGCTGCAACTGGAAACGGTCGAAGTTACGGCCAAAGCGAGCGAGCTGCAGGAGACGCCCGGCACGCTGACGATGAAGACACCCCAGCTCACGGCGATGCCGGCTGCCGTAGAGGCCGATCTCTTCCGGGCCGTGCAGGCCTTGCCCGGCGTGAGCACGCTTTCCGACTTCTCCGCCGGGCTCTACGTCCGCGGCGGAAGCCCGGATCAGAACCTCATCCTGCTCGACGATATCGACGTGTACAATCCGAGTCACCTTTTCGGCTTTTTCAGCACGTTCAATGTCGACGCCGTCAAGACGGTCGAGCTGCAGAAGGCCGGCTTCCCGGCTCGGTACGGCGGACGTCTCTCCGCGCTGCTCGATGTTCACAACCGTGACGGGAACCGCAAGCACCTCGCCGGCACGATACGATCCAGCATCATCGCCTCGAGCGCCACCTTGGAAGGCCCCTGGCGCCGGGGATCCTGGATGGTCTCGGGCCGTCACACCTACCTCGAGCCCCTGGCCCGGGCCGCCAAGATCGATTTCCCGTACAAGTTCTACGACGTGCACGGCCGGGTGAACTACGACGTCACGGACAACGATCGCACCAGCCTCAGCTTCTACACCGGCCATGACAACCTCGCCTGGGATAAACATCTGTTGAATCTCGCCCTTGATTGGGGGAACGAAACCTGGAGCGCGCAGTGGACGCACATCTTCACGCAGCGTCTCTTCTCTCACTTCGTCCTCGGGCACAGCAACTTCGACTCCCGGGCGACCTTCGCCTTTGCGGACTTCGCCTTCCGGACGAGAAACCAGATCGACGATCTCTCGCTGAAGGGAAGCTTCGCCTGGACCCCTTCCGCCTCTCACGTAGTCGATCTGGGTGCCGAGTTGAAGTCGCTCGACTTCGGTTACCGTCGCGAGGTCGGAGAGGACCGGCTTACCTTCGACTACCGGGGTCTCTATCACGCACTCTATCTGCAGGACGCCTGGAACCCCTCCGCGGAGTGGAAGATCCAGGCAGGACTCCGCGCTGACTACTATAGCCAGGGGAGGTACTTCCGCGTCGGCCCGCGCCTCTCCATCCAACACCAGCTCAACGAAATGACCTCCGTGCGCGCGACCTACGGACGCTACAGTCAGTTTCTGAACCTCGTCGCCCAGGAGGG
Organism: Candidatus Eiseniibacteriota bacterium; assembly: GCA_903844735.1. Taxonomy (GTDB): domain Bacteria; phylum Eisenbacteria; class RBG-16-71-46; order CAIMUX01; family CAIMUX01; genus CAIMUX01. The sequence continues at coordinate 58,634 of CAIMUX010000030.1, forward strand.
GGCGAGCTTTGCCGATATGTGGTTTCCGGTCGACCGGACGCTGCGCCCGGGCAGCGCCGACCACTACATCCTCGGGGTCTCCTACGGGCCGTTTGGGACCTTCGAGCTCTCCGTGGAAGGTTACTACAAGCCATACCGAAACCTTGTTGAGTTCAGCGAGGAGTTTACCCACTCACTGGTTACTCAGGATGCCACCGTCGGCGAACTCTTCAACTCCGGCACCGGGAAGGCGTACGGGGCGGAGGTGTTCCTCCGCAACCTTTGGAACGGTTGGGAGGGCTGGCTGGGATATGCCTACGGCGTGACCACCCGCACGATCCACGACTACAACTTCGGGAAGGCATTCCACCCCACCTACGATCGGAGGCACCAGATCGTCCTGACGCAGGAGCGCAGCCTGGGCCAGCACTTCAAGATGAGCGCCACGTTCCACTATGGCTCGGGCCAACCGATGACGCTCGCCACGGGCCGGTACACAGTGCTCGACATCACCGGGCGCAACCACGGTGCCGTCCTCGACGGCGAGAAGAACACCTCTCGTCTGCCCGACTACCACCGCCTGGACGTGGGGCTTACCCTGCACCGGCAGTTTCGTGGATGGTCGCTCGACCCGGAGATCCAGATCATCAACGTGTACAACCGGAAGAACGTCTATATCCGCTCCTATGACACGACCGAGAACCCGGCCACCTTCCAAGATGTTACGATGCTGCCGTTCCTGCCGACCGTCGGCGTGACGGTTCATTTCTGAGGAGGCGCCCGATGCGCAGACTTTGTTCGGTGTCCATTTTGGCAGCGCTGCTTCTCCCCATTGTGCTCTCAGCCTGCGACTCGAGCTCGACCAGGCCCGAATTCGATTCACAGATCGTGGTCTTCGGATACCTGTATGTCGGCGAAGGGGTCGCGGGTCTCGGTGGCATTCACCTGGGTCACACCGTGCCCGTGGATGAGTACTACGACACCTGGCAAGCGGCGATCTCCAACGCCCTCGTGACGTTGCGAGCGGACGGCGCGGCCGTGGCGGACACGCTTCCCCGAGTGGGGACGGGAGTCTACGGCGACCCCGCGCTGATCATTCGGGCGAAGACCACGTACCACTTGGAGATACGTGTCGACGGAAGGACGGTCACAGCCACCACCACCACGCCCGCGGCCTTCGAGACCCCGCGCGAGCCGCGGGTCATTACCGCCGGTGTGATGCGTCAATCGGCCATCGCTGATTCGTTCCCCATCGTGATCGCGTGCCCGGACCCGAAACAGATCTTCCTTGTCGATGTCTGGTGCGCCGAGGACTGGCAGAACGCCCGCTTTATCCACCGGATCGGCGGCGGCCAGGACACGCCGCAGAGCTACGAAGAATATGGCGGCTCCGACGGTCAGCCGCGCCACATCGCAGCCTATTTCCGCCTGAAGGACCTCTCGCATTCCGACCAGGGCTATCTCGTCGGTTTCTACGGGGACATGATGTGGTTCTATGGCCAATACAAAGTAGGGATCTTCTCGATCGATGAGAACTACTACAACTACCTGTATCGCGACTACCCGGAGCGCAGCGCCGGAGTCAACGGCGGCATCGGGGTGTTCGGATCGGCCTGCCGGAAGCAGTATTCCGTGAAGGTGGTCGAGTAGGGGCCGCCGGAATGATCGGCCGGTCTCGCACCCGGATGATGTAGTCTCTCCCCATGAGCTTCACCGACATCCTCCGCGGCATCGCCGCACAAAGGCGCCTCGTTCTGGAGCCAGCCCACCACCCCGAGCCGTTCGCCGGTCTCGTCTACGCCAAGGAACTCGCACTCAAGGAAGACGCGCTGTGGACATTCTGGCAGGCGGAGAACCTGCCGGGCCGACCCGAGCCGATCGTCGCCGCCCCCGTTCCGCGGGGCTACCGCACAACCTCCAAGCGACGCGCAGCGTGGGGCGCCAAGGGCCTCACTCTCTCGTTCCCGGGCGCCCCACAGCGCGAGCGGGGCGGCGCGGCGTCCGGGCGTGACGTCCTGCCATCCGGGCAGGACTCCCCACCTTCCGCGCGGGACCGTGGGCATCCTGGGAGAAACATCCCGTCCTCTGCCCCGAGCCTCGCGCCGTCCGGACGAGGCATCACTCCCTCCGTGCGTGGTCTCGCCCCCTCCGCGCTTGATCTACCGGAGCACGGGGCCGTCTACGCATTTCTCATCGAGCGGATCGGGCGGCCCGCGGCTCAGCCCCTGGCGGCAGCTCTCAACTGGGTGATCGTCCGCGGCTCGGCCGGAGGACTCGCCGTCATCCTCAACGTCCGCGTGTTCGACGCCCGCGTGGTTCGCGCCGCCAAGCTGCTCGCCGAGGCGCTGCAGGCGGAGACCTTACTGGGAGTGCGGGCAGGTTTTCTCTACCTCGACCCGACCCGGTCGGAGTACTACATCGAGGCGCACCGGCCGGCCGAGTCGCTGTCGTTCAAGCGGCTGTTCGGGCCCGACTGGCTGCAGGTCGACGCCGGTGAAATGCGGCTGCGCTTTCCTCCGACTGTCTTCTCGCAGGTGAACGGCGCGATGTTGACGGTCATGACCGAGAGCGTGCGCTCCTTCCTCGCACCGATCGACGGGTGCGACCTACTCGATCTTTACTGCGGCTACGGTCTGTTTTCGCTGACCGCAGGCCGCGAGGCCATTCGGGTGTTCGGGGTGGACTTCGACGGTCCGGCCATCGCAGCAGCGCGCGCCAACGCCGCGCATTTGGGTTGCGCGGAGCGGGTTCACTTCGTTTCGGGGCGAATTGACGGCCCGTTCCTCACCGACCGCCTGCGCTCTCCCCGTACCTCCGAGGTCATTCTTCTCGATCCGCCGCGGCAAGGTACGGAACCGGGTGTCGCCCAGGCTCTCGCCGCCCGGGCGCCGCTGCGCGTCGTCCATCTCTGCTGTGGCACCGACGAGATTCCGCGCGAGATCGCGGCCTGGTTGAAGGCCGGCTACCAGGTGCAGCGCGCGGTCCCCCTCGATCTGTTCGCCGGCACGACGAATCTCGAGACACTGCTTCTGCTGACGCCGCTGCCTCGCCCGACGCCCAAGGCTACGTTGCCTCGCCGCCGCCGCGACCGGCCGAGGTAAGCTCGTGGCGTTCGTCTATCTCCTGCGCTGCCGCGACGGCTCGTTGTATGCGGGCAGTGCCAAGGACCTCGCGGCTCGTCTCCGACGGCACGACGCCGGGCTCGCCTCCCGCTACACGCGGGGGAGACGCCCCGTGGTCCTGGCGTGGTCACGCGAAGTAGGGACATGGGGAGATGCGCTGCGCGAGGAGTGCCGAATCAAGCGGCTGCGACGGGTCGAGAAGGAGGGCTTGATCAACGAGTCCTCCTCGGCTCTCTCACCCGCAGTAGGTACATCGCCTTGATGACGAGGTTCAAGACCCCGGCAGCCGAAGCGCCGAGGTCGCCCGCCAACCGGAGGACCGCGCCGTGACCATCGAGTCGAGAAATCCAGCCACCGGGACGCTCATCGAGTCCTTCCCCGCTCACGACACCGTCGCCGTGACAACCGCCCTGGGGGAGGCCGCCGAAGCCTTCCGCTCCTGGCGCATGACCCCTTGCACCGAGAGAGCCGCGTGTCTGCGCCGCGTCGCCGCCATCCTGCGCGAAGAGAAGACCGCTCTGGGCGGGCTCATGGCTCGCGAGATGGGCAAGCCGGTGGTGGAGGGCGAGGCCGAGGCGGAGAAGTGCGCCTGGGTCTGCGAGCACTACGCCGACCATGGCGAGGCGATGCTGGCACCCGAACCGGTGGCCACCGATGCCGTGCGCAGCTATGTCCGTTTTGATCCGCTGGGAACAATCCTCGCGGTGATGCCCTGGAACTTCCCGTTCTGGCAGGTCTTCCGTTTTGTCGCCCCCGCGCTCATGGCGGGGAATACCGCCCTGCTCAAGCACGCCTCGAATGTCCCGCGCTGCGCCCTCACGATCGAGGAGATTCTCCACCGCGCGGGAACACCCCGGGGCGTCTTCCGTTCGCTGCTCGTGCCCTCCTCGCGGATCGAGGAGCTGCTGGGAAGCCCGGTGGTCAAGGCGGTTACGCTCACCGGAAGCGAGCCGGCGGGGTCAGCGGTCGCCTCACTTGCGGGGCGACTGCTCAAGAAGACAGTGTTGGAGCTCGGCGGGAGCGACCCCTTCATCGTGCTCGATGACGCGGACCCGCTCCATGCCGCATCCTGGGCCGCTCGCGCACGCGCGGTCAACTCAGGGCAGAGCTGCATCGCCGCGAAACGCTTCCTGGTGATGGAGCCCCTCGGCGATCGGTTCGTCGCCGCCTTGCACGCAGAGCTCGAGGCGCTGCCGGTGGGAGACCCGCTCGATCGCGCCACCCGCGTCGGACCGCTGGCGCGCGAGGACCTGCGGCGCGACCTGCACGCTCAGGTCGAGGCGACGGTGCGGCAGGGCGCCACGCTCGTCACCGGCGGGAAGCCGATAGCCGGACCCGGGTGGTTCTACCCTCCCACCTTGCTCGATCGCGTGCGTCCCGGCATGGCCGCCTTCGACGAGGAAACGTTCGGCCCGGTGGCGGCGGTGGTGCGCGTCTCCTCGGAAGACGAAGCGGTTGACCTGGCCAACGCCACTCCCTTCGGGCTCGGCGCCAGCCTATGGAGTGCCGACCCGGTCCGAGCGGAGCGGTTGGTCCCCCGGATCGAGGCGGGGGCGGTGTTTGTCAACGGCATCGTCAAGAGCGACCCGCGGCTGCCGTTCGGCGGGATCAAGCTCTCGGGCTACGGACGTGAATTGGCGGCCTTCGGCATCCGGGAGTTCGTGAACATCAAGTCGGTCTGGATCGGTCTCGATGTGGGGCAGAAACCCTGACCACCTGCATCCGACATGTGCAACCGGGTCAGGATGGGCCCATCTTGCATCGGGACCTTGCCGGACCTCTTCGCCGCCGAGCCGCGGGTCGGGCAGGTACGACCTCTGAGTCGACCAGCCCGCGGGCCAGAGCGCACCTCACTCGTCCACCAATCGATACCCCACCCCGGGCTCGCTGATGAGGTACCGCGGACGCGCCGGGATCGCCTCCAGCTTGCTGCGGAGGCGCTGCAGGTAGATCCGAACGTAGTGCGACTGCTCGACGAACTCGGGGCCCCAGACTTCCTGCAGCAACTGGCGATGGGTCACGACCTTGCCCCGCGCCCGGGTGAGCACCGCCAAGGTGGCGTACTCACGCGGCGTGAGCCGCACCCGAGTCCCGTCGAGGAGGACGGCGCGCCGGGCGAGATCGATCGTGAGCCCACCGATGATGACGGCGGATGGATCGTCAAGACCGCGGGTGGCGGCATGCCGCAGCAGGACTCGCATCCGGGCGGTGAGTTCAGCCATTCCGAACGGCTTGGTGACGTAGTCGTCCGCTCCCGCATCCAGGGCGGTTACCTTGTCCCGTTCCTTGCCGCGGGCGGTCAGGACGAGGATCGGCATGTTCCCCCACGCGCGAACCTCGCGGATGATGTCGAGGCCGTCCATGTCGGGAAGTCCAAGGTCCAGGATCACCAGATCCGGAGTATGAGAGGCCGCCATCGACAATCCTTCGCGCCCGGTGGCGGTTTCCAGGATGCGGTAGCCCTGCCCCGCGAGGGACGTGTGCAGGAACCGACGGATCTGCGGCTCGTCTTCCACAACCAAGACCGTGACCTTGCCGGCAGAGCTCATGCGGCGGGCCCTTCCTCGTCCTCGTCCGTGTCGCCGGACGGCATGGGTGGCGGGCCGTCTCCGACCGGGACAGCGAAGCGGAGCACCGCGCCACCGCCAGGGCGGTTTTCGGCGCGGATCGTCCCGCCGTGCGCCTCGACGAAGCCCTTGCAGATCGCGAGTCCGAGCCCGATCCCGTGAGAACGGCCTTGGGGCTGCGAGGTGGCGAAACTCTCGAAGATCCGATCCTCGGCCCCCGCCGCAATCCCGTCGCCCCGATCCGACACCTCGATCACCAGCCGGTCGTTCAGGACGGACGCGCCGATCTCGACGGGCACCCCATCGGGACTGTGAGCGAGCGCGTTCTCGATCAGGTTCACCAGCACCTGCTCGATCAACACGCCATCGAGCGATGCCATGGGCATGTCCTCGGCCACACGGATCGTCACCGGGCGGTCCCGCAGCAGCTTCCCGAGCCGGGTCAGCGCGGAGCCCACGACCTCCTCCACCGGGAGCCAGTCCTTCTGCAGGGCGACGGCCCCGAACTCGATCCGCGTCATATTCAGCAAGTTGCCCACGAGACGGTTGAGCCGCTCGGACTCCTCGTAGATCGACTGCGCCAGCTCCCGGCGGGACTCCTCCGGAACGTACGCGTCCGGATCCGCCAGACTGCTCGCCGCCCCGCTGATGGTACCCAGCGGGGTGCGCAGATCATGCGACACACAGCTCAGCAGGGCGTCCCGGAGCCGCTCCGACTCGGCCTGGACCTGGGCGTGATGCGCTTCCCCGGCCAGTTGGGCCCGTTCGAGCACGATCGCGACCTGTCCGGCAAGTGCTTGCACGAGTCGGATGCGGTCCGGATCGACGGGCGAGCCATCCTCCACGAAGAGTCCAAGGACCGCGTTCGTTCCCCGGGGGGCGACCAGGGGCATGTAGAGTGCCTGCAGATCCGGCAGGGTGTCAGTGCCGCGGCCCGCCATGAGGCCGTGCTCGAACACCCACTGCGCCGCGGCCCGCTCTTCCGCGCTCAGGGCGAAGGCGGAGGTGATGCCCGGGGCCGGCTCCAGCCCTCCATGGGCATTGGGCAGAAAGAGCCAGACTTCCGCGCCGGCCATCTCCCCGATGAAACGCTCTGCCAGGGGCACGACCGACTCGAGGTCCGAAGCCCTGGTGCACTCGCGCGAGAAGGCGTAGAGCGACGCGATCCGCTGCTCGCGAACGCGGGCGGCCGCTGCCTGCGTCCGCAATCTCCCCGCGAGCGAGCCGGTGAGCGCGCTCACGGCCAGCATCACCGCCAGGGTCAGCAGGTACCGGGAATCCCAGACCGAGAGGGTGTAGCGCGGGGGCACGAAGAAGAAGTTGAAGGCGACGAGGCTGAGGATCGACGCGAGCATCGACGGGCCCGGTCCGAGGCGGACCGCGGCGAAGACCACGCCGACGAGATAAATCATCGTGAGATCGCCGGGGACTAAGTGCCGGGAGAGAAGGCTCGCCACACCGGTTGCCACCGCGACAACAGGCACGCTGAGGAGATAGGCGCTGCGCGGCCCGGTCCGGGTCAGGGGGATGAGGCTGTCGCGTCGCACCGCGGACTCCTCGGCCCCGCGGATGACGTAGATGTCGATGTCGTCACTCCCGCGCACTAAGTCGTCGACGAGCGAACCGAGCAGGCGATGCCGCCACCAGCTTCCACCGGGCTTCCCGACGACGATGCGGGTCACACCCCGGGCGCGCGCGTAGGCTAAGATCTCGCCGCTGGTGCTGTTCCCGAAGAGCGAGACGACCTCGGCCCCGAGCGACTCGGCGAGGTGGAGCGTCTGCGCGAGCCGGCTATCGTCGCGCTCGCCCGGTCCGAGTTCCCCGGGCTTCTCCACGTGCACGACGATCCAGGCGAACCCGAACGAGGCGACCATGTTGGCGGCAGCATATATGACCCGGGTCGCCGTCGGGCTGGCGCTCACGGCTACGAGGAGCCGCTCGGGGCGCGGGGGAGACTCCTCCCGGACGTCGACTCCGGAACGTTGTGGTAACCTCAATCGGGTGGCTGTCGCATCTGCTTTGAGCACGCGCCAAGCCTACTCCTTTGTACCCGTTGTCCGCGAAAATCCTCTAACTCGCCTCCCGCGAGGTTGCCGCCTCTTCGTGATACGCTTCGAAACGTTATGGAGACACTGACATCCTCGCTCATCGTCCCTTTCCGGGCGGCGCTTCTGTCCCGGACCAATCCGGCTCTCGAGAGCGCTGCCTTGCGCCGGCAACTCACGATCTACCCAAGAGATGTTCCAGTCACCGTCCGCCGCCGCGCAGTCACCGGCCTGGTGACGTGCCCAGAGTATCCACTTTGCTCGCGGGGATATTCAGCCAGTGGCAGATCCGGTACTCCGGCTGGGGGCCGTCGATCAGGCGGATCGTGAAGCGATGGAGGCCCGGTTCGTCGTCCCCTACCTTCATCTGCTCCACCTTCCCATCCTTCAGATAGCCGACGGTAATGTCAACCGAGACGCGATCAATCATCCATTCGTTCGGCCCGCTCCTGCGGGTCACCGCTTGATCATCCAGGATCGTCATGGTCGCGCGCACGACGTACGGGGCGCGGAACATGTTTCCCGTGGAGGTACGTTCCGCATCCAGGTTCCAGATGTTGCCGGTCCCCTCTCCGTGTTCGAAGACGAAGTCGTCCGTGAAACAGGTCATGTAGAGTTCCAGATTGCGGTCGGCATAGGCCTGTATGAGCCGCGCGAACACCACCTCCGGGTGAGCGTCGCCCGGCTCCCCTCCCGGCGCGGCGGGAATGGCTGCGCCGGTGACCAGCAGACAGAGCGCCGCCAGCGCGGCGACTGCCGTCTTGCTGCCGGAGTGGTTGACCACGCACTGGGGCGCGTGAAGAATTCGTGCAACCCTTCGCTTCAAGGAGACGCCGCCACCGAGAGCGAACGCCGGCAGGGTCCGCCGGGCCTCTTCCAGGGCGGCCAGGGCTTTCGCATAGCCAAGCCGGTCGCCGCACGCCTCCACCGCGAGGTCATCACAGCAATGCTCCCGCTCCACCCGAAGCCTGCCCGACGTAAACCAGACGGCGGGGTGAAAGAAGAGCAGGATTTCCGTCCAGGACTGCAAGAGGTTGATCCAGGGATCGCGGCGAACCAGGTGGGCCAGCTCGTGGGCCAGAACGCGCGCGCGGTCGCCGGCGTCCGGCGCGCCCGCAGACGCGGCCGGGACGAGAATGATCGGACGTAGCTGTCCGGCGACGAAGAACGCGGATACTTTCTCGGACTGCATGATCGGGACCACACGATGCAGACCGAGCTGGCGCGCGGCCACCCGCGCTGCTTCCGTCCACTCCTCGGCCGCCGGCCGTGCGCCGCGGCATAGACGTCGGAGCGCCAGCCAGGAACGGAACCAGAGAGCACTTCCCGCCGCCACGCCGAGCAGCCAAAGGGAGAGTGCCCAAGGGCGAATGCGCGGCAGGAAGGAAATGACTCGCGACATGTCCGGCCAGACTCCGCGGGCGGAGGTGACGCGCCATGCCGGCACCGCCGCCCCGGAGACGGCATCTTGCGGACCGCGGGCCGTGGCTCCCTGGAATGCCGTCGCCGGCACGGCGTCCGGCACCGCCGTCATCCGCAGAAACGTGGCCAGGGGAAGCGCCGCCAACACGACCAGGCCGAGGCAGGCAACAGCGGCGCGAAGCCGGGCCGCTTCCGGACGGAGGCAGCGCAAGGCAATTCCGACCGCGATTCCCACCGCGGCTCCTTGCCAAAGATAGTGCAACAGCACCCAGGCCAGACGCTGCACCGCCGGCGAGTCGAGGATGACCTTCAGAGCCGGAATCGATCCAACCAAGTGGTTCATCTCGCGAACTCCTTCTTGTTCCTGCCCGGACGCCCCTAGCGAGCGTTCTTCTTCTCGAACTCATCGAGCAGGGTGCGAATTTCCTTCAGCTCGGATGCGGACATTCGTCTAGCATCCAAGGCATGCAAGACCAACTTCGCGGGCGACCCTCCGCAGGCCCGGTCGATCAGGTCGCTCACGATCCGGCGGAGCATCTGGCGTTCCGCCGAGGCTGCTGCATAGACGTGCGTGCGCTCGCTCTCATCGCGCTGGACCAACTCCTTGCTCGTCATGATCTGCAGGGTCTTCAGGACCGTGGTGTAACCCGTTGGGCGCGAGCGTTCCAGAACCTCCAGGACCTCGCGCACGGTCGACGGTCCCCGCTGCCACAGGACCTTCAAGATCGCCAGCTCCGCGGTGGTCGGACGTGGCTGCGCCGGGTTCATCATGGTTCCTCCCCCTCTGGGCTGCCTCTATGATATACGAAGATCTCCGTAGTGTCAACGACAATCTTCGTAGATGTGACGACGCGAACACTCCTCAGGCTCCGAGCAGCCTCAACTCGTGAGACATTCCATTGCTCCGGGGGTGTGTTCGGCCCGGCTGTCGATCATCACCTGCGGACCGACGACGCCCCTGTTCATCGAGGCAGGGGGCTGGGCGGAGCGACGCCCGGGCCGGGCCGGGAGTTCTCCTCGTCCGGAAACGGCAATTGGCCCACCGACCCCACGCTTTCGGGGCGGTGGCGAGAGCCATCGCCCCGAAAGCGTGGACTGGGTCGTGTCGGTGGCCTACGCCGCCTGCCGGAATTCCTCGTGGCTGGTTCCCTGATACCGGTGCGGCTGCCGCCCCTGCTGCGCCACCACCGTCAGCTTGAACGCCGCCACCATCGTCCGCAGCTCCTCGGACTGGCTCGACAGCTCTTCCGCCGCCGAGGCCGACTCCTCCGAGTTCGCCGCGTTCTGCTGCGTCAGTTGGTTCATCTGCTCGACGGCTCCGGTGATCTGATCGATCCCCTGGCTCTGCCGTTCCGAGCCCACGGCGATCTCGCCCATCACCTCGCCGACCTTGTTCGTCTGGCCGGCGATCTCCTTGAGCTGCCCCAGCACTTCCTGGTTCAGCTCCACGCCCGTCTCCGCGTTCTGCACCGATTCCTCGATCATGTTCGCCGTGTTCTTCGCCGCCTCGGCCGAACGCATCGCCAGATTCCGCACCTCTTCGGCCACCACCGCGAACCCCTTCCCGGCGTCCCCCGCCCGCGCCGCTTCGACCGCCGCGTTCAGAGCCAGGAGGTTCGTCTGGAACGCGATCTCGTCGATCGTCTTGACGATCTTTGCCGTCGCGTCCGCACTCGCCTTGATCTTCTCCATGGCGTCGCTCAGGCGCGTCATGCTCTGAAGACCCTTGTTCGACCCGCCCCGCGTCTGCTCCGCCATCCCGCGCGCCTCCTTCGAGTTCGCCGCGTTCTGGCGCGTCATCGACGCCATCTCCTGCAGGCTGCTGCCGACTTCTTCCAGTGACGACGCCTGTTCACTGGCGCCCTGCGCCAGCGCCTGGCTACCCTGTCCGATCTGCGCCGCCGCCGCCGCCACCTGGTCCACGCCCGTCGCCACCTGCTGCAGCGCCTGGTCCAGGTTGTCGACCGCGGTGTTGAGCGAGGTCTTGAACGCGCCGAGGTCACCCAGGTAGTTCCCGGTCATCCGGGCGGTCAGATCCCGGTTCGCCACCCGCTCCAGCGCCGTGGCCGCTTCATTCACCGGTGTGATCACCGCGTCCAGCGTCTCATTGACGCCCTGGACGATGGCCCGGAAGTCACCCTGGTGCTTCGACGCGTCGGCCCGCGTCGCCAGCTTGCCATCCAGGGCCGCCTTGCTCAGCATCACCGTGTCGGCCACCAGCGCGTTCACCGCCTCGATGCAGGTGTTCAGGTTGTTCTTGAGCGTGTTGAAGTCGCCGTTGTAGGTGTCCGTGATCTTGGCCGGGATGTCGCCCTTGCTGATCTGGTCGACGTACCGGGCCGCCACGTTCAGCGGGCCGATCACGGCGTCCAGGCAGTCGTCCACGCCCTGCACGATGGCGCGGAAATCGCCCTGGTGCTTCGTCGCGTCTGCGCGCGTCGCCAGCTTGCCGTCCACCGCCGCCTTCGCGAGCAGGGCCGCGTCGGCCACCAGCGCGTTGACCGCGCCGATGCAGGTGTTCAGGTTGTTCTTGAGGGTGTTGAAGTCCCCGTTGTACGTGTCGGTGATCTTCTCCGGGATGTCCCCCTTCGAGATCCTGTCCACGTAGCTCGCCGCCACGTTCAGCGGGCCGATGACCGCGTCCAGGCAGTCGTCCACCCCCTGCACGATGGCGCGGAAGTCGCCATGGTGCCTTGTCGCGTCGGCGCGCGTCGCCAGCTTGCCGTCCACCGCCGCGTTCGCGAGCATCGCCGCGTCGGCCACCAGCGCGTTCACCGCGTCGATGCAGGTGTTCAGGTTGTTTTTGATCTCATTGAAGTCCCCGTTGTAGGCGTCGGTGATCTTCGCCGGGATGTCGCCCTTGCTGATCCGGTCGACGTACGTCGCCGCCACGTTCAGCGGACCGATAACCGCGTCCAAGCAGTCGTCCACGCCCTGGACGATCTTGCGGAAGTCGCCCTGGTGCTTGGAGGCATCCGCCCGGGTCGCCAGCTTCCCGTCCACCGCCGCCTTCGAAAGCGTCGCCGCGTCGGCCACCAGCGAGTTCACCGCGTCAATGCAGGTGTTCAGGTTGTTCTTGATCTCGTTGAAGTCGCCGTTGTAGCTGTCGCTGATCTTCGCCGGGATGTCGCCCTTGCTGATCCGGTCCACGTAGGTCGCGGCCACGTTCAACGGGCCGATCACCGCGTCGAGGCACTCGTTCACGCCTTCCACGATGGCCCGGAAGTCGCCATGGTGCTTTGTGGCATCCGCGCGCGTCGCCAGTTTGCCGGCCACCGCCGCCTTCGACAGGACGCCCGCGTCGGCCACCAGCGCGTTGACCGCGTCGATGCAGACGTTGAGGTTGTTTTTGATCTCGTTGAAGTCGCCGTTGTAGCTGTCGCTGATCTTCGCCGGGATGTCGCCCTTGCTGATCCGGTCGACGTAGGTCGCCGCCACGTTCAG